>NZ_JAVREP010000018.1:0-104296 GCF_031845465.1 Nocardiopsis lambiniae | reverse complement strand
GGGTGTTGGTTTCCGTGGTGGTTATGGTGGGAGGGTCACACCCGGTCTCATTCCGAACCCGGTCGTTAAGTCTCCTTGCGCTGATGGTACTGCCCTGTGGTGGGGTGGGAGAGTAGGTTGCCGCCACGGTTTTTCTTGGGGGTCGAGGCCCGTCTCTGTTGAGGCGGGTCTCCCTTCGTGGGTGGGGTTGGTGTGTGGGGGTCGCCGTGGGCGGCCCCCCTTTTTTTTTGTGTTGGGGTGGGGGGTGGAGGTGGTCTGTGGGCGGCCCAGCGGACCTTCCCCTGATGGGTGGTGGAATGATTCACCCATGACGATTCCCATCCCCGCCGACCTGGCGGCCGTGGCCGAGGCGGCCAAAGGGTTCATGCCCACGGACGAAGGCACCGCGCTCTACGAGACCGCTCTCCGGTACGCCCATGTGGGGCCCATCGTCGAGATCGGTACCTACTGCGGCAAGTCAACGATCTTCCTGGGAGCCGCCGCCCGGGTCGCCGGGGTGAAGGTCCTCACCGTCGATCACCACCGTGGTTCCGAGGAGCACCAAGAGGGCTGGGAGTACCACGACGAGTCGCTCGTCGACGAGGTGACCGGGAAGTTCGACACCCTGCCGCACTTCCGGCGGACCATCACCGAGGCCGGGCTCGATGACGAGGTCATCGCGATCGTCGGTCGTTCCGCCGATGTGGCCTCGGTGTGGGGTACCCCTCTGGGAATGGTGTTCATCGACGGGGGCCACAGTGAGGAGGCCGCCCAGAACGACTACTCCGGGTGGAGCCCGCACGTGGCGCCGGGTGGGGCGCTGGTGATCCACGATGTCTTCCCGAACCCGGAGGACGGCGGCCGACCGCCGTACAACATCTACCTGCGCGCACTGGAGTCGGGGGCGTTCAAGGAGGTCGGTGTGGTGGGTTCCATGCGGATCCTGGAACGGGTCGGCTGACTTTCGTGTCCGTCACGGGCTCCGGGTCACCCGGGGCCCGTCGTGTTTTCCGGGAGAGGGTGACGGTGAGCGATATAACAGACTCCCGGATACACACCTACGCAGGGTAAGCCTTGGGTAAGAAGTCATCACCCGGTTATGGATTCGACCTTGACATGGTTACGGGCCGGTATCGTGTCGGAGAGGGGCGGAGCGGGGGCAGCGCCATTCCCCGAAATACCGCTTCGGTCCCGACTTGAACTGAACCGATCCGGGGCAGTCGCGCGTCAAACACCAGGACGGCACGGTGCCGGACGTGATTTGCCATGGGGGCGGGGAGCTGAGCGAGAGCACGAACGGCGCGAACGGGGCGGATGGACAGCGTCCCGAGCATGACGAGGACATCGCGCCGGATACGAAAAAGACCTCTGCCGAGGACATGTCCAACGAGTCCGTGGCGGATGACAGCGCGACCGGTGGTGCCCCGTCCACCGACGAAGACGCGACGGGGCCGGAGTTCGAGACCGGTCCGATCACTTTCAAGACCAGCGGCACCTTCTTCCGCGAGCGTGTCGCTCAGGTACTCGCGGAGCAGGGTTTCGACGACGCCGAGGAAGCGGGGAAGGGCGACCCTGAGAAGTCGTCCGCCCCCGATGAGCCTTCGGTGACCGGAACCTCGGTCAAGGGAGGGACCGAAAATGGTTCCGCTGTGACTGAGCAGAGCGGTTCGGAGACCGTACAGGACGCCCCGGATCTTCCTTCCGAGGCCGAGGCCCAGGCCGTTCCGAGAGACGCTGAGAGCGGACCTGGGTCCGAGGAGCCCGCCGACGGTTGGACGACCGTGCCCTTGGTGAGGCCCGAGACCCCTGCGGAGGCGCCGCCCGCCTCCCAGGCACCACCCGCTCCCCAGACGCCGCCTGTTTCCGAGGCGCCCGCCGGGGATTCGGCGACCGCGCCTTTCACGAGGTCCGAGACCCCGTCCGAGACCCCTGCGGAGGCGCCGCCCGCCTCCCAGGCACCACCCGCTCCCCAGGCCACGCCGCGCTTCGACGTTCCGCCTCCGGTTCCGGTGGCGGGTTCCTGGCCGGCCGAGGCTCCGGGAGGTGGGCCGACCACGCCCATCAGCGAAGAGTCGGCCGCCGAGGCGGCCGCGATGTGGCCTCAGCCGCGAAGATTGTCCGAGCACGTCGGCCGGAGTGGTTCCGGTGGCGCGCAGCCCCCCCAGGGGCCTCCTCCCGGTCCCTCCGGGCCGGCCGGCAGCGGGCCGCAGCGGCCCCCGGGCCAGAAGAAGACCAAGCGTAAGAAGCCGCTCTGGTGGCGGCTGCTGCGCACCTTCCTCATCGTCACCGGGCTGATGATCGTGGCCGCCTGCGGTGCCTTCGCGTACTTCTACGCCACCGTCGAGGTTCCCGACGCAGCCAAGGCCGACGCCCTCGAACAGGGCTCCACCTTCTACTTCGGGGACGGCGAGACCCAGTTCGCCTACCGGGGCACCGACCGCGACCCCATCACCTACGACGAGATGACCGAGGGCGGCGACCACATCGTCGAGGCGGTCATCTCCGCCGAGGACCGTGGTTTCTGGACCGAGCCCGGTGTCTCCGTCCGGGGCACCACCCGGGCCGTGTGGTCCACCGTGACCGGCAAGCAGGTCCAGGGCGGGTCCACCATCACCCAGCAGATGGTCCGCAACTACTACGAGGGCGTCTCCCTCGACCAGACGGTCGCGCGGAAGATCCAGGAGATCATCATCTCCATCAAGATCGACCAGAGCGAGTCCAAGGAGTGGGTGATGGAGCAGTACCTCAACACCATCTACTTCGGTCGCAACGCCTACGGCATCCAGGCCGCCTCGCAGGCGTACTACCACAAGGACGTCGACGAGCTCACGCCGGAGGAGGCCGCCTTCCTGGCCGCCGCCATCCAGCAGCCGACGCCGTTCGGCGAGGCCGACGTCAACACCACCCCGGAGATGGAGCAGCGTTGGCGCTACGTCGTCAACGGTCTGGTCACCACCGAGGCGATCAGCCAGGGCCAGGCCGACGCGATGGAGTTCCCGGCGCCGGTGGAGTACAACCCCGGTGAGAACAACGACCTGAGCGGTTACCGGGGCTACATGTACGAGGCCGCGGTGCGCGAGCTGGCGGACCTCGGGTACACCGAGGACCAGATCAACCGACAGGGCTACACCGTCGTCACCACGTTCGACGAGGGGATGATGGACGCCGCCTACGAGGTGGTGGAGGCCGCGATCCCGCAGGAGGCCATTCCCGACGGCGTCAACATCGGTCTGGCGACGGTCGACCCCGCCACCGGTGAGGTCCTGGCCTTCTACGGTGGCCACGACTACCGCGAGAACCAGTACGACAGCGCCCTGCTGGGCGGTGCCCAGGCCGGGTCCGCGTTCAAGCCGTACGTGCTGGCCACCGCGCTGGAGGAGGGGTACAGCCTCAACAGTTTCGTGGACGGCAGGGGTCCCAGGGAGATCCAGGGCTCGCGCATCCAGAACGCGGGCAACGCGCCCGGCGGTCCGATGGACCTCATCCAGGCCACCCGGGTCTCCAACAACCTCGGCTTCGTCGAGCTGAACATGGAGGTCGGCTACGAGAACGTGCGCGACACCGCGTACGGCATCGGGCTGCGCGATGGCAGCATCGAGGACCACCAGTTGGTGCCCACCCTGGCGTTGGGCGTCTCCACCGTGACCCCGCTCGACCAGGCCGGCGGGTACGCGACCTTCGCCAACGGCGGGGAGCACGTCGAGACGCACGTGATCAAGTCGATCCTCAACGCCGAGGGCGAGGAGGTGCGACCCGAGGTGGAGAGCGAACGTGCGCTCAAGGAGTCCACCGCCTCCGACGTCACTTACGCGTTGCAGCAGGTCGTGCAGGGCGGTACCGGTACCTCCGCCAACATCTGGACGCATCCGGTGGCCGGTAAGACCGGTACCACCTCCGACAGCGTCGCCGCCTGGTTCGTCGGGTACACCCCGCAGCTGTCCACGGCCGTGGGCGTGTACAACGAGAACAACGAGAGCTTCAGCATCCCCGGGTACGACATCTCCGGCGGCGGTGTGGCCGCGCCGATCTGGCGTGACTACATGGCCAAGGCGATGGAGGGGTACGAGCGCGAGGAGTTCCCCTCGCCCGCGTTCGCCGGGTCCACCCAGTACTGGGCCCCGGACCCGTCCACGCAGGAGCCCGATCCGCCGGTGGACGACACCCCCGTGGACCCCGGAACCCCGGAGGAGCCGATCTCGCCGGAGATTCCCGAGGTCCCTGAGGTGCCGGAGGTTCCCGAGATCCCCGAGGTTCCCGAGATCCCCGGTCCCGGTGACGGTGACACGGGCGGTGGCGACGTGCCACCGGGACGCGGCGAGGAGGGCCGGTTCTTCCCGGAGTCGGAGTAGTCCTCGTCGTGTCGTCCTCGTCGTGCCGTGAGGGGGCCGCGGCCGTGATGCCCGCGCCCCCCTCACGTGTGTCTCAGGCGTCCCAGGTGTGCAGGAAGACCTGGGAGCCCGGGGTCGTTCCGGTGAGGGTGTCCACGGCCAGGATCACGGCGGCGGAGGTCCAGGTGCTGCGTTCCACCGGCCAGCGCACCTGCTCGGCGAACTGGTAACCGGTCCAGTAGATGCCGTCGTCTCCGTCGCGCAGGTGCTGTACCTCGCGCAGGATCCGTACGCCGTCGTCGATCCGGCCCACGGCGGCCAGGCTCATGACCAGCTCCGCGGTCTCGGCGGCGGTCACCCACGGCTGGTCGCTGACGCAGCGCACCCCGAGTCCCGGGACGACGAACCGTTCCCAGCGTTCGGCGAGGCGCTCCTGTGCGGCGGTCCCCACGACCGCGCCGCCCAGGACCGGGTAGAACCAGTCCATGGAGAAGCGGGCGCGGTCGGCGAACAGGTCCTCGTCGTCGTTGATGAGGTCGGCCAACCGGTCGGCGGCCTTCGTCCACTCCGGGCGCGGGCGGCCCAGGCGTTCGCCCAGAGCCGCTCCGCAGCGCAGCGCGTGGTGCACGCTGGCGCACACGGTGAGCAGCGCGTGGTCGCCGGGTGAGCCGTCCTCCGAGCGGGCCCAGAGGATCTCCCCGCGTTCGCCGCGCAGGTCGAGGACGAACTCCAGGCCCTCCTCCACGACGGGCCACAGCTCCTCGGCGAAGGCGGTGTCGCCGGTGACGAGCAGGTGGTGGAACAGCCCCACGGCCGGGTAGGCGGCGTGGTTGGCCTCCCGCAACTCCGTCACGGGCGTGCCCTGGCGGAACTTGGCGGGCCAGCCGCCCTCGGGGTGACGGGAGACCGCCAGCCACCGGTAGGCGCGTCGGGCCGCCGCGGCGTGCTCGGGTTCCCACCGGCCGGTCACGGTCAGCGCCATGGCCGACTCCACGTGGTCCCACACGTCGGTGTGGCCTCCGGGGAACCAGGGGACGGCCCCGTTCGCCTCCTGGCTGTGGACCAGGTAGTCCGCGGAGCGCAGCAGCTGTCCGGCGTCGAGGACGCCGGGCAGGCGCAGGGGCTCGGTGACGTCGGTGATGACGGACATCACGCGGCGGTGCGCGGCTTGCGCACGTACACGATGACGCTCTTGCCGATGACCGGGTTGAGCAGGCGTTCGGCCACCCGGGTCACGGTGGGGGCCTGGAACATGTCCCAGACGAGCAGCTCGTGGTAGGCCTTGGCGAGCGGGTGGTCGTTGTTGTCGGTGCCCACCGCGCACTTGATCCACCAGTAGGGCGCGTGCAGGGCGTGCGCGTGGTGGTGCGGGCCGATCTCGAACCCGGTGGCCTTGAGTTTGGCCTCCAGTTCGGCGCGCGTGTAGATGCGGATGTGGCCGCCCTCGTTGGTGTGGTACTCCTCCGACAGGGCCCAGCAGATCCGCTCGGGGAGGAAGCTCGGCACGGTGACCGCGGCGATGCCGCCGGGCTTGAGGACCCGGTACAGCTCTTTCATCGCCGCCGTGTCGTGCGGGAGGTGCTCGAAGATCTCTGCGGCGATGACGCGGTCGAAGGACCCGTCGTCGAAGGGCATGTCGAGGGCGTCGCCCTTGACGGTCTCGGCGGTGGCCTCGGCGGGAGCCTCGCCCTCCTCCTTCATGGCGGCGAACATGGTCTCGACGGAGGCCAGGTCCTCGACGTTCTGGTCGAAGGCGACGACGTCGGCGCCGCGACGGTAGACCTCGAAGGCGTGGCGGCCGCCGCCGCAGCCCAGGTCGAGCACGCGGTCTCCCGGGCCGACGGGGAACAGGGTGAAGTCGACGGTGATCAGTGGAGGCTCCCTAGGATTCTGCGGATGCGGGGGTGCGGCGCGCTCAGGCGCCGTTGGCCCGCACGGGGGCGGGTCGGCTGTCGCCGTCGGTGGGGTGGCCGCCCGTGACGGACGCGATGGTGGACGCGTAGCGACGGGCGGTCAACTCGGCCACCGCGCGCCAGGTGAAGCGTTCTTGGACGCGGTGCCAGGCGGCTGCGCCCATGCGTTCGCGTTCGGTGTCGTCGTCGAGGAGGGCGGTGAGTTCGGCGGCGAGCAGCTCGGGGTCGCCCGGGGGGATGAGGCGGCCGGCGTCGCCGTCGGTGCCGACGACCTCGGGCAGGGCCCCGGCGTGGCTGGCGATGAGCGGGGTGCCGCAGGCCATGGCCTCCACGGCGGGCAGGGAGAAGCCCTCGTAGAAGGACGGTACGACGGCGATCTGCGCGGCGGCGATGAGTTCGGCCAGGGCGGTGTCGTCGATGCCGCTGACGAACTCGACGCGGTCGCGCAGGCCGAGTTCGTCCACGAGGAGGTCGGTGGGGCCGCCGGGGCGGGGCTTGCTGACGATGGTCAGGGTGACGTCGCGTTCGGTCGCCAGTTTCGCGGCGGCGCGCAGCAGCGTGGCGACGCCCTTGAGGGGGCTGTCGGCGCTGGCGGTGCACACGATGCGTCCGGGGATCCGCTCGATCTCGGGGCGGGGGTGGAAGGAGCGGGTGTCCACGCCGAGCGGGGTGACCTCCATGGCGGCGGGGTCGACGCCGAACTCGCGGGCGATGTCGTCGGCGGAGGACCGGGAGGGGACCAGGATCGGGTCGAGGCGGCGGGCCACCCTGGCCTGCATCTTGACGAACCCGTACCAGCGGCGTTTGGAGAGCCTCTGCCACCCCCGTGCCTCGTCGAGTTCGATGCGGCGGTCGACGCTGATGGGGTGGTGGATGGTGGTGACCAGGGGGATCCCGGCGGACGTGATGCCGAGGAGGCCCCAGCCGAGGGTCTGGTTGTCGTGGACGACGTCGAACTCGCCCAGGCGGCGGCGCAGTTCCCGGTTGGCGCGCAGGGAGAAGGTGAGGGGTTCGGGGAAACCGGCGGTCCACATGGTGGCGACCTCCAGGACGTCGATCCAGTCGCGCCATTCGCGTAGGGGCGGGGCGACGAAGGGGTTCGCGTCGTTGTACAGGTCCAGGGAGGGGATCTTCTCCAGGGTGACGCCCTCGTCCAGGACGGGGTAGGGCTGTCCGGAGAGGACGGTGACCTCGTGGCCGAGCGCGGCGAGTTCCCGGGAGAGGTGGCGGACGTACACGCCTTGGCCGCCGACGTGCTGTTTGCTTCGGTAGGAGAGCAGGGCGACGCGCAGGGGGCGTTCGGGGTGCGGTCCCGTGTTCATGCCCGACTGGGTCAAGAGTCCACCTCTTCGTTGGGTCGCGGGGCCCGTTCGCCGCCGTCGACCGGCGGGGTGGTCGCCGTCGGGCGTCGTGCGCGCGTCGTCCGGCGGCGGGTGTGGGCGCCCCATATGTTACTCGTCAGTTGTCCTCGGGTCGGCCCCGGGCCGGTTGGTAGGGAATCCTATGCCGGGTCGTTCGGGCCGGTGACGGCGGCCCAACGGGGTCGGTCGGCCCCTGCGATCCGCGTGGTCAGGCGGCGTTCCTCCGACAGGCGCAGGTGTGCGGAGGTCTCGGCGGCGGCCATGTGCCGGGCCCTCACGCTCATGTCGGCCCAGGGGCGGCGCCAGGTGAGGCCGGAGGTGATCTCCCAGAGGGTGGCGGCGGTGCCGTCGGGTAGCAGGTCGAGGATCTCGCGGAGGCGGTCCTCGTGGTGTCCCATGATCTCTTCGGCACGGGTGCGCAGGCCGGTGAAGCGGCGCTCGTGTGAGGGAAGGCACACCAGGGTCTCGGCGTCCGCGAGGTCGGCGATCGCGCGCTGGGAGGCGAGGAAGTCGCCGAGCGGGTCGCCGTCGTCGGTGGTCAGGGGGAACTGGCCCACGTGCGGGGTGATGCGGGGCAGGACGTGGTCGCCGGTGAAGAGACGGCCGCCGTCGGCGAGGAGCAGGCACAGGTGGCCGGGGGTGTGGCCGGGGGTCCATACCGCGCGCAGGTCGCGGCCGGGCAGGTCGACGCGTTCTCCGTCGGCCAGGGGGAGGTCGGGGACGACCGGGGGAGGGGAGTAGCGGGGGCCGGCCAGGAGTTCGGCGGTGTCGGTCTCGGGGAAGCCGGCGGAGCGCATCTGGTCGGCCAGGTCGCTCCGTTGTTCGTTCTCGTCCCGGGCGCGCAGGCGTTCGGTGACGGTGATGTCGGCGGGGTGCATGGCGATCCAGGCGTCGGAGGCGGCGCGCAGTCGGCCGGTGAGCCCGGTGTGGTCGGGGTGGAAGTGGGTGAGGACGGCGCCGCGGACCTCGTCGATGCCGTGGCCGATCCGGGCCAGGCCCTTGACGAGGGCCTCCCAGGAGTCGTCGTGGTCCCAGCCGGTGTCGATGAGCACGGGGCCGTCGGACCCGGTCAGGACGTAGACGTAGGTGAAGCCGAGGGGGTTGCCGGGGATGGGGACCGGCAGGCTCCACACGCCTGCTCCGAGGTCCTCGACGGGGGGTGTCTCGGGCATGGGCCACCTCTCACTGGAAACCGAATCGGGTTCGATTCTAGGATGGTCGAGGTCGCCGGGGGCGGGCGGGCGGCGGTCGGGCCCTCGGGGGGAGCACCCAGAGTCACCGATCGGGGGAGAGGGACGCGCGCCGAGCGAAATAGAACATATTCTACAAATCTTGTACCGGTGTTCCTAAAAACCCTGGATCGATTCCGCCATGCCGCTGCTCTGCCGGTCAATGAGGCGTGGATCATGGATGAGAACCGCTGCGCGAACGGGAAGCGGTTGGATAACGTGTTCTCATCAGGTCGGTGCTCCCGGTGGGCTTCGGCCATGACACCTGGTAGCCCCTCCCAGTGCCGCGGCGAGTGCTCGACACGCGGGACTGACGACGAATGGGAGAGATCCTGTGGCGGTGCAGGCGCCGATCGGAACCATGTCGCGAAGCCAGACCCAGCGCCGTAAGCGCATCGTGCAGACCGCCGCGGCCCTGGCCGTGCGCGGCGGCGTCGAGGCCATGCAGATGCGCTCGGTCGCCGAACGCGCGGGGGTGGCCCTGGGCACCCTCTACCGGTACTTCCCCTCCAAGATGGACCTCGTCGTGGCCGTGGTCACCGAGGAGCTGGACCTGTTGGAGGGCGGCATCGTCCGTCGTCCGCCCACCGCCGACACCCCGGCGGGGCGTGCCGTGGACGTGCTGCTGCGCGCCACCCGGGGGTTGATGCGCGAGCCGGAGCTGGCCGACGCCCTGGTGCGCTCGCTCATCATGGCCGAGGTCAAGATCGAGCTCGACAGCCGGATCACCGACCTGGTGTGGCGGGTGGCCACCGGTTCCCTGGACGCGGAGAACGGCGAGGGCGACGACATCGACCGCGACGAGGTCGGCTACGTGCTGGCCGGATCGCTCACGAGCGTGTGGATCTTCGAGCTGGTGGAGATCCTCAAGGGCCGCCGGGACGTCGACGAGGTCGAACGGCGACTGCACATCGCCGCCGAACGCCTCCTCGTCTCCTTCTGACCTTCCGGGCCCCCGCCGGAGCGGGGCCGTGGGCGTCAGCCACCGCCCAGAAGCAGCCCCAGCAGACCGCTGAGCAGACCGCCTCCGTGATCGGACCCGTCGTCGGGTTCCTCGTCGGGGGCGTCGTCGTTTCCGGAGGGCTCCACCGAGGGCTGCTGCGGCGGGGCCTCGCCCGCGGGCGGGTCCTCCCGGTCGGGCGGGGTGGTGTTCTCACCGGGCGCCCGGGGGTCGGGGGAGGTCTGTGCCCCGTCGCCGGGGGCCTCGGTGGGCTCCCCCTCCTCGGGGGAGGCGGGGGTGTCGGAGACACCGGTGGTGGCGTCCGCCTCGGGGCGGGTGTCGGCGGCGGTGGAGGCGGTCTCCACCTGGACGAGGGCGGGGGGTCCGTCCCCCGTCTCCTCGGGGCCGGTGCCGATGACGGTGGTGGGGCCCTCCACGGCGCCCGCCCACGACCACAGCGCCACCGCCAGGGTGGCGGTGGCCAGGCCGGCGATCACCGGCAGCGTCCGGCGCGAGTGCCGGCGGGGGAGGTCCTCGTCCTCGGCGGCGCCCTCGGGGCCGGGCAGCGGTGCCCGCGGTTCCTCCCGGACCGGGTGGTCGGCCGTGTGCAGGCGGTCTCCGGGCAGGAACCGGGTGGGGCGCGGGGCGCCCTGCTCGTCGTCGGCCGGTCCGGTCTCGACGGCGGTGTCGGTGGTCTCGGCGGCACGGGAGCGGTGCAGCGGGTAACCCTCGGAGGTGAGCGGGTGCATCTCCCGGGCGACGCGTCGCCGTTCGTCGGCCAGTTCGGGGTCGGTGCAGCTCTTCACGATGCGCTCCCTCAGGCTCGGGGGTGGACCCGGGGGGCGCAGCAGGGCCAGGGCGGTGGAGACCTCCTCCATCCGGGCCCGCCACCCGGTCGCGGAGATCGGTCCCTCGTCCTCGGGGATCCGGGCGCGGGCGCGGGCGGCGTGTTCGGGGTCGCGGGCCTCGGCCAGGCCGTCGGCGGCGCGGCGCACGGCCGAGCGGGCCAGTTCGACGCACAGTTCCGGGTCCAGCCCCAGGATGCGGGCGATCGCCGACGCGGGCAGGGCGTGGCGCAGGTGGAGTTCGACGAGTTCGCGGTGGCTGGCCGGCAGTCGGGAGAACATGCGCGCGACCGGCTGCTCGGCGGGCACGGTGGCCAGGCGGGTGTAGGGGCATGCGTGGGCGAACCCGCGACGGCGGGCGGCGGCCCGGACCAGGGCGTACAGCCAGGGGCCGCGTTCGGCCGGGTCGGCGGGGCGTTCGCCCAGGGTGCGCGCGGCGACGAGGCCGTCGTGCACGGCGTCGGCCACCCCCGGGCCCTCGCCCAGCAGTGACCAGGCGTACCGGTACAGGACCGGTGCGAAGGCGTCGTAGAGCGCCTCGACCGTCTCCTGCGTCGGTTCGTCTCTTTCGTTGCCTCTGGTCACGATTCTCCCCCCACTCACCGCAGACGGTAGTGGGGGGAGAAGGGGGGTGTGGGGGAATCGGCTGACTGTGGCTCGAAGGTAAGAGTTCTGTTACCTCACACCTTGTCGCCGACCCGTCCCGCCGGGTCACTCACCGCCGCGCGAAGGCGATCCGATCGAGATCATGCGTTCGACGGAACGGCGGGCGAGAGCCGAGGTCTCGGCGTCGACGGTGATCTCCGTGGTGCCGTACCGCAGCGAGTTCAGCAGCTTGTCGGCGTTGATCATCTTCATGTAGTGGCACTCGGCGCGCGAGTTGACCGCCTCGAACTCGGTGTTCGGGTTGGCGTTGCGCAGTTGGTGCAGCATGCCGGTCTCGGTCGCGATGAGGACCTTCTTGGCGGTGGTCTTCTCGGCGGCCGTGAGCATGCCGCCGGTGGACAGGACCTTCACGCGTTCCCGCGGTACGGCGCCGCTGCCGACCAGGTACAGGGCGGAGGTCGCGCAGCCGCACTCGGGGTGCACGTAGACCTCGGCGTCGGGCTCGGACTCCACCCGCCGCCGCAGGGTGTGGCCGTCGATGCCGGCGTGCACGTGGCACTCGCCCATCCAGATGTGGATGTTCTCGCGGCCGGTGACCCGCTTGACGTGGGCGCCCAGGAACTGGTCGGGCAGGAAGAGGATCTCGCGGTCCTCGGGGATGGACCTGATGACGTCGGCGGCGTTGGAGGAGGTGCAGCAGATGTCGGTCTCGGCCTTGACCGCGGCCGTGGTGTTGACGTAGGCCACGACGACGGCACCGGGGTGTTCGGCCTTCCACTCCCGCACCTGTTCGGCGGTGATGGTGTCGGCCAGGGAGCAGCCCGCGTCGGGGTCGGGCAGCAGGATGGTCTTCTCGGGTGCCAGGATCTTGGCGGTCTCGGCCATGAAGTGCACGCCGCAGAAGACGATGGTGCTCGCGTCGACGGTGGCGGCCAGACGGGACAGGGCCAGGGAGTCGCCGGTGTGGTGGGCGACGTCCTGGATTTCCGGGCGCTGGTAGTTGTGCGCGAGGATGACCGCGTCGCGCTCCTCTGCCAGGCGGCGGACCTCGGTGGCCCATTCCTGCCTGGTCATGGTGTCCGCCGCGGTGGTGACCGGTGCCATGTCCGTACTACTTCCTTGAGGCTGTGGGCAGGGCGCGGGCGCCGTGCCGTGGCTGGTCGGTGCGGGCCGGCAGGTTTTTGTCTGCCAGGCACAAACCTCATGCAGCTTAACATGTCGGGGAACGGAAGGGACAGGGTGGATATCCCGGAAGCAAACGGACAGGCGGCGGGCGTCGTGGCGCAGGACGCGGGCCTGTCGGCGCACGAGGCGCTCGCCGTCGTCCTCCAGATCCGCCGAGGTGAGCTGTGCGTGCTGCTGTGGCGGCGCGCCCTGCCGCCCTGCGAGGGGGAGTGGGCGCTGCCCGGCGGGCGGTTGCGGCCCGAGGAGAGCCTGGGCGCCTCGATCCGCCGCCAGCTCGCCCAGAAGGTCGACGTGCGCGACCTCTCGCACCTGGAACAGCTGGAGACCCGCAGCGACCCCGATCGCAACCCCCAGCGGCGCACCCTGGCCACGGCGTACCTGGGGCTGGTGCCCGCCGACATCGACCCGGTCGTGCCCGACGACACCCGGTGGCATCCGGCCGCGGACCTGCCCCCGATGGCCTTCGACCACGCCTCCATCGTCCGCGCCGGCCGGCGTCGGCTGCGCGCCAAACTCAGTTACACCAACGTGGGGTTCGCCCTGGCCCCACCGGAGTTCACCATGTCCGAACTGTCGGGGTACTACCGGGCCGCGTTGGGGCACGACGTGGCCGCCACCAACCTGCGCCGGGTCCTGCTGCGCCGCGGTCAGATCGAGGAGACCGGGCGCTCGGTGCCGTCGGGGAGGTCGGGCGGTCGGCCGGCCGCGCTCTTCCGGTTCCGTTCGCTGAGTCTCCAGATCACCGACGCGTTCGCGGTCCTACGTCCCCCCGGTCCCGGTTCGGGCGGCTTGTAGACTCCTTCGACGTGGCTATTCGTACTGTGGTGTTCGATGTCGGAGAGACCCTGGTCGACGAGACGCGGATCTTCGCGCGCTGGGCGGACCGGTTCGAGATCCCGCACATGGCGTTCTTCGGCACCATCGGTGGCGTCCTGTCCGACGGCGGGACGCTCACCGACGGGTTCCGGCTGCTGGTGCCCGGGTTCGACCTGGCGGCCGAGAGCGCGCGCTGGCACGCGGAGGACCCGCACGGCGAGCGCGAGCACTTCGGTGAGAAGGATCTCTACCCCGACGTGCGGCCCGCGTTCGAGACCATGCGCGGGGCCGGCCTGTCGCTGGTCATCGCCGGCAACCAGCCGCCCGAGGCCGGGCCCGCCCTGGAGGCGATGGGGCTGGGCGTTGACGGGATCGGGATCTCCGACACCTGGGGTGTGAAGAAGCCGCAGGAGGAGTTCTTCGACCGGGTGCTGGAGCTGTCCGCGGTCGCCCGTCCGGGGATCGCGGCCGAGGAGATCCTCTACGTGGGCGACCGGGTCGACAACGACGTCCTGCCGGCGCGGCGGGCGGGCATGGCCGCGGCCCTGCTGCGCCGGGGGATCTACGGGTACCGGCACGCCGCCTCCGCCGAGGCCGCAGCGGCCGACGTCATCGCCGACGACCTGCACGCGGTCGCCGAGTGGGCCCTGGGCCGGGCCTGAGGGCTCCGGCCGCCCGCCCGTCGGACACGTGCCCCCATACCAGGTCGAAAAGGGTGATGGTGGCCCGATTCGGCCACGGTGCGCGCCACTCCCGTTTGGCGGACTCGAACAGGGGTACCGTGCGAACGGTCCGCCCCCGGGGTCCCCCCTCCCGTCAGGGCTCGCATCCGTACCGCCATCACCCCGCCCCGGACTGGAGACACCGATGATCACCTTCGAGGGCGCCGCCAAGCACTATCCCGACGGCACCGTGGCCGTCGCCGACCTGGACCTGACCGTGGAGACGGGTCGTACCACCGTCTTCGTCGGGCCCTCCGGCAGCGGCAAGACCACCTCCCTGCGGATGATCAACCGCATGGTCGAACCGACACGGGGCACCGTGCGCGTCGACGGTGTCGACATCCGCGACCGCGACCCCGCCCTGCTGCGCCGCGGCATCGGCTACGTCATCCAGCAGGCCGGCCTGTTCCCCCACCGCACCGTGCTGGACAACATCGCGACCGTGCCGCTGCTCCTCGGGGTCCGCAAGAGGACCGCCCGCGCCCGGGCCGCCGAACTCATGGAACTCGTCGGCCTCGAACCCTCCATGGGCCGACGCTGGCCCCACCAGCTCTCCGGCGGCCAACAACAACGCGTCGGGGTCGCCCGCGCCCTGGCCGCCGATCCGCCGATCCTGCTCATGGACGAACCCTTCAGCGCCGTCGACCCCGTCGTGCGCACCGGTCTCCAGGACGAACTCCTGCGCCTCCAGCGGGAACTGCGCAAGACCATCGTGTTCGTCACCCACGACATCGACGAGGCCGTGCGCCTGGGCGACCGCATCGCGGTCTTTCGGCCCGGCGGCGAGCTCGCCCAGTACGACACCCCCGAACGGCTGCTCACCGAGCCCGCCGACGCCTTCGTCGAATCCTTCGTCGGTCACGACCGGGGCGTACGCCGGCTGTCGTTCTTCCCCGCCCGGAGCCTGTCCCTGCGCGAGGACGTCGTCTGCGGCGACGACCTCAAGGTCGAGGACGTGCTGCACATCGCCGAGGGACACCCCTGGATCCTCGTCATCGACGCGGCCCGCGCCCCTCTGGGCTGGATCGCCGCCCGCGCCCTTCGGGACTCGCCCACCGGGATCCGCCTCGGCGAGATGGAGACCGTCCCCTACGGGCACACCTTCTCGGTGGAGACCGACTCCCTGCGCGCCGCTCTGGACGCCGCCGTGCTCTCGCCCGCCGGTCGCGCCGTCGGAGTGGACGAGGACGGGTGCGTCATCGGCGTGGTCGGTCAGGACGACCTCGGCACCGCACTGTGGTCGGTGACCGATTGAACGACGTCATGAGCACGGCGCTGGACCGGGCCGAGGGCGTGCTGGGCTGGGCCGTGGCCAACTGGAGCCACCCCGGCGAGCCCGACCGGGGCATCCTGCCGCGCCTGCTGGAGCACATCCGGTTGGCCTACTCCTCCATCGCCATCGGCCTGGCCCTGGCGATCCCGCTGGGCCTGGCGTGCGTGCGCTGGAGGATCCTGTACCCGCCGCTGTTGACCGGGGTGAACGTGCTCTACGCCGTCCCCTCCATCGCCCTGTTCTTCCTGATGCTGCCCTACACCGGGTTCAGCGACTGGACGGCGATCGTCCCGCTGGCCCTGTACACCCTGGTCATCCTGCTGCCCAACGTGGTCGACGGGCTGCGCCAGGTCCCCGACCACGTGCGCCAGGCGGCGGTGGCCATGGGGTTCGGGCCGCTGCGACGCCTGATCTCGGTGGAGACGCCGGTGGCGCTGCCGATCATCATCGCCGGGCTGCGGGTGGCGTCGGTGGCCACCATCAGCATGGTCAGTGTCGCCTCCCTCGTGGGCCTGGGCGGCCTGGGCCGGCTCATCCTCAGCGACGGGTTCCGCCGCCAGTTCGACGCGCCCATCATCGTCGGCATCGTCCTGGTGGTGGCACTCGCCCTGCTCACCGACGCCCTCCTGGTCCTGGCCCAACGCCTGCTCACCCCGTGGGCGCGACGGGACCGGCGGGCGCGCACCGGGCGCGCCCGCCGGCGGGCCGCCGCCACGGCGCCGACGGGCGCGGAGACGATCGAGTCGACGGCGGGCGCGCCGCCCGGGAAGGGATGACCGTGGAGATCCTCGACGGACTCGTCGCCTGGTTCGGCGACCCCGCCCAATGGGCCGGGCCCGCGGGCATCCCCGCCCGGTTGGGCGAGCACGTGTACTACTCGCTGCTGGCCCTGGTGCTGTCGGCGCTCATCGCCGTGCCGATCGGACTGCTCACCGGGCACACCGGGGTGGGCGGGTTCCTCACCGCGAGCCTGGCCAACCTCGCCCGCGCGCTGCCGACCATCGGTGTGCTGTTCCTCATCGTGCTGGCCGCGGGGATCGGCCTGGTGCCGGTGATCACCGCACTGGTCGCCCTGGCCGTGCCGCCCATCCTGGTCAACACCCACGAGGGGGTGCGCTCCGTCGAGCCGGGGCTGCGCGACGCCGCCGCCGGCATGGGCATGCGCGGTCGGGAGGTCCTGCTGCGCCTGGAGGTGCCGGTGGCGATGCCGCTCATCCTCATCGGGATGCGCACCGCCGCCGTCCAGGTCGTGGCGACCGCGACCATCGCCGCCTACGTCGGTGTCGGCGGTCTGGGCCGTTACATCGTGGACGGTCAGGCCCGTCAGGACCTGTCCATGATCCTGGGCGGTTCCGTCCTGGTGGTGCTGCTCGCGGTGGCCACCACCCTGGTGTTCGCCGGGTTGCGACGCGTGCTCGTCGCACCCGGGTTGCGCGCGGAGGCCGCGACCGCGCGTTGAGGTGCCCGCCGTCGGCGGGCCGATGAGAGAGAAGGTTGCGAACGATGAAGACACGGATCGCCCTCGCCGGGCTCCCCCTGGTGCTCCTGCTGAGCGCCTGCGGCGGCAGCGACCCCTTCGAGGAGGAGGACGGGGGCGACGCCGCGGGGGGCGGCGGCTCCGGCACCATCGTCGTGGGCTCGGCCGACTTCCCCGAGAGCACGCTGCTCGCCGAGATCTACGGGCGCGCCCTGGCCGCCGAGGACTTCGAGGTGGAGTACCGGCTCAACATCGGCAGCCGTGAGGTGTACTACTCCCAGATCGAGTCGGGCCGCCTGTCGGTGTTCCCCGAGTACAACGGCGGCATCCTGGCCTATCTGGACAACGAGGCGCCCTTGGGCACCTCGGAGGAGACCAACGCCGCGATCACCGAGGCGCTGCCCGAGGGCCTGGAGATCCTGGAGTCCTCCGACGCCGAGAACAAGGACTCGGTGACGGTGACCCCGGAGACCGCGGAGGAGTACGAGCTGGGCACCATCGGCGACCTGGCGGAGGTGGCCGGCGATCTCACCCTGGGCGCGCCGCCCGAGTTCGAGACGCGGCCGCAGGGCGTTCCCGGCCTCGCCGACGCCTACGGCGTGGAGTTCGGCGGGTTCCGCGCCCTGGAGCCGGCGCTGATCCCGCAGGCGCTGCTGGACGACGACATCCAGGCCGCGAACCTGTTCACCACCGACCCGCAGATCGCGGTGGAGGGCTTCGTCGTCCTGGAGGACCCGGAGAACCTGTTCGGCGCCCAGAACATCACCCCGCTCGTCAACGCCGAGCAGGTGGACGAGGACGCCCGTGCCGTGCTGAACGCCGTCTCGGCGGCCCTGACCACCGAGGCGCTGACCACGCTCAACGAGCGCGTCATCGTCGACAAGGAGGAGGCGGCCGACGTCGCCCAGGAGTGGCTGGAGGTCGAGGGCCTGGTGTAGGCCGTTGTTCTCGTGAACCTCCGCGTTCCTTCGGACCCGGGCTCCGCTTCGGCCCGTGCCCGACGGGTCCGGGAGCGGGGACCCTCGGCCCCGTCCGCACGTCCTGGTTTTCCGGACGTGCGCTCCGGGCCTTCGTGACCCCGGGGGCGACACCCGAGGGCGCGGGGGAACGGGTGCCGACCGGGGCCTCTCGGAGTCCCGTTCCGCGCACGACCGCGCCCGGAGCCTCACGGGGCCGGGCGCGGTCGTGCGCTCCGGGTCAGTCGACGGTGCGGTACCGGCCCGCCCGGCGGACCAGGGCCGCCCCGGTGCCCGTCGTTTTGGGCAGGGAGACGACCTCGGCGAAGAAGACGGTGTGGTCGCCGACCACCACCTGTCGGCGCACCGCGCACTCGAACGCCGCCAGCGCCTCGTCCAGGACGATCGCCCGGGTGCGCGCGCCCCGGTGGTGCGCCTGGCCCGACACCAGCAGCCGGGCGCTGGGCCGCCCCTCGGCGGAGAAGCGGCCCGCCAACGCCCGTTGGTCGCCGCCGAGCACGCTCACCGCGAACGCGCCGACCTCCTCGATCACCTCGGCCATGTACCCCTCGGAGTCCACGCTCACCGAGATCACGGGCGGGTCGGCGGAGACCGACCCGAAGGCGCTCACCGTCGCCCCGATGTCGTCCCTGCCGTCGGCGACGGTCACCACCGTGACCCCGGCGGGCAGTGCCCCCATCGCCTCCAGGTACGGTCCGGTCGCCACCGGGTCGTCCACCTCGTCGTCCCCTCGTTCGGTGTCGGCGGCCATCGCGGTCGCCGACGTCGATCATCCCGCACACCCGATCCGGGGCGTGTCACCCGTGCGCGCCCTCCCGTCGTCCTCGGGCGGCCCGCGGTGCCCTCCCGCCCCGGGTGCGATCCGCTGCCGACGGCGTCCCGGCGGGCGGGGACGCGGACCGCGCCCTACCGGACGCGACCGGGGTCGGGCATGGTGAGCGGGCCCCCCTCGGGCAGTCCCAGGACGGCGGCGACGTGCCGCAGCGGACCCCAGGCGCTCAGTGAGCTCTGCGGCTGGGCGGCTGCCGGGTCCTCGCTGGACTCGTGCTGGCGCAGCCGGTCCAGCGGGTGCTGACGGGGGAAGGGGCGCAGCGGCAGGGCCCGGCCGCCGACCTTCTCCCGGGCGATGCGCACCGCCGTCTCCAGCCCGCCCAGGGCGTCGACCAGACCGCGTTCGCGGGCGTCCCGGCCGGTCCACACACGTCCTCGGGCCACCTCGTGGACCTCGTCGCGGGTCATGTTCCGGGCGGCGCCGACCTTGGCGGTGAAGTCGTCGTAGACCTGGTCCAGCAGCGCGTTGACCCGCTCCCACTCCGACTCGGTGAAGGCCCGGTCGGAACCGAACATCCCGGCGTGCTCGCCGGTGCCCACCGTTTCGCTGGTGATGCCGTACCGCTCCAGCAGCGGTCCCAGGACCGGTTTGCCGACGATGACGCCGATCGATCCGGTCAGGGTGCCCGGCTGGGCCACGATCGCGTCCGACCCCAGTGTCACGTAGTAGCCGCCGGAACCGGCGAAGTCGCCCATCGTCGTCACCACCGGGATGCCGGCCTCACGGGTCAACTGGGATTCGCGGCGGATCGCGTCGGACGCGGTGGGGGAACCGCCCCGGCTGTCCACCCGGAACACCACGGCCTTGACGTGCGGGTCGCGGCGGGCGGCGCGGAACGCCGCCGCCACCGTGTCCGAACCCATGACCGTGCCGCCGCCCAGCGGAGAGCGCCGGGTGCGGCCCAGGCTGATGGTCCCGGTGGCGGTGATCAGCGCGATGTGGTCGGCGTCGCCGACCGGGCGCGGGCGCTGCGCCGGTGTGTGCTTGCGGTGGTAGCGGGAGACGAACTGGAGGCGCGGTTCGGCGTCGGCGTCCCCCCGGACCCGCGCCAACAGGTCGGAGTAGATCTCGTCGCGGTAGGCCAGCCGGTCCACCAGCCCGTGTTCGAGGGCCTCCGAGGCGAGGAACGGCCCCTGGGAGACGAGGGCGCGCACCCGCTCCTCCGAGAGGGGGCGGGCCTGGGCGATCCCCTCGACGATCTGGTCGCCGAGGGAGGTGACGATCCGGTCGGTGGCCTCGCGGTGGGCGTCGGTGAACCCGGTCTCGGTGACCCCGTTGAGCGCGTTCTTGTACTCGTGCCGTTTGCCGACCTCGTAGTCCAGGCCGAGCCGGTCCAGGGCGCCCTTGACGAAGGTGCTCTTGATCATGAGGCCGGTCAGCCCCAACAGCCCCGTGGGGGCCATGGCGACCTCGGAGAACGCGCACGCCAGGTAGTAGGGAAGGTTGCCGTCGCCCGTCTCGCCGAAGGAATCGGCCCAGGCCACGGCGGGTCGTCCGGTGGATCGGAAGTCGGCGACGCACGCGCGCAGTTCCTGGACCTTGGCGAAGCCCAGGGACCGGGTGTCGACCCGGACCAGGAGGGCGGCGACCTCGGGGTCGCGGGCGCCGCGGCGGATCCCCTCCACCACGTCGAGGTAGTGCTGTCGGCGACGGTTGAAGAGTTGACCGATGGGGTCCCCGGGGGCCTCGTCGGCGACCCCCTCGGTCAAATCCAGTTCCAGTACGAGGGGACCGGTCCGGCGGGGCCCGAACCGGTCGAGGGACAAGGGTTGCGTGATCTTCGCGAGGTCCACCATGGCCCCAGGGTAGTCGCCGGGGGCCGACCGGGTCGGGTGTCGCGGGCCGCCTGTGGACGATGTCGGGAACGTGCGGCTCGTACCCGTGCGGACCGGGTTGTCGGGGCTCCCTTCCGGTGGCGCTAAGGTCGACTGTGTTCTGACCATCGGGACGCACGGTCGAGAGGGACGAGGCATGGCGGGCATCCACGGGCGAGGTCATCGGGCACGCGGTGCGCGCGCCACGGGAGCGGCGATCGCGGCCGTCTCCCTCCTGTTGCTGACGGCCTGCGCCGGGGACCCCGAGGACGAGGGCGGCGACGCCGGTCTTCGGATGGGGGCCGACGGTGTGGTGCCCGGTGTGGAGCCGCCCGGCCCGGAGGGGTTCACCACCGAGAAGGTCGACGGCGTCGCGATCGACGTCCCCGAAGGATGGGCGGTGCAGAACCAGGACGGCACCCTGTGCGCCAGTCCGCCCGGGCAGGACCCCTGTGCCTACGGGTCGATCCAGCTCACCCCCAAGGCCGCGGAGAAGAACCCGGACGACTGGCCCAAGAAGGGCGACGCCCACTCCAAGGACGACGGCTGGGCCGACGACACGGGCAGCTGCCGCAGCCTCAACTCCGCCGCCTCGGGCGGTATCGGCGTCTCCGAGGCGGAGCTGAAGGTCTCCGACTTCACCGAGCACGCCGACACCCTGAAGTCCCACCACTCCGTGTGGCAGGTGACCTGCGCCAACGACGAGGCCTTCGAGGTGCGCATGTGGTTCCTGCCGGTCAGCGACGTGCTGTTGTACGTGTGGTCGGCCGACTCCCAGTACAGCGCGGTCTACGACGAAATCGCCCGCTCGATGGACACCACCGAGTACCGCGGCTGAGCCGAGGAGCGCGACGTGTCGGCCCGTTCGGGTGTCCACACGGTGGCCTGAGGCCGTAGGGTCGTAGTCGTCATCGTCGCGATGCGGTGACGGTGGTTTCAGGCGACGCGTGAATCGGGGTGCAGCACTGGTGACCGGCATCGGAGCGGCGGGACAGTTGGTTCAGTACACGCTGGAGAACGGGATGCGTCTGGTGACCGCGCCCGCCTCCACCGGTCAGGTGGCCGCCGTGAACCTGTGGTACGGGGTCGGTTCCCGCCATGAGGTGCCCGGCCGTACCGGGTTCGCGCACCTCTTCGAGCACCTGATGTTCCAGGGCAGCGGCAACGTGGCCAAGGGCGAGCACTTCGAGGAGATCGAGCGGCTGGGCGGTGACATCAACGCCTCCACTTCGAGCGACCGCACCAACTACTACGAGACGGTGCCCGTCCACGCCCTCGACCGGATCCTGTGGTTGGAGGCCGACCGGCTGGCCACCCTGCGCGAGGGCATGACCCAGGAGGTGCTGGACAACCAGCGCGACGTGGTCAAGAACGAGCGCCGCCAGCGGTACGACAACCAGCCCTACGGGACCGCGCTGGAGCGCATCCTGCGCCTGGCCTACCCCGAGGGGCACCCCTACCATCACCCCACCATCGGCTCCATGGCCGATCTGGACGCCGCCGACCTGGACTACGTCAAGTCGTTCCACAAGGTCCACTACGGCCCGGACAACTGCGTGATCACCGTGGTCAGCGACCTCGACCCGGAGGACGTCCGCAACCGGGTGGAGAAGTTCTTCGGCCACATCCCGGCGCGCGGGGATATCCCCGAGGCCCCCGACGCCACCCTGTACGCGCCGCTGGGCGGACCGCTCCGCGACCGGGTCGTCGAGACGGTCCCGGCCGCCGGGGTGTTCCTGTGCTACCGGGCGCCGTCCTACGGCGAGCGCGGGTTCGACGTCGCCCACCTGCTCTCGGCCGTGCTGGGGCAGGGGCAGGGCAGCCGCCTGTACCGGTCGCTGGTCGTGGACCGGCCGATCGCCGCCGACGACGGCGGGGCCGCCGCCGACGTCCTGCCGTTCCGGTACACCGACAGCCTGCTGCTGGTGAACATGCTCGCCCGCGAGAACGTCGACGGCGACACCCTGGAGGCGGAGATCCTCGCGGAGGTCGCCCGGCTGGCCGAGGGCGTCACCGAGGACGAACTCGACCGGGCGCGCGCCGTCCTGGAGCGGGACCACCTGCAATCCATCTCCGGGCCCGCGGGGCTGGCCGACTCCATCAGCTCCTGCACCCAGCTGTTCGACGATCCCGAGCTGGCGCTGACCTGGCCGACCCGTTGGGCGGACATCACGGCCGAGGAGGTGCGCGCCGCCGCCGAACGGCTGCTCGTCGACGAGAACATGCTCGTCGTCCGATTCGACCCGCGCGGTGAGGACGCCGCCGAGACGCCGGAGGTCGAGGCCCGGGCCACCGCCTCCGACGACGCCTGAGTCCCGAGCAACCACAGAAAGAGTCGCAGAGCATGTCGCAGAACCGCCCGGACCTCGGTACTCCGGCGTCCTACACCTTTCCCCGGCCTCAGCGGATCACCGTCGGCGGCGGTACGGTCGTCGCGATCGACGTCCCCGGCCAGTACCTGGTCTCCGTTCGCCTGGTGCACCCCTACGGCGGAGCGGTGGAACCGCTCGACGCCATGGGTGTCGGCGCCCTGACCAGCGAGGTGCTGGAGGACGGCCCCGACGGCAACAGCTCCCTGGCGCCCGCGCTGGAACGGCACGGCGCCGAATGGGTGTCCCGGGTCAACTGGGACGGGTTCATCACCGGCCTCGACGTCCCCGTGGGCCGCCTGGGCGAGGCCGTTCGGCTCTTCGCCGACGCGGTGCGCCGGCCCGCGCTGAACCCCGACGACATCGTCCGCCGCCGCGACCAGTTGCTGGAGCGCTTCTGGTTGGAGGCCGCCACCGCCGGCACCCTGGCCATGCGCAGCCTCGGCGGGCAGCTGTTCACCGGCCGTTACGCCACGCCGCTGGCCGGCGGCCCGGTCCGGTTGGCCGACGTCTCCCCCGAGACCGTCGCGTCCTTCCACTCCGACACCCTGGCCTCCGTCGCCGGCACCCTCGTCGTGGTCGGCGACCTGAGCGGGGTCGACCTGACGGACCTGGGCAAGACCGTGTTCGGGGACACCGCGCCCACGCCCGAGCGCGTCATCACCGCGCCGGCCCCGCCGCCCGGGCCCCTGCCCCGCGTCCTCATCGTGGACCGCCCCGGTTCGGTGCAGTCGGCCCTGGTCATCGCGCACCGGGCGCCGTCGCGTTCGCAGGTCGACCTGCCGCGTGCCGAGGGCATCGGCGAGGTGCTGGGCGGCATGTTCGGCTCCCGGCTCAACCTGGAGCTGCGCGAGCGCCTGGGGTACACCTACGGTGCCGGCGCGCGGTTCGACCTGCGTCGCGACAGCGGGGTGTTCTTCATGTCCACGCAGGTCGAGGCGGACACCACCGCCCACTCCATCACCTCCTCCCTGGAGCAGGTGGCGAAGCTGCGCGAGTCGGGGGTCACCGAGGAGGAGCTGGTCGCGGTCCGCGAGTCCAACACGATCGGGCTGCCGGTGTCCTACTCCACCGCCCGCGCGATGGCCGGGTCACTGGTCGACATGGTCGTCCACGACCTGCCCGACGATCACGTCGACCGGGTCCGGGCCGGGTACGAGCGGCTCACCAAGGAGGCGTTGGACTCGGCCGCGGTGGAGTACCTGCGCCCGGAGGAGGCCGTGGTCATCGTCGTCGGCGACGCCGAGCGGTTGGGTTCTCCGCTCACCGACATCGGGGTCGGCCCGGTCGAGGTGCGCACCCCCGATGAACTCTGGGTGTGAAACCCGGGACCACTGTGAACCGATGTGCGCGCGGAGGCGTCTCATCCGCACGTGGACCCCTCCTTGTCGAGAACGGGTCGAGGAGGGGTCATCGGCGCATGTGTTCGCTCTCGTTGGACATAACGAAAGCGAACCTATGTGTCGGTGTTATGGCAACGGCCGGTAGGGCGCCCGTGTCCTGCTGGTATAACGATTGATCCGTGCACCTACGTGGTGACAGCGACCGCAATGCTCCGCAGGAGGCCACCATGGCCGGTGAATGGACCCGTGGATAACCGTGTCCTCCCTAGACAACCCCCACACGCAGCGTCCCGAGCCGGCGCCGGATCCCGCGCGCCCGGAGGAGGCCGCCGTGGCCGCCCCCGCGCCTGAGGGGCGTCTGCTGAAGGGGCGCTACCAGTTGCTCGCGGAGATCGCCAGGGGCGGTGTGGGCACCATCTGGCGCGCCGTCGACCTGGTGATCGACCGTGAGGTCGCGGTCAAGGAACTGCGTCTGCCCGAGTCCCTGAGCCGGTCCGACCGCGAGTCCCTGCTCCAGCGGACCACCCGCGAGGCCCGTGTGGCCGGACGGCTGAGCCACCCCAGCCTCATCACGGTGCTCGACGTCGTGGACGAGGACGGGCGACCGTGGATCGTCATGGAGCTGCTGGAGGCCTCCACCCTGGAGGAGATCATCGATGTGGGCGGCCCGCTGCCCTATCAGCGGGTGGCCGAGATCGGGCTCCAGCTCATCGACGCGCTCAAGGTCGCGCACAGCGAGGGCATCGTCCACCGCGACGTCAAGCCGGGCAACGTGATGATCACCAGGAGCGGTCGCGTGGTGCTCACCGACTTCGGTCTGGCGGCCTGGAACGGCGAGTCGGCGCTCAGCGAGTCCGGCCGGATCGTCGGTTCCCCCGCGTACCTGTCGCCGGAGCGGGCCAAGGCCGGTCCGGTCGGCCCGGAGTCGGACCTGTGGTCCCTGGGCGCGACCCTGTACGCGGCGGTGGAGGGGTACCCGCCCTACGACCGCAAGGGCTACATCAAGATCCTGCGCCAGGAGCCGTTGGACGAGCCCGCGATGGCCGGTAAGGCCGGCCCGTTGGCGCCGGCGCTGGCCGGGCTGCTCAAAGTGGAGCCCGGGGAGCGGCTGACCGCGGAGAACGCCACCAAGATGCTGCGCATCGCGGCGCTGGCCCCGTGGAGCGGCGAGGACGCCCGCAAGGGCGGGGAGCCCGCCGAGGGGACCGCGGAGCAGGACGGGGAGGACCCGACCGCGGTGCCGGAGCCGCGCGAGTCGGCCAAGGAGCACTTCAAGGCGGGCGGCCGGATGCTGGCCGAGAACATCAGTGACCGGTTGCGCAACAGCCCGGAGGCGATGAGCGCGTTCGTGGCCTCGCTGCGCGAGTCCACCGACACCCTGGGACTCACCAACCCCGGTCGACACGCCGGGAAGAGCGGCGCGGGCGCGCCCGTCCGTGTCCTCGCGGTCGCGTTGGGCGTGCTGGTGCTGCTGGCGATCGTCCTGTGGGCGCTGCTGGGCCGCTGACCGGTCCTCCGAGGGCGGGAGAGGTGCGGGCCAGGGTCCGCGGTGATGGCCGGATCGAACGGATCGGATCATCCGTGGCCGGGGGCGGGGGTGGTCCCCGGGTGGCGAGGCGATCCGGTGGGGCGGCCGGAGGCCGTCGAACGGGATCGCCCCATCGTCGAGTGGACCCTGCGCAAGCCAACTACAACCCGCGAGGCGAAGCCTCGCATCGGGGGTCTGGGGGTCGCCCTCCAGAGGAAACGACGGAACGACCCGGCGAGCGCGTTCACGCGCGAGCAGGGTCGTTCCGGAGTGGAGTGGGGCCGGCGGGACTCGAACCCGCACTGTACAGCACCTAAAGCTGGCGTCTCCTGCCAATTGGACTACGGCCCCCGGGCGTGCCCGTGGGGACAACTGTACCGGGATCGGGAGGGCGTGGTCCGCCGGGCCGGGGGGCTCGGACGGTGCTCCTCCTCGATCCCGGTGGGCGGATCAGACGCCCAGTTCCTTCTTGATCCGGTCGACGTGCCCGGTGGCCTTCACGTTGTAGAAGGCCTTGACGACCTTGCCGTCGGCGCCGACGATGACCGTGGAGCGGATGACGCCCTGGACGAGCCGGCCGTAGTTCTTCTTCTCGCCGAAGGCGCCGTAGGCGCGCAGGGTCTCCTTGTCGGGGTCGCCGACCAGGGTGAAGGTCAACCCCTCCTTGTCACGGAACTTCGCGAGCTTGTCGGTGGTGTCGGGGGACACGCCGATGACGGTGAAGCCCGCGGAGTCGAACTCGCGGATGTTGTCGCGGAAGTCGCAGGCCTGGGTGGTGCAGCCGGGGGTCATCGCGGCGGGGTAGAAGTACAGCACCACGCTCTTGTCGGTCCGCGTCAGGACCTCGCCGAGGGTGACGGGCTTGCCGTCGGCGTCCTCCAGGGTGAAGTCGGGGGCCTGGTCGCCGGGTTCGAGCCGGATCGGGTCGCTCACGTGGGATTCCTCTCTGTGCCGGGATGCCGGGACGGGCCCGGTCGCTCTCGTCTCCACACTAACGACCCCGTGGGCGAGGGGCGGTGGTGTCCCGTGGTTCGGTTGCGATTCCGGTTCGGTTCATCCGCTGCGGGATCGACCGCCGGTTCGATCACCTATTGTTGACCGCACTTCATGATTGGTCGGTTGGGAGTCTCGGCACCGATGCCTGCATTCACGCTCGACGAGGTCAAGGCCCGTACGCTCAAGGAGCGCGACTCCTGGTGGACGGTCTATCTCGTGGACCCGATCGCGGTCCGTCTCGTGCGACCGGTCGCCAACCGGACATCGATCACCCCGAACCAGTTGACGGTGGTGGCCCTCTTCCTGGGGTTGGGCGCGGCCGTGTGCTTCGCCCTGGGCTACCGGCAGTTCCTGCTGCTCGGCGCGGTGTTGTACTTCCTGTCCTTCCTGGTCGACTGCATGGACGGCAAGCTGGCCCGGCTGACCGGCACGGAGACGGTGTTCGGCGCCTGGGTGGACTACGTGTCCGACCGGTTCCGGGTGCTGGTCGCGGTGGTGGCCCTCATGGGCGGCCAGTACGTGGTGGCCGAGGAGGCCGACCCGGGTGCCGACCCGGTGTGGTTCGTGTGGTTGGCGTTGGCCGTGGTGTTCCTGGACATGCTGCGCTATCTCAACGCGCTCCAGGTGTACAAGGTGCGCCGGGAGATGCGCTCGCACCTGGCCGCCGCGTTGGAGCGGGCACGGGCGACCCTGTCGATGCTCGGCCCGGAGGGGGACGACACCGCGGCGGCGACCGGCGCGGGCGGTCGGACCATGAGCGATGGCGGCGAGCAGGCGGTCCTCAGGCACGGCATCGCGGTCCTCGAAGGGATACTGCGGACCCAGACCGAACGGGAGAACCGCAACCGGCGCACGGCCGGCAAGCAGCCGGACCTGACCCTGCCCAAGGTGGACCTGCATCAGGAGTTCCGTACCCGTTTCCCCTGGTACCAGCGGTTCTGGTCGTCGCTCAACGCGCGCCGTGTGCGCACGCACCTGGTCGGCGGCATCGAGTTCCAGATGGCGGTCTTCGTGGTGGCGCCGGTGGCGGTGGCGGTGACGGGCCTTCCGTCCCTTATCGGCTGGATCACCGCCGTGGCGGGTGTTTTGCTCCTCGCCTTCGAACTCGCCATCATCTATAAACTGTGGTTGTCCACGCGGGACTTCTTCCGCGTGGTCGACGGAATCGACGGCGCGCTGAGATTCTCCGGTCCGTCCGACGGCGCGGAGGACGAGGGTCGGGACACCGGCTCGGACACGGGATCTCATACGACTCTGCGTTAGTGAGAGAGGCAGCCCAGATGGCGGCAGGCGACACCGAACCGCGCCGGACTCCGGCCGATATCGAGGCCGAGATCAACCGCGAGCAGCGACGGCTCGCCGAGACCATCGACGAGTTGGTGGTGCAGGCCAAGCCCGCGAACATCGCACGGCGACAGATCAACCGGGTCAAGGAGAAGGGCGGACGGCTGGTCGACGAGGCCCGCGCCCTGGTCATCGGTGGTGGCGCGGTACGGGTGGAGAGCCACCTCGTCGAGCCTCGGGAGGGCAGCATCCTCCTCAAGGGCGACGACGAGGTCGTGACCACCTACCAGTCCCGCGGACGGCTCCCCCCCGAAGCGATGATCCTCGCGGTGGGTGTGGGCGCGGTCATCGCGGTGGGCGTGGTGGCCCTGATCGTGCGCCGCAGGCGCGCATAGTCCCATGTCGAAGGGCCCGTGCTCGCGCACGGGCCCTTCGGTCGTGTCCGGGGGTCAGAGGAAGGTCCTGCCCTCACCCCGGTAGGTGGGGACGGCGCGTACGTAGGTGCCGGTGTCGGAGTCGATGAGGTGCAGGGTGTCGAAGCGTTCGCACAGTTCGCCCGCCTTGGTGTGACGCATCCACACCCGGTCGCCGATCTCCAGGGTGTCGGCGACGGCGCCCAGCAGTGGGGTCTGGACCTCGCCGGCGCCCTCGTTGGCGCTGTAGGCCAGGCCGGCGGGCAGGTGGGGGAGGGGCAGGCGGAGCGCGTCGGCGGGCCCCGAGGCGAGGTAGCCGCCGCCCAGGGCGGTGACCGCGCCGCGGGCGGGACGGCGCACGACGGGCAGCGCGAACAGCGCGGCCGGGCGGCCCTCGAACGACCGGTAGTGGTCGAACAGGTGGGGGTGGTAGAGCCCCGAGCCGGCGCCGAGTTCGGTGACGGCCTTCTCCCGGCCGGTGGTGTGCAGGCTGCCGGTGCCTCCGCCGTTGACGAAGCGCACCGGGGCGACCTCGCGCACGGCGCGCACGATGGCGGCCCGGCGTTTGGCGAGTTCGACGGCGGAGCGGTGCTGGACGGTGCGCAGCAGGCGACCGTAGAGGGGGCGGCCGGCGGGGGCGTCGCCGACGCCGGCGATCTGGGCCTCATAGGCCATGATCCCGTCGAGTCGCAGTTCGGGGCGGCGGACGACGGCGCGGGCCAGGTCGGCGGCCTGGGCGGGGGTGCGCACGGGGGAGCGCAGGCTGCCCACGCGCATCCGGGGGCCGAAGGGCTGCCAGCTCGTGTCGATGTCCAGGCACACCCGGACGGGGGGCGCGTCGGAGGGGCGGGCCCCCTCGTGTTCGGCGGCGGTGACGGCCCGGGAGATCAGGTCGAGGTGGGCGGTGTCGTCCACCATGAGGGTGATGACGCGGGCCGCCGCGGGGTCGGCGGCCAGGCGGACCAGGGCGTCGAGGTCGGCGGTGGGGTAGGCGACGAGGATGTCGCGGCCGAGGGGACCGCCGGGGTCGTCCTGGGCGAGCCAGAGCGCCTCGGGCAGGGTGAAGGCCATGACGCCTTCGTAGCCGGGCGTTTCCAGCGCGGTGCGCAGCAGTGCGCGGCAGCGCACGGACTTGCTGGCGACCCGGATGGGTCGGCCGTGCGCGCGGCGGGTGAGGGCGGCCGCGTTGGCGCGGAAGGCGGCCAGGTCGACCATGGCGAAGGGGGCTTGGAGTTCGCGCGTCGCGGCCTCGTACTTCTCACGCAGGCTTGTCATGACTCCGAGCATGCCAGAACATGAATACTTTTCATATTCCCTGGCCGGAATCGGATGACCGCCGACGGGTTCCGGAACCCGCGGTGCGCACGGAACGGGTGTGAACTGCGACCGGTCTCGGTCGGAGCCGCCCACGACCGACACCCGGTGGATATCCTGGGACGTCACGGCCGCACGGCCGGTCCGACCCCAGAAACGGTTGTCTTCCCATGAGCGAGCGCGAGTACATCCTGACGCTGTCGTGCCCCGACAGCCGCGGCATCGTCGCGGCGGTGGCCAATCTGCTGTCCGACCACGGTTGCAACATCACCGAGAGCCAGCAGTACGGAGACCACTACACCGGCCGCTTCTTCCTGCGCATGCAGTTCGTGGCCGAGCAGGGCGGGCACGGGGTCGTCGGGGAGGACGCCCTGCGCGGTGCCTTCGCCGCGCTGGCCGGGGACTTCGGCCATGGCGACGCGTTCGTGGAGTGGACGCTCAGCCCGCGCGACGTGCGCCCGCGCATGCTCGTGATGGTGTCCAAGTTCGGACACTGCCTCAACGACCTGCTCTACCGTCACCGCAGCGGCCTGCTCGACATCGACATCGCCGCGGTCGTCTCCAACCACCCCGACCTGGAGTTCCTGGCCGACTCCTACGGGGTGGACTTCCACCACCTGCCGGTGACCCCGCAGAGCAAGGGGGAGCAGGAGGCCCGGCTGCTCGAACTGGTCGGCTCCTACGACGTGGACCTGGTGGTGCTGGCCCGCTACATGCAGGTCCTGTCCGAGAAGCTGTGCGCCAAGATGTCGGGCCGGATCATCAACATCCACCACTCCTTCCTGCCGAGCTTCAAGGGCGCCCGGCCCTACCACCAGGCGCACTCGCGGGGCGTGAAGCTCATCGGGGCCACCGCCCACTACGTCACCGCCGACCTCGACGAGGGGCCCATCATCGAGCAGGAGGTGTCCCGGGTCGACCACACGCACAGCCCCGAACAGCTCACGGCGATCGGTCGGGACCTGGAGTCGGTGGCGCTGGCGCGCGCGGTCAACTGGCACGCGCAGCGTCGGGTCCTCCTCAACGGGGACAAGACCGTCGTCTTCGGGTGAGTCGACCCGCGTCGATTTTCGGACGAACCAGGGGCGCCTTCGGGCGCCCCTTCGTTTTCTGTCCGGGGCAGGGTTTCGAGGCGGGTTTGGGGCAGGGATGGGGATGTCATTACCTATTCTGACCTGCAACACCTTACTCCATGTGCCTTGTCGACTACTCACAGTGTGTATATGGTGTGAACTAGTTCGAAACCCGTTCGGTCGCTCAGCGGAGTGATCCACGGGTTTCGGTCCGTAATCCCCGGGGTGGGATCCCCCGGGTGGGGAGGCGTGTACGCACATGGGCAAGAACTTCGACGACGTCGCCGGCAAGGCCAAGGAGGCCTACGGCAAGGCGACCGGTGACCGCTCGGTCCAGGCCGAGGGCAAGATCGACCAGGCCAAGGCCGACGCCAAGGACACCGCCGACAAGGCCAAGGAGAAGGCCGAGGGGTTCAAGGAGAAGGCCGAAGAGGTCATCGAGAACGCCGGCGAGAAGATCAAGGACGTCTTCAAGCGCTGACGTCGCTCATACGACCGGAGCCCGGGACACGGGCTCATCTGCACACTGCGTAGGGGGACCAGTGTCGGACACCAGGACCGAGACCAGGGTGCCGGGGGCCCGTGAGGCGAACCGGACCGGGGACGCGTCGAACGAGGGCGGCCACACCCAGATCGCCGACGGGGTCGTCGCCAAGATCGCCGGCATGGCCGCGCGTGAGATCGGCGGCGTGTACGCGATGGGCGGCGGGGCGGCCCGTGCCATGGGCGTGGTGAGGGACGCCATGACCGGCGGCGGGGACGCCTCGTCGGCGGCGCGCGGAGTCTCCGTGGAGGTCGGTGAACGGCAGGCCGCCGTCGACATCGACCTCGTCGTGGAGTACGGGACCGCCATCCAGGACCTCGCCGCGGCCGTGCGCCGCAACGTCACCAACGCCATCGAGAGGATGGCCGGTCTCGAAGTCACCGAGATCAACATCAGGGTGGGCGACATCCACCTGCCCGATGACGACGACGGCCAAGACGCAGAGGCCGACTCCGCACCTCGGGTCCAGTAGTGATGAACGGCGTCGACGACCCCGGAACGATCGCCCGGCGGGTGGCCGAGGCGGCTCTGCGCTCACCGGACGTGGTGAGGCTGTCCAGCGGGGGCTTCGGGACGTTGTCCACCTCCGTGCCCGGGGGGCGGATCCGAGGGGTGGCGGTGCGCTCCGACACCGTCGAGGTCGGCGTCGTGGTCCACTTCGGGCGCCCGCTGCCGGAGATCGCGACCGAGCTCCGGCGAGGGCTCGCACCGCTGGCCGGCGGCCGCGTCGTCCACATCTCAGTGGAGGACGTGGTCGTCGGCGCCGCGGGCACCCGGCCGCATACGAGATGAGCGCTGGACACAAGGAAGGGGGAGGCCATGTGGCCCATAGTCGGACTGTCCTACGGGACGGTACTGGGGTTGGCCGGCGCGTTCGGCGGATTCACGGCGTTCGCACTCGTACTGGTCCTCGGCCTGGCCGGATTCGTCGGGGGCCGGGCGATGGAGGGTGACATCGACCTGAGCGAGATGTTCTCGCGCCGTTCGGCCTGAAAGGGGTGAGCGTGCCCGGAACACGGACTCAGGACGTTCCCCGACAAAGGGAACGGTCGGAGGGGCCCGGGAGACACGTCCGTTCCGAGGTCGCGCACGGCCCCGGGGGGCGCACGGACATCGCGAGCGCGGTCATAGAGAAGACCGCCGCCCGGGCCGTGGGCGAGGTCGAGGGGGCCCGCGCGACGCGCGGGCGGTCGGTGCGCGCCCGCGTGAGCGGGGACGTCGTCCTGCTGCGCCTGCGGATCGCCGTGGACTACCCCGAACCCGTCCGAAGGATCGCCGCGCTCGTCCGTTCCCGGGTCCGGGACCGGGTCGAGCACACCACTGGCAAACAGGTCCACCACATCGACATCGAGATCGCCGAAACGGTGCGCTGATCGCGCCGTTCCACCGCTCCACGACCACGGGTCGGGAAGGTCCGCCCTTTCCGACCCTGTCGGGGGCCGCCGCGCTAGGAGTTGTGATGACCACCGTGGAAGAGGTGCTCGGCCGTCCCGACCAAGGGGTCGACCGGGCGGCCAGAAGAGTGGCCGTCCACACGTTCCGCCCCCGTCGTTCATGGCCCGCGGTGATCACGGGGTTCGTGATCCTCGTCGTCGCCGTCGTCGCTGCCGCCGAGGTCATCGCGGCGTTGGCGGGCAGCCCGCTGGGGCTCTTCCCGGTCGACCGCGCGACCGGGTACGCGCAGACCACCACCTGGTCGCAGCCGTCCGTGCAGATCGCCTCGGCGCTGGTGGCCGTGATCGGGCTCGTCCTGATCGTCGCCGCTCTCGCCCCGGGACGCGGTCACTGGACGGCGCTGCGCACCGACGACCCCGCGCTGGTGGTGGGGATGACCCGCAGCGCGCTGCGCCGCGCGGTGACCGCCGCCGCCCACGACGTCAGCGGGGTCGACCACGTCGGGGTGCACGTGCGCGGCAGCCGTATCCGGGTGCACGTGCGCACCGGGCTGCGGGAGTCGCCGGGGCTGCCGGCGGAGGTGACCGCCGCCGTGGAACGGCGGCTGGAGGAATTGGCGCCCCTGCGAAGCATGCGGATCGCCACCCACGTCCGTTACGCGGAGGGATGACCATGGCACGGGACAGGGCGCGCCGATCGGCCCGGGGCAACCGGCAGGGACTGCTGCTGGTGGGGATCGTGCTGTTGGCCGGAGGCGCCGTGGCGTTCGCCGCCGGACGGGGACTGTTCGGAGCGCGGGTGGCGGAGGGGAGCCTGCTCGACGACGGGGCCATGGCGGTCCTGGGGAGCCCGTGGGCCCCTTACGTGGCGGTGGCGGTCGCCTTCGTGGCCGCGTTCCTGGCACTGCGCTGGCTGATGGTGCAGGGCCTCAACGACACGGTCGGCCGGCTGGTCCTGGAACGGGGCGAGGAGGGGCGCGTCGAGATGTCCGAGAGCGTGGCGCGCGGAGCCCTGGAGCAGGAGGTCGCCGACTACCCCGGGGTGCGCCGGGCCCGGGCCCGCCTCACCGAGTCGGCCGACGAGCCGCACCTGCGCCTGTCCCTGACCCTGGAGGACGACGCCGACGTCACCGGGGTGTGGCGCCGGGTGCGCTCCGACGCGCTGGCCAACCTGCGCCGATCCCTGGAACTGGAACGGATCCCGGCGGTGGTGCGGATGTCCATGACCGCACCGGCCAAGAACCCCCGGCGCAGTCTCGCCTGACCTGACCTGACCTGCGCCCGCCCCGAGGTCGGGGCGGGTCGTACCGGGGAATGTCGGGGGCGTTCGTTACCTTCGTCACATGACGAAACAGCTGATCGTGAACCTCCCCGTGGCCTCCCTGGAGGCCTCCCGCGCCTTCTTCGGCGGGCTCGGGTTCGAGTTCGACCCGGACTTCTCCGACGAGAACGGCACCTCGATGCTCGTCAACGGGGACGCCTTCGTACTGCTGCTCGCCAGGCCCTTCTTCGCCGGATTCTCACCCGGCGGGGTGGCCGACCCCGCCGGGGGCGCGGAGACGATCGTCAGCATCGGAGTGGAGTCGCGCGAGGAGGTCGACCGGATGGTCGACGCGGCCATCGCCGGCGGCGCCACCGTCCACGACAAGGGCGCCGTCGACGACGGCTCCATGTACTCGCGCAGTTTCGCCGACCTGGACGGCCACCTCTGGGAGATCCTCCACATGGACGCGTCCGCGACGCCCTGAGGTCGTCGACCGCGTTCCGCGCGAGGCGATCCGACGGTTCCCGCGCTCCGGGGGAGTGGGCCCGGGCCCGCCGGAGGGCACCGGGAAGCCGTCGCCCGTCCGCCCGGGGTCCCGCGAACCTCCCCGGCGGACTGTCGTCCGTCCGGCTCCGGTCAGCACTCGATGACGTTGGCGGCGAGGCCGCCGCGGCCGGTCTCCTTGTACTTGTCGTGCATGTCGCGGCCGGTGTCCCGGATGGCCTTGATGACCTTGTCCAGCGATACGGATCCACAACCTCTCCCGGCGTTCGGGCATCCTCGGGTATTCTGGCGGTGGGTCGTACCTTGAAAGGGGGCGAGCATGTCGGTACTCGGTATCGAGTTCACGGAGGCGGAGGCGGAGCAGATCCGTCAGATCGCCGCCGCTGAGAAGCGGCCACCGCAGGAATTGGTCCAGGAGATGCGGGAGAGCATGCTCGCCGAGATCCGCCGCCGCCGTTTCCTGGCTGCCGCACGGCGCGTCACCACCCTCTCGGCCGAGCTCAACGAGAGGCTCGCCAAGTAGGTGGAGGACGTCTTCTACCTGGACTCGGCGATGGTCATCGACATCACCACCATGGCTCTGGCCCAAGAGGACCAGGGCGCTGCCGTGGTCCGTGACCACGGGCTCCTTGAGAGCGCCGTCCACCGCCCGAAGGGGTCTTCGTTCGGGGACGAGCACTACCCGGACATCTTCGAGAAGGCCGCCGCGTTGATGCACTCCCTGGCCAGGAACCACGTGTTCCTGGACGGCAACAAGCGAGCCGCGTGGAACTCCACGGCCGTCTTCCTCGAAGTGAACGGAAGGCCCCTGGCGGACCCTGTCGACGTGGACCGCGCCGAGCGCTTCGTCCTCGACGTCGCTACGGGAGGGCTCGACGACATCGAGGACATCGCGGCGGCTCTGCGCACGTTCCACGCGGCGTCCTGAACCGCCGGGTGCGTCAGCACTCGATGACGTTGACGGCGAGGCCGCCGCGCGAGGTCTCCTTGTACTTGTCGTGCATGTCGCGGCCGGTGTCCCGCATGGTCTTGATGACCTTGTCCGGTGCAACGGTTGACGACATGCCGCCGTACTGCCTCGGAGAGGGCGGAAAATCCTCAGCCGGGGTCTACTCCCTCGGGGGGTGGGTGTCATGTGTTGGTTGTTGAAGCGTGCATTCGACCGGAGAACAGCATGGGGGCCAGAGCGTCGTGCAGTTCGCTCGTGGTCCGGCTGATTTCGGCGTGCAGGTGGGCCTTTTCGTCCAGGGCTTCGAGGGACGCTCCGATCTCCTGCTGAACGTGCAGGGGAGGTAGCGCCGTAGGGAGCGATCGCAGTGTGTCCATCGTGAGCGACCTGACCGTGCTTCCAGAGGCGTGTCTGTCGATCCAGTGCTGGACTGTGGGCAGGGTCAGATAGTGCACCAGGTACACGGGGTCCACGCGTTCGGACGGGCGCACACGAAGCAGTTGGGTGCTGTACAGCCAGTCCTGTTGATCCGGGGTGACCCGGGCGAATCTGCCGAGTGTTCCGGTTCGGGTGCCGACGATATCGCCCGAGCGGAGCCGGTAGCGGTGGAGTCGTCCAGCCGTCGTGCGGGTGACGTGGGCCAGGCCGGTATCCGACACTCGCCGGTCGGCGATGTCGCCGGGTCTGACCAGCGGGGTTCCCTGTTTGCCGAGCTCCCGGGAGGGCAGGCTCGCGCCGGAGGGGCCTGCCTGGATCTCGCAGACCTCGTCCAGCCGATGCTCGCTCCAAGCGTCGGGTAGCGGGCCGATCAGCGAATCCATTTCCGTGCCTCCTGGAGCACCTGACTGGTTCTGGCATCGACGTAGGGAATCTGTGCCTCCAGAGAGTCCAGGCATCGGATGAGTGACGTGAGCATTTCCGCTTGCTCTGCCTGGCTCGTCTGCGGTGCACGTCCGGTTACATAGATCGATGGGCGAAGTGAATAATTTTTATCGCGTATCTCCTGAATCGTTGCGACGTAACTGATACTCGACGCTTCACTCTCGGAGTCATCTCGCTCCCCGTTGCGCCATCCGTTGTAAGCGTGTTGGACGAGTGCGATGTCCTCTTCTCGGAGAGTTCGGATCGTACGCGAGGTCATACGGCCGAGTCCGCCGGCGTCGATGAAGAGGATCTCCTCGCACCTGCCTGTCGGAGCTTTCAGTATCCACAGGGTCACGGGGATGGCGGTGTGCTGGAAGAGCCGGCCGGGGAGGGTGATGAGACACTCCACGGCACCGTCCTCGACCATGTTCGCCCTGATCGCGGCCTCCTTGGCGTTGGCCGAGCTTGATGCGCCGTTGGCCATCACCACACCCGCCCTACCGTTCGGGGAAAGGCGGTCGATCACGTGCTGGAGCCAGCGGAAGTTCGCGTTCTCCTTCGGTGGTTCTCCGTAGCGGAAGCTCTCGCGGGTGGAGTCTCCGGGCGCGCTGCTCAGGTTGAACGGCGGATTGGCCAGGACAAGATCTGCGGTGTCGTGTGCGGCGTCGCGGTCCCAGGGGAATCCGGGGCGGTGGCCGAACTCGGCCTCGATGCCGTGCAGCAGCATGTTCATACCGGCGATACCGAAGGCCAGCTCGTTGAAAGTGGTACCGCTGACACGGGGGATCCGCGTCGGGTCGGTTTCCGTTTGTGCTCGTACGGCCTCAGTCAGGAACTCACCCGTCCGACAGAAGGGGTCGTACACACTGTCGAAAGGATTGTCGGATGTGAGGAGGTCCACCATCATGCGCACCACTGACTCCGGGGTGCGCAGATCCGAGTGGTGGGAGAGCCGGTCTCTTTCGAGGAAGGAGAGAGCGCTGTTGAAGGCGGTCAACAGGATGTCCTGCTCCTGGCCTTGGGTGTCGATCGTGTCGACTCCGCGAACCGCCGTGGTGAAGGCGTCAGCCCTCAGTCCTTGGAGGGAACCGGGGACGAAAGGGGGGAGGTGGTCGCAGAAGTCGGCCGCGAACACGGACCCGTCAACGGTGCCGTGACCGGTCCGTTCCCGTAGAAGGCCCCACTGGTCAGCATGTGAGGAACGGAGGAAGACGAGTACCGCGACGAGGAGGGCGGACTCGGTCGGGGCGCACAAACCCCGGAGGTCGTCCAGCAAACGGAAGACGGTGCCGTCGACGCCGTCTCTGTCGACCGGGGATCGGTGTCTGGGCGCTGACGTCGCTCCCGGGGTGTCGGCCGCCACTGTGGCCCGCACACGATCGGCGTAGGTGGCACCGACTGATTCGTGCGGGTGACGGGCGTTGACCGGGATGGCACGTGTGGACAGCCATTCGATCACCTGGTCGAGGTCGAACAGATTGCCTTCTTCGTCCGCCGGTTCGGGGAAGCCAGCCTCCCGCTTGCCCCAGTTGGTCACTGCTGCGCGGCTGACCTCGGCGTATCGGGCGAGTTGTGCCCGCGATACGAGTCTCGGTTCGTTCTGGTCCACAACGGTCTCCCTCAGAAACTCGGTGGAAGGTCACCCCTGCACATCTGTTCCTTGACCAGGAGCACCTCGGGCACCCTGTCCATGGGCTTGATCCCGGTTGCGGCCTCGGGGTTGATGTAGGACAGCACCTGGTAGAGCTTGGCGTGATCCGCCTCCAGATGGCGGTGGTGGATCGGCTCGCAGTGCATGATGCGGTTGCGCAGCAGGCGCAGGGAATAGAGCTGGTCCTGGAGGTCACGGCGCGGGCCCCGGTAGCCGGGAAACGCGCGGTGGAGTGCGGGGACCCAGAGGGTCCGGTCGTACCTGCGGGCGATCAGCGAGGTCCAGAAACCGAGGGACAGTTCGGCGACGATGTCGTCCGGGGTGGCCGCACGGCGGAAGCGGGACTGCGCTTGGTGGACGAGGCGCTGCCCCTCGTTGTCCAGCGGCGCCCTGTTCCACCAGTCCTCCTGCCTGAAGTGGGTGCCCAGGCGGTTGTGGACGGAGTTACGCAAGGCTAGTTCGAACGTGTGCAAAGGGCCCAAGAAGGCAGCTGAGACCATGGTGTTCCAGTAGTACAGGTTGACGGCCCTGGCCGGGTCGCCCTGACTGTGTCGCAGATAGGGCGTCAAGCGCGGGGAGGAGTACACGGAGTTCATCCACTCCGGGAAGCCAGTGCTCACGACAACCTTCGATCTACCTCGGGTCGGGCCACAGAGGATAGGGGGCGACAGATCGGGTACCATGAGAGTCGTACGCCCCGGGTTCGCCTCTGCATCGCATGCCACCCGGGGCACGGCTTTTTCCGGGGCAGGGTTGCACGCACCGCCCGGGTGGGTTCACCGAAAGCGCGATCGCGTGGACCATCCTGCAAATGAAAAGGTACACACGGCGATCGTGTTGGTCAAGCGCACTCCAGTGCGCGATTGTTGTTAACGTCTATCCGTGCGGTGTGGCTCTCGTCAATAGGTGCAGAGCGGGGATCCTCAGCACTCGATGACGTTGACGGCGAGGCCGCCGCGCGAGGTCTCCTTGTACTTGTCGTGCATGTCGCGGCCGGTGTCCCGCATGGTCTTGATGACCTTGTCCAGCGACACGAAGTGGCTGCCGTCGCCGCGCAGGGCGATGCGGGCCGCGCTGATGGCCTTGACCGAAGCCAGGGCGTTGCGCTCGATGCACGGCACCTGCACCAGACCGCCGATGGGGTCGCAGGTCAGCCCCAGGTTGTGCTCCATGGCGATCTCCGCGGCGTTCTCCACCTGGGCCGGGGTGCCGCCCAGCACCTCCGCCAGACCGGCCGCCGCCATGGACGACGCCGAGCCGACCTCGCCCTGACAGCCCACCTCGGCGCCGGAGATCGACGCGTTCTGCTTGAACAGGATGCCGATCGCCGCCGCGGTCAGCAGGAAGCGGACCACACCCTCGTCCCCCGCGCCCGGACTGAAGTGCGTGTAGTAGTGCAGCACCGACGGGACGATCCCGGCCGCGCCGTTGGTGGGCGCGGTCACCACCCGGCCGCCCGCTGCGTTCTCCTCGTTGACCGCCAGCGCGTAGAGGGTGATCCAGTCGCTGCCGCGCATCGGGTCCGGATCGGCGGCGGTCGGGGCGAGCAGTCCCGAGGCGTCGCAGTTCCCGCCGAGCTGCCGGTACAGCCGGTGTGCCCGGCGCGGTACCCGAAGGCCGCCGGGCAGCGTGCCCTCGGTCGTCACCCCGCGCCGCACGCACTGGCGCATGACCGACCAGATCTCCAGGAGTTCGTCGGTGATCTGCGCGTTCGTGCGGCCGAAGGCGCGTTCGTTGGCGAGCATGATCGCGCTGATCGACATGCCCGTCTCCGCGCACAGCCCCAGGAGCTCCTCGGCGCTGTCGAACGGGTGCGGGAGCACGGTGTCGTCGGGTTTGATCCGGTCGGAACCGGCGGCCCGTTCGTCCACGACGAACCCGCCGCCCACGGAGTAGTACACCTTGGCGGCCAGGTCGGCGCCGGTGGAGTCCCGGGCGATGAACCGCATCCCGTTGGGGTGGTCGGGCAGGCTCTCCTTGCGGCGGAAGTCCACGTCCACGGCCGGGTCGAAGCCCACCCGGGGCCCGTCCGGGCCGCCCAGGGCCATGGAGCGTTCCCCGCGGACCCTCTCGACGAGCGCGGGCACCGCCTCCACGTCCACCCCCTCGGGGGTGTGGCCGAGCAGGCCGAGGATCACGGCGGTGTCGCTGCCGTGGCCCTTGCCGGTCAGGGCGAGCGATCCGTACAGTTCCGCGCGCACGTGCGCCACGTCGCCCAGGAGTCCGTCCTCGCGCAGTCGGGTGACGAACGTGCGCGCGGCCTTCATCGGGCCGACGGTGTGCGAACTGGACGGTCCGATACCGATCTTGAACAGGTCGAACACGCTGATGGCCAAGGGTCTGTCCTCCTCGTTGAGCACAGGGGCCGTACCTGCCGGACGAACGCCGTGCGGGGCCGGCGGCCCCGCACGGCGGGGCCCTACAGGTTGGGGTAGAGCGGGTACTTCTCGGTCAGCGCCCGAACCCGGGCGCGCAGCGACGCGGCGTCGAACTCCGGCTTGAGCGCCTCGGCGATGACGTCGGCGACCTCGGCGAAGTCCTCGTCACCGAAACCGCGCGTGGCCAGCGCCGGGGTGCCGATCCGCAGACCCGAGGTGACCATCGGCGGTCGCGGGTCGTTGGGCACCGCGTTGCGGTTGACCGTGATGCCGATGGAGTGCAGCCGGTCCTCGGCCTCCTGGCCGTTGAGCTCGGAGTTCACCAGGTCCACCAGCACCAGGTGCACATCCGTCCCCCCGGAGGCCACCTTGACGCCGACCTCGGCGGCGTCCGGGCGGGTCAGACGCTCGGCGAGCAGCCTGGCGCCGGACACGGTGCGACGCTGACGGTCGGCGAACTCCTCGCCCGCCGCCACCTTCAGCGCCACGGCCTTGGCCGCGATCACGTGCTCCAGCGGGCCGCCCTGCATGCCGGGGAACACCGCGGAGTTGATCTTCTTGGCCAGCTCGGCCTTGGTGAGGATCAGGCCGCCGCGCGGACCGCCCAGGGTCTTGTGCGTGGTGGTGGTGACCACGTCGGCGAACGGCACCGGGTTGGGGTGCAGGCCCGCGGCGACCAGACCGGCGAAGTGCGCCATGTCGACCATGAGCAGTGCCCCGATGGAGTCGGCGATCTCCCGGAACCGGGCGAAGTCCAACCGGCGCGGGTACGCCGACCAGCCGGCGATGATCATCTTCGGCTGGTGCTCCTTGGCTAGGGCGGCGACCTCGTCGTAGTCGACGGTGCCGTCCTCGTCGCGCACGTGGTAGGCCACGGCGTTGAGGACCTTGCCGGAGTAGTTGATCCGCATCCCGTGGGTCAGGTGGCCGCCGTGGGCCAGGTCCAGACCGAGGATGGTGTCGCCCGGCTTGAGCAGGGCGAAGTACACGGCCGTGTTGGCCTGGGCGCCCGAGTGCGGCTGCACGTTGGCGTGCTCGGCGCCGAACAGGTCCTTGGCCCGGTCGATGGCGAGCTGCTCGATCACGTCGACGTGCTCGCAGCCGCCGTAGTAGCGGCGGCCCGGGTAGCCCTCGGCGTACTTGTTGGTCAGGACGGTGCCCTGCGCTTCGAGGACGGCCTGCGGAGCGAAGTTCTCCGAGGCGATCATCTCAAGGGTGTCGCGCTGGCGGGCCAGCTCCGCGTCGACCGCGGCCGATACTTCCGGGTCGAGTTCGCTCAGGCTCTTGTTGAGCGTGTTGTCGGTGGCCATCGGGGGTCAGTCCTCGCCTTCGGTCAGCTTGGTGTACTCCTCCGCGGACAGCAGGGCGGCGGGTTCCCCGGACAGGCGCACCTTGAACAGCCACGCGCCGTAGGGGTCGGAGTTGATGGACTCGGGCTCGCCCTCCAGGTCCGCGTTGACCTCGACGACCTCGCCGTCGACGGGGGAGTAGACGTCGCTGACGGACTTGGTGGACTCCACCTCGCCGCAGGTCTGGCCCGCGCTCACCGCGGTCCCCGTGGTGGGGGCCTCGACGTAGACGATGTCGCCGAGGGACTCGGCGGCGAACGCCGTGATGCCGACCGTGGCGACCCCGTCCTCGATCGAGACCCACTCGTGTTCGGCGGTGTAACCCAGCTCCGTGGGAACGCTCACTTCAACTCTCCTTGGAGGTTCTCTTCATTCCTGCCGCGCCGCCGGATGACGGCCGCCCGGCCCGGCCTACGCCTGATCGCGCTCCGCCCGTGCCGACCCCGGTCCGGGGTTCCGCCGTGCGAAGCGCCGAGGTCCCGTTGGTGCGGGACCCACGTCTACGCCTGCCGCTGGTAGAACGGCAGCTCGACCACGTCGACGTCCTCGCCCCGACCGCGCACGTCCACGGTGAACGCTCCGGTCGTGGTGTCGAGTTCGCCGTCCACGTAGGCCATGGCGATGGGGCGGCCCAGGGTGGGAGAGGGCGCGCCACTGGTGATGGAGCCGACGACCGCGCCGTCGCGCAGGACGTCCTGGCCTCGGCGCAGCGGACGGCGTCCGCGCGCTACGAGACCGATGAGGCGGCGGGGGCGCGCGGTGCGGGCGGCCTCCTCCAAGGCGGCCCGGCCGACGAAGTCGCCCTCCTTGTCGAACTTGACCACGCGGCCGAGCCCGGCGTCGAAGGGGGTGAGGTCGGAGGTGAGCTCCTGCCCGTACAGCGGCATGCCCGCCTCCAACCGCAGGGTGTCGCGGGCGGACAGGCCGGCGGGGACCAGGCCCTTGTCGGCGCCAGCGGCCACGAGGGCCTCCCACACCTCGACGGCGCGGTCGGCGGGCCGGACGAAGATCTCGAAGCCGTCCTCGCCGGTGTAACCGGTGCGGGCCAGCAGGGCGGGCACTCCGGCGACGGTGTGCTCGTACCCGGCGTAGTAGCGGATCGAGTCCAGGTCGGCGTCGGTGAGCGGCGCGAGGATCTCTACGGCGCGCGGGCCCTGGACGGCGATGAGCGAGTACTCGGCGGACTCGTCGGTGACCTTCACGTCGAACCCGGCGGCGCGTTCGAGGAGGGCCTCGGCGACGACGTCGGCGTTGGCGGCGTTGGCCACGACCAGGTACTCCTCCTCGCCGAGCCGGTAGACGATGAGGTCGTCCATGACGCCGCCGTCGGCGTTGGTGATCATCGTGTACCGGGCCTTGCCCGGCTTGACCTGTGACAGGTGCCCGACCAGGGCGTGGTCCAGGGCTCGGGCGGCGTCCGGGCCCGTGAGGCGGATCTCGCCCATGTGAGAGAGGTCGAAGAGGCCCGCGGCCTCGCGGACGGCCTTGTGCTCGGCGGTCTCGCTGTCATAGCGCAGGGGCATGAGCCAACCGGCGAAGTCGACGAGCGCGGCACCGGCCTTCTCGTGGATCGCGCGCAGCGCGGTCGGCCGCGGCGCGGAGGTGGGCTCTGACATGGGCACTCCCGAGAGGATGGGCGTCGTGTCGTGCATAGGCGTTGCCATCCTCCCCCTCTGTCATCTGTGCCTGAGAGCTTCACCACGTGCTCGGCGTGGCTTGCACCTTCGGCGAGGGACATGTGGGTCCCTGCTTTCCAGAGTGGTCTCGCCCGTACGGTCCACTGTGCCTGAGAGGTTGTTTCGGGGAGGGATTGCTCCTTCGGCGGCCCGAGCCGGATGCGCGGGCACTCTCCCGTACGGGGTCAGCAACACGTTCAGCCTAGCAGCGGCCGTCGCCGCCGCCCAAGGGTGGCACCTCCGGTACCGGACCGGGCGAATCCCGGGCGGAAGGGGCGGGAAGGGACTACGGTGTGCCCTGTAACGGGACGCGCACCGAGGGGGACGAGTGCTGTTCGACATGCGGAGAACGAGACGGATCGGATGCGCGTCGGTGGTCGGCGCGACGGTCGTGACGCTGCTGGGGTGCTCCGCTCCCCGGGAGGAGGACCCCCCGGACTCCGGGGAGGGGAGGGCCGCCGCCGTCGTCGGTGGCGACGTGGCCGCCTCGGAGCGGGCGGACCTGGCCGACGTGTTCGCGGCGGCCGAGGTGACGGGCACGTTCGTGCTCTATGACACACAGGAACGTCGTTCGGTGCTGGTGGAACCGGAGCGGGCGCGCGAACGCGCCGTTCCGGGGGACACCTTCGACCTGGTGATCGCGCTGACGGCGTTGCAGACGGGCGCGATCACCGACCCCGGTGAGGTGGTGGACGCCGGGGGTCCGGCCCCCCGGGACGCGGTCGACCGGGTGGGGCACGGACCGATGGCCACGTGGGTGGACCGTTTCGAGTACGGCGGTCGCGACATCGGCGGGACCGAGGACGTGGAGGCGTTCTGGTCGCGCGGCCCGCTCGGGATCTCCGCCGTGGAGCAGACGGAGTTCCTGGCCGGGCTGGCCCGGGGGGAGCTGCCGGTGGACGCGGAGCACCAGAGCGCGCTGCGCGAGGAGGTCCTCGTGGAGCGGGGCCGGGGGTACGCGCTGTACGGCCGCTCGTCCTGCGACGACGGCACCGACGCGCCGGGATGGTGGGTCGGTTGGGTGACGGGCGAGGCGGGCGTGCACACGTTCGCGTTGCGCCTGGAGGCGGACGAGGGGTTCGAACCCGACTCGTGCGAGACCCTGGGGCGCGGGCTGCTGACGGCCCTGGAGGTCCTCCCGGAGGGCGCGGGGCCCCGCTGAGCCGCGAGCGCCCCGCCCCCGGTCGAGGGGGCGGGGCGCTCGCGCGTGCCGTGGGTTCAGAGGGTCTTGCGGCGCGTGCGGACCGCTTCGGCGAGGGTGGACAGCACCTCGGTGGTGGTGTCCCAGCCCATGCACTTGTCGGTGATGGACTGCCCGTAGACGAGCGCGGTCGGGTCGCCCAGCTTCTGGGCGCCGGGGACGATGAAGCTCTCCAGCATGACCCCGATGACGCCGCGCTGGCCGTCGGCGACCTGGGCGGCGATCTCGGCGGCCACACCCGCCTGACGCACGTGGTCCTTGCCGCTGTTGGCGTGGCTGGCGTCGATCATCAGTCGGCGGGGCAGCCCCGCCTTGCCGATGACGTCGAGGGCGGAGGCCACCGAGGCGGCGTCGTGGTTGGGGCCGGTGCGGCCGCCGCGCAGGATCACGTGGCAGTCGGGGTTGCCCTCGGTGACGACCACCGAACCGGCGCCGGCCGTGTCCACACCGAAGAAGGTGTGGGAGGCGGCTGCCGCGCCCACCGCGTCCACGGCCACCTGCACGTCGCCGTCGGTGCCGTTCTTGAAGCCCACCGGGGTGCTCAGGCCGCTGCTCAGCTGGCGGTGCACCTGGCTCTCGGTGGTGCGGGCGCCGATCGCGCCCCAGGAGACGGCGTCGGCGATGTACTGCGGGGTGATGGGGTCGAGGAACTCGGTGCCCGCGGGCAGCCCCAGGGAGTTGATGTCCAGCAGGAGTTCGCGGGCCAGGCGCAGACCGCGGTGGACGTCGTAGGTGTCGTTGAGGTCGGGGTCGTTGATGAGACCCTTCCACCCGACGGTGGTGCGCGGCTTCTCGAAGTAGACGCGCATGACCACGCACAGCTCCTCGCTCAGCGAGGGGGCCAGTTCGGCCAGTCGGTGGGCGTAGTCCATGGCCGATTCCCGGTCGTGCACCGAGCAGGGGCCGACGACGACCAGCAGGCGGTCGTCCTCACCGTCCAGGACCCGTTTGACCTCGGCACGGGAACGCTCGACCAGGGAGGTGCGCTCCGGGCCCAGGGGCAGTTCCGAGAGCAGGTCCCCGGGAGCGATGAGCGGCTTGTAGTCGACCACCCGTGTGTCGTTGGTGCTGGGCATGCTGCTCCCCTTGTCCTGTGCTCTCGTGTGCGCTGCCGCCACTGTGCACACTAGCGCGACCGCGGAGGTACGGCGCGGTTACACCGGTATTTCGGACGAGGGTCACATGACGGACGGCGGTACCGCGGACAATGGAGAAAAACGCGTCTCGCGATTCGAGACGGAAATTCCCCGGCGGTGACGTGCCCGGGTCAATCGTCCGGCTCGGACAGGTCCTCCTCCCAGAACTCGTTCGGATTGCGCGAACCGTCCGCGATCGTGCCGCGTTCGGCCTCCTCCCGGCGCAGCTGCACCCGACGGATCTTGCCCGAGACGGTCTTGGGCAGATCGGCGAACTCCAGGCGGCGGACCCTCTTGTAGGGCGAGAGGCGGTCCCGGGTGTGGGCCAGGATCGCCCGGGCGGTCTCGGCGGTGGGCGCCACTCCCGGTGCCGGTGTCACGAACGCCTTGGCCACCGCCAGCCGCAACGGATCGGGGGAGGGAACGACCGCGGCCTCGGCCACGTATTCGTGTTCCACGAGGACGCTTTCGAGTTCGAATGGTGAGATGCGGTAATCCGACGCCTTGAACACATCGTCCCCGCGGCCGATATAGGTAATGTTCCCGTTCGCGTCCCGGGCGGCGAGGTCGCCGGTGTGGAAGAGGCCCCGGCGGGTCGTCTCGCGGGTCAGCTCCGGGCTGTCGGCGTACCCCTTCATCACCCCCGGCGGCGCGTTGGTCATGTCCACGCAGATCTCGCCGGTGTCGGCGGGTTTGTCGGTGGCCGGGTCGATCAGCACGACGCGGTAGCCGGGCATCTCGCAGCCCATCGAGCCGGGGATCACGGGCTGTCCGGGGGAGTTGCCGATGAGCAGGGTCGTCTCGGTCTGGCCGAACCCGTCCCGGACGGTGATCCCCCACGCCTCGCGCACCCGGTCCACCACCTCGGCGTTCAGCGGCTCCCCCGCGGCCAGGGCCTCGCGCAGGCCCACCTTCCACGACGCCAGGTCGGTCTGCACCAGCATCCGCCACACCGTCGGCGGGGCGCAGAAGGTGTCGACCCCGCGACGCACGATCTCATCGAGCAGTCGCTCGGGGGAGAAGGCGTTCTGGCGGACCGTCAACACCGTCGCCTCGGCGTTCCACGGTCCGAACACGCTGCTGTAGGCGTGCTTGCCCCACCCGGGGACGGACACGTTGAGGTGCACGTCGCCCGGTCGCAGGCCCAGCCAGTACATGGTGGACAGGTGTCCGACCGGGTAGGAGCGCTGGGTGTGCACCACGAGCTTGGGCTTGGCGGTCGTCCCCGACGTGAAGTAGATGAGCAGGGGGTCGTCCGGGCCGACCCGGGAGGGCGGGTGGAACTCCAGTCCGGCGTGTTCGGAGTCCGGGTAACCGAGCCAGCCGTCCATGTACCCCACGCAGATCCGGGTCCAGTGCCCGTGCAGGCCGATGAACTTCTCGGTGTCCACCGGCGAACAGACCACGTGTTTGATCTCGCCGCGGTCCAACCGGTCCAACAGGTCGCCCTCGGTGAGGTTGGTGGCGGTGGGCACCACCACCGCGCCGAGCTTGATCGCGGCCAGGGTGATCTCCCAGAGCTCCACCTGCGCGCCCAACATCACCAGGATGCGGTCGCCCGGGTGCACGCCCTGGCCGTACAACCAGTTGGCGACCTGCGAGGAGCGCTCCGACATGTACCGGTAGGTGTACTTCTCTTCCTCGCCCTCCTCGTCCACGATCCACAGCGCGGTGCGGTCCGGTCTGCGCTCGGCCACCTCGTCGAAGTGGTCCAGCGCCCAGTTGAACACCGCGGGTCGCGGCCAGATGAACTCCCGGTGAGCGGCCTCGCGGTCGTCCCGCAGCCGCAGGAGCAGATCGCGCGCCGCGCGGAACTCCGCGGCCCCTTCGGCCGCCGCCTCTTTGGACATCGCTTCGACCTTTCGGATCTTCGCCCGCCTCGGTCCAGGGCCGGTGTTCTGCGGTTTCTACCCGCGATGGGCACGGGTGACGCCTGGCGCCCCTGTCCCGGCCCCGCGCGGTCCTAGGATGGTGAAGCATGGAGGAACTGCGGGGCTACCACGGCATCTGGAGAATCGACGACGAGGCGATACGGATCCGCTTCGATTCCGGACGCAGGGTGCCCACGCTGTTCAAGGCGTTGGGCGGCTGCACGGTGCCGCTGGCGGCGGTGCGCGACGTCGACTTCGACAGGGGCGATCGCAAGCGCGGATGGCGGCTGCGGCTGGAGTTGGCCCGCGGCACCGACCCGTACGTGATGTTGGGCGTGTCCGCCCGCGACGAGCTCACCCCGCTGGTCCTGGCCGGCCCGCACGACCGCGAACTCGTCGCCGAGTACGTCGCCGACCGGATCAGGGCCGGTGCCCACTACGTCCGTGAGACCCTGGCGACCCCGCCCGACCGGGGCGAGATCGCCCGGGCCCTGGTGGCCCGTCCACCGTTGCAGGTGCGCACGGCCGAGGGGTCGGCCTCCTTCGACGGCGACAAGGTGCGCCTGCAATGGGACGGGTGGCTGGCCAGTTCCGCCAAGGAGAAGGAGAAGTCCCGCGAGTACCGGCTGGCGGAGATCGAGTCGGTGCTCTGGCACCCGCCGGCCGACGTCACCGAGGGGTGCATGCGCATCGTGCTGCGCGGGGTCACCCTGCCCGAGGCGACCGCGCTGGACAACGACTTCTTCACCCTCGCCTCGCACGGTTCCAAGGGCGCGGAGGAGACCTTCCTGATGGCGGCGACCTTGAACGCCCACATCGAGGGGGCCGCCCCGGCCGCCGTCGAGAGCGGCGCCGGCGACACGGGCGGCACCGAGGACATCTTCGCCAAGATCCGCGAACTGGGGCGGCTGCACGCCGAAGGGCTGCTCACCGACGAGGAGTTCTCGACCAAGAAGGCCGAACTCCTCGACCGCCTCTGAGACCTCCGGAAGAACCCGGACACCCCCCTGCCCCGCCCCGGGATCGTCCGGGGCGTACGACGACCTTCAGGAAGGGCCACGCTGTGCGCACCCTGTACCCGCCCATCGAACCGTACGACTCGGGCATGCTCGATGTCGGCGACGGACACCGCGTCTACTGGGAGCTGTGCGGCAACCCCGCGGGCAAGCCCGTGGTGTTCCTGCACGGTGGACCCGGCGGCGGCTGCGTCCCCGACCACCGTCGGCTGTTCGACCCGGAGCGGTACCGGATCCTGCTGTTCGACCAGCGCAACTGCGGGCGCTCCACTCCGCACGCCGGGCAGATGGACGCCGACCTGTCCACCAACACCACCTGGACGCTGGTGGAGGACATGGAGCGGCTGCGCGAGATGATCGGCGTGGACGCCTGGCAGGTGTTCGGCGGGTCGTGGGGGAGCTGTCTGGCCCTGGCCTACGCGCAGACCCACCCGGGCCGGGTCACCGAGCTGATCGTGCGGGGCGTCTTCACGCTGCGCGACGAGGAGCTGCGCTGGTTCTACCAGGAGGGGGCGTCGATGATGTTCCCCGACCTGTGGGAGTCCTACCTGGCGCCCATCCCGGAGGAGGAGCGCGACGACCTCATCGCCGCCTACGCCCGCCGCCTGGAGTCACCGGAGCGGGAGGTCCGGCTGGCGGCGGCCCGGGCGTGGAGCGTGTGGGAGGGTTCCACCGTGACGCTGCTGCCCAACGAGGAACTGCGCGCGCACCACGCGGACGAGGAGTACGCGCTGGCGTTCGCCCGGATCGAGAACCACTTCTTCGTCAACAAGGGGTTCTTCACGCCGGAACAGCTGATCGAGGGTGCCGAGCGCATCCGGCACATCCCCGGGGTGATCGTGCAGGGCCGCTACGACGTGTGCACCCCGGTGCGCACCGCCTACGACCTGCACCGGGCGTGGCCGGAGGCGGAGTTCCACATCGTCGACGACGCGGGGCACGCGTTCAGCGAGCCCGGCATCCTGGACCGGCTGATCGAGGCGACGGACCGGTTCGCGAAGTGACCGCGGCCCGGGCGCGCCGCCGCGGCGCTCCCGGGCCCGCGCCGGTCGAGGCCGGCCCGTGCGAGAGCGACGCCCCGCGCGCGGGGCGTCCCCCGGGAGCCGGGACGGCGGCCTCCCGTGCGGCTCGACCGCGGGTCCCCCGGTCGACGGGCAGGGGAGGGTCCGTCGACCGGGGCGCGCCGTCACCGTGAGGTGCCGGCCGCCGCCAGGGCCTCGTCCCAGGTGGTCGTCCGCTCCAGCAGTCCCCGATAACGCATGGTGCGCGGGGTGGAGCGCAGTCCGAGCACGCCGGTGAGCACGCCGCCCCGGCCGAGGAACGCCACGAATTTCCGGTCCTCCACGGAGCCGTGCACGATGGCGACCTGATCCGCCGGGGCGCCCTGCCCCAGAAGCTGGATCTTCATCTTGTACTGGTCCGACCAGAAGTAGGGCACCGGGGTGAAGGGTTCGCGCTCCTCCGGGGAGACGAGCAGGTTGTGCGCGACCGCCGCGGCCTGCTCGACGGCGTTGGTCCAGTGCTCCAGCCGGACGCGCCCGCCGTATCGGGGGTGCGGCCAGTTCGCCAGGTCGCCGACCGCGTACACGTCGGGTGCGGTGGTCGCCGAGTACACGTCGCACGCCACCGACCCGTCGGCCAGCAGTTCGACGGACGATCCCCGCAGCCACCCGGTGTTGAGGTCCACTCCGATGCCCGCCACGACGAGGGGCGTCCCGATGGCGGTCCCGTCGGTGAGCCTGACCCGTTCGACCGTGCCGTCGCCCTCGTAGGCCGCCACCCCGGAACCCAGGCGCACGTCCACGCCGTTCTCGCGGTGCAGCTCGGTCAGCACCGACCCCAGACGCGGGTCGATCACCCGGGTGAGCGGCGTCGGGGCCGCCTCCACCAGGGTCACGTCGACCCCGAGGGCGCGTGCGCTCGCCGTCACCTCGGCGCCGACGAACCCCGCCCCCACGACCACCAGCCGACCGTGGTGGGTCAGCAGGGGACGCAGTGCCTCGGCGTCGTCCAGGGTGCGCAGCACGTGCACGCCGGCCAGGTCGGTGTCGGGCCGGCGGGCCCGTGCCCCTGTGGCGATCACCAGTCCGTCGTAGGCGACGTCGCCATCGTCGAGCTTCACCGAGCGGGCGTCGGTGTCCAGCCCGATGGCCCTGGTGCCCGGACGGAAGTCCAGGTCCAGGGCGTCGATCTCCGCGTCCTCCATGAGCCGCAGCGCCCGGTTCCCGGCCAGCGGGCCCGGGGCCAGGCCCAGCCCGGTCAGCGCCTCCTTGGAGAGCGGCGGGCGGGAGTAGGGGCGGTGCGCCTCCTCCCCGAGGAGCGTGATCCGTCCCTCGAAGCCGCGCTCGCGCAGACCGGCCGCCGTGTACAGGCCCGCCGTGCCGGCACCGACGATGACGATGTTTCGCACTGTGTCTCCGTTCAGAGCGCGCGGACCTCCCCCACCACCGCTTCGCCACCGTGGACGGGGACCCGCAGCCGGTCCTCGACGGGGGTGACGTCCACGCCCAGGGTGCGCAGGGCGTCGAGTGCGACCAGGGTACGCGCCCGCTCGGCGGCGTCCCCGTCACTGATCTTCACGGCGACGGTCTCCCCGGTGGCCGCCCCCAGGACCAGCACCCCGTCGGCGCCGATCTTGGAGACCAGGCCGGGCATGCGCGTCATCAGGTCGGTGTCCACCCGGCCCGTGCCGGACACGTACTCGGGGTGGGTGCTCATGGCCGTCAGGATCGCGTGCTCGGGGGACCCCTCGGGGGCGGTGCGCATCCGCCACAGCCCTCGGGCCAGGCCGGCCAGGGAGACGGCCAGTTGGGGCGCCCCGCAGCCGTCGACGGCGGTGTGCGCGACCGGTTCGCCGCACAGGTCCTCGATGGTCTCGCGGACGAGCACCTGGAAGGGGTGTCCCGGGTCGAGGTAGTCCTCGGTGTCCCACCCCCGGACGACGCACGCGGAGAGCATCCCGGCGTGTTTGCCGGAACAGTTCATCAGCAGGCGGTCGGGTTCGCGGCCGGCCCGCACGAACTCCTGCCGGGCCGCCGAACCACCGGGGACGGCGGGTGGGCAGCGCAGCGCGTCGGGGGTGAGTCCGGCCTCCGCGAGGATGAGCCGTGCGCGTTCCTCGTGGATCGGTTCGCCGCCGTGGCTGCCGGCCGCGATGGCCAGGGACGGGCCGCTCAGCGGCGCGCCGGCGCGCAGCATCGCCAGGGCCTGGAAGGGCTTGGCGGACGAGCGGGGGAACATCGACTGGTGCACGGGTCCGCGCGCGTGGGCGATCCGCCCGTCGGCGGCCAGTCCCACGACCGCGCCGTAGTGCACGCTCTCACGCATCCCCGAACGGGTCACCTCGGCGAGGGGAACGTATTCGGGCAGGAGGGCTCGGGTCATACGGGGCTCCTCATCGTCGAAGAGTGCGTGGAGTGTCCGTGGGTGTACGGACATGCGTCAGAACGTTACCGTCAGGCTCTTTCTTCCTTTTGCCCGAGACGAGGGGTGGCCCCGTACGTCGGAGGCCGGGAGTAAGGTCGTGGCGGTGGGACCACGGGTCACGACGAAGGGAACGGGCACACGATGGGAACGCTGCGGATGGGCGCGCTGACCCGGCGCAGGGTCGGCCTCCGGGCGGCGGACCTGGAGTACGCGGTGCTCGACACGGAGACGACCGGTCTGGACCCGCGCACGGGCGCCCGCATCGTGGAGATCGCGGTGGTCCGGGTGCGCGGCGACGGCACCCTCCTGGAGGAGTTCACCACCCTGGTCGACCCCCGCGCCGACGTGACCGGCCGCGAGTTCCACGGCATCGGGGACGGCGATGTCATCGGCGCCCCGACCGCCGACGAGGTGGTACCGGAGGTGGTCCGGTTGCTCTCGGGTGCCGTGGTGGTCGGCCACAACCTCGACTTCGAGCAGCGTTTCCTCACCTCGGAACTGGTGCCCTTCGGGTTCCCCGAGAGCCTGCCGGGGCTGTGCACGCTGCGCGCCCTGCGCGCACAGGTGGACCTGGAGCGCTATTCGCTGCCCAAGGCTTCGTACACGCTGAGCGGCGTGTGGCCGACCGGTCAGCACACCGCCCTGGGTGACGCCCGCGCCTGTGCGCGACTCCTGGTGGAGATGATCGCCAACGCCCCGGGGGAACTGCGCTACCGGGGCGCGCCGCCGCTCCCGGTCGCGATCCCCGCGCCGCGCCGGGTCCCGGTGCCCGCGGGCGCCCCCGCGGAGGGGGTCCGCTGGAAGCCGCGCACAGCCGCGCCGCCCGGGGACCTGCTCAGCCCGCGCCCGTGGGCCGACATCCGTTGGCGTTCCCTGGAACTGGACCCGCTGCTGTGCGGCGGCGCCTTCGGTGCGACCGACCGGGCCATCGCGGAGATGGCGGCGCACCGGGACGCGCGCACGCGTCGCCGGGTCGCGGCGGCGGTCGCGGTCGCCGGAGGGTTGGCGGCCGGTGGCCTGCTGGCGGGGCTGAGGCACCGCCTCCGAGTGCGTCAGTAACCGGACAGGACGAGGAAGAACGCGACGATCAGCGCGCTGCCGCCCAGGGTGGTGAGCAGGGCGCGGCCCTGTTCGGTCAAGCGGGCGGAGGCCAGCCGCAAGCGTGGTGGGGCCGTCGCGGTCCGGGTGGCCGTCGGACGGCCGCCGGGTCGGTCGGGGACGTAAGAGGGCACCTTGTTGAACATCGCGATCAGCACCAGTACGGCGCCGATCGTCAGGAGTGTGAGCGACACGGAGGGGAGAACCTTCACGACTCGGGTCCGGGATCATGATTCCTACCGGATCCGGGGTGCGGTTCTCGACTCGGTATCGCCCGATGGCCACGCCGATGCCCTTTACGGGCGGACCCTTATGACCCGACGCTCACGGGTGGTCGCCGAACGTGTCGTTCCTGGGGCGCTCAAGGACGATGGTCTCCACGGTTTCGGACGCCACCCCCAGGGCGCGCAGCACGAACCGGGTGACGAGGGCGTGCGTCTCCTCCAGGTCGATATCCCCGCTGACCAGGGGGATGCGCTGGGAGCCGACCATCGACAGGGTGAGCCGGGCGACCGCCTCGGCGGGCATCGCGTCGAACTCGCCGCCGGCGATCCCCTCCTCCAGGATCTCCGTCAGCAGACTCTGCATCGGGGCCACGTGGGCGGCCAGCGCCCGGTAGGCCTGCGGGCCGAGGCTGGCGCCGAGTTCGGCGGCGGGCGGGTGCGGGTGCGCCATGATGCCCTCCAGCTGAAGGCGGACGAACGCCGAGAGCCGTCGTGCCGCGGACACGCCCGACGGGAGTTCGCGCCGGTAACTCTCCACGAAGCGGTTGTTGACCTCTTCGGTGAAGGCCAACAGCAGGGTGGGCTTGTCCGGGAAGTAGTTGTAGAGCGCGGTGCGGGTGATGCCGGCGGCGTTGGCGACGTCGGTCATGGAGACGCGATCGATCCCCTGTGACCTGATCAGCTCGTCGACGGCCTCCATGATGCGCTCCCGTGTGCGGGCACGGTGGGCGGCGATGGTGGGCGCCGTGATCTTGGGCATTCCTCTATGGTGGCACGCCGAGGGGGCCGGACCGCACCGGTCCGGCCTCGACGCCGTCCTTCCCCACGGCTTTCGCCCGGGTGAGGCCGGATGTCCGAACCCGGCCGCGGGGTCAGGCCCCGGTGACGTGCAGCCGTCCCAGGTCGGCGAACACCTCGGTGTTGAACCGGTAGGCGAGGCGGGTCTCGTCGATGAGCCGGTCGGCGGTCGCGGCGTCCGGCTCCAGGGAGTCGAGCCGCTCGCGGTAGCCGGCGCGGAACCTCGGCAGACTGCCCAGTCCGTCGAACACGTAGAAGGAGACCCCCTCCTCGGCGAGCCCGTAGGCCTTGGCCGCGGTGCGGCGGATGAACTGCCCGCCGGAGACGTCGCCCATGTACCGGGTGTAGTGGTGGGCCACGAACCCTTCGGGGCGGTCGATCATCTGCTCGATGCGGGCGACGTAGGTGCGCGTGGCGGGGGTGGGGGAGATGAGTCCGCGCCAGTCGGCGCCGAGCAGGTGCTCCAGGTCGCGGACCAGGGAGGGGACCCGCTCCAGTTCGGGGTAGTGGAACCGGCCGGCCACGGGGTCCTCGATCAGCGCCCGGCCGACCCGCTCCAGGGCGACGTAGGCGAAGTAGTGCTGGGCGACCATCGCGATGTACCCGGTCAGGGGGAGGGTGCCGGACATGAGGGCCTGCGTGAAGCCGTGGTCCTCGGCGGCCTGGTGGTCGCTCCACGTGGCGGCCTTGAGCCGCTCGGAGAACAGCTCCGAGTCGGGGGCCGTGGTGGGGGCTTCGGCCGTGACGCTCATCCGCGTTCTCCCTCTTCCTAGGTCGGTACCTTTGATGACATCATGTCATTTAGGTGAGCCTTCCTTCAAGATGGATACGACAGGTTGTCGTTAAAAAACGACCGCGGGGCGCCTGGCGTGTGTCGGGCGTCACAATGTGGTGTCCCATGCGGTGCACATGCCCCTGCACGCGCACCCTCCCATGGCCCAAGGCACCCCGGATTCCCTTGTCCGGAGCGACTTCCCGGCTCCCGATCCCTCGTCGGAAGCCCGGTTCCCCCGCCCGGCGTTGTATGTGTCTCCCCCACGCCTGCTGGTCAACAGGTCCTCGGGGCGTTTATCTTTTGGGGAGCCATGCGGTCCGAACCACCCCGGGGTGTCCGTCTCGGACCACGGGCGGCGTGACGGCGAGCAGCCGCGGACCGTCAGACCGAAGGCGATGAGTGGATACCAGGAGAACAGGGCACGATCCCACAGCGGTGATCGGTGCGGGGGCGGCGCACGCCGTTCCCGCCGATGGTGTTGCCGCCAACGGCCGCGCCACGCCGGGCGAGGCCGCCCTGAACGAACGGGTGGAGGCTGCCGTCGAATCGGTTGACGTCCTGCTGATCGAAGACGATGCGGGTGACGCCTTCCTCGCCGAGGAACTGCTCGCCGAGACGGCGCTCACCACCCGCATCACCTGGGTCTCCACCCTCAAGGACGCCCGCGAGCACCTCAAGGGCTTCCGCGGCTGCGTCCTGCTCGACCTCAACCTGCCCGACGCGCACGGCCTGGACCTGCTCCGGGAGGTCCTCCAGAGCGCCCCCGCCGCGGCCGTCGTCGTCTTCACCGGACTCGACGACGAGCACGAGGGCATCGCCGCCGTCGCCGCCGGCGCCCAGGACTACCTCGTCAAGGGCCAGGTCGACGGCTCCCTCCTCGGCCGCAGCCTGCGCTACTCCCTGGAACGCCGCCGCGCCGACGAGAACGCCCACCAGCTCCGCGAGGCCCGTCTGCGAGCCCGCGAGAACATGCGCCTCGAACGCGGCCTGCTGCCCCAGGTCCTCCTCCAGCGCTCACCGCTCAGCCATCGCGCCTACTACCGGCCCGGCCGCAAGCGCGCCATCGTCGGCGGCGACTTCTACGACGCGGTCGAGAAGGACGGCACCACCCACATCATCATCGGCGACGTCAGCGGCCACGGCCCCGACGAGGCCGCCCTCGGCGTCAGCCTGCGCATCGCCTGGCGCACCCTCATCATGGCCGGCGTCGCCGAACCCACGGTGCTGCCCAACCTGGAGGCCATCCTCGTCAGTGAGCGGGCCCAGGAGGAGATGTACGCGACGCTGTGCATGGCCAGCATGGACACCGGCGACGACCGGGTCCGGCTGCGCGTCCTCGGTCACCCGCCGCCCATGATCGTCCGGGACGCCTCCGTGAAGGAGACCCCGGTCGTCCCCCAGCCTCCCCTCGGGGTCTTCCCCGTGGAGGACACGGACGTCGACGAGGTCGTGCTCCCGCGCGGGTCCAGCCTGTTGATGTACACCGACGGCCTCGTCGACGCCTACGACGGGACCCCGCCCGCGCGCCTGGAGGTCGCGGGCCTGCGCCGGCTGGTCACCGGTGTCCTGGAACAGGGCGTGTCCCTCGCCCGCCTGCCCGAACGGGTGGTGGACGAGGCCGAACGGAGCAACGGCGGACCGCTCCAGGACGATGTGGCGATGCTCCTCATCAGCCACGACGACCACCAGGGGAACGGAGAGCGGGAGTGACTCCTGCCGGGGAGGGGGCGGCCATGGCGACCGACACCGACGGAGCCGGAACCCCTTCGGGCTCCCACGTGGCCCCGGTCCCCTCCATCGGCGGCACCCACTTCGTTAACGGGGACAAGGGCCGCCCGGCGGCCCCCCACCAGTCGTGGAGCCTGCGCCGTCGGGTGACCAGCCTGTTGACCGTGGTCGCGGTCGTCCTGGTCGTCGCGGTCTCGATCATCACCCTGGCCGCCTTCAGCGCCCGCGACTCCCTGGTGCTCCAGGTCGACTCGCTCACCCCGGCGGTCGGTTCCGTCGAACAGACCCGCGCGGCCTACCTGACCCAGGATCACGCCCTGCGCGGCTACATCCTCACCGAGGAGCGCGAGTTCCTCCAGCCCTACATCGACGCGCGGTTCAGGCTCACCGAGGAGCGGGCCGTCCTGCGCGAGCTGGCCGAGTCCAGTAGGGAGACCGACCCGCTCCTGGCGGACAACATCGACGCCCTGCTGGCGGCCGGCGACATCTGGACCGAGGAGTTCGCCGAACCCACCCTGGAGCAGGTCGGCAACGGCCAGGAGCCCTCCCAGGACGACCTGCGCCGCGGTCGGGTCCTCTACCTGGAGCTCACCCGCGCCAGCGAGGCCACCGTCCAGCAGCTGGGGACCGAGATCGACGAGGCCCGCAGCGGCCTGACCCTGGCCACCCAGCAGGTCGTCGCCCTGCTGGTGCTGGTCGGGCTGGTCGTGGTGTTCCTCTCGGTGTTCCTGTGGGTGATGCTCCAGCAGTGGGTGCTGCGTCCCCTCGACGAGCTCGCCGGGCACATGCGCCAGGTGTCGGAGGGCTACTACGCCCACCGCATCTCCCTGCACGGACCGCCCGAGATCGTCCGGCTCGGACGGGACGTGGACGCCATGCGCGAACGCATCGTCCAGGACCTGGACGAGGTCGCGTCGGCCCGGCGCAAACTCCAGGAACAGTCCGGCCTGCTGGAATACCAGGCCGAGGAGCTGCGCCGGTCCAACCTGGAACTGGAGCAGTTCGCCTACGTCGCCTCCCACGACCTCCAGGAGCCGTTGCGCAAGGTCGCCAGCTTCTGTCAGCTGCTCCAGCGCCGGTACCACGGCCAGCTCGACGAGCGAGCCGACTCCTACATCGACTTCGCGGTCGAGGGCGCCAAGCGCATGCAGACCCTCATCAACGACCTGTTGGCCTTCTCCCGGGTCGGCCGCACCAAGGACTCCTCCCCGGTGGACCTCGAACGGGCCCTCGACGACGCCCTGAGCAATCTGTCCACCCGCCTGGAGGAGACACGGGCCGAGGTCACCTGGGCCGAGCTGCCCACCGTCCGGGGCGACCGCACCCTCCTCACCCAGGTGTTCTTCAACCTGGTGGGCAACGCCGTGAAGTTCCGCGGTGAGGACGACCCGAGGGTCCACATCGGCGTCGAACGCGAGGGCGACGAGTGGATCTTCAGCTGCCAGGACAACGGAATCGGGATCGAACCGCAGTACGCCGAGCGCATCTTCGTGATCTTCCAGCGGTTGCATACGAGGGAGAAGTACACGGGAACCGGTATCGGTCTGGCGATGTGCAAGAAGATCGTCGAATTCCACGGCGGTCGCGTCTGGCTCGACACCGCACACGGATCCGAAACCACCGGTGAGGGGGAGTCCCCCCGTACCGGAACGCGCATATGCTGGTCTCTGCCCGTCGACTCCGGGCTGGAAGCGACTTCGGAACCGGGTGGGACCCGGACCGCCGAGATCGCCGACGACGGGGTCCGAGAGGTCGAGCCCGCCCCCGCGGACCCGGCACCGGCGGCCGCACGATGGTCCAGGGGTGGGGACGACCCGGAGACGGACGCTCCCGAGGGCGATGCCCCCGGGACACCCTCCGGTGCGCCCGCACCCGATGGCGGTACGGTTCCCCCCGACAACGGGGCGGAACCTGACAGGGGTTCTGAAGGTTGAGCGAGGTCATGTTGGTGCATCCGATCGAGGTGCTGCTGGTCGAGGACGACCCGGGCGACGTCCTCATGACCAAGGAGGCGTTCGAGGAACACAAGCTGGGCAACCGCCTGCACGTGGTCTCCGACGGCGTCGAGGCGCTCCGTTTCCTGCGCCGGGAGGGCGAGTACGCCGAGGCCCCACGTCCGCACCTGATCCTCCTCGACCTCAACCTGCCCCGGAAGGACGGGCGGGAGGTCCTCCAGGAGGTCAAGAACGACGAGGAACTGGCGCACATCCCCGTCGTCGTGCTCACCACCTCCGAGGCGGAGGAGGACGTGTTGCGCAGCTACCGCCTGCACGCCAACGCCTACGTTCCCAAGCCGGTCGACTTCGACCAGTTCATCAAGGTCGTTCGGCAGATAGACGACTTCTTCGTCACCGTGGTGCGGCTGCCCAAGGGCTGAACCGGAGCCGGAGCGGGATCCGACGAACGCGCGTGTTCGCGAAACGGGTGGGCGCGCCTGTTTTTCGTTACGGTAAGGGGTATGAGCTTGCCGGAACCCCGCGACCCCGCCGGCCCCTACCGCGTCGGCGTGGTGTGCCTGGGCAACATCTGTCGCTCGCCCATGGCCGCCAAGGTGCTGACGGCCGACCTGGAACGGGCCGGACTGGAGGACCTCGTCGAGGTGGACAGCTCCGGTACCGGCGACTGGCATGTGGGCGGCGCGATGGATCCACGGGCCGCCTCCACACTCCGTGTGCACGGATACCTCGTCGATCACACCGCCCGACAGTTCGATCCGTCCGATCTGGCCGGCCTCGACCTGCTCCTGGCCATGGACCTGGACAACCTCGACGACCTGCGCCGCGTCATCGACCGCCACGGGCCCGAACACGGCTTCGACCCCTCCCGGCTGCGGCTGTTCCGCTCCTTCGCCCCCGGGGCGGGGCCCAACGCCGAGGTACCCGACCCCTACTACGGCGGTGACGACGGGTTCACCGCGGTGCTCAACATGGTGGAGGCCGCCGCCAAGGGCCTGACCGGTGAACTCACCGCCCTTCTGAAGCAGCGGTAGACGGGGCCCGGTGGTGGAGGGGGGATCCGTGTGCGCCGCAGGCGGTGACGAGGGGCGACGTCGGGACCCGGTCAAGGGGACCATGGCGGAACGGCTGACCGCCCTGCTCGGTCACCGGGTGCGTCGGGCGGCCCGGGCCGAACGCAGCCACGACTGGGACATCTCCTACGCCGAGGTCGAGGACGGCACCCGCCTGTTCGTCAAGTCCCTGCCGCGCACCGCCGCGCCCAGCGCCGTGCTCACCTCCGAGGCCCGAGGGCTGACCTGGCTGGGGCGCGCCTTCGGCTCGCCCGCCCTGGAACCGGTGGCCTGGGACGACCGCATCCTGGTGCTCCCCTGGGTGGAGGAACGCGAACCCTCCCCGTCCGCCGCCGAACGCCTGGGCCGTCGGCTCGCCGGGATGCACCTGACCGGCGCCGACCACTTCGGCGCCCCGTGGCCCGGCTATGTCGGCCCGCTGCCCATGGACAACACGCCGTCCCGGAAGTGGCCGACCTTCTACGCCGAACAACGGCTGCTCCCCTACCTGCGCCGGGCCGCCGACCAGGGCGGACTGACCCCTTCCGACGTGCGGATCGTGGAGAAGGTGGTGGACCGCGTCGCCGACCTGGCCGGAGACCCCGAACCGCCCGCCCGGATCCACGGGGACCTGTGGAGCGGGAACGTGCTCTGGCGCGGTCAGGACGCGGTGCTCGTCGACCCGGCCGCCCACGGCGGGCACCGGGAGGCCGACCTGGCGATGCTCACCCTGTTCGGCCTCCCGCATCTGGAGCGGGTCCGCGACGCCTACAACGAGGTGGCGCCGCTGGCCACCGGATGGCGTTCACGGGTGGCGCTGCACCAACTGCACCCGCTCCTGGTGCACGTGTGCCTGTTCGGCGCCGCCTATCGGACCACCGTCCTGGAGGCCGCCCGCGCCGCCCTCAAGGGCTGGTCGTAGTCCCCGTTCTCCCGGCGCGCCGAGCACGGACCGGAGCGGAGCGCGGGTTCGGCCCGTCCCGGGGGACGTTCGACGGTCGCGAGGTGTCGAGCGACGCGGGCCCGCGGCCCCGTCTTCCGCCCCACCACCAGGACCCCGCCGAGGCCCCGCGGCCGGAGCCCGCGGGGCCTCGGCGGCGGTCAGCCCTTGACGCTTCCGGCGAGGAGGCCGCGGACGAAGTAGCGCTGGAGCAGGAAGAACACCGCCAGCGGCACGATCATCGATACGAACGCGCCCGCGGTCAGTCGGTGCCAGGCCTCGCCTCGGGTACCGGCGAGTTCCGCCAGGCGCACGGTGAGCGGCGCGGTGGCGGTGTCGCCGCCGGTGAAGATCAGCGCCACCAACAGGTCGTTCCACACCCACAGGAACTGGAAGATGCCCAGCGAGACCAGGGCCGGGGCGATGAGCGGCAGCACGATCCGCACGAAGATGCGGCCGTGCCCGGCGCCGTCCACCCGGGCCGCCTCGAACAGCGTCCTCGGCAGTTGCGAGATGAAGTTGTGCAGCAGGAACACGCCCAGCGGCAGGCCGAAGATCGTGTGCGCCACCCACACGTTGGTGAACGCCATCGCCCCGCTCAGCTCCCAGGCGGGCAGCACCTGGAGCCCGCCCACGGACACGCCCTGGGAGAAGAAGCGCAGCAGCGGCACCAGCGACATCTGCAACGGCACGATCTGCAACGCGAAGATGCCCAGGAACAGCCAGTCGCGCCCCCGGAAGTCGATCCAGGCCAGCGCGTAGGCCGCCAGCGCGGCCACCCCGAGCACGAACACCGTCGCGGGCAGCGTGATCACGAACGAGTTCACGAAGTGGGTGGCCAACCGCCCGTCACTGGCGGTGCCGAACAGCACGTCCCGGTAGTTGTCGAGGGTGACCTCGGGGGAGGCGAAGAACGTCCACCACCCCGTGGTGCGGATCTGGTCGGCGGGCCGGAAGGAGGAGATGAACAGTCCGGCCGTGGGCAGCGTCCACAGCACGGCGATGACGAGCGCGGCCATGCTCGCCGCCGTCCCGCTCAGCCGACGCCGCACCCGGGCGGCCGGTCCAGGCCTCCGGGCGTCGACGGGCCCGGGGTCGGGGACGACGGTGGGGGTGGAGGTCATGACAGCTCCCTCGCCTTGCGGGTACGGCGGATCTGTAGCACCACCAGTGGAACGACCAGCACGAACAGGAACACCGCCAGGGCCGACCCCTGACCGATCTGGCCCTGGGAGAACGCCTGGCTGTACATCTCGTTGGCGATCACGCTGGTGCCGTAGTTGCCGCCGGTCATCGTGCGGACGATGTCGAACACCTTCAGGGTCTGCACCGTGATGGTGATGAGCACGACCAGGACGGTCGGCCACACCGACGGCAGGGTGATGCGCCAGAACAGCTGTACCGGGCCGGCGCCGTCGATGCGGGCGGCCTCGTTGATCTCGGCGGGGATGGCCTTGATCGCCGCCGACAGCACGACCATCGCGAACCCGGCCTGCACCCAGATGAGCACCATGATCAGCAGGAACGTGTTCAGTGGCTGTTCGAGCAGCCACAACCGGGGTTCGCCGCCGAACCACACGATGATCTGGTTGAACAGGCCGTACTGTTCCTGGTCGGCGGGCCGGTAGGCGAACACGAACCGCCAGATGATGCTCGCGCCGACGAACGAGATCGCCATGGGCATGAACACCAGCGACTTGGCCACGGGCTCGAACCGGGAGCGGTCCACCAGCACCGCGTAGACCAGGCCGATCGCGGTGGACAGGACCGGCGCGAACAGCACCCACAGCAGGGTGTTGCGCAGCACCAGCAGGATCTCCGGCCGCTGGAACATCCACAGGTAGTTGGCCAGTCCGACGAACTCGTCACCGGAGCGGTCGTGGAAGGACAGGTAGGTGGTGCGCAGGGCCGGGTAGACGAGCCCGCCCACGAGGAGGATCAGGGCGGGCGCGAGGAAGAGGAACGCCTGCCACCGGTCGCGTCGGGTGCGGGGCACATCGATGACGACCAGCAGCAGACCGATGACGCCGAGGAAGGCGACGATCCCGATGAGCATCCACACGATCTTGGGAAGCTCGTTCAGGAACGAGAACTCCATGGGTGGTCCCCTTGTCGGTAACAGATGAGAAGGGAGCCGGGCGGGGCGCGCCCCGCCCGGCGGAGGGGACCTTTACGGCCAGGCGGACTCGATGGTCTCCAGGACGTCGTCCGTGGAGGAACCGGTGACCCAGTCGACCATGCCGTTCCAGAACACGTTGGTGCCGACGGAGGAGGGCATGGCGTCACTGCCGTCGAAGTGGAAGACCGTGTCGGGGGACAGCAGCACCTCGGCGGCGAACTGCGACGCCGGGTCCTCGATCACGGACGGGTCCATGTTCTGGTTGGCCGACACCCAGGCACCCTGGGAGGCGCGGCTGTTGGCGTACTCCGGGGTGGACAGGTACTCGTGGACGGCGGCGACCTCGGGTCGGTCGGCGAAGGGCACGGCGAACTCGCCGCCGCCCATGACCGGGACCTCGGCGCCCGCCTCCAGCGGCGGCAGGACGAACCCGTACACGTCGCCGTCCTCGGCGACGGTGACGCCCTCCTCGAACTGCGCGGAGTAGAACGACCCCATCAGGTACATGGCGCAGCCGCCGTCGAGCAGGGGCAGACCGGCCTCCTGGAAGGAGGTGACGGCGATGCTCTCCACGTCACCGAAGGTGCCGTTGACGTAGTCGGGGTTGCGGATGACGCCGTCGGCCAGGTCGAAGGCCTCGGCGACCTGCGGGTCGTCGAAGGGGATCTCGTGGGAGACCCACTGGTTGTAGACGTCGGTGCCCGCGGTGCGCAGCAGCGCGTTCTCGATCCAGTCGGTGCCGGGCCAGCCGGTGGCGTCGCCGGACTCGAAGCCCACGCACCACGGCTTGACGCCCGATTCGGCGATCTCGTCGCTGAGGGCGAGCATGTCGTCCCAGCTCTGCGGGATCTCGTGGCCGTTCTCGTCGAAGAAGGACGGCGAGTACCAGACCATCGACTTCATGTTGGCGCCGTAGGGTGTGCCGTACAGTTCGCCGTCGAAGGTGGCGTAGCCGCGCCAGTCCTCGCCCCAGCCCTCTTCGGCGTTGGTCTTGACGCCATCGGAGACGGGCACCGCGTAGCCGTCCGAGACGACCCGCTCCAGCAGGCCGGGCTGGGGGATGAGGGCCAGATCGGGAGCGTTCCCACCCTCCAGACGGATGGGCAGCTGGGCTTCGAACTCTCCGCTGCCCTCGTGCTGGATGTCGATGCCGGTGCAGGCCTCGAAGTCGGCCCAGGAGCGGTCCATCCGCTCCGCCTCCTCGTCACGGATGGACGAGTAGATGCTGACGGTCCCCTCGACGTCCGACCACTGCTCGAAGGGGGCGCAGTCGACGCCGGAGGCGTCGCCGCCGCCACCGCCGCCGCCTTCACCACTGAGGTAGGCGCAACCCGAGGACAGGAGCACGACGCTTCCTGCCGCGGCGGCCAGTGCCAGGTGTCGACGGTTCCCGAGGTCTGATCTCGGCATGACTCTCCCTAGTGCGATCGGGGACGGGCACCACCGGGGCTCTGTGACCCACGGCACGCTGGAACACGATCGAAGCCGCATCTCATGAAAATGTCTACAAAATTCGCAAATACTTTCGTAACGATGCTGAAACGCGCTGTTCGGAGCCCATGAGCCGACACCTCTCCCGCTGGCGACGCACCGTGTCCGAACGCTCTCGCACGGGGCGGTCCGCGCCGTAGATTGGACGACATGTCCAACGCATCGCAGGTTCCCGAGCACGACGGCCCCGAACTGCACGTCGCCCTCATCGGTTACGGCAAGGGGGGTGAGGTCTTCCACGCGCCGATCATCGAGGCGGTCCCCGGACTGTGCCTGTCCGCCGTGGTGACCGGGAACCCCGAACGCGTCCGCGCCGTACGCGAACGCCATCCGAACGCCACCGTGTACCCGACCGTCGCCGACCTGTGGGCCGACGCCGGCCGCTACGAGATCGCCGTCGTCACCACGCCCAACGACACCCACGCGCCGTTGGCCCGTGCCGCCCTGGAGGCGGGCATGTCCGTGGTGGTGGACAAGCCGTTCGCGCTCACCGCCGCCCAGGCGAGCGAGCTCACCGACCTGGCCGAGAAGCTGGGGCGGGTGCTCACCGTCTATCAGAACCGCCGCTGGGACGCCGACTTCCTCACCCTGTGGCGGTTGGTCGAGGAGGGCGCCCTGGGGCGGGTGCACCGGTTCGAGTCCCGGTTCGAGCGCTGGCGGCCCGAGCCCAAGGGGACCTGGCGCGAGAGCGGAGCGGTGGAGGCGGGTGCCGGGCTGCTCTACGACCTGGGGCCGCACCTCATCGACCAGGCGATCAACCTCTTCGGCCCCGTCGCCTCGGTCTACGCCGAGATCGACACCCTCCGCGAAGGGGTGCAGGCCGACGACGACGTCTTCCTGTCGCTGGGGCACTCTCGGGGCACCCGCTCCCACCTGTGGATGAGCGCGCTCACCGCGCAGGGCGGCCCGCGTTTCCGGGTCCTGGGGGACGTGGCGGCCTTCACCAGCCACGGGATGGACGGGCAGGAGGCCCGGCTCCTGGCCGGGGAGAGCCCCACCGCCGATGACTGGGGCGTGCTCCCCGAGGCCGAGCTGGGGCTGGTGGGCGTGGACGGGGCCACCCGCAGGGTGCCCTCCGCCCGCGGCGCCTACCCCGAGTTCTACGCGGGGGTCCGCGACGCGGTGGGGGAGGGCGAACCCCTGCCGGTGGACCCGCACGAGGTGATCCACGGGCTGGAGGTCATCGAGGCCGCCCGGCGCAGTGCCCGCACCGGGACGGTCATCACCCTTCCCGGCCGTTAGCCTCCTCTGGGTCACGGCGCCCGGACGGACCCGGTGGGGAACTCCCCGAACTCCTCCCGGGTGTCCGCGCGCACATCTCCCGCGGTCGGTCGTGTTCGGCCCCGGGCACCCCCGGGCGGGCCTATGTTGGAGGGAGGTTACCCGAGCGTTTCGTCGAAGGAGACTGTCGTGGCCCAGGTCCTCGTGGTCGCAGACGACCTCACCGGTGCCAACGCGACCGGGGCCCGGTTCGCCCGTACCGGTATGCGGGTGGCCACCGTGACCCCCGAACACGTCAGCCGCGTCGCCGGCGACTACGACGTCGTGGTGGCCAATCTCGACAGCCGGCACGTCCCCGCCGAACAGGCCGTCGACCTCATCGCCGACGTCGTGGAGGCGGTCTGGCCGGTGGGCCTGGTGGTCAAGCGCACCGACTCCACCCTGCGCGGCAACATCGGGGCCGAACTGGAGGCCGCCTACCGGGAGGTCCGCGACCGGGTGCCCGCCGGGACCCGGGTCCGGGTGCTGTTCACCCCGGCCTTCCCCGGGAGCGGGCGCACCACCGAGAACGGCGTCCAACTCCTCAACGGGGTCCCCCTCCAGGACACCGAACTCGTCGACGACCCCCTGTGCCCCATGGCCACGGGGGTGGTCGCCGACATCGTCGCGGCCCAGAGCGGGCTCCCCGTTCGCCACGTCCCGGTCCGCCAGGTCACCCAGAGCATGCTCACCGCCGAACTCCTGGCCGGTGACGAGCCCGTGGTGCTGTGCGACGCCACCACCGAGCGGCACCTCACCGACATCGCCGAGGCCGCCGCAGCCGCCCACCACGAGGACGGCACGGTGTGGGTGTCGGTGGACCCCGGACCGACCGGGGCGCTGCTCGCCTACGCCCTGCGCCTGCGCGGCCAGGCCGGCACGCGCGGCCCCCTCCTGGGGGTCGCGGCCAGCACCACCGACCTGACCCGACGCCAGCTGGCCACGGTGGCGCGCACCGGCGCGGTCCGCTTCGTCGACCTGGACGCGGTCGCCTTCACCGACCCCGAGAGCGACCACGCCGACGAGGTCGCCGTCGAACTCACGGAGAAACTCCTCGCCGCCGGGTTCCCCGACCTGTGCGTACTGCGGGTCATCACGACCTCCGACCGGGTGCGCGCGCTGCCCGTCCGGGCCCGGGCCGAGCTGCCCGGCCGCATCGCCCGCCTGGTCTCCGACGCCGTCCACGAGATCGCCGACAGCACCGGTGTCCACGCCCTGCCCAGCGGCCTCTACCTCACCGGCGGCGATCTGGTGTCGGGCCTGTTCGACGAGCTGGGCGTGCACGCCTTCGACGTCGGCGGCGAGGTCGTGCCGCTGGCGGTCCACGGCCACATCAGCGGCGGCCCTCTCGACGGCACACCGGTCGTGGCCAAGGGCGGTCTGGTCGGCGACGACATCACCCTGGTCGAGTGCCTGGCCAAACTGCGCCGCGCGGTCCAGGCCCGACTGCACCAGGTCCATTCCGAGGTCTCCGAGCACGTCGTGCCCACCCTGATCCGCGACCCGGCCTGACGCACGACGACGCCCCCGGTTCTCTCCGGGGGCGTCCGTCCGCGTGCGGACCGGCGAGGGTCAGCCTGCCAGGGTGGCGCCCAGGTGGTCGGCGGCCAGCTTCTCGATCCGGCCCGCCAGCACCTCGGGGAACTCCAGCGGACCCATGTGCCCGGCGTCGGGCACCTCCACGACCTCCTCGCAGTTCCGCACGAGGGAGGCCACGTGGCGAGCGTGCCAGGGCGGCGTCATCCGGTCGGCGGTGCCCGCCACGATCACGGTCGGGGCCGTGATGGCGCGGACCGTCTCGTCCAGGTCCAGGCGGGTCATCATGTCGCCCCAACGGCCGCGCGCCACGCCGTTGCACTCGTGCACCATGCGCGCGCACAGGCGCACCATGCGCGGGTCGGCGCCCGGGCTCATCGCGATGAACTTCAGCGCGGCGGTGGTCAGCGCGGTGCGCGGGCCCAGCGGAAGCGGGGCGCGCAACGTGAGGGCGGTCGCGGCGGCCCGTCCCAGGGCCTTGGGCAGCGGGATCGACGTGGTCCGCTCGGTCAGCTGCGCGCACCCGGTGTTGGTGAGCAGCACCGCCGCGGCCTTCTCCCGGAAGACCTCGCGGGCGCCGGTGGCCATGATGGTCATCCCGCCCATGCTGTGCCCGGCGACCACGGCGCGCTCGCCCTCGGGGACGGTCGCCTCCAGCACCGCGCACAGGTCGTCGGCCAGCTTCTCCTCGGCGTACCCGGCGGGGGTGAGGGGGACGGGTGTGCGCCCGTGACCGCGCTGGTCGTAGAGCACCACCCGCAGGTTCTGGTCGAGCAACCGGACCACGGGGCCCCAGGAGGCCAGCGACGTCGCCCAGCAGTGGCAGAGGACCACGGTCGGCCCGTCCTCGGGGCCGCGCACCTCGACGTGCAGCGGGGTGCCGTCGTCGGAGCGCACCTGTGTCTCCCGGGCCGGGCCCAGGTGTCGGATCGCCATCGGGGATACCTCTCACTCAGGGGGAACGGCGCGGCGGGCCGGGCCGCCGCGCCATGGGGGGCGGGCCGACGCGCGGCCCGGGGGGTGACGGTGGGGGTCAGTCGAGGAGTTCGCTCGGGTCGATCCGAGGGACCGGGTAGGGAGGGGTGCCCGAGCCGTTGATCGGGTGGCCGCCCCACAGGTTGGCCTCGGCCAGGGTCCCGGTGCCCTCGTGACCGTCGGGGGTCCGGACCAGGACCGCGCGCACACCGCTCTCGTAGGCCGCGGTGACCTCGGGGGAGGGCGACAGCCGTCCCGACCACCGGTAGTCGCCGGTCAACGGGGAGAAGTGCCCGGCCACGTGGCATCGTGCGCCGATCGGCTCGGCGGAGGGCCTTCCCGCGCCGTCGAGGGGGGTGAGGGTCACCTCGCCCCGGTACTCCTCTTCGTCGTCGTCGAATCCGCTCATGTCGTCCTCCTTCGCCGGGACCGGGGGTCAGGCCGTGCCGCGGACCCGGCCGCGTCCGGACCTGCGGGCGCGGTCGACCCGCAGGTCGTAGTTGTGCGGGTCGAACCAACGGGTGCGCAGGGCGAAGTTCCAGGTGAAGGTGGGCCACAGGGTGGTGTTGCGGCCCTGCTCGTTGAGGTACCAGCTGTCGCAGCCGCCGGTCACCCACACGGTGCCCGCCATGCTCTCGGCGACCATGGCGTTGTAGGAGCGCTGGGCCTCCGGGCGTACGTCGAGGCGGTCCAGTCCCTGCCTGCACAGGTACTTGAGCGCCTCCATCGTGTACCGGATCTGGGCCTCGATCATGAAGACCTGGGAGGTGTGCCCCAGCCCGGTGTTGGGCCCGGCGAGGATGAAGGCGTTGGGGAACCCGGCGACGGTGGTGCCGCGGAAGGCCTGTGCGTCGGTGCCCCAGTGGTCGGCCAGGGAACGGCCTTCGGAGTCGAAGACACGGCGGGCGACGGGCGGGTCGCTCACGTGGAAGCCGGTGCCGAGGATGATCGTGTCGACCTCGTGCTCGGTCTCCTTCCCGGACGCGTCCCGGGTGATGATCGAGTTCGGGCGGATCTCGACGATGCCGTCGGTGACCACGTCCACGTTGGGCCGCGCCAGCGCCGGATAGTAGTCGTTGGACATCAGGATGCGCTTGCACCCGGCACGGAAGTCCGGGGTGACCTTGGCGCGCAGCCCGGGGTCCTTGATGCCGCGGGCGATGTTGGCCCGGCCGAGCCGCTCCACGATCGACAGCAGCCTCGGGTTCTTGGCGAAGCCGAAGACGTAGGTCTCCCGGCCCCAGTAGATGCTCTTGCGGGCGATCTGCCGGGCGATCGGGAGGTGCTCGTACAGCAGGCTCTCGACCTTGGTGATGTCGCGGTCGTGGCGGAACATCACCCAGGGGGCGGTGCGCTGGAACAGCGTCATCCGACCGACCTTCGGCTGGATCCGCGGCACGAACTGGATGGCGGAGGCGCCGGTGCCGATCACGGCGACCCGGCGACCGGTGAGATCGTGGTCGTGGTCCCAGTCCGCCGAGTGGAACATCGTGCCCTCGAACGTGTCGATCCCCTTGATGTCGGGGTGGGCGGGGTCGGCGAGCGGACCTGCGCCGCTGACCAGGAACTGGGCGGTGATCGTGCCCTGGGAGGTCTCGATCCGCCAGCGGTTGTCCCCGGGCTCCCAGTGGGCGGAGAGCACCTCGTGCCCGTAACGCACGTGCTTCGGGATGCCGTACTCCCCGGCGACCCGCTTCATGTAGGCGAGGATCTCGGGCTGGGGGGAGAAGGTCCGGCTCCAGCCGGGGTTGAGCGCGAAGGAGAACGAGTACAGGTGTGAGGGGACGTCGCAGGCCGCACCCGGGTAGGAGTTGTCGCGCCAGGTGCCGCCGATGTCGTCGGCGCGTTCCAGGATCACGAAGTCCCCGGGGTCCCGAAGCCCGGCCTGCCTGAGCCGGACGGCCATGCCGAGCCCGGCGAAACCGGACCCGATGATGGCCACCCGGAAATGCGGTGGTGCGTCGGTCACTGTCCATCCCTTCGTGCGACCGGACCGCGGGTGGGATCCTTCGCGGGCCGGGTGATGTGGTCCCCCGGGGGCGTGGCGCGTTTCGCCCCCGGGGGAGTGCCGCCCCGGAGGGGGTGGCGCGTTCCACCCTCCGGGGAGCCGACTCTCGGGGACGTGGCGCGTTCGCCCCCGAGAGGTCGGGTCCACCGTCGGAGGACGTGGCGCGTTTCGCCTTCCGACGGTGGGGTTCGTGGGGTGCCCCGAGGAGGGGCACCGGTGGGGTCACCGGCCCAGGAGGCCGGCCTTCTTCCAGAAGTGGCGGCCCAGACCGCTGATCGCGTCGGCGGTCTCCAGCGTGCCGACGACCTTGCGGGCGGCCCAGGTCTTGGTGTCGATCCAGTGGGGGTTGGACCGCGCGGCCTCGTACGCCTCGCGCGGGTCCAGGCCGACCTGCTCGTAGACCTTCGGGTTGATCAGGCGCGTGGCCGAGTAATACGTGACCAGGCCCAGGACGATCTTGCTGTAGGCCTTGTTGAGGGGGCCGCGCCGGACCCAGTCCCGCTGGAACTCCTCGCGGGCGTAGCGCATGTGGCGCGCCTCCTCGGTCACGTGGATGCGCGCGACCGAGCGGACCAGGGGCAGGATCTGCTCGTCGGGGACGGCCTCGCGCTGGAGCTGGTCCAGGACCTCTTCGACGAACAGGGCGCCGGCGAAGATCAGCGGCCCGTGCGCGATGGCCTTGAAGAGTCGGCCCAGGTGGTAGGCGACGGGGTCGAGCCGGTGGGTGTGCCAGCCGAGCCTCTCCACCATCTTCGCGAACATCACCGTGTGGCGGCACTCGTCGGCGATCTCGGTGTAGGCGTACTGGACGTGCAGCGTGGTGGGGTCGTTGCGGTAGGCGTGGCGCACCAGCATCTGCATGAGGATGGTCTCGAACCAGATGCCGATGGTCGCGACGCTGGCGACCTCCAGCCGGCTGAGCTCCTTGCGCTTCTCCTCGCTGAGGGAGTCCCACAGCGGGGTGCCGTAGATGGAGATCCGCTCGGGACGGATGGCCCACATGTCGGGGTCGACGGGGGCCTCCCAGTCGATCTCGACGAGCGGGTCGAAGGAGGCCTTGGCCGAGCCGCGCAGGAGGCGCTTGGCGATGTCCTCCCGGTCGGTGATCTTGGGCTTGGCGGTGATCTCTGCGGTCATTGTCGTCCTCCTCAGGACGCCGTCGGCTGGGTTGCGGGGCTGCCGTGACGTGCGTGGAGTCCCTGGGCGATCTCCGCGTCCGCGAAGGCGCCGTCGGCGAGGAGCAGACCGATCCGGAAGGAGGCGATCTGCTCGGTCGTGCCGGGGAAGTGCCGGAACAGGTGGAGTCCGGCGGTTCCGAGCGCGGTCGAGGCCACGTCGCGCGGTGCGCGCCCGGCTCCGGCGGCCCGGACCACGGCCATGACGGTGTCGCGTTCCGTTTCGGCGGGGACGAGGCCGTCCAGCGCGACGCCGGTGGCGCGGGAGCTGTCGTGGATCGGGGTGTCCACGTAACCGGGGTAGACGGTGGTGACCCCGATGTGACTGCCGTACTCGGCGCGCAGGCAGTCCGCGTAGGCGGTGACCGCGCGCTTGGACACCGTGTAGGCGCCCGCGAACGGCAGTTGGAGGTGGGAGAGCAGGGAGGCGGTGATGACGACGCGCCCCCGGCTCCGGAGGAGGGCCGGCATGGCGGCGGCGGTGACCCGCCAGGTGCCCAGCAGGTTGACCTCCAGGGCCTGGTGGACGTGGACGTCCGGGGCCCGGCCGATGTCCACCGCCGGGCCGACGCCCGCGTAGTGGACGAGCAGGTCCAGGTGACCGCCGAGCCGTTCGACGGCCTCGGCGACGCCCTGGCGTACCTGCTCGTCGTCGGTGATGTCGCATCCGATGACACCCGGAGCGGGCTTGCGGTCGAGGCCGATGACGTTCACGCCGAGGTGACGCAGGACGGCCACGGTGGAACCGCCGAACGCCCCGGAGGCGCCGGTGACGATGGCGTTCTGCCCGGTCAACCTGCGCAGGTGACGCGGCAAGGGGGTCGTCATGTGATCTCCTCCACAGTCATTGCCGGAACGTTACAACGAGTATTGTCACAATGCAATGGGGTGTCGTTGGAAATTTACTCGCGGGTAAGTTACGGGGTCGGGGAGGGGTGCGCGCCGGGGTCTCGGGTGGAAGGGGGTGGCGGGGAGGCCTGGTGGGGTCGCGTCCGAGGGGTCTCTCACGGGCGGTTCCGTGGGGGCGTCCGAGGGGTGATGATGGTGTCACGCGTCGATCTCGTGGATTGCGGACGATCCTGAAGTGAATTTCGAGAAGTCCCCGCGCGATCGAAGGGACGTGGTCCGCTGTGGGATCGAGTGCCGATCGCCCGTAGGGATGTTCCTCCCTGGGGTGGATGTGCGGGTTCTTGCGTTCCTGTCGCAAACGTGACAACGTCTGTTGTCATGATCTAAAACGTCCAGGGCGGGAAGATACTGACAAGTAAGGTTCCAGGGTGTCTCTAGGCTGGTCCCATGGCCGAATACCGCATTGACGAACTCGCCCGGCTGGCCGATACGACGGTGCGCAACGTCCGGGTGTACCAGGATCGAGGGCTGCTCGCCCCTCCCCGCCGGGAGGGCCGCGTGGGCATCTACTCCGAGGCGCACCTGGCACGTCTGCGGCTGATCGGCCAACTGCTCCGACGCGGCTACACCTTCGCCAACATCGGCGAGATGTTCCAGGTGTGGGAGCGTGGCGGCGACCTCTCCGAGATCCTCGGTTTCGAATCGGCGATCGGCGATGCCTGGAGCGACGAGATCGCCGACTACCTCACCCTCGGGGACCTGCGCGACCTCTTCGGCAAGGGCGTGACGCCCAAGACGATAAAGCGCGCGCTGGACCTCGGCGTGATCGAACGCGACGGCCTGCGGTTCCGGGTGCCCAGCCCCCGACTCCTGCACGCCGGCGTCGAACTGGTGCGCATGGGCATGACCGTGGCCTCCGTGCTGGACATCGCCGAGAACCTGCGTGACAAGATCGGTCACGTCGCCGAGCACATGACCCGCCTGGTCGCCGACCACATCATCGCCGAGTACGCCCCCGGCACGGTGCTGCGCACCGAGGACCCCGCCGAGGTCGCCGAGGCGATCCGCAAGGTCCGCCCGCTCGCCCAGCAGGCCGTCGACGCGGTCCTGGCCCAGGAGATGGCCGAGCAGCTGACCAACGTCATGGGCGAGCACTTCGCCGACGCGATGGAACTCCTCAACCGCGAACGCGACGGCCTCCCCGCCGCCTCCCCCGAGCCCGGAAAGCGGGCCTGAGACCCCCTCCACCGACTTCACGGGCCCGGACGTCCCCCGTCCGGGCCCGTTCGCGTCCCCCGGGGGCGGGCCCCGCCCGCCCCCGGGGAGCGTCGTCCCGCTCAGGAAGCGGGATCCTGCGCCCTGTCCTTGTTCGTCGCGGTCTCGGGCGGGACGACCGACAGCGGCAGCGAGGTGGTGTAGCGCAGCTCGGCGAAGGCGCCGCCGGGCACCGCCGGGTCGCGCGGGAACACCGGCTTCACCCGGCGGTAGGCCTCACCCTGGGCCGGGCGGGTGTCCTCCTCGCCCCTGTTGGGCCACATCGACAGCGCCCGCTCGGCCTGCGCGGTGATGGTCAGCGACGGGTTCACGCCCAGGTTGGCGCTGATCGCCGACCCGTCCACCACGTGCAGGTCCGGGTATCCGTACAGGCGGTGGTAAGGGTCGATGACACCGTTCTCCGCGCTGTCGCCGATCGGGCAGCCGCCCAGGAAGTGCGCCGTCATCGGGATGTCGAACACGTCGCCGATGGTGCCGCCCGGATGGCCGTCGATGCGCTCGGCCAACCGGGTCGCCACGTCCTGGCCCGCGGGGATCCACGTGGGGTTGGGCTCGCCGTGCCCCTGGCGTGAGGTGAGCTTCTCGCGTCCGCCGAACAGGCCTCTCTCGACCGAGGTGGTCAGGGAGTTGTCCAGCGACTGCATCACCAGGCCGATGATGGTCCGCTCCGACCAGCGTCGGTTGGAGAAGCTGCGGGCGAACACCACCGGATGGCGGACCGCCCGGCCCAGGAAGCGCAACCAGCGGGGGGTCCGGCCGTCGCCCGGCACCTGGATGGCGGTGAGCAGCCCCATCGCGTTGGAGCCCTTGCCGTAGCGGACCGGCTCGATGTGGGTGTTCTCGTCGGGGTGGATGGAGGACGTGATGGCCACACCCCGGGTCAGGTCCTCGTGCCAGGGCACCTGCCGGCTCATCGCGCCGACCAGCGCCTCGGAGTTGGTCCGGGTGAGCGTGCCCAGCCGGTCCGACAAACGGGGCAGCAGACCCCCGTTCCTCATCCGGTGCAGCAGGGTCTGGGTGTTGTAGGTGCCGGCCGCGACGACGACCTGGCGGGCGGTGAACGTGCGGGCGTTCTCCCGGCGCCGGGGTGCGTCGGTGCGGAGGGCGTCGATCGCGTACCCGCCCTCGGCGAGGGGGCGGATCCGTTCGACGGTGGTCAACGGGTGCACATCGGCGCCGCCACGCTCCGCGAAGTACAGGTAGTTCTCGGTGAGCATGTTCTTGGCGCCGTGCCGGCAGCCGGTCATGCAGTCGCCGCATTCGATGCAGGCCCTGCGATCCGGCCCGGCGCCGCCGAAGTAGGGGTCGCCGACGGATGCGCCGGGGGAGGCCTGGGCGCCCGAACCGTCCTCACCGTCGCCGAAGCAGACGCCGACGGGCGTGAGCCGGAAGGTGTCCCCCACGCCGATCTCCTCGGCGACGGCCTTGAGGTGGCGGTCGGACGGGGTGACGGTGGGGTTGGTGCGCACGCCCAGCATGCGTCGGGCCTGGTCGTAGAAGGGTGCCAGCTCCCGCTTCCAGTCGGTGATGTGCCGCCACTGCGGGTCCTCGAAGAACGGGTCCATCGGGTGGTAGAGCGTGTTGGCGTAGTTCAGCGAACCACCGCCGACCCCGGCGCCGGCCAGGATCATCACGTCCCGCAGCAGGTGGATGCGCTGGATGCCGTACAGCCCGGCCCCGGGGGCCCAGAGGAAGTTCTTCAGGTCCCAGGAGGATGACGGCAGGGTTTCGGCTGTGAAACGACGCCCGGCCTCCAGGACGCCGACGCGGTAACCCTTCTCTGTGAGGCGGAGGGCGCTGACCGATCCGCCGAATCCGGACCCGATGACCACCACGTCGTAGTCGAATCGGTCGTTTCCGTCGGTATCGGTTGTCTTGTCGGGGTTGGCGGGGGAACCCGCATTGCTCTCTCGGGGCACGTCCAGGTCTCGCTATCCCTCGGTTGCGGATGGTCCGTAGTGCGCCGGATACGAGTCCGCAACATTCTTTGCGCCATCTAGAATTGTGACAATAACTATTGTAATGTTCGTCACTACCGCCGAGTAAGGTGTGTTCCATGTAACACGCGAGGCGTGCATCGGCGCAAGTTTCTCTCCCCCGCACCGCCCCCCGGGGCGGTGGATCACTGGAGGTTCTCATGCCCCACGCTTCCGAGACGCCAGAGGTGTCCCAGGATGCGCCTGAGCAGGACGAAGGTGCGCGCGGTACCCGTTGGCGCCGTTTCGCCCTCGTCGCGGTGCCCGGTTTCGTGGCCGCCGCGGTCCTCGGCGGTATGACCACCCAAGGCCTGCTCGCCGCCTCGTTCGCCGTCTCCGGCGACAGCTTCAAGATGTCCGCCGACAGCCTCGTCGGGAACGGCTTCACCCAGTACGGTGACGTCGCCACGTCCGTGGACGGCACCGGCCGCGCGGTCGGCCTGTCCACGGTCAACACCGCCGAACTCGAAAACCTCTGCATGTCCTCGCTCTGGGACATGCCGATCGGCCAGGCCACCCTCGTCATCACCGCGGGCGCGAGCACGCCGGTGGAGGGGACCGACCTCGTCATCGACATCGAGCAGCTCCGCGGCAACGCCGAGTTCAGCGAGATCGAGATCGGCCGCGACGCCAGCACCCTGGACAAGGCCGACGGCGGTCAGGGACCCGCCGGTGGTTTCGGTCTCCAGGCCGACAAGATCACCGTCTCGGACATGAAGATGACCACCTGGGCGGTCACCTCGGGCTCACTGCGGCTGTCCGGTCTGGGACTGTCGATCAAGCCCGGCGCCCACGAGTGCTTCTGATCCCATGACCCGTGCACTGACCCTCCTGCGCTCGGGGTGGGGACGGTTCCGCCACTGGCGGCGCGACCGCCCGTTCTGGGGCGGCGTCATCCTCATCGCGGCCGGGATCGAGCTGCTGGTCGCCCCGGCCGCGCAGACCCTCGTCCTCCCGATCGACCTGATCATCTACGCCGGCATCGCCGGCGTGTCCGGCACCCTCATCGCGGTGCTGATGATCGTGCTCGGTGTGCTGAGCTGGCTCCAGCCGGCCCAGCACACGTTCTTCGGCGTCGTCGGAGTCCTGCTCGCCCTGGTGACCTTCGTGACCTCCAACTTCGGTGGATTCGTCATCGGCATGCTGCTCGGTATCGTCGGTGGGTCGCTCGTGTTCGCGTGGGGTCCCAAGGTCCGTCGGCGCCCGCGCGGGCGCCGACGGGCGGGGGCCCCCGAGGGCACGGCCGCGGACGGCGACCCCTCCGACGGGGACGACCCCGGCACCCGCGCCGATCAACTGCCCACGGGCGAGGGCGGCACCCGGCCTCTGGCCGCGCTCGCCCTCCCCGTGGCGGCCACCCTCCTCCTGACCGCCGCGCCCGCGCCCACCCTGGGGTGGCCGTGGGACTGGTTCCTCCCCGACGGCGGGGGCCAGGAGGAACGACCGGACGACGAGTCCTCCCCCTCCCCCTCCCCCTCGCCTTCCCCGTCACCGTCGCCCGGAGCACCCGGGAACGGAACGGAGGGGGGCGGCACCGACCCCGGATCCGAGGAACCCGGGGAGGAGCGACCGGAGGAGGAGACCGACGAAGAGGGGACCGAGGAGGACGGGGAGGCCGACCCCGCCGACTGCGAGCTCCGCATCGGCGACGGTGCCCTGACCGAGAGCGAACAGGAGTTCCTCGACACGGTCCTGGCCTGCCAGGCGGCCCTGGACGCGGACGAACTCCCCGAGATCACGGTCGACGAGGGCTACGACTGCTTTCGCGGTTCGGTCAACCCCTCCGGCCTGACCGCCGACAGCCTGACCATGAGCGGCGCCCGCTACCGGGGCGTCGTGGAATGCCCGACCGCCGACGGCCCGCAGCGCTACCTCCGGCTCACCATGGGCCGGGCCGACCTGCGGGGCGGGGAGCTGTGGTTCGAGGAGGCCGGGGCCCGGATGAGCCTGGGACTGCCGACCATGGTCATGGACGGCGACGTCACCATGCACGTCACCCGGATGAGGGTCCGCATCCTGGGCATCCCGCTCACCTTCACGCCGGACTTCCCCCCGCCGTTGCTGCTGCCGTACATGTACGTCACCGACGTGGACGTCTCCCGACCCACGGCGGGGACCGATCGGATGAACATCCCGAACCTGAACGGGCTGTACGGCGGCTGACCGCCCTGGAGAACCGGCGGGGGCGCCGCGCGATCCGCGCGACGCCCCCGTCTGCTCCGTCCGTCCCCTCACCGGGAGCGGACGCTCACCGGACCTCGGTGATCAGCCGACTCGGCCGGCCCACGTGCGACACGTACAGGGCGTCGCGGGCCCGCGTGCAGGCGGTGAACAGCAGCGTCCGCTCCTGCTGGAAGGCGTGCTCCAGGGCGACCTGGTCGCCGTCGGCGGACTCGATGGCGGCCTTGGGCGGCAACAGGTGGTCGCTGACGCCCACCAGCGCCACGCAACGGAACTCCTGACCCTTGAGCCGATGCATCGTGCCCACGCGCACCGCCTCCGCGCCACCGGACTCCTCCAGCGGAGCGGTCGGGATGCCCCGGGCCGTCAGCTCCTTGGCGATGCCGCGCACCACCCAGTGGTTGCGCCCGGCCACCGCGATCTCGGTCGGATCGACCCCGGCCTCCAGCCACACCCGTACCCAGTCGCCCAGGGCGGTGAGCTCCTCGGCGCGGTCGGCGCAGCCGCGCACCACCGGTGCCGGACCGCGCAGCAGCGAGCGGTAACCGGCGAGGGTGTCGGCGTCGTCGTCCATGCCCAGGGCCGCCCGCCGTCCCAGGATCGGCATGCTCCAGTCGAGGATCTCCTGGGTGACCCGGTAGCTCACCCGGAGCCGGTGGCCGCGTCCGCGCACGTTGATGCCGAGCGAGGCCAGCGAGACCCGGTTGTCGGACACCCGCTGGTGCGGGTCGCCGACGATGAACAGGTCGTCGGGGCCCTCGGGGACGGCGGCGCGCACCATCCGCCACTGGGCCGGGTGCAGGTCCTGGGCCTCGTCGACCACCACGTGCCGGAACAGCGGGCCGCTCCGGCCCAGGACGCGGGCGGCCTCGGCGGCCAGCTGCGGGTAGGACCACAGACCCTCCACCCGCATGGCACCGACATAGCGCCTGATGGTCTCCCACACCTGGCGTCGGTGTTCGGGCGCCAGGTGCTGGACCCGTCCGCTGCGCTCGCAGCGGATGTACTCGGGCAGCAGGTCGAGCCCCTTGGCGAGGATGACCTGTTCCCACTCGTCGACCAGGAAACGGCCGGAGAAGGGCAGGCCGTCGGCCATGGCCACCGCCCGCCAGCGACGGGCCAGTTCGTCCTTGCCGATGAGGCGCGGCGGAACGCCGTGGGCCTGCACCACGGACCGGGCGAGGCCGTCGATGGTGGCCACCCGGACCCGGGCGCGTACGTCGGGGTCGGGCAGCAACTGGTCGAGGCGGTCGGCGAGGGACTGGGCCAGGGCCCGGTTGTAGGTGGTGAGCAGGACCGACTCACGGTGGTCCTCGGGGTGGGCGGCGGCATCGCGCTCGGCCAGGTGTGCGGCGCGGTGCAGGGCGATGACGGTCTTGCCGGTGCCGGGGCCGCCGGTGATCTGGACGGCGCCGTTGTAGTGGGCCTCGGTGATGCGGTGCTGATCGGGGTGGAGCGTGACCTGCCACTGCCGGAAGGGCGCGCGCAGGGCGCCGGCGAGTTCGGGCGGCCCGCTGGGGCGCGGATCGATCGGACCCCCCGGACCGAGCGGGACGATCTTGGGACCCATCGGGAGCAGTCGGCGGGCGAAGCGGAGCGCCTCCTCGTGCGGGAGCACCGTGAGCAGGCGGTACCGGGTCTCCGGGTGCGTTCCGGGGCCCTCGTCCTCGCGGTCGTCGTCGGCCGGGGCCGGGACGACGACGCCGGACCAGTCGGGGGCGATGCCGACGATCCGGACCCGGGGGTCGGCGGCGTCCGTCACGGATTCCAGGTCGGGGCGTTCCCCGGCCTGGTAGGCGCGCATCACGGCCAGGGTGCTGAGCTGGACGTCGGGCGTGAGGTGGGTGAAGTCGCTGAGGAAGGTCGGGGCGATCGCAAAGGCGGACACGTCGTGGGTCTCCTCCGGTCTTCGACCAGGTGATGGTCCGGGGTCCGAGGTGCTCGGAGCGGGCGGGCGGTGTCGGGGCGAAGGGCGGGTCGGCCGCCGCTCTCACCAGAGAACATGCTCGGCGCGGAATTCCGGCAAACGCTGCTCAGAGTCGGATTCCCGTCAGGTTCCCGGAGGTTTTCCCCCGTGTCATGGTCGCAGGTCAGAGCAGGTTCTACGAACTCCCGTTCGAGGGTGATCGGGGGCTTTTCCTAGGGGCGGGGGAGGGGGATCCCTGACCTGCGGTTCTCCGCGATCTTCTGGTGTCCTCAAAGGTGTTTATCGACTGTCCGAAATTTGATCACGCGCCGCGACAATGCCTGATCCGGGCGGTGAGGGTGGGGGCATTGGGACACGTAGTGCCTCTGCGCACAGGTGGACCGAAAACCGTGCGAGGGGAACGGGCTCCGGAACACCCGGATTCGGGCCCTCCTTGGAGCGGTGTCTCACGTACTGGCCGGTTTCGGACACGCTCTGTGCAGATCCGTTCCGGGCGCGAGATCGTGTAACGCACAGGGGAGACGGCCATGTGCCCACCACGTGGTCCAGGACTCTGCCGGGGTCCGTCCTACCCCGGCAGAGTCCCGGGTCACCCTTCAGAAGCGTTACCCCGCCCCGGCCCGCGTCAAAGCGCCGGAGGGTGGGGACCTTCCCCCTTTTTTCCCGCTTCGCGGACCGTGCTCTACCGTGGCAGTGGGAAACGATGGAAGGGAACGGTGGGGACGTGGTCTCCGAGGAGAGAGGTCGTCTGCGGGTCTCCGACGCCGAACGCCACCAGGTGGCCGAGGTGCTCCGGGAGGCCGCGGCCGAAGGGCGCATCACCCTTGACGAACTCGACGAACGTCTTGAGGCGGCCTTCAACGCCAAGACCTACGCCGACCTGGAGCCCATCACCTCCGACCTACCCGGCTCGCCCGGCGCCCCCACCGGACCCGTCCCCGTGGTCCTGGACAACCGCCCCGTCGACCGGGTCCACCCCGAGGACGTGATGATCGTCCGCTCCGACGGCGACAGCATCGTCCGCAAGGGGCGCTGGCAGGTGCCCCGCCGCGTCGAGATCCGCAACAAGTACGGCTCCACCAGGCTCGACTTCCGCGAGGCCGACATCCCCCACGGTCGGGTCGAGGTCCACCTGGAGATCTCCTGGGGCGGCGCCGACGTCATCCTGCCCGAACGGGCCACCGCCGAGGTCGACGTCGACACCTCCTGGTTCGGCGGAATGAAGGTCGACGCCGACGCGATCCCGAGACCGCCCGCGCCCCACTTCGTCATCACCGGCACCTGCCACGGCGGCAACCTCCGGGTGGGCCATCGCCGCCCCTTCTCCTGGAGCGACCTGTTCGGTTGAGGGTCCGGACCCTGGGAACATGAGGGGATGCCCGCCACGACGGCGCGCACGGAGAAGAAGTCCGTCGGCCGCAGGCCGTCCGCGAGTGGGACATCCCACGGCCGCAGGCCACCCCTCCAGGGTGGCGGCCGGGAGGCGGGCGGTGCCGGGGACGGGTGGGAGAGGAGCGACCGGTGACGCTGTGGATCGTGGTGGCCGGAGCGTGCGCCGCCGCCCTGACGCCCTATGTCTGGCTCATGACGGCCTCGGCCGGTCGCCGTCGCACCACCGACACGGTCCCGCGCCGACCGGTCGCCGTCGTCCTGGGCGCCGGCGCCTGGACCGACGGGCCCTCGCCTCTGCTGGCCCGCCGTCTGGACCTGGCCGTACGCCTGTACCTGGACGACCGGGTGGAACGCGTCATCGTCTCGGGGGACAACCGCGAGATGTCGTGCCGGGAGACCGACACCATGACCGACTACCTCCTGGCCCACGGGGTGCCGGCCGACCGTGTCGACGCGGACCCCCACGGCTACCGGACCTGGGACACCTGCGTGCGGGTGCGCGATCTGTTCGGGGTCCGCGCCGCCGTCATGGTCACCCAGTCCTTCCACCTGCCCCGCACCATCGCCCTGGCACGGGCGGCCGGGATCGACGCCGTCGGTGTCGGCGATCCCAGCATGGGCGCCCGCCGACGCTCCACCGTCATCGGTTACGCGCGTGAGGCCGCAGCCGCCGTCAAGGCCCTGCGCGACGCCGTCCTGCGCCCCGCCCCCGCCCACAGCGGTCCCTGACACCGGCCGGACCGGGATACTTGGGGACATGAACGCGACCACGGGAAACGACGCACACGACGACGCTGAGAGCGTGGACTGGGCGGCCCTGGCCCCGGAGGGCGGCGACCGCATCGCGCCCCTCCTGGCCGAGGTCACCCGGAGCGACACCGCCCTCTCCGAACTGCACGACATCATCGCCTTCCCCGCCCCCGGCCACACGGCCGCCCCCAAGGCGGTCGACCACCTCGTCGACGCGGCCTGCTCCCCGCTGACACCCGCCACCGACCGCTGGCGCCCCTTGAGCCTGCTGCTCGAACTGGTCTCGCCGCACGCGGAGGACCTCTTCCCCGAGCCGCGCGACCTCGGGCAGTGGCGCGACGAGGTGGCCTGGATCGCCACCACCGACATCGCCAAGGTCCACGAGCAGTACCGGGCCTGGGTGGAGGAGGCCCCCGACGAGCAGCAGCGGTGGCGCATGCGCAACCGCCTCGACGTCCTGGAGCTGCCCGAGGGCCCGGCCCTGCTCCAAGCCGAACTCGACACCTTCGAGGCGGTCCGCGCCCGGGTCCCCGACCTGCTCGAACTCCTCAAGGGCGCGAGCAACCGCGGCGGCCTGGACCGGGCGGGGGAGTGGGTCTCCTACGTACTGGCCTTCCTGACCCCCGACGCCGATCGGATCGTCGCGGGTATCACCGGTTCGTCCCAGATGCTGCTCGCCAGGGACCTGCGCCCGACCCGCCAGACCGCCTCCGGCCTGCGCGGCATCATGGACCAGGCGCTGGAGGGCGGCTCCGAACCCCTGCCCGCCGAACTGTTCGCCCTCGGCCTGCTCGCCGGGCCGGACGACATCGACCTCACCGTCGCCCTCACCCACCAGATGGCGGGCGGCAACCTGTACAACTCCTTCGCCGCGTCGGTGGCCCTGGTGCTCATCCACGGTCCCGACACCCCGCGCGAAGCGCTGCGCCGTGTCGGGCGGGGCGGCGGCACCACCAGCGGCTACGAGGGTCTGTTCAACGAATCGTGGCCGCACTGCGGCCCCCGCTCGCCGCGGGTCCTGGGCTTCCTGGCCCTGGGGCGGGCCGGCGACCGCGCCCGTCGTCTCCGGCTGGACATCCTGCTCGGCCTCATCAAGGACGAGGACGATTCGCGCGCCCTGGTCACCGGGGTGGGGCTGGAACTCGTCCTCGGTCCCCGCGCCAAGGGGTTCACCGCGGAGGAGCACGTCCAGGCCGAGTACGACGAGGAGATCCTCAAGGTCCTGTGGGCGATCGCCGAACTGCCCGCCGGCGCCTGGGAGGACGAGGGGTTCCGGGAGACCCTGGCGGCCTGGGCGCTGCCGCAGGACCCGGAGGAGTTCCGCGCCCTGGTGGGCGTGGAGGCCGAACCCGAGGTCGTGGAGGCGTCGGCCCCGACCGGACGGCCCGAGCCGACCGGCCCGCCTCAGGGCGGGATCCTCGGCCGCCTGTTCGGCGGCGGTCGCTGAGCCGACGGAACGGGTGTCCCCGGGAACGGCGGCGATCGTTCCCGGGGACACCGGAACCGCCCGACGACGCTCCGGTCAGCCGCGTTCGAGGGCGGTTCCGATGAGTCCCAGGGGCGGGGAGCCCAGGTCCAGCAGGGCCTTGTGGAACCGACCCGGGGAGAATTCCGGCCCCCACGTCTCACGGGCCTCCTCGCGCAGCCGCAGGATCTCCAGCTTGCCCCACGTGTACCGGCCGTAGGTGGGGTCGAACGTGGCCCGCCGTGCCTCCGACAGCGCCGCCGGGCCCTGCAACGGGGTGTCCTCGGAGAACAGCGACGCCGCCTCCTCCACGGTCATGGTCCCGGTGTGCATGCCGAGCGCCACCGACAGGCGGGTCACCCGGATGAGGGCCTCCACCCACACGCCGGCCTCGTAGTGATCGGCGGTCCACCCCTCGACGCCCGACCGTTCGGCGGCGTACGCCCCGAAGCCCTCCTCCAGGACCATCTCCTCGGCGTAGTGCGCCCACCCCTCGGCGAACGTCATCGAGTGCAGCGCCCGACGGACCGCCCCGGGCGCCCGACGCAGCGCCCGACCGTGGGAGAAGTGCCCCGGCGCCACCTCGTGCACGCTCACGGCGGGCAGCGTGGTGTCGCTGAACATCTCCAGCCACTCCCTCGTCTCCTCCTCGCCCCAGGAGGGATCGGGCGGAGTGATGTAGTAGAAGGACGGGGTGTCCCTCTCCCACGGCCCCGACCAGGACATCATCGCGGTGGCCCACCGGTGGGCGGGAGGGGACAGGTCCACCCGGCACTCGCCGTCGTCGTAGGGCACCAGTCCGCGCTCGGCGGTGAACCCCAGCGACAGTTCCGTCCACCGGCGGGCGCTGTCGAGCACACGCTCGCCGTTCGGTCCCCGCGCGGTCAGTTCCCGGACCACCGTCATGACGTCGCGGCCCGGGGCGATCCGGCCGACGGCCTCGGCCAGGCGGGCGCGCAACCGGTCGCGTTCGGCCCGCGCGCGGTCGGCCAGTTCGGCCGGGTCGACCTCCATGGCCTCGCCGACGCCCATGAGCCGGGCCAGTCCCTCGGCGCCCAGGGCGGCGTCCTCGGGCCCCTCCACGGCGGCCCGCTCCACGTGGGCGACCAGGCGGGCGTGCGCGGCCAGGGCGATCTCCCGCACGTCGGCGGGCACGTCCTCGGCCAGCCCCTCGGCCAACCCTCGGACGGCACCGATGAGGGAGCGGGCCACCGGCGCGGGGATCCGGTCCAAGGCGGCGATGGCGTTGTCCACCCCCTGCGTCCACTGCGTCAGGTGGGCGTCGCGGGCCCGTCCGCGCTCGGCCTCGGGGGCGTAGTCCCGGTCGTAGCCGGAGACGTCGAGTTCGCCCAGGTGGTACAGGGGGTTGGCGCGGTACAGCAGCGCCTCGCCCAGCGCGTAGCGCGCGCCGGCCTCGAAAGCGGCCAGGTGGGCCTCGTCGTGCGGATCGTCCAGCCGCGCGCCGCCCAGGTTCGCCAGGGCGGCCTCGACGCCGGTGGGGGACAGGTCGGCGATGCGGCCGTCGTACTCGTGCATGCCGGCGCCCTCGCGCATCGCCCCGGGCATGAGGTCGGCCAAGGCCCGCAGACGGAGGGGGAGTTCGTCGTTCTCAGGGTGTGGAGACATGGGACGACCCTACGGGCGTGCCCTGTTCGTGCACACCCTGTCGTGCGCCGCCCCGGCGCCTGCGAAGGGCGTCCCGCAGGCGAAGACCTCCTCTTCCTCCGGACCCTCACCGATCCAGGGGACACCGTCCCGGCCCCCTCCGGCCCGGCGACGACCGCGCCGATACGCCGCTCGCGACGGGGAGAGCCCCTGAGCGTTCGGACCGACGGGCCGACCGATGTGGCGGCTCGCGGAACCGTACGGCGTCGCCGGTCGTCTCCCGAGTGTGCTGACTTCTGACGACGCCGCCACCGGGCGTCCCCGCCACCGTGGCCGCCTCCTGCTCCTGTCGCTCGTCCTCGCCCTGGTGGCGGGGTGCGCGCCGTTCGCGTGGATGCTCGCCGGAACGTCCGGACAGCGCCACGACACCGTCGACGCCGTCCCCGAACGGCCGGTCGCCCTGGTCCTGGGTGCCGGGGTGCGCGCCGACGGGCAGCCCACCCGGTTGCTCGCCCGCCGCCTGGAGCTGGCCGCCGACCTGTACTTCGCGGGCAAGGTCGAGGTCCTCCTGGTCACCGGCGACAACAGTGTCGAGCACTACAACGAGACCGACACGATGCGCGAGCACCTGGTGGCCTCCGGCGTCCCCGACGACCGGATCGTCGGCGACTACGCCGGGTTCTCCACCTGGGAGTCCTGTGTGCGCGCCCGGGAGGTGTTCGGCGTGGACGAGGCGACCGTCGTCACCCAGGACTTCCACCTGCCCCGCGCGGTCCGCCTGTGCCGGGCGGCGGGCATCGACGCGGTCGGTGTCGCCGATGACGCCGCCGCCGAGCGTGCCACGGCCACCACCTACGGCTGGCTGCGGGAGGTCCCCGCGGCGGTGGCCGCCCTGGGCACCGTCATCGTCCGACCCGACCCCACCTTCCTGGGCCGCTACGAGACCGCCGTCGACGACGCCCTCGCCACGGCCGCGGAGGATTAGGACCTGTTCTCGAACGCTCTCGCACGGAGAGGGTTCGCGGGAACACGGTCGGGGCGCTTCAGGCGAGGGTGGCCAGGGCGTCGCGGACACGGCCGCGTGCGGTCGACAGCGCCTGGCGGGCTTGGGCCGCCGGCACCCGGGCCAGCAGCGACACCAGCGCCGTCCGGGTGTCGCCGTCGGCGTCGGTCAACGCGGCCGCGCAGCTCTCCACGTCGGACCCGGTGGCCTCGGCCAGGATCGTCACCACCCGGCCGCGCAGTTTCCCGTTGGTCGCGTCGACGCCCACCATGAGGTTGGAGTAGGTGCGCCCCATGCGGACCATGACGGCCGTGGAGAAGGCGTTCAACGCCAGCTTCTGCGCCGTCCCCGCCTTCATCCGGGTCGACCCGGCGATCACCTCGGGGCCGGTGTCCATGCCCACGTGCACGTCCACCCGACCCGCCAGCGGGGCCTCCGGGTTGGCGCTGATCAGCACGGTCGTCGCGGATCGTTCCCGGGCGGCCTCCAAGGCGCCGCCCACGTAGGGCGTGCGTCCGCTGGCGGCCAATCCGATCGCCAGCGAACCGGGGGCGATGCCGGCGGCGTCGGCGCGGCCGGCCTCCCAATCGTCCTCGATGCCCTCCACCGCGCGGGCCAGCGCCTCGCCACCTCCGGCGTGGTGGGCCACCACCCAGTCCGCCGGCACCCCGTAGGTGGGCGGTAGCTCGGCGGCGTCCTGGGCGGCGATGCGCCCCGAGGTGCCCGCACCGAAGTAGTGGATGGCCGCCCCGCTCTCCAGGGCGGCCACCCCCAACTCCACGGCCCGGGCCAATCGGGGCAGGGCCGCCTCCACCGCGGCGGGCACGGTGGCGTCCTCGGCGTTGATCCGGCGCAGGATCTCCAGGGCGGGCAGCAGGTCGATGTCGTGGGTACCGGGGTTGCGGGCCTCGGTGGGAGCGCGCACGATCACGGCCTCTCCGGAGGGGGCCTCCGGGGGATCGGCCCGCCCGGGGCCCTCGTCCCCGCCGTAGTGCTCCACAGTGCTCTCCTGTTCGGTCCGCACCCGCTGCCGTTCCCTTCCCTCCGGTGCCGCCCGTCCCCTCGCCCGGGTCTCCGGGCGAGGGGACGGCCCCCGGCTCAGTCGTCGCTGGTCTTGTCGTCGGAGCGGTCCCGACGACGTTTGCGGTCGTCGTTGATCCGCAGTCCCCGCACCGCCTCGGCGGTGGTCTCCAAAGCCGTCCTGCTGTCGGTGTACCGGCTCTGCGCCAGCCCCACGAACAGGCAGTCCACCACGGTCAGCTGGGCGAGCCGACTGGCGGTCGCCCCGGACCGGAAGGTGGTCTCCCGGGCCGCGGTGGTCAGCACGTGATCGGCGAATCCGATGGGGGAGCGCGGGAAGTTGGTGATGGCCACGGTCCGCGCGCCCCGGCGCCCGGCCTCGGCCAGCGCCTGCACCGTGTCGATGGTGCTGCCGCTGTGCGAGATGCCGATCGCCACGTCCCGTTCGTCCAGCAGGGCCGCGCTGGTGAGCATCACGTGCGCGTCCGACCAGGCGAACGAGGTGAGTCCGATCCGGTGCAGTTTCTGTTGCAGGTCGGCACCGACGAACGCGCTCGCGCCCACTCCGTACACGTCGATGCGCCGGGCCGCGCCCATCGTGTCGATGACGGTGCGCAGCACGTCGACGTCCAGGGCCGCCCCGGTCTCCTCGACCGCGCGGGCGTCCGTGTAGGCGATCTTCTGGACCACCGTCACCAGGGTGTCGTCGGGGTTGATGTCCCCGTCGGGCTCGGGCCCACCCGTGGTCCGGGCGCCGCGCGCCTGGCCGGCCTCGGTGGCCAGGGCCAGTCGCAGTTCCCGGTACCCGCTGAAGTCGATGGTCCGGCAGAAGCGGATCACGGTGGCCTCGGAGGTGGCGCAGTCCTTCGCCAGCTGGGTGATGGAGGACGCGGCGGCCCGTTCGGGGTCGTCGATGATGCGTTGGGCGACCCGGCGTTCGGCCGGTGCCAGCGAGGGCAGCAGCGAACGGATGCGGAGCACGGTGGTGGGGACCTGTGGAATCCCGGATTCCACGCGGCCTTCCGTGGGCTTCGGAATGTGCGCCATGGAGGAAAGTTTCTTTCGGTGTTGGTGCAGAGTCAACGCGCGGAAGGGAAAAAGCGGGAGAATCCAGGATTCCAAGTGGGCGGCGCGGCGGCAAGTACCTCGGCCGTGGCGGTGACCGGTTTCGTCGCGGACCCGGGGCGGAACGGTCGGGCCGGTTCCTGCCGGTGGGGGCGGACCCGGCACACGGTCCCCGTGCGGTGTCGATGGCCGCGCGGTCGCGCGCCGGGTCCGGAGGAGGGCCGTCTCGGCCGCGGGGAAGTACCGGTCGTTCGGGCCCGCCGGCAACGAGTCTGGTCGGGGGCCCTTACGTTCGCCTTTCACAGGGGTGACGGTCGCGCGTCCTTGTGATATCGCCCGAATCCGTTCTCAGGGGTGCTGTCGGGTCACAGGAGTCGCTAGTGTCGACCTCATGACACAGAACAACGATCCCAACCTGGACCCGGCGGGGAGCACCCAGCACTTCCGCCGTTTCGTCGATGAGAACCCCGTGGCGGCGGCGCCCGAGCGTCGGCCGATCCTGCCGATCGTCCTCGCGGGCGTCGGTGCGGTCGCCGCGATCGCGGTCATCGTCGCGCTGGTGCTGGCCTTCGCCTGAGCCTCGCGGTGACCGTTCAAACGGTTCGCGACCACTCCGTGAGTCCTGCTAGAGTTAACGACGTCGCCGGGGAGCACGGCCCACGGGGCGGGCTTCCCACCACGAGCGGCAGGCGTCATTAGCTCAATTGGCAGAGCAGCTGACTCTTAATCAGCGGGTTCGGGGTTCGAGTCCCTGATGACGCACGGCGAACGACCCCGGCAGAAGGCCACACCTTCCACCGGGGTCGATCCTGTCGCATGCCCCCGGTCGCGCCGGGTGGCGCGGACCACACCCAGGACGGCGATGTCCTGTCGGTGGCTCCGATAGAATCGACGATGTCGCCGCACCGCGACGAGCGTCATTAGCTCAATTGGCAGAGCAGCTGACTCTTAATCAGCGGGTTCGGGGTTCGAGTCCCTGATGACGCACACGGGAGGGTCTCCGGCCACTGGCCGGGGGCCCTCGTGGCGTTCTCAGGGGGCGGATTCACGAATGTCGTCGCCGTGTGCTGTGCTGTACCGCGATCCCCTTGGCCCGGGAGGAAAACGAGTCCGCCACTCTTCGTGGTGCTCCATTTCCAGAATGTAGTTATCCATAAACGGATTGACGCCGCCCCTCACCTGGTGAAACGGTGTCCTGCCGCCCATTCCGGTCGGCTTCCCCTGACTCCTCCGGAGAATTCCCCATGCCCTCTTCCCCCACCATTCCCCGTGCCCTCGCCGTTTCCGCCCTGGCGTGCGGCGCCGTCGTGGCCCTGAGCGGCTGCGGCGTCCTCAACAGCGTGCTCGGCACGCAGGGCAACGTCTTCGACCTCGGCGTCGGCGACTGCTTCACCGAGGATGAGATGAACTCCGTCCTCGGCAGCGAAGAGGTCAGCGACATCCCCCTGGTCGACTGCTCGGAGGAGCACGACTCGGAGATCTACCACGTCGAGACGCTGCCCGAGGGTGACTACCCCGGCGACTCCGTGGTGAGCACGGCGGCGGACGAGACCTGCGGCACCCGGCTCGCCGAGTTCGTCGGCGTCGCCTACGACGACGAGATCCTCTCGTACGGTGTGCCCGCCGGCGACTCGACGATCTACTACGGCGCCCTGCTGCCGATCGAGAGCAGCTGGGACTTCGAGAACGGCCGCGACATCACCTGCTACGCCGTGATCGTCGGCGAGACGGTCACCGGCACCCTCTCCGGCTACGCCGCCTGACGACCGCTCATCGATCGTCGGTGACCCGGCCGGATCCGGATTTCCGGATCCGGCCGGGAACCACCACCGACTCCGGCGCATCTTGATAAGTGCCGACAGGTCATGTCCCGACCGGCACGAATCACAGAATCCAGTGGAGTCGCCATGTTGTCCGAAAAGCGCCGTTCGCCCTACGGCCGTCTCGTGATCGGCCCCTTGGTCATCGGTGCCGCCCTGTCGCTGACGGCCTGTGGCCCGCTGGAACTGCTCCCGCCCGCGCTGCGGACCGACGCGCAGCCCTCCCCCACCCCGGAGGAGGTCGACCCGGTCGAGACGGAGACCCCCTACGAGGAGCCCGTCGAGACGGAGACCCCGGCCGGTCCCGAGGACACCGACGTCTTCGACATCTTCCTCGGCGACTGCCTGACCGAGTTCGGTGAGGGCGAGATCTCCTCGGTGCCCCGGGTGGACTGCGCGGAGCCGCACCTCTACGAGGTCTACCACGTGGGCGACCTCTCCGAGAGCGGCTCCTATCCCGGTCAGGACGAGCTGGGCCGGATGGCCTTCGACTTCTGCGTCGAGCCCTTCGAGACGTTCACCGGCGAGGCCCACGGTTCCTCCTCGTTGGACATCGAGCCGCTCTTCCCGGTCGAGAACGGGTGGAACGAGGGCGACCGCGAGGTCCTGTGCCTGATCTACGACCGCGACGGCGACACCGTCGGGAGCCTGGGGGGCACCGCCCTGTGACGGTCGTCCGGTGACGGACGCGCACGGCCCGCGCCGCCGCTCGGCGGCGCGGGCCGTCGTCGTTCCCCGGGTCAGCCGATCGCGGGCCGCCACACCGGCGACATCGCCCGCAGCGGGTCCTCCCGGAGCCCCATCACCTCGGCGATCCCCTCGCCGACCGCGTTCTCCGCGCCGACCGGGAGGGGGGCCTCGGCCCGGGGCAGCCCCTGACAGGTCAGGTCGCCCGGATCCGCGCCGTCCACCAGGTAGGCGTCCACGGCGTCCGTCACACAGTCCATGCCCGGGATCGGGTAGAACCCGTGGCCGCCCTCGTCCGTGACGGTGATGAGAGCGTTGTCGAGCCGGTCCGCCATGAGCGGTCCGCCCTCGTACACGGTGTTCGCGTCGTACTCGGCCGCGATGATCAACCCGGTCGGGTATCCGTCGCGTTCGAGCTCCACCAGCGGTTCGGTCGGCCCCTCGGACGCGAACGTGCAGGGCTGCGGCGCGTGCCAGATCGCCCCGATCCCGTACGGGTTCCACTCGCGGATCTCACGCATGTCGGAGTGGTAGCCCGACAGTCGTGAGGGCCACTCGGCCTCACATGACACGGCCATGAGCAGGGAGTCGTTGCCGAGTTCGATACCGGGGTCCCCGGGCTCGGGGAACTCGTACTCGGGGAAGGGCACGTCGTGCACGAAGTGCCCCAGTTCCATGGAGATCAGGTCCCACAGGTGCTGGGGGCGGACCACCATGCCGACGTAGAAGTCGAAGTCGTCCCCGGTGAAGGGCACCCCCTCGGGCATTCCCGGGATGTCGTACCTGGGTTCGTCCTCAAGACGGTCGCGCACGCCCTCGATGGAGGCCAGGACATCCTCGGGTGTCGACCCGAAGCCGAGCACGTCGTCGTGCCCGGCCGCCCACGCGGTGTACCGCTCCATGTTGGCGTGGTAGCCCTCGCTCTGGCGGGTGAACACGCCCCGCCACATCCCGTCGGGGGTGACGGAGGAGTCCAGGACGCTTCGGTCCAACCGCTCGGGGAACAGGCTCCCGTACACCGCTCCCAGATAGGTGCCGTAGGAAACGCCGTAGTAGGAGGTCTGCTCCTCTCCCAGCGCCGCCCGGATGACGTCCATGTCCCGGGCGGTGTTCGCCGTGGTCATGTGCGGGATGAGGTCGCCGTGGGCGCTCTCGCAGGCCCGCTGCGTGGCGATGGCGGTCCGGGTGATGGTCGAGAACTCGTCATCGTCGGGGCGGGGCGGGGGAAGCGGCATCCCCCTGCCGCAGTCCAGCCGCGGCGTGGAGGCACCGCTGCCGCGCGGGTCCATGCCGATGACGTCGTACACCTCGGTGACACGCTGGTCGCCCAGGGTGAAATGGACGTTAAGGTCGGGGCGCGGCTCGATCGGCAGATGGCGGCCGGTCCCACCGGGGCCGCCGGGGTTGGTCAACAGGATGCCGCGTCGTCGTTCGGGGTCGGTCGCGGAGCGTCGGCTGACGGCGATGGTCGCCCGCTCGCCGCCGGGGTCGGCGTAGTCGAGGGGGACCTCGATCCCGGCGCACTCCAGTTCGGCGAGGAGGTCCTCCTCGCAGGGGGCCCACACGACCTCCTGGTCGTGGAACGCGCTCAGTGGATCGTCGGCTGCGGCCGGTGCGGCCGCGATGACGGACGTGGCCAGGGCGAGCACCAGGGTGCCCGCCGTGGTGAGGACGGGTGCTCTGCGCACGGGGGTCGTTCCTTTGCTTCTCCGGTCCGGATCGCGGGGGCGACGCCGGGGGGTGTGCATCGGCTCGGTAACCGTACGTATCGCCCATGGATGGGCAACACCCACAAAAGTCATGGATCCGCGCGTGTGGCCGGAGGCGGCCATGGCCAACGAATAGATATCTATGCATTTGTTATTTTTTGGGGCTTTTGCCATGCCGATCACGTCGCGCGAAGGACGCCGTTTGGTCACGAGGGTGGTGCTCGCCACACTCCTCGGGTTACCTTGTCGTTCTATTAGGAAAGTTTCCTAATAGAAGTGGCCGTGTCCCTGCGGCCCTTCTCGCGTGCCCCACGAGCGGAGCCCCCGCCCCCCGAGCCCCCTCCCCGCTAGGAGCCCCGTGGCCACCGAAATCACGGCCTCTCCACCGCCACCGGAAGCCGGGACCACGGCGTCGAACGACGTTCCGGTCCCCCTGCCCCTCCGGATCTGGCGTCATTACGTCCTGGTCAAGGTCCGCAAGGCGGTCGTGGTCGTCTTCGTCGTGGCCAACGTGACCTTCTTCCTCGGTCGCGCGATGCCCGGCGACCCGATCGACGTCATGGCCGGACGGCTCACCCAGGGCGGGATGAGCATGGAGGAGGCGCGCGTCATCGCGGCCAACTCGTTGGCCTACGATCCCGAGGCGTCCCTCTACCGACAGTGGTGGGACTTCTTCGTCGGCCTGCTCACCTTCGACATGGGCATGACCATCAACCGGCCCGGCTTCAGCGTGACCGAATCCATCGCCGCCTACCTGCCCTGGACCCTGTTCAGCATCGGCGTCGGCACCGTCATCGCCGTCGTCCTGGGTCTGACGCTCGGCATGATCATGGCCTACCGCCGCAACCGACTCCTCGATCACGCCCTCAGCGTCGTCGCCTCGGTCCTGGGGGCGATCCCCAACTACCTCATCGCGATGGTCCTGGTCGTCGGCGGCGGTATGTACCTGAGCTGGTTCAACCCCATCGCGTTGCGCGGCACCCTCAGCCCCGGCGTCGAGATCGGGTTCAACGTCGAGTTCGTCGGCGACGCCCTCTATCACGCCGGGCTGCCGATCTTCACCTACGTCCTGGCCATCATCGGCACGTGGATGCTCGTCATGAAGGCCTCCACCACCGAGGTCCTCGGTGAGGACTACGTGACCGTCGCCCGGGCCCGGGGACTGCGCGACCGGCGCATCGCGGTCGCCTACGTGGGGCGCAACGCCATCCTGCCGCTGGTGGCCCAGATCGCCATCTCCTTCGGCACGCTCGTCGGCGGCGCGATCTTCGTCGAGCAGGTGCTGGTCTACAAGGGCGTCGGCGGACTCCTCCTGGACGCGGTCAAGTACCGCGACTACCCGCTCCTCCAAGGCCTCCTCGTCGTCCTCACCACCTGCGTGGTGGCCGCCAACCTCATCGCCGACCTGCTCTACACCAGGCTCGACCCGCGGATCCGGAAGTAGGAGACCATGGCAGTCACCACCGTCGCCTCGGGCGGAGCCGGGGTCTGGGGCGCGATCTGGCAGGGCGTCACCCGCAGCACCAGTGGGTTCCTCGGCCTGTGCATCGTCCTGAGCGTCCTGCTCTTCGCCTTCGTCGGGCCTCTGCTCATCGACACCGACAACCCCACCGACGTCACCAAGATCTGGGGGCCGATCACCTCCGAGCACTGGCTCGGCACCAACCACGAGGGCAAGGACACCTTCGTCCAGTTGGTCCTGGGCGGCCGTGAACCCATCTGGGTCGGCATCGTCGCCGCCGTGATCACCGTCGCCATCGCCGTCGTCCTCGGCGGGATCGCCGGTTACGTGCGCGGCCGGATCGACCACTTCCTGCTCCAGCTCACCGACATCACGATGACCATCCCGTTCATCGTGCTGATGCTGGTCGTGGCGTCCTTCTACCGCACCACGTCACCGATGGTCGTCGCCTTCATCATCGGCCTGGTCACCTGGCCCTACCTCATGCGGTCGATCCGGGCGCAGGTCCTCACGCTCCGCGAACGCGAGTTCGTCGAGGCCGCCCGCATCCAGGACCTGGGCACCGCCCGCATCCTCTTCGTCGAGGTGCTGCCCAACATGGCCGGCTACATCTTCATCAACTTCATCATCGCGATCACCAACGCGATCTACGCCGTCGTCGGCATGTACCTGCTGGGCCTGCTGCCCAGCACCGCCGCCAACTGGGGGCTGATGATCCAGCAGGCCTGGGACAACAACGCCTTCCTGGTGCCCGCCGCCGTACCGTTCCTGCTCGCCCCCATGGCGATGATCATGCTCTTCCAGATCGGCCTGGTCACCATGACCCGCTCCCTGGAGCAGACCCTCGACCCACGACTCCGGGACAGGTGATCCCCGTGACCGCATCCCCTACCGCACCCGTCCCGCACGAGGGACCGCTGCTCTCGGTCCGCAACGTCGACATCGGCTACCGCACCGGCCGCCGCACCCTGCTCACCGCGGTCCACGACGTCTCCTTCGACCTCCACCCCGGCCAGTCCATGGCCCTGGTGGGGGAGTCCGGCTGCGGGAAGACCACCCTGGGCCTGGGCCTGCTGCGGCTCCTGCCCCGCACCGGCCTGGTCTCGGCCGGCGAGATCCGCTTCCGTCGCAAGGACGGAACCACCGTCGACATCCGCTCCATGGCCAAGGAGGACCTGCGCCGCTTCCGCTGGAGCGAGGCCGCCATGGTCTTCCAGGGGGCGATGAACGCCTTCAACCCGGTGCTCCGGATCGAGGACCACTTCGTCGACACCTTCCGCGCCCACGAGACCGGACGACCCCGCCGGCGCAGGGAGATCCTCGAAGAGTCCGCCGCCCTGCTGGAGATGGTCCGCCTCGATCCCGCACGGGTGCTGGGCTCCTTCCCCCACGAACTCTCCGGCGGCATGCGCCAGAGGTCCCTCATCGCCCTGGCCCTGGCCCTCGAACCGCAGCTGCTCATCCTGGACGAGCCCACCACCGCCCTGGACCTGCTCACCCAGCGCGCCATCGTCGAACGCCTCTGCGAGCTGCGCGAGGCGCTGCGGTTCTCGATGGTCTTCATCACCCACGACCTGGGACTGGCCGCCGAACTCGCCGACCGCGTCGGCACGATGTACGCGGGGCGGCTCATCGAGACCGGCACCACCCGGGACATCTTCCACCGGTCCCGCCACCCCTACACCTCCGCGCTGATCGGCTCCGTGCCCCCGATCAGCGGGGACCTGATCGTCCCCGAGTCCCTGCCCGGCTCCCCACCCGGACCGTCCTCCCCGCTCCCGGGCTGCTCCTTCGCCCCACGCTGCGGTCACGCCGTCGACCTGTGCCGCGAGCGCCGCCCCGAGCCGGAGGTCCTGCACGCCCGAGGCGACGGCCTCAGCCACACCGTCGCCTGTCTGCGTTCCCGTGAACTCGCCGCCGAGGGGGCCACCCGTGATTGACCGCTCCGTGCCACCGACCGCCGACCCCGCCTCCGGGGCCGCGACGAACGCCGCGTCGGACCCCGCCCTGCTGAGCCTGCACGGCGTCCACCAGGTCTTCCCCGGCCCGCGCGGTGACGTCCCCGCCGTCGCCGGCGTCGACCTGGAGGTGCGCCCCGGCAAGGCCCTGTGCCTGGTGGGGGAGTCCGGCTGCGGCAAGACGACCACCGCCCGGATGGCCGCCGGGCTGTCCGCCCCGACCCGGGGTTCGGTGCTGTTCCGCGGCCGGAATATCGACGCCATGGACAAGAAGGAGCGGTCCGGGTTCCGACGCGCCGTCCAGTACATCCACCAGGACCCCTACGCCTCCCTCAACCCGGTGCGCACCGTCCACTCCACGGTCTCGGCCGGGCTGCGCAGGCACCGCATGGTCGCCGACCGGAGGGAGGCCCGTCGGGTCACCGCCGAACTGCTGGAACGGGTCGACCTCACCCCGGCGGAGGACTTCCTCGACAAGTACCCGCACCAGATGTCCGGCGGTCAGCGCCAGCGCGTCGCCATCGCCCGCGCACTGGCGATGAACCCGGAGGTGATCATCGCCGACGAGTCCACCTCCATGCTCGACGTCTCCATCCGGGTCAGCCTGCTCAACACGCTGGGCCGCCTGCGCGACGAACTGGGCGTCGGCTTCCTGTTCATCACCCACGATCTGGCCGTGGCCAAGTACTTCGCCTGGGACGGCGAGATCGCCGTCATGTACCTGGGCAAGGTCGTCGAGCGCGGTCCCACGCCCCGGGTGGTCAACGACCCCCGGCACCCCTACACCAAGGCGCTCATCTCCGCGGTGTGCGAGCCCGACCCCGACCTCGCGCGCACCAGGGAACGCGTTCGGTTGCGCGACGCGGACATCCCCGACCTGACCGATCTGCCGCCCGGCTGCGACTTCCACCCGCGCTGCCCGGTGTACGCCCAGGGCGTGTGCGACACCCACCGGCCGCCACTGGTGCGCGACCACGACCGCCTGCTCGCCTGCCACGTGGTCGGCCAGGGGTGAGCGGATGCTCCTCATCGGCCGTTTCGGCCTGCTCGTCGGAGCCTTCCTCACCCTGACCGCCGGCCTCACGGCCCTGCTGAATCCCCCCGGCACAGCCGAGTTCGTGATCAGTGTCCTCACCGTCGTGATCGGCCTGACCGTGCTCTCCCTCGGACTGCTCGCCGTCCTCATCGAAAGGAAGCGCCAGGAATGACCCTCACCCCCAACCGCGACACCCTCCTCCGGGACCTCAGCCGCAGACGCCTTCTCAAGGCCGTCGGATTCGGCGCGGTCGGCGTCGCGGGCGCGAACGTCCTGACCGCCTGCGCCGGCGGCGACAACGCGGCGAACGCCACGGTCGGCCAGTTCACCGGTGTCTACGACTTCGACCTGGACGCCCAGACCCGGAACGTCGCCGTGGAGGACGGGGCGCTGCTGACCAACTCCGTCTACGTCGACCTGTTCCTGACGTCGAGCGCGTTCTACAACTGGGCGACCCACGAATGGGACTACCTGCTCGTGGAGAGCAGCACGTGGGAGGGCGACGACCTCATCGTCAGCCTGCGCCCGGGCCTGAAGTGGAGCGACGGCACCGACCTGAACGCCGACGACCTCCACCAGAACTACGCCATCCGCGCCTTGGAGGCCCCGTCCTGGTCCGTCGGTTTCCCGCAGATCACCGAGTTGGAGAAGCTGGACGACCTCAGCGTCCGGGCCCGCTTCGACGCTCCGTTCCCCGGCATCGAACTGCAAGTCCTCAAGCACCGCATCTTCTCCAAGTCCACCTACGGGGACTTCGGCGAACGCGCCATCGAGCTGTTCGGCGGCGGTGTCCGCCAGGGCGATGACGAGCACAACGAGTTCAACGCCGAGTTCATCGCGTTCGACCCCGACGAGATCATCTGTAGCGGTCCGTACAAGTTCGACCCGGGCCAGCTCGCCGACGCGCGCATCACCCTGGTCCGCAACGAGGAGGGCTACCAGGGCACGGAGGTCGGCTTCGACGAGATCGTCGTCCACAAGGGCGACAACCGTCAGGCCTCCCTGCTCATCCAGCAGGGCGAGGTCGACTACTCCACCCTGGCCACCTCCGCCGCCGACCAGCAGGCGTTCCAGAGCGTGGAGGGGCTGCGTTCGGTCGAGCACCCCGGTTACGACGGCTGCGGTCTGATGTTCAACTACAGGAAGAAGCCCGAGCTGAAGGACGTGCGCGTCCGCAAGGCGCTGGCCCACCTGCTCGACAGCGACCAGATCGGCCAGGTCGCGCGCGGCGAGGCCTACGGCCGCGTCGATCACTACGCGGGTCTGGTCGACCTCCAGGCCGAGCAGATCTTCAGCGCGGACGAGCTGGCCGGGTTCGAGACCTACGACCTGGACCACGACAAGGCGACCGAGCTGCTGGAGGACGCCGGATGGACCAAGGAGGACGGGATCTGGCTCCTGCCCGACGGCGAGGAAGCGGCCTTCGAGGTCATCGGTGTGGTCGGCTGGGGTGACTTCGAGCTCACCGCCACCCAGGTCGAGGAGGCCTGGAACGACTTCGGTATCAAGACCACCGCGTCCAACGTCCCCTCCGACAACCCGTGGGGCATCTGGGCCGCCGGAGACTTCGAGGTCGCCGTCCGCCACTGGGGCAACCCGGAGATCCCGGGTTACTGGGGTGCCTTCCAGATGAACTACCTGGTGGAGAACGCGCGCACCGAGGAGAACCCGGGCCAGGACTTCGACCTGAAGGTCGACAGCCCGAGTCAGGGCGAGGTGGACCTGGAGAAGCTGGTCGAGGTCGCCAAGACCGCTCCCAGCGAGGAGGAGCAGATCGAAGCCCTGAAGACGATGTCGATCGTCTTCAACGAGCTGCTGCCGCGCATCCCGATCTGGACGTACAAGTACCTGGCCCCCGCACTGGAGGGGGTCCGCGTGGAGAGTTTCGATGACGGCCACCCGGCCGCGCAGAACCAGATCTACCGGGACAACCACGTCATCCTGTCGCTGATCCAGGGCGACCTGAAACCGGTGGAGTGACGGGGCGCCCGCACCCGGCGGGAGGGCGGGAGTGACCCTCGCGCCGTGCGACCGCCGTCACGGGGCGGGCCCACGCGGGGCCCGCCCCGTTCCCGAGGTCCGCGGGGGCCGGGACCAAAGTCCCGAGCTTGATCACGAAAGTGGACGAGTGGAACCTGGTGGGGGTTTTCTGGCGATAGTCTCCTGGAATGCCGGGAGAGTTCCACCGCCCCGGCCCTCCCTCCCCGCGCCCGTAACGGATGTGGAAGGCCCCCTCCCATGGCCGCAGACCTGTACGACCTCGGCGACATGCCTCCCTTGGGACATGTGCCCGCCCGTATGCACGCCATGACGATCCGCGCCGAGCGTTACGGGCCCCCGCGCGGGGCGTTCGCCCGTGAGATCGTTCCCGTCCCCCGGGTCGAGGCCGGATACGTGCTCGTCTACACGATGACCGCGGGGATCAACTACAACAACGTCTGGGCCTCGTTGGGGAGTCCCGCCGACGTCATCGCGGTCCGGCGGAGGGCGGGCGCGACCGAGGACCACCACATCGGCGGCTCCGACGGAGCGGGCATCGTCTGGGCGGTGGGCGACGGGGTGCGCGGGGTCGAGGTGGGCGACCACGTGATCCTTTCCCCGGGCGACTGGGACGAACGCTCCGAGGACATCCGTCTCGGCCGGGACCCGGCCGCCTCGCGGAGCATGCGGGCCTGGGGTTACGAGTCCAACCACGGCTCCTTCGGTCAGTTCTGCCTGGTGCGCGATGTGCAGTGCCACCCCCGGCCCGAGGGCATGTCCTGGGAGGTGGCCGGGGGGTTCCTGGCCGCCGCGGCCACGGCCCACCGGCAGCTCTTCGGGTGGCACCCCCACGTGGTCCGCCCCGGCGACCCGGTGCTGATCTGGGGCGGGGCCGGAGGCCTGGGCTCCTTCGCCGTCCAACTGGTCCGCAACGCGGGCGGCCGGGCGGTGGCGGTGGTCTCCACCGAGGAGAAGGCGCGGGTGTGCCGGGAACTGGGCGCGGTCGGGGTCCTGCTGCGCACGGAGTTCGACCACTGGGGGCGGATGCCGGAGGAGGGCGACGCCGAGGCCCACGCCGCCTGGTCCGCGGGCGTCCGCGCCTTCGGCCGTCGGTTCTGGGAGGTCCTGGGGGAGCGGCGCGGCCCGCGGATCGTCTTCGAGCACAGCGGGGCGGACACCTTGCCGACCTCCCTCTACGTGTGCGACAACGAGGGCATGGTGGTGACCTGCGGGGCCACGTCGGGGTATCGGGCCGATATCGATCTGCGCTTCCTGTGGATGCGCCTCAAACGCCTCCAGGGCTCGCACTTCGCCACCACCGCCGACTGCCGGGCCGTCGTCGACCTGGTGGACCGGGGACTCCTGGACCCCTGCGTGACCTCGGTGGTGGAGTTCGACGAGATCGGTGAGGCGCATCAGGAGGTCTATGAGAACGTTCACCCCTGGGGGAACAGGGTGGCCCTGGTCAACGCCCGGCGCGGGGAAGGGGCCGAAAGGGCGCGGCCCCGGGACGGCGTGTGAACCATGGGTCCGCTGACCGAAAACCGACCAAAGTCCCTAGCTGGACAAAATACAATAAAATACATTAACCATCCATTGATCCGCCTCTCTGGCCCCTGTCGTCCTCCCTGGTCAAGAGTGATGTTCGCGTCCCTTTTCCGGTGCTTCTCCGATTCTTCTGCCAAGCCGGTCCACCTTTGTTAGTCTGGCGAACCGAACGACGATTACCGGTGGAAGTGCAGGAATTGTGCGGGCCGTGGATGCTTGTCTCCGGAATGGGTTCCCATCCCCGCCCCGTGCGAGTGGGGGCGATCCGCCCACCCGAGCCAAGGAGACGAGACAGTGGCAGAGGCGCCACCGCCGGCAGACGGCTCCGCCCCCCGGTCCCCCGGGGACGGGCCCAAGGCGTCGACGGAGGAGGAGCCCACAGTCAGGCGAGAGGGGCGTTTCCGTAGGGCCATCTACCGTATGGTCAGGATCCAGGAAACCCGCTCCATGGAGACCGAGCAAGGAAATCCCGTGCATCAGCCCGTGCATCCGCACTCGCAGGAACCCGGCCGCACCGCGGACCGGGACGGCGGTCGGTACACCGCCGGGTCCTCTCCCGTGACGGGGGAGACTAAGGCGGGTGGCGCCCAGAGCGCCCCGCCCGGGGACCTCCCCTCGGTGGAACGGCCCGTCGGCCCCTTCTCCGGCTCCGCCGAGAACGGCTACCGACCCGCCACCCGGCCCGGTGTCCCCAACCCCTACACCACGGTCCGGCGCGTCGAGATCGACGACGTCGCGCCCGATGTCACCCCCGTCGGTCAATGGCGCGGTGTCGGTCTCGACGAGCCCGAACCGCGCACTCCCGAAGTCACCGCTCCGACGGAGCACACCGCGTCCGAGGAGGAGGCCCCGGTGCACCAGACCCCGTTCGCGTTCGAGGGGCCGGTCCCCTCGGCGACCGGTCCCGCGTCCGAGCCCCCTCACACGGAGCAATTCGAGGCCCCTGTGTCACACACCCCCGCGTCCTCCGTACCGGAGTCCCCGCTGCCCGAGCCCCTCCGCCGGGAGTCGCCCCAGGGCGACGACCACCGCGGTCGCTTTCCGGAAGGGGGTTCCGGGCACCACGAGCCCCGCGCCGCGGCGGCCGAACCGGGCCCCGACCCCGACAGACGGCACCGCCAGGAGTCCTGGCGCGCCCGCCGCGGCCCGGCCGAGTCCGACCGCTACGCCTCCGAGGCGCCGCTGCGCGGAGAGCCCTCCTACGACCCCGGATACGGTGAGCGGGCGCCCCGCGCGGAGTATCCCTCCCGCGGCGAGGAACCCCGCTACGACCGCGCCCCCCGGGGCAACCCCTACCGGGATCCCTACGCGGCGCGCGAGCCCCGCGCGGATCACCGCGACCCCTACGGTCCCGACCACGGCGCCCACCACGGCCCCTACGGTCCCGACCACGGTGCCCACCACGGCCCCTACGGGCAGGATCCGCGGGCCCCCCGGCCGGAGGCCTACCGTCCCCCGCCGCCGCAGCCGCCGCACCCCCAGGGCGAGTACCCCTACCCCCAGGCGCCGATGGCCTACCCCTACCCGGTGTACCCGCCGCCCTTCCAGCACCCGATGGCCTACCCCAACGTCTACCCGCCGCCGTTCCAGCCCCCCGGTTACGTGGTCCAGGGCCAGCCGGTGTTCTACCCCGGGCAGGCCAACCCCTACGGCCAGCCGGTCCAGCACGTCATCGTGTTCACCGCCGGTCAGCCGCCGCAGGTCATCACCGCCGACTCCGCGGCCACCCTGTTCGCCGAACAGACCCAGGCCACCGAGATCCGCGAGGACCGCGAGGACCGCGAGGACAAGGCGCTCACCCGGGCCGAGCCGGTCGAGGAGGCGCAGCGGGCCTCCGACGACGAACCCGCGGCGGACGACACGACCGCCGCGGCCGTCGAGGAGACCGCCCCGGCGACCCTCGCCGAGGCCGGGGGCGCCGGGGAGACGCCCCGAGAGCCGGTCGGCGACGCTCCCTTGCCCGTCCCCTCGGCGGTGGCGGGCGGCAAGGGGCTGCTCAACGAGGCCCTGGCGGGTCTGGCCATGCGCGACCTGTCCCTCGTCGACGCGCTCCTGGAGATGGTCGAGGAACTGGAGGCCGACGCCCAGGACCCCGACCTGCTCGACAAGCTCTTCCAGATCGACAACTTCGCGACCCGGATGCGGCGCAACGGGGAGAACTTCCTGGTGCTCACCGGACACGACGGCGGCGAGTCCGACGCCCACGACGAGATCGTCCCCCTGCTCGACGTGGCCCGCGCCGCCATGTCCGAGATCAAGGACTATCCCCGGGTCATGCTGGGCAAGCTGCCGCAGACCTCCATCACCGGTATGGCGGCCGACGACATCAGCCACCTGCTGGCCGAACTCCTCGACAACGCCACCGCCAACTCGCCCGAGCACTCCCAGGTCGTCATCAGCGGCCAGGAGATGGACGACGGCCGTCTGATGATCGTCGTCGAGGACGAGGGCGTGGGCATCCCGGACCGGCAGCTCGCCGAACTCAACGAGCGTCTGTCCGGCGACCCCGTGCTCGACGAGGAGGTGCCCCGGCACATGGGCCTCTACGTGGCCAGCCGCATCGCCAAGAAGCACGGTCTCGAAGCCAAGCTGGAGTCCCGTGCCTTCCGAGGGGTCAGCGCCTACGCGATCGTCCCCAAGGAGCTGTTGCGCGTGGCCACGCCGCGTACCCCGGGCCAGTCGCGCACGTCGACGATCCCCACGGGCACCGCCCCCGCCACGCGGCCGGCGTCCGCGGCGCCGACCACCGCGCCCCCCAACGGCAAGCCGACCGGTGGGTCCGCTCCTTCCGGCGCCACCTCCTCCATCACCTCGGCCGGGTTGCCCCGGCGCAGCGCCACCCCGCACGGTTCGCCGCTGCGGATGATGCCGCGCCCCGAACCCGGCGGTGCCGCCTCCAAGGCGCGCGAGAACACACCGCCCAAGCTCACCGGAGAGGCTCGGGCCGAACAGATCCGGGACGAGCTGGGCGACTTCCTCGAAGGCGAGCGTGCGGCCTTGGAGGGAGAGGATCTCGACGGCACCACGGACGACGCGGGTGGGAAGGCCGAGGAATGAGCGGCCGTACCCCCCGGCGCGCGCACCCGGAGTGCGCGCGCACATCCCCCCGAACCCCTATGACACTCGGCCGAGGCAGGTAGAGCATGACTGAATCCGTGAACGACAGTGTTGAGAACTTCTCGTGGCTCATCGACCGGTTCGTGCGGGACGTGCGCGGTGTCGAGCACGCCGTCGTGGTCTCCTCCGACGGCCTGGTGCTGACCCACTCCAGCGACTTCCCCGAGGAGCACGCCGAGCAGCTCGCCGCCATCGCCAGTGGCCTGCACAGCCTGGCCGTGGGCGGGGCGAGCCTGTTCCAGCGCGGTGAGTGCGAGCAACTGCTCGTCCGCTTCAACCACGGACACCTGTTCATCATGGCGATCAGCGACGGTTCCTGCATGGCGGTGCTCACCGCCCCCGGGACCGAGCTGAAGCTCGTCGGCTTCCAGATGGCCAAGCTCGTCGAGAACGTCGCCCATGTGCTCACGCCGCAGTTGCGCTCGCAGCTGCGCGAAGTCATCCAGAACTGACGACGGTGACCCGTTACGGTTCGGCAGGAATGAGGTTGCCACGTCAATGAGCTTCCGTAGGCGAAGGAGTAACCGCGTTCGCCCGTTCACCTTCACCGGTGGGCGGACGCGGTCACGGCATCCGCTGATGGTGCAGACCCTGGTCTCGACGTCCGAGCCCGGGCAGGAACCTCCTGGCACCCTCATGCCGGAGTCGATCAGTATTTACAAGCTGTGCCGGGAGACCCGGTCGTTGGCCGAGGTCTCGGCCGAGTTGAACATCCCCCTGGGCGTCACCCAGGTCCTGGTCAGTGACCTGGCGGAACAGGACCTGGTGTACATCCACCCGACCATCACCGGCAGCAGTCCATCGGAAAACCAGGTTCTGGAGAGGGCTCTTCGTGGTCTCGAACGACTTTTCCAGTGACAAGCGGTCCAATCGCAAGAAGATGTCGAGCAAGATCGTCATCGCCGGTGGCTTCGGTGCCGGCAAGACGACGTTGGTGCGCTCGGTCTCGGAGATCCCGCCCGTCACCACCGAGGCGATCATGACCGAGGCGAGCATCGGTCATGACGACACCTCGATCACCCCCGACAAGACGACGACCACCGTCGCGATGGATTTCGGCCGGATCACCATCGACGACGAACTCGTCATGTACATGTTCGGTACACCGGGCCAGGCGAGGTTCTGGTTCATGTGGGACGATCTCGTCAGAGGTGCGGTGGGCGCCGTCGTCGTGGTCGACTGCCGTCGTCTGGCGGACTCCTTCGACGCCGTCGACTACTTCGAGACGAACAAGCGCATTCCCTACATCGTGGCGCTGAACCGGTTCGAAGGGCAGCTGGACTACACGGCCGAACAGGTACGCGAGGCCTTGGAGGTCAGCCCGGAGGTCCCCATCATCGACTTCGACGCCCGCCAGCGGCTCTCCGGGGGAGGTCCTCAAGACCCTCCTCAGGTACGCCTTGGAGCACAACCGCGCCAGCGAGCCCGTCGCCTGACGGGCGGGGAGGTCGCCCCCGGCACGCTCCCCCCGGTCGTCCCGTAGATTCCCCAGGAAAG
>NZ_JAVREP010000017.1:0-107724 GCF_031845465.1 Nocardiopsis lambiniae | reverse complement strand
GGTTTCCGTGGTGGTTATGGTGGGAGGGTCACACCCGGTCTCATTCCGAACCCGGTCGTTAAGTCTCCTTGCGCTGATGGTACTGCCCTGTGGTGGGGTGGGAGAGTAGGTTGCCGCCACGGTTTTTTTTCGGGTCGAGAGTCCTCTGTCTTCGGGTGGGGGGCTTTCCCTGTGGGGGGGTTGTCTTCGGACGGCCCCCCTTTTTTTGTGTTGTGGTGGGGGGTGGTCGGGGGCCGCCCCCCTTTTTTTTGTGTGGGGTGGGGTAGGGCGGCTCCCGAGGCCGGGTCAGAGACCAGGCCCCCCGGGCCGCGCGGGAGCGTATGACCGACAACCCCCGGGCTCGTGCGGGAACGTCGATTTCCGGTCGGGGCGGTACCTCCTGGCCCGAGGGAAAGCCAACCCGCGGCCCCCACGAGATCGCCCCCACGGTGAGGGGCGAGTCGAAAGCGCCTCAAGGCTCGGCGGACGTATGCTCTACCGTCAGCGGCGGGAGCGCGGCCGAGACGGGCGCCGGGGCTGTTGCGCGGGCATGGGCTTGGGCCCAGGCTCCCCCGGTGGTCGTGGGCGCTCTGAGAGCGCGGGCGACGGTCGGGGGACCCGCGTGTTGTGGAAGGAGGGGGTGGGGCTGTTGTCGGTCAGTCCTCGTCGGCTTCCGGAACCTCGATGAGCTGCCGCAGCAGCGTTACGAAGTCCTCGTCGCTCATCGCCGACCAGTCCACGTGCTCGTTCATGCTTGCGGTTTCCCCCGTCCCGGGCACCGATAAGCCTGCGGTAAGTGAATTGGTGTGAGAAGTCTGGGTTAACTACGCATAGAGCCAGGTCGGACGGTCAGACGCGGCGCTGGAGCGCGCTGCGGCATTCCGGGCAGCGGCATCGCTTGTTGTAACCCGTGACGGTCCCGTGGGGCAGGGACGGGTCGCGCTGGGCGATCAGGGTGGAGTCGAGCTGTTCGCCGAACGGCTTGAGGATCCGAGCGGTGGAGAACACCTGTCGCGGGCTGATCTCCAGCTCCGAGGCGGCCTCGTCGATGTGCTTCCCCATGCGGAGTTTCGCGATGAGGCGGGAACGGGTGCTCGGTGGCATCTCCGCTTCGGCGTTCGCGATCAACTGCTCGACGTCGTCGATGGGGTGGCTCATGGGTTTCCTCTACGTCTGCGGGCGAGCCCGCCTGGGCGGGCATCTCCTGCATCGTACGCGCTTTCCTTCACCGGGTATCGAGGTGCGTCCCCCAGGTCCCGGCGATCGCACTTCCGGTGACCCGTGGTGCTCGTGGGATTCTCTTGCCGGGAAGCGTTGATCGATGGGATCGGGGGACTTTCCTCCTTAATGCATCGAATCGGCGGCTGTTTTCTAGAAACTCATTGCTAGATGCTAGATGCCGTGTTTCGCTGGTCACATACCCTCGACACTCTCCGTCATTGGAACGGTGCCATGACCAGTCCCACGGTCCGCCGCCGGCGGTTGTCCGCCGAGCTTCGTCGTCGCCGCGTTCAGGCGGGGTTGACCCTCAGCGATGTCGCCGAGGAGTTGGAGTGGTCGCCGGCGAAGCTGGGGCATATCGAGACGGGTATCCGTAAATGGCCTTCGGTCATGGAGATCTCCGCCCTGCTGCGCCTGTACGGGGTCACGGGCGGGCAGCGGGAGGCGATCCTGACCCTGGTGCGGGAATCGCGGTTGCGGCCGTGGTGGACCGAGTACGAGGACGTCCTCTCCTCCGCCTACGTGGGCAACGAGGCGGGTGCGGTGGCCCTCCAGGTGTACGCGGGCATCCTCGTCCCGGATCTCCTCCAGGTGCCCGACTACACGGCGACCGTGGGTCGCGCTCTAGGCCACGGGGAGGACGCGGTGGAGCGGATGGTCACCGCCCATCTCAAGCGCCAGGAGGTCCTGGAGCAGGTCCAGTACCACGCGATCGTCGAGGAGGACGCCCTTCAACGGATCTCCGGTGACCGGGACCTCCTGCGGGCGCAGACGACCCGGATCATCGAGGTCGCCTCCGGGTCGGATCGGGTGTCGGTGCAGTTGCTGCCGACCTCCGCCGGTCCGCACCCGGGGATCGCGGGTCCGTTCACGGTGTTGGAGTTCGACGAGGGCGAGGCCGCCCTGGCGTACGTGGACGCGACACAGGGAGGGGTGATCGTCGAGGCCGAGGAGGCGGTGGCATCCTGCAAGAGGGTCTGGTCGGAACTGACCCGGATCGCCCTCTCCCCGGAGACCACTCTCGGGATCCTGCGGCGGATGGCGCTCCTCACCTGACGGCTTGCTAGTCTGCTAGGTGACAACCTCATAAAGTTCTCTGTGGAGCCCTCTTGTGGGGGCTTCGGACGAACCGGATCAACGAAAGGGTCCAGACAGTGAAGAAGATCATCGTGCTGGCGCTGGTGGCCCTCGGGGCTTTCGCCATCTACCGCAAGATCCAGGCGGACCGTGCCGAGCTCGACCTGTGGACCGAGGCCACGGCGGCCGGCGAGAACTGAGCCGGTACGGCGCGGCGCGCGCCGTCCGATGCCAGTGCGCGACACGAAGGCGTGGGTGGGCGGGCGCTCCCGTGGTGCGGCCCACGGCTTTGTGCTGTTGAATCCCTGAGTCATGGCTCCTCGGCCGTGGGCGTCGGGGGCGCGCCCTGGTGAGGGTATGCTCTGCGTAGCGACCGGGCCTGGTGCCGCGGCGCGAGGGGCCATAGCTCAGCTGGCAGAGCGCCGGTTTTGCATACCGGAGGTCAGGGGTTCGACTCCCCTTGGCTCCACAAGCGTTTACGCACGTCACGGACGTGAAGACGGCCACCCAGGCGAACAGCCCGGGTGGCCGTTGCACATTCAGTGCACATTCCTCGCGCGGTCAGGCGGCCCGACCGGGCTCCCCGTTGGAGTCTCCCGACTCACGCAGCGCGGCGTCCCGCCTCTCCCCCATCTTCCGGGCGACCTCGTCCAGGCGGTCCGGGAACAGGTGCCCGTAGGTGTCGAGGGTCATCGTCGCCGTCTTGTGCCCCAGCATCATCTGCACCACCTTCACGTCGGCCCCCGAGGCGATCGCCAACGACGCGGCCGTGTGCCGGAGCTTGTGCGCGGTCACCTCCAGCTCCGCGAGCCCCGCGTCCTTCACGGCCGGATTGAAGACCCGTCTGCGGAAGTTGTCGTAGTGCAGCGGCCCGCCCTGGGGAGCGGTGAAGGCCAGTTCGTCCGCATCCCTGCCCTCACACAGGGACCGGAGCTCTTCGAGCAGGAACCCGGGGATCGGCACGGCCCGCTGTTCGTGGTTCTTGGGCGTGTCCAGGTACAGCGTTCCCGACTCCCGGCCATAGGTCTCCTCGATGTGGATCCGGTGCCGCGCCAGGTCGACCCGGCCGACCCTGATTGCCGAGACCTCACCCCACCGCAGGCCGGTGTAGGCGAGCAACAGGATCAGGACCCGGTACTCACCCGAACACGAGGCGAGCCGTTCGACCTGGACGGGGTCGAGGTAGACGTGCCGGCTCGGAGCGATCTTCGGGAGCGGCACCTCACGGGCCGGACTGACCAGGATCCGACGCGACTTCACCGCCCAGCCGAGGACGTGCGAGAGCGTGTAGAAGACCTTGCGCACGTAGGAGGCGCTCAGCGTCCCACCTCGTTTACCCGGTTCGTGGACGAGCCGGTTCACCCAGTCGGATACCGCCTCGAACCGCACCTTGTTCACGGCGACGTCTCCCCACTCAGGGAGAACGTAGTTGTCGAGGTATTCGCGGTAGTCCCGGCGCGTCGACCGCTTCAGGTGGTGCTGGGCCTTGAGCCACCTCTCAGCGAGTTCACCGACCGTCGCCCTGCCCTCGGACGGGTCCCGGAAGCTCCCCGCGTTGAGCTCCCCCTCAAGCTCGGATTTGCGCCTCTCAGCGTCCGGCTTCCTCTGGAACGTGCCACCGCTCTTCAAACGGCCAGCGGGATCGTAGTAGCGGACCATCCACCGGGCGGGAGGGGTCCGTTTGGCTTCCTTGGCCGCCTTCACGGCCTCGTTGAACGCCTTGTCCTTGGTGCGGTCGTAGACCCATGCGCGAGCCATCGGGGGTTGCCTTTCCAGGTGGGGGAGTGCTCAGCGGGAGGTGACCCACGCGTGGACCTCAGCGGGCACGTAGCGCACGTACCGGCCGATGCGGTGGGAGGGAGGCCCGTCGCCCTTGTAGCGCCATTCGTAGAGGGTCTTGGGAGGCACGCGGAGGTAGGCGGCTGCGTCGGGGACCGACCACAGGGCTGTCTCAGAGCGGGGCAGGGGAACGGTGGGGGTGGTCATGCGGCCCTCGTCTCGTCAGTTGCCGAAGAGTCGTGTTGGCGTGCGGCGTGAAGCTGGGTCCGGCGTTTCAGTGCTTCACCCACGGCCCTCAGTAGGCGTTGTTCTCGGGGAGCCACGTCAGGGTCGGTGGGTCGGGCCACTTCCCAGGCGAAGTCACCGGAGTTGACCGAGGTCAGCGCCGGAGGCCGGGGGTTGGTGTCGTCGCCCTGGGCCTCGTTGGTGGGGTCCACGCCCAGGGCGTTCAGGACCCAGGCCAGCCGGTCGGCCTTGTGGTCGGCCAGGGTCTTGCCGGACCACTTGCGGGAGACCAGGACGCGGCGGCCCGCGTAGCCCAGGTGTTCGCGGCGGTGGGCTTTGGAGCGGCAGAACCCGGGACGCTGACCGGCTTTGGGGTCCTGGGGTTGGATGCCGTAGCGGAGCCAGTTGGAGCACCGGGGCGAGCAGGGCTCATACCGGAGGGTTTCCATGAGCCGGTCCACGTGCTGTTCCTGCCGAGTGCTCTCGGCGGCGTGGCAGTCGGCGATGTCCTTGGTCAGGTACTTGGCCAGGTAGCGCACACACCGCGCGGCGTCCTCGGTCCCGGCCACGACCCCCTTGGCATCCACCTGCTTTCCGAACCGCACCACGTGAAAGGGCTCCGGATCGGGATCAGCGTCGAGTTCATCCAGTGCCTCATCCCAAGTCGGAAGGACTTGACCAGTCGTCATGTCGACATAGCCACCTATGGATTCCTCCCAGGCAGGCAGATTTTCGCCCTCGTAGACCACCGTGTCAGCGGCAGGCCACCACACCTGGTGGTAGGTCGCAGCGGCGATCTGGCGCAGCTCAGCCCGGGGCAGGGTTCCGCGTGTGGCCATGTGCAGATGCGGAGCGAGGCGGCGTTGGGGTTCGACGGAGGCGAAGTACTGGACATCGAATCCGGCGACCCGGCGCAGGTTCTGTACGAACCGGTCCACGAGCTTGGAGAAGTGCAGGGTGTCCCGGGCGGCCCGCCGGTAGTCATAGGTCGAGAAGTCGACAGGTGTGCCGTCCGAGCGCACCCGCCCGTAGGAGTCCAGGGTGAGCGTGAGGAACAGGGAGGGACGGAACACCTTGCCCGAGTCAGGGTCGGTGAACGCTCGCCCGACCGTCTTCCTGGTCATGGGTCGCTTGGGCAGATCCGGGGCGTCCTGACGGCGTTTGGTGGAGCGCACCCGACGCGGACCTGACTCGGAGGAGGCCGAGCGGGTAACCGAGCCCCGCAGACCAGAGGCACTGATCTCCTCGTCCAAGTCCGCGATGGCAGCATCCAGCGCAGCGAGCTGTTCGGGTTCAGCCGCTCCGGTGGCGGCCAGGCGGTCCCGTTCAGCGGTGACCGTGGCGCGCTGTTCCACCCAGCCCTGTTGCTGCTGTGTGGGTGGGTCGGGCTCTACGACGGGTTCGGTGGCCAGGTGCCAACCCTCTTCACACTGAGAGCGCCGCAGGGACCGCTTCCTTTTCGCACAGGCCGGACACCGTGACTCCAAGGTGGACCCGCAGGGGACGTCGATCACCTCGGTGGCACCGGTCGCGATGTTCGTACGTCGAAGAGAGACCGGCCGGATGCACACACCGTGGTCAGCGGCGACCTGTTCGGCCACCTCACGGGCCAGGGGTTGCGCGAGTCGTTCGGCCCGTGTCGACTTACCGGTAGGAGTCGGCATCAGAGCACCACCCGAAAGGCACGGAAGCCTTGTCTATGGACGAACGACGCCGCTTTTGGCTCGGAGCCTTGTTCTTCCTGCCCCCGTTCCTCCTCATGCAGTTCGTTGACTTCCCGATACACGTGTTCGGAGCCGTGCTGTGGTGGGCTCTGCTGTTGGCGTGGTCCGAGTGGTACCGGCGTAGAAAGGCACGGGCCAACACCCATCAGGCCACCTCCGAATCGGAGGACGAGTCCGCGCCGTAGCCATCTGCCATGGCGGTGATGTTCTCGTCGGAGACGTAGGCGGCACGTACCCGTACCGGGGAGGGTGAGGTTTCCAGGCGGACGTAGGCCACCCCGGGAAGGGTGGGGTCGATCAGGTGCGCCTCAGCCCCGCGTTCGCGGGCTCCTTCTCCGAGGACCATGTCCACCTGGGATGCCTCGTCCAACCGCAGGGCGATCTTGTCCGGGAACAGGTTCCGAAGGTTCATCACCTCCTTGCGCGGGTCCTGGAGCGCGGCCAGTACCGAGAATCCGACCGAGCGGCCTTGTGAGGTCAGGGTGGCGATCGCGTTCTCCGAGCGTTTCCGCACGTCCCGGTCCGGGTGGTAGGCAGTCAGAAAGGCGACCTCGTCCAGGACCACGACCACGAACGGATCAGCCGTGGTCGGAGAGTGTGAGCGCTGCTTACCCGCATACCGTTCAGCGCGTTCCTGCATCTGCGCTACCGCGTGTTCGAGCAAGGCCACCGCGGCCTCTCCCGTGTCCGCATAGCGGGCGAACAGCTCCCGCCCGTAGGCCAGTTCCATGCGTTTGGGGTCGATCCCCCACACCTGCGCCGTCCCATCAGCGATGGCGGGGAGCATGGCGCGGATCGCGGACCAGAGCACCGAGCCCTTGCCCGCACCGGTGACGCCGACGATCAGGACGTGGGTTCCGTGCAGGCGGAGTTTCCACGCGGTGCCGTCCTCGCGCTTGCCGACCGGGAGCGCAGCCAGGTCCGGGCACTCAGGGACCGGTAGGGCGTCCAAGGGTTCGGTGAGGGTGTCGTGTCGGGGGAACTCCAAGGTGACATCACGCGGCCCGTTCACGGTGACGCGGCAGGAGGGGGCGGCGAACCCGTGCGCCAGCTCCACCACCCGGTGCTCAAAGTCGGAGGGAGCAGTTCCGGCCACGAGGGAGACACGCACGTAGTCGGCCCGGTCGTTGCAGGTGACCCTTCGGATGCGGGGCAGGTAGCGGCGTTCCTGGTAGGACTCGGCCAGCCCGGAGATGACCAGGACCGGTTGCCAGTGGCGCCGGTAGACGGCCAGGTGTCGCCACCAGGCGAGCAGCCGCCAGGTCACGCAGTACCGGTAGGAGATGGGCCAGGTGCGCCACCAGATGAGCGAGACCACAGCCAGCATCCCAGCGAGGGAGGCCAGTCCGGGCCAGGACAGGTACCACCAGCAGGCCACCACGGCCGTGGTGGAGCCGGTCATGACGGGGAAGCGGAACGGCAGCAGCACCACCAGCCGCACCAGGCGGTAGATCCAGGAAGCCAGGACGACGATGCCGGGGGTTTCCACGATCGGAGTCGTCCACCGCACCCCTTGGGCTGGTGTGGGCAGGGTCGGGGAGGACTGGGAAACCCCGATCTTGGGTTGGCGCATCATCACCGACCACCACCGTTCAGAGCCTCGGAGGCGGCGATCTCCGCCCACAGCAGTTCGGAGTCAGCACGAGCACACGCGGCGAAGCGGGCAGCGTCGGGGTTGCCGTCCCGCTCAGCGATAGCGGCGAAGATCCGGGACTTGAAGTCGAAGAACTCCGCCCGCTCTGCCTTGGTGGTGCGGGGCTGGTCGTAGGCGTCCAGGAACACGCGGACCAGCTCAGGGCCGGTCAGAGCGGACAGGTTGGTTCGGTTCTCGGACATACTGGGGGCACCTCTTCTGAGATTTCGCAGTCCAGCAGGGGGTTAAAGGGGCGGCTAGGTGCGCCAACACCAGGCCGCCCCGCTTCATGTGTCAGGAGGGGTCAGGCCGCTTCCTTGGCCGGAGCACGACGACCACCAGCAGCGCCGGGAGCCTTCACACCCCGAGCCCGCAGCGAGTACGCCACCCGAGGGCGACGACCGTTGTCGTCCACGTAGGGCATGACCGCCATCGCCTCGAACTCGATCGGCCGGAACGGCAGCCCTGGAACCTCGTCGGGCAGGGTCGGGCACACGTTCGCGGCGACCTTGACCTTCACCGACTTCGCCTTGCCACGCGCTTCGGGGTCAGCGTCGATCACGTCCACCGCCCACAGCGGCAACCCGGTGTCCTTGTCCATCTGCGGACGCTTGGTCTCAAAGTCGGTGATCGCTTCCACCCCGAGCGCGAACGCACCCGCAGGAAAGACCACGTCGAACGCCACCGGCAACGCACCCTGAATAGCCATCAATCAGCCCTCCATGTTGTCGACCCCCCTAGACACTCAGTGGCGAGCGCCACCAACAACAACTGTCTAGGGGCCTACGCAAGAAGGTAACAAGCCGACCGAGGATTGTCTAGGGGGGTACTCAGTCGTGGGTCCAGGTGACGACGGTGGCGTCGTCATGAAGCTTGCCGGATATGTATCGCCCCTGGTCAGCGTCTCCCTGTTCCAGTTCGCGCACGTGGTCGATCAGCGCGCCAGGGCCCTTCTCGGCGGCGAGGAGGTAGCAGTCTTCCCAGGTCTGGGAGCCGAAGACCTCCACGCCACGCGTCGCGCCGTCGGTCATGGCGGCGAAGCCGGTCACGTCCGTCAGGGGCAGGGACCCGGTCAGTGCCTCATCAGCGGCACGGGCATCCACACCGGCTGTCCAGAACCCGCCCGGGGTGTTGCGCAGAGTGCGCACAGAGCGCTTGGCCCCGGAACGGTCGCGCCCCAGCTCGGTTTTCAGGTCGTCCAGGCGGGTGTCAGCGATGGTCGAGACCGTGCCGTTGGCGTGGCGCATCAGCAGGACCGAGTCCGAGAGCACGAGGTAGTCCAACTGTTCACCGGTCAGGCGAACCAGGATGACGGTGGCCGAGGGAAATTCCTGGTCGGTCACATCGCAGGCGGGACCGTGGAGTTCGGCCATGGTGGTGATGGCTTGGGCCAGCACTGTTCTCAGCGAGTCAGTTCCCAGGAGCCCGGCGAGCAGCAGACCGGCCAGGCGGCGGGTGTGCCAGGCCACCCCGTGCTCACACCCGATGTCGATCCCCGCCGGCGCACTGGCCCCGTCCAAGAGCACCGCCCCGTTGGTGGTCAGGGCGGCGACGTCCTCGTTTGCCTGGTCGGGGTTGCCGGGGTCGGTGGCCAGCAGGAACGGCATGGCTCTACTACTTCTCGTCCTGGTCGTGGCGGTAGACGGGCGTGATCAGCTCAGCGCTTTGCGGAAGACCCGTGTCGGGGTCGTAGGTGCTGCGCACCAGCACCGAGAAGCGTTCGGAACCCACCTGCCCCCACAGGGAGGCGACTTCACCGTTGAGGAAATGCGCGACCCCGCGTGAACCCTGGGGGTGGATTCCGCCAATGGCCAGGAAGGTGCCCTTGCCGTCCGGTCGCGGCAGGCGACCGAGGTAAGCCACGTCGGTGGGCTGCTGGGGGTCCATCTCCTGTCCGGACCGGTAGCTTTCGCCGGTGCGGGTGTCGGTGAGCAGCCACAGCCCCTTGCGCGGGTGCTCCCACCGGATGACGGGGTCAGTGTCATAGGCGGTGCGCATGGCCTCGGACATGGCAGGCCCGCACACCACCACCAGGTTGGGCCGGTTCAGATCCACACGGCCGTCGACGGTGACGTGGTCGGAGAGCGCCTGCATGTCGAAGGAGCGCACCAGCTCTTCGAGGGCCTGTCCGGTGGCCATGTCGTCCAGCGACAGCACGGGGCGGTCCTTGACCTGGTCGTGCCGCAGCGGGGTCGCGACGGTCACCGTTCCCACACCCAGGAAGGCTGCTTCGGGGGCAGGGCCGGTGTGGCGGATCTGGTGGATGCGCCCGCGGCTGAGTCCGGCCTTCTCCGCGATCTGGGCATAGGACATGCCTTGGGCGTGCAGATCCTGGATCAGCCGACGCCGCAGCCGAGATAGCTCGGTCACTTCCTGCTGTGCTTCGGCCAGGCGCTCGGTCGCAGCACGCAGCACCTCGAATGGGTCTTCCATTTCGGCTATGCGTTCGAACTGGCCCGGCATCAGTGCCCCCTCGGTCGTACGCACCGAGTCTAGGACCCTAGACAGCACAGGTGAAATCTCCGCCCCGGTTTCCGCGTCCACGACCACGAAACGCGTGCGGCGCCGGGGCATGCGGGGACCGCTCACAGCTTGAGGTAGGTGGCCAGGTCCGCCCACACGCAGGTGCCCACGGGTTCGGGAACCACGCCCCACTGTTTGGCCAGGGCGTCCACGAGCACCAGGCCCCGACCGTGCTCGGTCCAGGGTTCGGGAGAGACGATTTTGCCGTCCCAGTCATGGTTACTGCCGTAGTCGACCACCGCGATGCGGACCCGGTCGCCGTGGTCGTTGATCCGGACCACGAACATGCCACCGTCTCCGGAGCTGCGGGTGTGCCGCAGGGCGTTGGTGGCCAGTTCGCTGGCGATCAGTACGGCGTCATCGCCGGTGGGGTGGTCTTGCAGTAAGGCGCGCACGAAGGTGCGTACTCGGGCGATCTCATCGACATGACCAGGGAACATTCGGGCCCAGTTACGCACAACACCACCACCGTCTAGAGGGCTATACACCTGTCTCGTGACGGCAGAGTACGGCAGAACACCTCATTTATTCAATGAATTAACTGAATAAAACGGGTGATGTCAGCGGCCACACCCTCGACCACCCGGCGGAAGTCGTCCCCGGTCACGGCCACAGCGGTCAGGGCTTCGAAGGCATCTTGATAGGGGGTGACGTGCTTCTGTCCGGTCAGGGTCATCTCGGCGGTGAAGGTCTCCACCAGCACACCGGTCTCATCGCACAGGGTGAACCCGTGCGGAGGCATCATCGGCAGACCCCTACCCCACGGGATCACCCCGAGGGACACGTTCGCCCGCTCAGCGAAGGTCAGGAGGTGTTCGAGTTGGGCGGGCATGAACTCACCCGATCCGGGCCAGGTGCGTAGCGCCGACTCGGTCACCACGAACCGGAAGGACTTGCCTTCGTCCGCCAAAACCCTGTCCCAGTCCGCAAACGAGCCTGCGCCACCACCGGCAGCGGTCGCGTACTCGGGAACCCGCAACACCGCCGGAACCATCGCGTTTTGGAATCCCCACACCACCGACGCTGACGTGAGGAGCTTGCGCCCAGCACCAGGAACGAGTGAGACCCCGGCATCCACCCGCTTCTCCGACGAGGTGAGCGCGTAGGCATCCCGGGCCATCAGGGTCAGCCGCTTGGCCTCTTCCTGCGAGAACGGCAGAGCCGCGATCAACTGCTCTACCGCTTCCACGCTGGCGACGCGTTGCCCGCTCTCCACCCGCGACACGGTCGGCTGCGAGACACCCGCACGCGATGCCAGCACAGCACCCGAGCAGCGCTCCCCCTTACGTGCCGCACGCAGCGTTTCACCCAGTTCCCTCAACGGTCCGTCAGCCATACCGAAGGTCTACCGCAATGTCAGATGAAGTGCGCGCCCGAAGGATGGTGAGTGGGTTTACGCGCTCTCGCCGCCGACCGGCTGGGCGACTGCCAGGTCGTGGACGACGCAGTACTACTCAAGATCGAGTTGGCCACTAACGAGGTCCAGCACACACCGTCCAGCCTCCGCTGGCCGGAGTTCGGCGTCCTCATCGAGCATGAGCAGGGCCACAGTGTGCGCGTCACCGTCCACGGTGGTTCGTACTTCGACGCCTCGTATGTAGCACAGCCCGAATCCGACGCCGAGCACGGTTGCACCCTTTTCCTCCTTGATGCACTGACTATCTCATGGGGCAACTGTGCCACCTTCTCCGGCCGCAAGATCTGGTTTATTAATATTTCCCCTGGAAATATCCTTGATCCCGGGTTGGACTAGAGGCCCATTTGGGACTCTATGTAAGATTGGGCGATTCCAAATGCTGTGGACTCAATTTGATCTCTTGATCGAAGCAAAAAGCTCTTTAGCTTCTGCTTTGCCGTCAATCGTTCTGCTGTACGGGCTTCGTCGTCAGAGAGCTCATGCACGGAGGCGATTAGATCGATCTCTTGTGCTTCTCCGTGTGTTCTGATGAGCTCGATTAAGGCTTGGGCATCTGGACCAAAGTGCTGGGTGCCAGCAATATTCTGCGTAACTTCTCCGTACGCCCGTTCGATGATTTGCTGATTAATCTGTATATGTCCTCCGGATTCATTGGGGCTGAATATTTGGTGTCTCATGACCGAAGAAATGTCTCTTGGTTGATCTGGAATCATGCTCGCAATGAGACCGCCAACAGCGTGCCATTGAATGCTGGAAGTTATTGGTTCATCTATAATTTCAGATTCCATCCGGTGTCTAATTTGGAGTATTCGCTGTTCTCGCTCCTGCTTGATGTCGACTCGTAGTCGTCGCACTTCCTTGGAGTAGCGCCGGACCATCTCTGTTGCCGTCGACTGGTCGACGCCAATTCCCTGGAGTACTCGGGATGCTTCTTCCGGGTAGGAGCAAATATCAAGGAAACGGCTGAATTCCTCGATTTCCCCAGAAACGCCATCGCCGTCGAAGTTCCTCTCGCTGAAGAACTCAATTACCTGACCGCTGCTAGTCCTGTAGCCGTCCCGCCGGATTTTTTCTTTTTTGGCCGAAGTCAGCCACTCTTGGAATAGTTCGAGTAGGCGGGACATCTCATTCGAGTAAATCCTGCCTTTTGGAATGTAGATTCTGAATAGTAGATTATTTTCGAGGTCTTCAATGAAGGAGTCAGCAAGAACATGTAGCTCAGAATTCTTTTTATAGGCAGTGACTTGAACTCCATGTTCTTTGAGTAGCGCGTTCGCGCTTTCAGTCTGCTCCTTGGGGATCTGGGCGAGGTGATCCTCGTATGCGTAGGCATTTCCGCCGTAGTCGAAAATCTTATCGTAGGGAGTGTCGTCTCCGTTGATGATATCTTCGTGGATGAAAATGACGTGTGCTACTTTGCTCAGGGCAGATAGGAGTTCTTTCGATGCGCTTTCATACTCTTCTGAGGCGAGCCTCCGATAGGTGCTTCGGCCAAACTTTCCCACCACTCCAATCAGTTCTGAACTCTTTAGTATTTGGGTTATCTTGTGCCAGTTTTCAGGTGAAGACTCGGGAAGTTTTGTTGCATACCAAACATCTGAAAGTTTCAGCTTATTCTGGAGGCCAGCCTGCGGGAATGATCCCAAAAAAAGGAATATCTTTTTCTTTTCTTCCATTAGACGATCTCGCTTTCCTGTCAAACTGCTGAAACTAGCTGTATGGGATCAAGGCGACGGCGCAAGCGCCGTCGCAGCGGCCTCCGGCCGCCGCTCGGGCTGCGGGCTGCCGCCCGGTCCCTCGCACGGCCGACGGCCGTACTACTTGGCATCATGACGCGGCCTGCAGACGAACGGTTGCCGTTCAAACGAAATCGGTTGATGACGTGCGTAAATCCCGAGGCACCCGGTAGCGGAATGTGACCGTCATGGGTGGCCGTCACCAGCGCTACCGGGCACCTCGGCCCAATTTCGTGGTTACTGCATGCGGTTCATCCCGGCTAGAGCTACATGCCTCGGGTTAGGAGCTCCAGCCGGATGGTTTCTCCTACGAGCCGCCGCATCCAATGACCACTGACCCAGCCCGTACCCAGCGGCCCCAGCCACCTCTGGTCAGGTCGTTGACGTGTGCTCGAAGACGACTGCCGTCCTTGAGGAGGTCATCGCACTCAGCGCAGAAATTCGGCCCGGTTCCACTCCCCGCTGGCCTGCCACCCGGGGTGCACCGTAGCGGCTCAGGGACCTGCCGTTCGACCTGCACGCACAAGTCGATGCCCTGACGGGCACCTCGGCAGTCCAGCCTTACCTTCACATATCTCGGGGACATAGCCCCTCCCCTTCCGAGCGCGGGCCGAAGCAACGTGGCTGCGGCTCGTAGACCACTGCTCAGTACTTCTGGCACAGGGTCAACCGCTCTGCTCAGGACCGTACAGAGCGGGTGTGACAATCTGTGCTCTGTTCACACAATGGGAACAAAATCTGTGCCACACACGTGCCACACGGGGCGGTCAACGGCGGGGAACCACGAGGGGACGGACCGCGTCAGCACAGGTACGAGAGTTGCGAGGTCAGCCGTGAACCGCGTTCTCGGCTTCCCGAGCTGATGACGTGCTCAGATCCCGAGGCACCCGATAGCGCGACTCGGTCTGTCTCGGGTGACCGGCTCCAGCGCTATCGGGCACCTCGCCCGGAACCGTGGTTGCCGAGTACTGGGGCTGGGGGAGCGGTGGCGAGCGCCAGCGGACACGTGTGGCAACACCGGATTCAGGGCCGGTGGCGGGCGTTCTCCCGTTGCACATTCATTGCACACGGCAGCAGGAACCGAGGGGGAACGGCGGGAACCAGTCGGAAGGTCCGGTGCAGGTCAGCCGGGTCCCCGCAGTTCTGGGATTCGTGCTCAGGCGATTTGCATACCGGAGGTCAGGGGTTCGACTCCCCTTGGCTCCACTGCGGATACGCGCAGATCGAGAACGTGACGGGGACTCCCTTCGGGGGGTCCCCGTTTCGCGTTCCCGGGGCCTGACGCCCGGACCTCGCGCCCACCGAGGCGCACGTTCCCTCTCGGTGATCGACCAGCGCCTCGCCCGGATCGACGAGGCCGCCGGCTTCCCGATGACTTTCGGCCTGACCTGATGGTGCCGGCGGGACGCGTGTTCACTCCGAACCCCCTACAACCCCATTCGGTGGTATTCGGCCTTTTGACGGATAAGCACGGAAAATGCGAGTTGGGGACCTCTGACCAGATGGAATAAGGACTTCGAGCGCGAAGTGCGACGAACTGTTTCTGTTACTAATCAGTAGGGAAGGGTGATCCGCTCCCTGTTCGAAATGGGCGTCCTGTGGGGTTGCGGAGTGTGTGTGCCATGGGTGGTCACATAGTCCGTTCGGGTGAGGTCGGGGCCGAGTGACCCACTTCGGTGACGTCCGTCCGGTCCGCGAGGATCGCTCGTGGGCCGAGATGAAACCGCAGGTCACCCGGCTTATTGTGGAATAGTCGCGCGGGTGCGTTTCGCTAGGGTCACGACTGACCCCTTCTCTGATGTGGTGTAACTCTCCGTGTGTGTATGATGACACTCCATCTAGGTGCAATGGTCCTACTGGGCCATATGAGAAATAGGCCAGTTGGGGTCTGTTGGTGAACTGAGACGATCCGTAGTTTCGACACCAGCGACAACAAGGAAGGCAGCGCGCCGAAACGATCGACCCCCGAAGCCGGGTCGGGCGGCCCCCCGCCCGAGCCTGTTCCCGTCCTCGGATTCGGCCCGCGTCCTCCTTCCCCGCCGGCGATGTCTGCCGGTGGGTCCGATCACCACACATGCTGATCTTGGGAGTGGGGCAACATGTGGAATGAGAAGATGGCGGCCCGTGCCAAATGCCGGGAGATCGATCCGGACGCCCTGTTCGTCCAGGGGGCGGCCCAGAACCGCGCCAAATTGATCTGCCGGGGCTGCCCGGTCCGTACCCAGTGCCTCGCCGAGGCTTTGGACAGCCGCATCGAGTTCGGTGTCTGGGGAGGCATGACCGAACGCGAACGGCGCGCCCTTCTGCGCCGCCGCAAGGACGTCACCAGCTGGTACGACCTGTTGACCAGCGCCGAACGCCGCTATGAGGAGAAGCGGGATCGGCAGGAGCCCGCCCACGGCGCGTCGACGCCGGTCGTCGCCCACAGCTAGGGGGATGTGCGACCGCTCGGGCATGGGAGAGGGCGCGCCCCGCGTGGGGGTGCGCACGTCGTCCGGGACGGTGGTACGGCCGAGGAGGGGAGAGCCTCGGCGGGCGCGATCGCGCACGAGGGGGTCACGGCCCCGCGACATCCGGTCGACCCGGTACGCGCACCGACGAAGGTGGGGGGTCCGGGGGCCGACGATCCGACCTGAGGAGGAGGGGCGGATCAGGGGAGGATCAGGGACGATCCCGATACCGTGACCGCCGCCCATCGCCCATCATGGAGGGAGTGCGACCGTACGGTCGCACTCCCGACGTGCGGGGGAAGAGGGAAATGGCCGTGCAGGATCCTCAATACCCGGTGAGGCGCGCCTGGGAGCGCCCCCGGCCACAGATCCGCTTGACCCACACCGATCGGGACGCCGTCGCCGAGGTGCTCCGTGAGGCCTACAGTCAGGGACAACTCGACGAGGACGAGTTCGAGGAGCGCCTCGACCAGGCGATGCGCGCCAAGTACGGCGCAGACCTCGAACCCCTCACCCAGGATCTGGGTTTCTCTTCGAACGGTCGCACCTCGGGGCCCGTCTCCGGTGCGGCCAAGGCGGACGGCCCGATCGAGAGCACGGCGGTGGAGCGCGTCGTGGCCGGGGTCGGCCACGCGGGGAACTACTTCTTCCCGATCGTCACACCGTTGCTGCTGTTCCTCATCGGGGACCAGGTCTCGCCCTACATCCGGCGCCAGGCGATGGAATCGCTCAACTTCCAGCTGGCCTGCCTCATCGGCTCGGTCGTCAGCCTGCTGTTGATCTGGCTGGTGGTACCGGCGTTCATGCTGCTGTTCATCGTCCTCGGGTGGGCGATCCTGCCGGCCATCGGTACCATCGCCTCCCTGATGGGGAAGGACTGGCGTTACCCGATGCCCGACAGGTTCCGCATCCTCAAGGACGACTGAGCGCGTCCGCGGAGGAGATCCTCAGGGGAGAGGGAGAGGGGAGGAGCGCGGGCGGGACCTCATCGTCCACACCCGGCGCTCATCGCTTCCTCAACGCCCGGGACGACCGTTCTCCTTCGAGCGGTCACCGGAGGCGGTCTTCACCGTCTCCTTGGCGTCCTGAGCCTTCTCCTTGGCGGCGTCGGCGGTCTTCTCGACCTTGTCGGCCGCCTTGTCGGCCGTCTTCGAGACCTTCTCCTCCAGGTTCTCGCGGGTCTCCCTGACCTGCTCGCGAGCCTGGTCCAAGTGCTCCTGCCACTCGGCGTCCTGGGATGCCTGACGCATCCGGATCAGCGAGTACACGAGCACGCCGCCCGCCAGGGCGGCTCCCCCGATCAGGAGGCCGCGGGGGACGCGACGTCCGCCGAGGCGCAGTCCGCGTCGGGCCGGAACGGGATCGACCCGCTGGGCCGCGGCCGTGAGCAGCCCGGCGACCCGGGGTGCCACGGTGTCCTCGACTCGCAGGGCCGCGTTCTCCAACCGGGGCGCGGTCCAACCGCGGGCCTGGAGGAGCGTGCGTGCCGCCTGTTCCCGAGCCTGGTCCGCGTACGGGCCGATCCGGTCGGCCCTGTCCTTCGCCAGGCCCTGAAGGCGAGCGAGGGCCGCCTCGGCCTCCTTGCGGGCCTTGCGGCGCTTTGCAGTGATAGGCACGTCGTCAGCTCCTTCGGTCGTTCACCGATTCATGCGATCTCACCCGGAACGGGCGACGGGTGTACCGACGACTCGCGTCCGGGTCTCCCGTTCCCCTTCCCCGTTATCCGGGTGTTATCTCAACATACGTCCTCTGAGTCGGCGATCTGTGCTTCGACACCGCCGACAGGGTGAGCCCGCACCCGGGGCGAGAGTCGGACGTACCGGGGTGTGAAGTGCGTTCGCCCCGGTCTCGCCGGGTTACGCCGAAGCCCGCGTGGCGGACGGGTAACGTGATCACGTCAACGAAGTCGACCGAAAGGCACTCAGGTGTCGGACTCCACGGGTCAGCCCACCGCGCGGCTGAACACCTCCAAGGGAACCATCGTCATCCGGCTCTTCGAGGAGGAGGCGCCCGAGACGGTCGCCAACTTCATCGGCCTGGCCGATGGCTCCAAGCAGTGGATGGACCCCGCCACGGGCAAGCCCGGCAACGGCAGCCTGTACGAGGGCACGGTCTTCCACCGTGTCATCGAGGGCTTCATGATCCAGGGTGGTGACCCGCTCGGCACGGGTCGCGGCGGCCCCGGCTACACCTTCAAGGACGAGTTCCACCCGAAGCTGCGCTTCGACCGCCCCTTCCTGCTGGCCATGGCCAACGCCGGTCCGGGCACCAACGGTTCCCAGTTCTTCATCACCGTCGACAAGCCGCACTGGCTCGACGGCCGCCACACCATCTTCGGTGAGGTCGTCGAGGGCGACGACATCGTCCAGGCCATCTCCCAGATGGCCACCGACGCCCAGGACCGTCCCCGTGAGGACGTGGTGATCAACAGCATCGAGGTCACCCGCTAGTACACGGCGGGAAGCGACGAGGAGCCGCTGGGAGGACCGATGAGAACGCCGAGTACAGGAGGAAGCCCCCGCCCATGACCGCCTCGCCACCGCCGTCAGGGGCGGTTCCGGAGCCGGAACCGCCCGCCCGACGCACCTGCTACCGGCACCCGGACCGGGTGACACGGCTGGGGTGCAGCCGGTGCGAACGGCCCATCTGCCCGGACTGCATGGTGACGGCGTCGGTGGGGCAGCACTGCCCCGACTGCGTGGCGGAGGGCAACCGTGCGGTGCGCCGGACCCGTACCCCCTTCGGGGGCGGGACCATCAACGCGCCTTACGTCACCTGGGCGATCCTCGGACTGATGGGCGTCGGCTACGTCGCCCAGATGCTCACGGCGTCCTCGCCGCTGAACGCCTGGGACTCTCCCCTGGTGCGGGAGTTGGGCATGTGGGGCGGAGGGGTGGCGTTCCGCGATGAGTGGTACCGGCTCATCACCTCCGCCTTCCTGCACGGGAGCCTGTGGCACATCCTGTTCAACGGGTGGGCCATGTACGTCCTCGGGCCGCAGCTGGAACGGTGGCTGGGCCACGGCCGCTTCCTGACCCTGTGGGTCCTGGGCGCGCTCGGCGGTTCGGTGCTGACCCTGTTGGCGGCGCCGCAGACGCTGGCCATCGGCGCCTCGGGGGCGATCTTCGCGCTCTTCGGCGCGGTGTTCGTGATCGGGCGCAGGCTCGGTCTGGACGTGCGGATGATCGCGATCCTGCTCGGGATCAACCTCGTCATCACGTTCCTGTTCCCGGGGATCTCCTGGACCGCCCACATCGGAGGCCTGGTCGTCGGGGCGCTGCTGGGCGCGGTCTTCGCCCATCTGCCCGGACGGTCCGCCTCCCCGAGCACCAGGGGCCTCGTCCACATCGGGGCGATGGTGGTGCTGGGAGTGGTGCTCGTGGCCCTCGTGTACACGTCACCGGTGCTGCTCACCGCTCTGTACGGCTCCTGACGGATCCGGCCATGACGAAGGCCCCCGAGATCGCCCTCGGGGGCCTTCGTCGTGTGTTCACGGCCGCGGACCGGCCCGACCCGGTCGCGGGACATCGTGATGAGGGCCGCCCACCCGCGCGGACGACCCGGTGACGATCGCGGTGGCGCCGGCCCCCGCGGGGATCGGCACGGCCGGGGCGTCGTGCCCGGCGCGGGGGGTCAGTGCCAGCGGGTGGCCAGGACGATGGCCACGATGATGCCGGCGAAGCCGACGGCGAGGTTCCAGTTGCCCAGGTCCTGCATGTAGGGCACGTACTGACCCGCGATGTAGAAGACCGCGATCCACAGGATGCCCAGGATGAAGAAGCCCAGCATGGTCGGCACCAGCCAACGCGGGCTGACCTTGGGCTTCTCCTTCGAAGGAGGCGGTGTGTAAACGACCTTCTTCTTGCGATCGTTGCGGGACTTGGGCACGGTCGCTGCTCCAGTACGGGTGGGGCCGGTCAGAACGGAAACACAGTCTACGCCCAGGAGGGACCGCGGTGTCACCCCAGGGGCGGGCACAACGGCGACGGGGCCGCCCCTCCAGGGGCGGCCCCGCTCACGTCAGCCCTGCCGGCCCGGTCCGATCACCAGTCCGTCCGGTTCCGTCTCCGGTTCCTCGGGGTCGGTCGGTTCCCCGGTGTCCGGCGGCGGGTCCTGCGGCTCGGGATCCGTCGGCGGATCGGGCTGGGCCGGGGCGATCGCCACCGTCACCGTCACCGTGGTGCCCGGGTCGACCTGTTGGCCGCTCTGGATGGACTGGGCGGTGACCGTGTTCGGCGGTGTGGACGCGTCCTCCACCTCGTGGAACGAGGCCACCAGACCACGCTGGTCGAGGGCGGATTGGGCCTGGTCGCGGGTCATCCCCTGGAGGTCGGGGACCTCCACCTGCTGCGGCCCGCTGGAGATGTACAGCGTGATCTCGGTGTCCGGGGCGACCGCGTCCCCGGCGGACGGGTCGGTGCCGATCGCCTGCCCGGACGCGATGCTCGCGTGCGACTGCTGTTCGGAGGAGATGTTCTCGAAGCCCGCATCGCCGAGCGTGCTGCGGGCGTCGGCCTCGCTCTGCCCCTCCACCGAGGGGATCTCCCGCGCGTCGGGCCCGCTGGAGACATAGAGGATGATCTGCTCGGTCACGGCGATCTCGCTGTCCGCTTCGGGGTCGGTCTCCACGACCGTGCCCGCCTCGGCCTCGGGGTCGGCGCGCTGTTCCTCGCTGACGTTGTCGAACCCGAGGGCCTCCAGGTCCGCGCGGGCCTCCTCGACCGTGGAGCCGACCACGTCCGGAACGGCCTGCCGCTCCGCCTCCCCCGGGCCCCGGTTGAGCAACCAGAACACCAGGACGATGGACGCGAGCACGCCGATGCCCAGGAGGGCCCACAGCGCGGTCTTGCCCGCGTTGTTCTTCTTCTCGTCGTCGTAGTCGTCGTAGTCGTCGTCGTACCGGTCGTCATAGCGGTCGTCGGTGGGCGGCAGCATCGTCGTCGCCCCGGCCGCCGCCATCGCCATGGTGCCCGCCTGCGTGGGCATGCCGGCCAGACCGCGCTGGATGTCGGCGCGCATCTCCGCCGAGCTCTGGTACCGCTGGTCCCGGTCCTTGGCCATCGCCCGCAGGGTGATGTCCTCCAGCCACTCCGGCACCTGGGGGTCCACCTGGGACGGCGGCACCGGCTCCTCGCGAACGTGCTGGTAGGCGATGGACACCGGGGAGTCGCCGGTGAAGGGGGGCCGACCGGTCAGCAGTTCGTAGAGCACGCACCCGGTCGAGTAGATGTCGCTGCGCGGGTCCACCCGCTCACCGCGGGCCTGTTCCGGTGACAGGTACTGGGCGGTACCGATGACCTGCGAGGTCTGGGTCATGGTCGCCTGGTTGTCGTCCATGGACCGGGCGATGCCGAAGTCCATGACCTTGACCTCGGCGTTGCGGGTCAGCATCACGTTGGCGGGCTTGATGTCCCGGTGGACGATCCCGTTGTCGTGGCTGTACTCCAGCGCCTTGAGGATGCCGTCGACCAGTTCGGCGGAGCGCTCGGGCAGGAGCTTGCGGTCGTCGTCGAGGAGTTCCTTGAGGGTCCGACCGTCCACGTACTCCATGACGATGTACGGGATCGAGAGCCCGTCGATCATGTCCTCGCCGGTGTCGTAGACGGCGATGATCGCGGGGTGGTTCAGGGAGGCGGCGGACTGCGCCTCCCGTCGGAACCGGGCCTGGAACACGTGATCGCGGGCCAGGTCGTGCCTGAGGGTCTTGACCGCGACGAGGCGGTCGAGTCTCAGGTCGCGCGCGCGGTAGACCTCGGCCATGCCGCCGCGCCCGACGGTAGCGTCGAGTTCGTAGCGCCCGCCGAAGAGCCGGGGTTGGGACATGTCGTGTACTGATCCTTGTTCTCACCGGGCCCGCGTGCGGACCTTCTATTCGGAGCGTCTTTCGCTCATTGCCTCGTCACGATGTCGTTGTCGCCGTTGTCACCGCCGCCACCGGGAGGGGGGTCCTCCTCGTCGGGAGGCGTCACGGGGTCGGTCCCCTCGCCGGGGCCCTCGGAGCCGTCGTCACCCGGCTCGGGTTCGGGGTCCGTCTCCCCATCGCTGGGTTCGGGGTCCGGGGAGGGGGTCTCCGTGGGAACGCTCGGTTGCCGTTCGGGCGTGTACTCGGGTACGACGGGCGCCTCGATGGGCACGTCTTCCTCGTCCTCTTCGGTGGGACTGGGGGTGACGTCCTCCACGGTCGCCGGAGGCGTGGTCACGTCCCGTACGTTGTCGGCCCCGTCGGAGGAGCCGCCGCTGAGGAAGAAGCCGCCCAGGACGGCCGCGACGATCAGGACCGTCGCGCCGATCGCGGCGAGGATCACCGGCAGGCCGATCCTCCGCTGCGAGCCCAGCCTAGCGGAGTCGCCTTCCCGACCAGGGCTTACGGTCTGTTGTCCCGTGGTCCGCCGGGTGTGGGCCCCGGTGCCCCGACCGGAGTCGGTGACCGCGGACACCACCCGGGTGGCGGCGACACCGCTGAAACCGGCGGAGGGGGTGGGCGGCCCGGTGCCCGCCTCGGAGCGGATGATCGCGGCCATGTGGGCCACGTCCCCCGCGGAGGCCGGTCGTTCCTCGGGTTCCTTCGACAACAGCAGGAAGACCAGGTCGTCCAGGTCCGGGGGGATGTGCTCCGGCAGTTGCGGCGGTTCGTCGCGGGTGTGCGCCAGCGCCAGCGCTACCGGGCTGTCACCGGTGAACGGCGGTTCCCCGGCCAGGCACTCGTAGGCGACCACACCGAGCGCGTACAGGTCCGACGCCGCCGTCGCGGGCCGCCCCGACGCCTGCTCGGGGGAGATGTACTGGGCGGTCCCCATGACCATGCCGGTCTGGGTCAGGGTGACCGACATGTTGCCGCGGGCGATCCCGAAGTCGGTGAGCTTGAGCCGACCGTCACCGGTGACCAGCAGGTTGCCCGGCTTGATGTCACGGTGTACCACGCCGCGCGCGTGCGCGGCGGCCAGCGCCTGGGCGGCCTGGCCGATGAAGTCGAGGGTCTCGTCCGGGGTGAGGCCGCCGCGTTCCTTGAGGACCTGGGAGAGCGGTTCGCCCACCACCAGCTCCATGATGAGGAAGGCCCGGCCGTTCTCCTCCCCGTAGTCGAAGACCTGGGCGATCCCGGGATGGGAGAGCCCGGCCGTGATCCGCCCCTCGGTGCGGAAGCGCTCTCTCGCCGTGGGCTCCGCCATCTGTGACGGGTGGAGGAGTTTGACGGCGACCGGCCGGTTCAGCAGGGTGTCGGTGGCCTTCCAGACCGTGCCCATGCCGCCGGAGCCGATCTGCTCCTCAAGTCGGTAACGGTCGCTCAGAACGGTCCCGGCGAGTCCGCCGGGACCGTTCTGAGAAGACGGTTCGTAGGTGCTCACTACAGAACCACTGCCTCCATCAACGCCTTGGCGACCGGTGCCGCGAGTTCGTTGCCGGTGCCGCCGCCGAACTCGACCACCACGGCGACCGCGATCTGTGGGTCGTCCGCCGGAGCGAAACCGATGAACCAGTTGTGGGTCTTGTCGGTGCCGTTCTCGGCGGTGCCCGTCTTGCCGGCCACCTCGATGCCGGGGATGGCGGCGTTGGTGCCGCCGCCCTCGGGCGGGGTGGTGACCAGGACCATCATCTCGGTGAGCATGTCCGCGGTGCGCGCGCTGACCGCCTGGGAGTGGGTCTCCGGGGAGGTCTGGGTGATCACCGACAGGTCGGAGTCGCGCACCGAGTCCACAACGTAGGGTCGCATGACCTCGCCGCCGTTGGCCACACCCGCGGCGACCATCGCCATCTGCAACGGGGTGGACTCCACGTTGGACTGGCCGATGCCGGCGCGGCCCAGGATGCTCGTGTCCTGCTCGGCCGGGGCGTAGCTGTCGACCACCGACAACGGCACCGTGAGCTGCTCCTCCGGGTTGAACCCGAACGCGGTCGCCTGGTCGCTGAGCGCTTGGCCGCCCACCTCCATGGCCCAGTTCGCGAACGAGGTGTTGCACGAGATCTGGATGGAGTGGGCCAGGGTGTCGGGCTGGCCGCCGTTGCAGCTTCCCATGGCGTTGGGCAGCGGCGGGCCGGACGGGAACTCCAACAGGTCCGGGGCCGCGATGGTGCTGTCCGGCGTGGCGTCGAGGTTCTCGATCACGGCCGCGGCGGTGACCACCTTGAACGTCGAACCCGGCGGATAACGCTCGTTGAGCGCCCGGTTCAGCAGCGGCTTGTTCGGGTCGTTCTCCAGCTCGACGTACGCGGCCGTGGAGTCGCCGGGGTTGTTGATGTCCACGACCGGGGTGGGGTCGTAGGAGGGGTAGGAGATCGCGCCCAGGATCGCCCCGGTCTCGGGGTCGAGGGCGACGGCCGCGCCGTTCCTACCGCCCAGCGCCTCGAACGCGTCGTAGCCGGCCTGCTGGACCTCGGGCACCAGGGTCAGCTGCACCTGGGCGCCCTCGGGGTCGCGGCCGGTGATCATGTCGCGGAAGTTGCGCACCGCCAGCCGGTCGTCACTGCCGTTGAGCAGGTCGTCCTCGACGGCCTCGATACCGGAGGCACCGAAGTTGCGGAAGGAGCCGACGATCGGCGTGTAGATCTGACCGCCCTCGTAGATCCGCTGGTACCGGGGTGACCTGCCCTCTTCCGCGATGTTCTCGGAGTAGGCGATGTTCTCGCCGCCGGCCTGGATCGGACCGCGTGGAGCGCTGATCTGTTCGGCGAACTGGCGTTTGTTGAGGGGGTCCTCCAGGATGGCCGGGGCCTGGAGGCCCTGGATCCAGGTGACGTTGACCATGAGGACCAGGAACATGAACAGACAGAAGATGCTCAGTCTGCGGATCGTCGTGTTCATCGTCGGATCACCTGGGTCGCGCCCTCGTCCTGGATCGCCTGTGGTGCCGGTCGTCGTGCGTTGTCACTGATGCGGAGGAGGATGCCCATCATGATCCAGCTGGTCAGCAGGGCGGTGCCGCCGGCGGACATGAACGGTGTGGTCGAGCCGGTCAGCGGAATGACCCGTGAGACACCGCCGAGCACGATGAAGGTCTGGTACACCAGCACGAACGCCATACCGCTGGCCAGGAGCTTGTTGAACGTGCCGGTCGAGGCCAGTGCCACCCGCATACCACGCTCCACCAGCAGGAACAGGGCCATGAGCACGGCCAGCAGGCCGGTCACGCCCAGTTCCTCACCGATGGAGGCGAGGATGAAGTCGCTGTCGGCGGCGAAGATGTCGGTGGGCCGCCCGGCGCCCAGACCGGTGCCGAACAGGCCGCCGTAGGCCATGCCCACGATGCCCTGCACCAGTTGCTGGCTGCCGCCGACCGCCTCGTAGACGTCGTTGTCGAAGGCGTTGATCCAGATGTTGACGCGGGCGCGCACGTGCCAGAACAGGAGGTGGGCGACGGTCGCGCCGCCGGCGAACATCACCAGACCCAGGGTCACCCACGAGGAGCGCTGGGTGGCGACGTACAGCATCGCCAGGAACGTGCCGAAGAGCAGCAGCGAGGTGCCCAGGTCCCGCAGGACGACCAGCATGCCGATGGCGATCAGCCAGCCGACCAGGATCGGCGCCAGGTCACGGGCGCGGGGCAGCTCGATGAGGGTGAAGCGGCCGACCTTGATCGGTTTGCCCACGATCTGGAGCACCTGGCGCTTGCTCATCAGATACGACGCCAGGAAGATGACCAGCGCGATCTTCGCGAACTCCGACGGCTGGAAGGTGATCGGGCCGATCTTGATCCACAGTCGGGCGCCGTACACCTCGTGGCCGATGACCGGCAGGGCCGGCAGGGCCAGCAGCACCAGCGCGATCAGGGCGCTGACGTAGGTGTAGCGCTGGAGGACGCGGGGGTCCTTCAGGAAGATGATGATGAGGAAGCAGAAGATCAGGCCGAGGGCGGTCCAGACCAACTGCATGCCCACGCCGGCGCTCTCGATGTTCTCGCTCTCGACCGCGTTGAGCCGCCAGATCATGGCGACGCCGATGCCGTTGAGGAACAGGGCGCAGGGCAGGATGAGCGGGTCGGCGTAGGGCGCCACGAACCGCATCGCCGCGTGGGCGGCGACGGCGAAGGCGCCGAAGGTCAGGCCGACGGTCCAGGTCGCGGCGGGGACCCGACCGTTGAGGTTGAGACCGGCGATCGCGATGCCCATCATCGTGATGAGCACGGCCAACACGATGAGGACGAGTTCGGCGTTGCGCCGCTTGACGGGGGGGAGTGCGGTGGGGGCCTCGGGTTCCGACGTGTCACTCACCTGGCCTCACCCGCTTCCTTCCTCTGTCCCGGTCTCCTCGTCACCCTCGTCGCCCGGTGCCGGCGTCGCGTTCTCGCGGAGCGCGTCCACCGTCGTTCGGGCGTCTTCGAGGTCATCGGCCGGAACGTTGCCGCTGATGAGCTGACGGTCCGCGTCGGTGAGCGAGTCCAGCGGGATCTCGGTGTCCTCGACCTGCTCCGACAGGCTGAGCCCGGCGAGGTCGGTGTCGATGCCGCGGTAGATGGCGACGGTCTCGCCCGACTCGGACGGGCCGATGTAGTACTGGCCGTCGACGTACTGGCGGCCGAAGTAGTAGCCGGCGCCGGCCACGATGCCGACGAGGATCACGAAGACGAGGATCATCGGCCACCACCGTTTGGTGTGGTACTCGGTCGGCTGACCGTCGCGGGGACGGCGGGGGGCCGCCGGCTCCTCGTACCCGTCGTAGGACTCCCCGTAGGGGTCGGCATAGGCCGGGGAGCCCGCGGGGTCCTGCTCGTCGCGGACGGGGTCCATCTCGGCGGTGTCGCCGCCCGCGCGCAGTTCCTGGGCCCGTCGGGCCGGGGTGTCCTGTCCCTGCTCCATCACGTCCCGGCGCTGGTCGGCCGCGCCGACCAGCTGGGAGGCGGGGGTGGGCCCCTCGCGGTCGGTGTCGGTCTCGATCACGTCGGCGATGACGGCCGTGATGTTGTCCGGCCCTCCGCCGCGGATCGCCAGGTCGATGAGCTTCTTGACGGCGGTGCGCGGGTCGGCCTCGGTCGCCAGCGTCTCGTGGATGGTCTTCTTGCTGACCACACCGGACAGGCCGTCGGAGCACAGCAGGTAGCGGTCGCCGACCTTGGCCTCGCTGATGGAGATGTCGGGGTCGACCGGGCTCTTGCCGTCCAACGCGCGCAGGATCAGGGACCGCTGCGGGTGGGTGGCGACCTCCTCCTCGGTGATCTTGCCCTCGTCGACGAGGGTCTGCACCAGGGTGTGGTCGTGGGTGATCTGCTCGAAGCGCGATCCCCGCAGCAGATAGGCGCGCGAGTCGCCGATGTGGATGAGGGCGACCCGGGGTCCCGACCACAGCATGGCGGTCAGGGTGGTGCCCATGTTCTCCAGACGGGGTTCCTCCATGATCCGCCGGGAGAGGGAGGCGTTGGCCTGTTCGACGGCTTGCTGGAGCACCTCGGCCATGTCGTCGGCACGGTGGTCCTCGGCGTCCAGGCGACGGATCGAGGAGATCGCGATGGAGCTGGCCACCTCGCCGCCCGCATAGCCGCCCATGCCGTCCGCCACCGCGAGGAGGTGCTGGCCGGCGTAACCGGAGTCTTCGTTGCCTTCGCGGAGGCATCCTACGTCGGAGTACGCCGCGTATCGGAGAGCGATTGTCATTTGCGCAGTTCCAGGACGGTCTTGCCGATACGGATGGGCTGACCCACCGTGATGGGCTGGGGGCGGTTCAGCTTCTGTTGGCCGAGGTAGGTGCCGTTGGTCGAATTGAGGTCCTCGACGAACCAGCGGCCGTTGTCGGAGTAGACGCGCGCGTGTCGGCCCGAGGCGTAGTCATCGGTGATGACCAGTGTCGAGTCGGGTGCGCGGCCGATGAGGATGGGTTGGGCGCCGAGCGGGACGGTGGTGCCCGTCAGCGGTCCCTGGGTGACGGCCAGGACGGTGGGATCGTTCCGTCGCGGACGCGGGGGGCGGGCCGCCTCCGAGTGCGAGGGGGTCCCGCCGCCGCGCGAGGCGGCCGGGCGCGCCGCGGGGCGCGGCTTCTTCTTCGGCTTGCGCTTGGACGGGCCGAAGAGATCGGTGCGGACCACGCCGATCGCCATGAGGATGAACAGCCAAAGCACCGCGAGATACGCGATCTTGATCAGTATGAGGGTCAAGTTGGACATCGAACTGCTCTTCAGCCCCTGTCGTGCTCCGGCCGGGATGGCGGTCATCGGCGCCGCCACCGTGTCTTCCCCACCTTCGCGTCGGTGAGTTGAGGTCGCTGGTCCGCGGCCTTCGGGTCGCGGCCATTGTGCCCGATCGGTCGGGTCTTCGCGGAGACTACCTTCCCGGCCGGATATCCGACAGCGGGTCCGGAATGGACCCGGCCTCGGACTCGACCTTTGTGACGCCGGCGCGAGGGTGTTGGTTGCGTCCGGATCGCGCCGGCCGGTGGAGTCCTTCGACCATCACCCGGTCCGTGGTCAGTCGCGCCGGAACGTCATGGTGGTGCGGCCGAGGCTGATCCTGGTGCCGTCCACCAGGCGGGCCTGGCGCACCTGCTGACCGTTGACGAAGGTCCCGTTGGTGGAACCCTTGTCGACGAGGATGGCCTCGTCCCCGTCCAGGCGGATCTCCACGTGGTGACGCGAGACGCCGTTGTCCACGAGGCGCAGGTCGCAGTCGGTGCCGCGGCCCAGGAGCGTGACCGGCGTGGTCAGCTCGAAGGACTGCTGCATGCCGTGGCTGGCGATGCTGCCCTCGGCGGTGGCGCCGCCGGGGGAGATCAGCAGACGGGGGCGACCGGGCTGGCGCTGCGTGCCGGGGGTGGGGTCGCCCACCGGGGTGCGGACCTCGCCCTCCTTGCTCACCATCGTCCCGCGGACCACACCGGAACGAATGCGGAAGCGGCCGGTCTTGAGCCCGTCGTCGGACCTGAAGTGGACCCGGACCGGGCCGACGAAGGAGTAACCCTGTTCCGTCGCGTAGTCGCGGGCGAGCTTGGACAGCTCTTGGCCGAGACTGTCCGCGTAGACCTCCAGGCGCTCCTTGTCGCTGGTCGCCAGTTCGACGATGAAGTCGTTGGGGACCAGGGTGCGACCCTGGGCGACGATCGCCGCGCGCTCGTCCATCTCCCGCTGAACGGCGCTCGCCACCTCGACCGGTTGCAACTCGGACTTGAAGGCCATCGCGAAGGTGCCTTCGATCATGCCCTCAAGCCTGCGCTCGAAGCGTTGGAGCACTCCCACGAGGTACCTCCCTTTGTACTCCACATCCGTATGTGTAGACGATCGTAACCGGGCGATGGTGCCCCTGGTTTCATACGTACCCCCGCAAGAGGGGCACGGAGCGCCTCTCGGAACCCCGGGAGAAACGATGTGCGACCCACCTCCGGGCCGTGCTAGCCTTATCCATGTCGCCAGGGGAAACGGACGAAAAGCCCGAATCACCTGGCAACACAACTGAATGCATGTCACTCGGGCGGGTGGCGGAACGGTAGACGCGCACGGTTCAGGTCCGTGTGTCCGAAAGGATGTGAGGGTTCAAATCCCTCCTCGCCCACAAGATACCCGGTGAAGATCGCGATTCGATCGTCACCGGGTTCTCGCATGTCCGGAATCGGGTGCCCGGGACCGCCCGGGACCACGGTGACCGCTCCCGGCCATGGCCGGCCCCGTCGTCCCGGACGCGAGATCCCCCTTCCCTTCCTCTTTCCCTTCCCCCTTCCTCTCCGCGCCCTCAGCCTCCGATCCGGGACCGGTTCGTGATCTCCCGGTCCCCGGGGGCCGCCTCCCCCACCGGATCCAGCCGCACGGTCCCGGTGAGACGGCGGGTGTGGTCGACGGTGCGGGCGGAGCCTTCGAGCATCACGGTGAACGTGTGCCGGGTGTCGGTGGCGGAGGCCGCCAGGATGAGGTCCAGCCGGCCCGGATCGACCACGCGCAGCCCGTCGGGTCCGGTGTAGGAGGACAGGTCGGCGTGGAAGGTGAAGTCGACGGCGCGGGCCTCCCCCGGCTCCAGGTCCACCCGCGCGTACCCCACCAGACGCCGCCGCGGCAGGGCCACCCGGGCGACGGGGTCGTGCAGGTACACCTGGACGACCTCCGTCCCGGCCAGGTGCCCGGTGTTGCGGACGGTGCAGCCCACGGTCACCTCCCCGTCGGTGGACGTCCGGGCCGGTCCCGCGTCGAGGGGGCGTCCGTCGACGCGCGGGTCCTCCCAGGAGAAAGAGGTGTAGGACAGGCCGTGCCCGAACGGGTGCCGGGGGGAGGGGTCCACCGAACTGACCTCCCCGCGGTGGGCCAGGTCGGCGCCCAGGTAGGTGGTGGGCTGTCCGCCGGGCGAGCGGGGGACCGACACGGGAAGCCGGCCGCCGGGCCCGATCCGGCCGGACAACACCCCGGCGATGGCGGAGGCGCCCTCCTCCCCCGGCAGGAACGCCTGCACGACGGCGGCCGAGGCGTCGGCCACCGCCCCCAGCGCGTAGGGGCGGCCGGTGATCAGTAACGCGACGACGGGGACGCCGGTGGCCGTCAGCGCCTCCCACAGGTCCTGTTGGACCCCGGGCAGACGCAGGTCCTCGGCGTCGCAGCCCTCCCCCGAGGTACCGCGACCGAACAGGTCCGAGCGGTCGCCGAGCACCACCACGCACACGTCGGCGCCCCGGGCCGCCGCGACGGCCGCGTCGATGCCGTCGGTCTCCGGGCCGTCCACCGTGCAGCCGGGGACGTGCACGATCCGGGTGCCGGGCAGTTCGCCGTGGAGTGCCTCGTACACGGTGGGGACGGACACGCCGAGGGGCACCTCGGGGTGCCTGCGGCCCACGTGGGAGGGGAAGGTGTAGCAGCCGAGCATCGCGTCGGGCGTGTCGGCGAGCGGGCCGACGAGGGCCAGGGTGCGCGGGGCGGCCAGCGGCAGGACCCCGCGCGGGTTGTCGAGCAGCACGACGGAACGTTCGGCGAGGGTACGGGCCAGGTCGCGGTGCGCCGCCGGGTCGAGGTCGACGGGGGAGTCGTCGGGGTCGGGGGACCAGTCGGGATCGAGCATGCCCAGTTCGCACTTGTGGAGCAGGACGCGGCGGGCGGCCCGGTCGACGAGTCCTTCGTCGAGTTCCCCGGAGCGGACCAGACCGACGAGCCGGTCCCGGTAGCAGTGCGGGTCGGGGAGTTCGACGTCGACACCGGCGGTCAGGGCCAGGGCGCCCGCCCGCTCGGGATCCTCGGCGACCCGGTGCAGGGTGTGCAGGAAGGTGATGCCGAAGTAGTCGGCGACGACGGTCCCCTCGAACCCCCAGCGGTCCCGCAGCAGGTCGGTGAGCAGCCGGGGGTCGGCGGCGGCCGGGACCCGGTCGTTGTCGTTGTAGGCGTGCATGACCGAACGGGCACCGCCCTCGCGCACGGCCGTCTCGAACGGGGGCAGCATGACGTCGGCGAACTCGCGGGGGCCGATGGACACCGGGGCCAGGTTGCGACCGGAGCGGGAGGCCGAGTAACCGGCGAAGTGCTTGAGGGTGGCGATGATCCCGGTGGACTGGAGGCCGCGCACGTAGGCGGTGCCGATGGTGGCCACCAGGTGGGGGTCCTCGCCGATGGTCTCCTCGGTGCGCCCCCAGCGGGGGTCGCGGGTGACGTCCAGGACGGGGGCGAGGCCCTGGTGGACGCCGAGCGGGCGCATGGTCTCCCCGATGGCGCGGGCCATCCGCTCGACCAGGTCGGGGTCGAACGTCGCGCCCCAGGCGAGCGGGACGGGGTGGACGGTGGCCCGCCAGGCGGCCAGGCCGGTCAGACACTCCTCGTGGGCGATGGCGGGGATGCCGAAGCGGTTGGCCCGCATGATCTCGCGTTGGCTGCGAGCGAGGGAGGCGCGTCCGGCGGCGGGGTCCACGGGGACGGTGCCGAAGGGGCGGGTGAGCTGGCCGAGTCCGTCCTGGACGACCCGTTCCCACACCAGCGGTTCGCGGGAGGCGTCGTGCTGGTGGGGGGCGACCGGGGCGCCGGAGGCGTCGGCGCGCACCCACACACCGTTGAGCTGGGCGACCTTCTCCTCCAGGGTCATCGCGGCCAGCAGCCGGTCGACCCGGACGCCGGCGGGCAGGGAGGTGTCCCGCCAGGCGCCTTCGAGGGGTTCGGGGGGTGAGGTCATCCGGGTGTCCTTTCCGGAGCTTAGAAACTTTCGGAAGTTTTATCGAAACCAATGGAACGAGAATGTACGTTCGGTGGACACCCGGGTCAAGAAGTGGAGAGAGGTGAATCACAGGATCTGAAGATCTCCGGAGAAAAAGCCCTGTTCGCCGCTGTATGGGGTGAGTGACCGGAGGGATGATGGAACGATCGGATACCGAAAATTTCGGAGAACCCGAACGTCGGGGGGCGCCGCCTCGGCCCGTACGACCCGGGTGGCACACTGCGTTCGTGGGAATCATCGAACGCCTTCACGAGATCGGGCGGCCCATGGTCGCCGAACAGCTCGCGCACCCGACCGTCGCCGGCATCGCCCGAGGCGACCTCGACGACCGGGCCTTCCGCTACTGGCTGGAGCAGGACCACCTCTACCTGCTCGACTACGCGCGCGCCTTCTCACGCCTGGCCTGGCAGGCCCCCGACGACCACTTGGCCGATCTGGTCGGCATCGCGCACAGCACCCTCAACGAGGAACTCGAACTGCACCGCTCCCTGGCCGGTGCGTTCGGTGCCGACCTCACCGTCCGGGACAAGGGGCCGGCCTGCGCCGCCTACACCGCCTGGATCGTCGACGCCGCCGCCGACTACCGGGACGGCCTGGCCGCCGTCTACCCGTGCATGTGGGGGTACAACCGGCTCGGTCTGGCCCTGGCCGAGGACAAGCCGGACGAACCTCGCTACCGCAGGTGGGTGGAGACCTACGCCGACCCGGCGTTCACCGAGCTGACCGAGCGGTACGGGCGCAGGCTGGAGGAGGCCGCCCCCGACCCCGAGCGCGCCGAGCGCTTCTTCCGCGAGGGCATGCGCCACGAACTCGCCTTCTGGGACACCCCCGTCGTCCTGCGTCGGGGCGGCTCGATCAGGGATTGATCACCGCCTCCACCTCGGAGAAGCGATCGATCTCGCAACCGTTGCGCTTGTTGAACTCGGTGTCGATCTCGGTGTCCTCGATGTGGCCGGTCACCCGGACCACCTCGGGCCCGCCGATCTGCATCGTGCACGTCATGGTGCTCGTGTCGAGGAGGAAGGGGTCGGTCCCGACCTCCTCGATCTCCGCGCACGCCGCCTCGGGGTCGGGGTGGTCCCCGCTCTCGGGGGCGCAGGTGAGCGTCCACACCCCCTCCTCGAAACCGGATTCGGGGGTCAGACCGTCCTCGTCCCCGAGGGAGCGTTCGATGGTCAGTTCGATGTCGGAGGAGCCGTCCGCCGGCTCGTTCTCCTGGGGTTCGGTACCGTCCCCCTCCTCGGAGGGGGCATCCTGGTCGGGGGCGGAGGGACTGGATTCGTCGGACCCCGGTGCCGGGGCGCCCACCTCGGTGGGCTCGTTGCCACAGGCCGTGAGAAGCAGGCCGAGGGCCGCGAGCGCGGCGAGTCGGGTCGGCAGGGCCGTCGCGATGGTGTGCTGAGCCATGACGCTTGGACGTCACCGCGTCACGTTCGGTTCCCTTCCTTTCCCGGGCTTTTCAGACGATCACGGATCAACAGGGGGTTGAGGATGTTCGGCAACGTGCCCGAGGTCAACGTCACCGAGGTTCCCGAGGACGGGTACCTGCTCGACGTGCGCGAGAACGACGAGTGGGCCGCGGGCCACGCTCCCACCGCCGTGCACATCCCGCTCGGCGAGCTCAACACCCGGGCCGGGGAGATCCCCCGGGACGTTCGGGTGTACGTGGTCTGCCGGGCGGGCGGTCGCTCCGCGCAGGCCGTCGCGGCGCTCAACAACGCGGGGTGGGAGACGGTCAACATCGCCGGCGGGATGCAGGCCTGGGAACTCACCGGGCTCGACATGGAGACCTCCTCGGACGCCGAGCCGAGAGTGATCTGAGTCCCATCGGGGCCCGAAAGCGATCGGATTGCCCAAAGCCCTGCCCCAAGGGGCCTTCGGGTGGCACTATGACGACGTGAGTTCCGAGCGCGCGCCCCTCAGCGCCGCAGCCGTGCTGGCCTCGTCGGCGGACGCGGTGGTCGGTCTCGACAGCGCACTCCGGGTCTGCCTGTGGAACCCGGCGGCCGAGCGTCTGTTCGGCTGGCGGTCCCAGGACGTGATCGGGGGGCGGCTGCCGATCGTCCCCGCCGAGCTGAAGGCCGAGCACGGCGCGGTGCTCGAACAGGTGCGCGCCGGGCCCCCGTTGACCATCCACACCCGGCGCGTGCGTCGTGACGACACCCCGATCGACGTGCGCGTCAGCACCGCCGCCGTCACCTCGCCCGACGGCGGGCACGACGGCTGGGTGCTCACGCTCTACCCCACCGACAACGAGGCGCAGGCGCACACCGCCGCCATGGAGCGGGCCCGGCTGGTGCGCCGGCTCACCGACGTGGTCGTCGACATCAACGCCGACCTCAGCCTGCAATCGGTGCTGGACCGCATCTCCAGCGGCATCACCGAGCTGACCGGCGCCGACGCCGGCGGTTTCGTCCTGCTCAACGAGGACCGTGTGGAGCTGGTGAGCATCACCCGGCTCTCCCAGACCCTCCAGGGGTACAGTGCCCCGCTGGAGACCAGTCTGTTCGGCGAACTGCTGCGCAGCGGCAAGTCGGTGCTGCTCGCCAACGACGACACCCGGGGATTACAGGACCTGGTCTGGGCCGACCTGCCCGGACTGCACACCATCGCCCTGTGCGTGTCCAACGTGCACGGACGCCCCTACGGCGCCCTGTACGCGCTCTACAGCCAGCGCAAGGTCGGCCACGTCGAACTCGAACTGCTCGAACTGCTGGCCGCCCACGCCGGGGTGGCCATCGGCAACGCGATGGCCTACGAGGAGCTCAACCACCAGCGGGTGCACGAACAGGCCGTCGCCGACTCCAGCGCCGACGGCATCGCCGTGCTCGACTTCGGCGGTCGGGTGCGCAAGTGGAACCGGTCGGCGGTCGAACTCACCGGTTACCCGGCGGAGATCGTGGAGGGCCGCCATCCGCCGTTCCCCATCCCCGCCTGCCACGGCCGTCCGGTCAAGCACCGCCTCAAGGACGGACGTTGGCTGGAGATCCTCATGGCGCGCATCCCCCGCACCCACGAGTGGGTGGTGGACTTTCGCGACATCACCGCGCAGAAGGCGATGGAGGACGAACGCGAGGCCTTCCTGGCCACGACCGGCCACGAACTGCGCACCCCCATCACCGCGATCCACGGGTTCGCCACCACCCTGATCCGCAAATGGTCGCGGATGAGCTCGGAGGCGCAGCGCGAGGCGGTGAGCAACATCGTGGACCGGTCGACGGCGCTGACGCTGCTGGTGGAGAGGCTCAGCCTGGGATCGGACGCCTCCCGGGGCGAACTGGACGTCAACCCGGTCCCGTTCGAGCTGTCCCAGGTGCTGCGCCAGGCGGTGATGACGTTCCGCTCCCTGTCGGACCGGCACGACGTGGTGCTCTCCGCCTCGGACGACCTGCCGACGGTGTTCGCCGACCCGCTGGCCACCGGCATCATCATGGACCAGCTGCTGGACAACTCGATCAAGTTCTCCCCCGAGGGCGGCACGGTGCACGTCACGGTGACCGTGGAGGGCGACGAGGTCGCGGTGTCGGTGGACGACGACGGCCCCGGTCTGCGGCCGGGCGACGAGGAGCGGGTCTTCGAGCGGTTCTTCCAGGGCGGGGTGCGCGGCGACCGGCGTCGTTTCGGTGGTCTGGGCCTGGGGTTGTACATCGTCCGCAAACTCGCCCAGGACCAGGGCGGGGACGTCAGGGCCCGTCGGCTGGAGCGCGGTACCCGGATGTACTTCACCCTCCCGCTGTACCGGGACGGGGGTGCCGGCCCCGATCCGGACGGCCCGCGGACGGCGATCGTCGAACCGCCCGGGGTGGCGGCCGTCCGGGCCGGGGTGACCGGTGGGCAGACGTCCTTCAAGCCACCTGCGTCACAGGAGTCGTCAAAAATATCCCCAAACCCCGAACCCCTGCCACGCCGACGATCCGCGCGTCCCACGGCCGGCCGAACCGGTTGATTCACCTGGACGTTGGTTTCCGTTCGAGGTGATCGGGGCATTTCCACCCCTGGTGGAATTCGACGTCACACAACGGGCGGGTTCCGGACCGCACCAGAGCACGAACGCGCAGGGACGAAAGCCGTGTCAGGAGATCACACCCCGTTCGACGCCGGGGAGCACCCGAGCAAGGTCGAGCGGCACGTCATCCTCCCCTACGTTCCCCACAGCGTGATGGGCGCGCGACGACGGCTCAGCGATGATCTGCGCGCCATGGAGATCCACGAGGAGCGCATCGACGAGGCCGCCCTCATCATCAGCGAACTGGTCAGCAACGCCCTGCGGCACGCCAGCCCCCTGCCCACCCCCGCCAACCCGGCCAACAGCGTCGGCGTCTCCTGGCGGGCGGAGGTCGACGGTTCCCGGGGGGCCGGCGGCTGGATCGAGATCTCCGTCCGGGACGGCGGGTCCACCACGATGCCCCGGGTGGCCCGACCCTCCACCTCCGGTCTGGGCGGCCGTGGCCTGGGGATCGTCCAGCACCTGTCCGGCCGCTGGGGCACCGAGATGGACGCGACCACCACCACGGTGTGGGCCGTCCTGGACCTGTCCGCGGAGGACGGCGACGCCGGGGCGGGCGCGACCGGCGCGGTGATCGAACCGACCTCGACCCCGGACCGGTCCTCGACCGCTCGTCCCGGTACCGGCGCCAGACCCTCCGACCCCCTGTCCTTCGCCGTCCACGACGGCGGCCGTGTCCGCGGCGCCCTGCTCTGACCTGGCGCGCGGTCCCCGTCCCGGCCCGCACGGACCGCCGTCGTCGGCCCCCTCGGGAGCGAAGGGGACCGATGTCGCGAAACACCGTCCACGAGGTGGCCCGGCCCGGAGCGGGCCGCTACAGTCACGACTGTGGAGTTGAAGATATCGAGCCGATCTCAAGATGACCTCGCGGTGGTAACCGTCGGCGGTGAGATCGACCTGTACACGGCACCCCGATTGCGCGACGAACTCATCGCGGCCCTCGACGAGGGGGCCCGACGGTTGGTCATCGACATGTCGTCGACCGAGTTCTGTGACTCGACCGGCATCAGCGTGCTGCTCTCGGCCATGAAACGCTCCCGGGACAAGGGCGGCGACCTGGAACTGGTCGCGCCCAAACCGGCCGTCATGAAGGTCTTGGAGGTCACCGGCCTGCACGAGGTCTTCGTCATCCACCCCGACACCGACGCGCTGCCGGTGGCCGCGGGGACCGGGACCGCGTCGTAGACCGGCCCGGAATGATACGGGGAAGGACCGGCGGCCCTGAGCCGGCCGGGATCGCCGTGGTGATCGCGGCCAAGGACGAGTCCGCCCGCGTGGGCCGTACCGTGACCGCCGCCCGGGCCCTGCCCGGGGTGGACCTGGTCATCGTGGTCGACGACGGTTCCACGGACGGCACCTCCGAGGTGGCCCTGGCGTCCGGGGCCCGGGTGCTCCGGCACAGCCGCAACCGGGGCAAGGGCGCGGCCATGGAGACCGGTGCCGAGGGTGTTCGCCTCATCGAGGAGCACGAGGAGGGGGCCGGTGGCGTTCGCCCGCCCCGACACCTGCTCTTCCTCGACGCGGACCTGGAGGCGAGCGCCGCGGGGGCGGCGCCCCTGCTGGACCCCGTCGTCGAGGGCAAGGCCGACATGACCATCGCGCTGTTCCCGGCCACCCGCCTGCGCCTGGGCGGGCACGGGTTCGTGGTGCGCCTGGCCCGGGGCGGGGTGCGCCGCGCCACCGGGTGGGAACCCGAGCAACCGCTCAACGGGCAGCGCTGCATCACCCGGGCCGCGTTCGAGGCCGCGCGACCGCTGGCGCCCGGCTTCGGAGTGGAGACCGGGCTGACCATCGACGTCCTGCGCGCGGGCCTGCGGGTGATCGAGGTGGAGGTGCCGTTGGAGCACCGCGCCACCGGCACGGACATGCGCGCCCAGTTGCACCGGGCGCGCCAGTTCACCGACGTCCTCCGGGCCCTCGCGGTCCGGAAACTGCCCGCCCTCGTGCGCCGGACCCTGGCGGGACCGCGCCGCCGGATCGGCGGTGCGGGTCGGCGGAGGGGCACGAGTCGGCCATCCTCCGGTGAAAATCGCTGATAACAGCACCATGGGTGCTCTCGGTGGCGGTACGCTCACACGGTGTTCACCATGATCCTGGCCGTCCTCGGCGTGCTCACGGGTCTGGGCGCACTCGCCTTCGGCGGGTACGCACTGGCCAGGGCACGTGCCATCGACGCCGACACCCGTGTCCTCGCCCAACGCGCCGTCGCATCCGCGCAGGCCGGTGGTATCGATCCCTTCGCCGTGCGCGACATGGCGGTGCTCCACTACGACGCCCTGGAGGAGATGTCCGGGGCCCGGTCCTTCTCCCTGGCGCTGCTCAACGGCGACGGGGACGGGGTGGTCGTCACCTCCATCAACGGGCGCACCGAGTCGCGCACCTACGCCAAGGCGGTGGTGCGGGGCGAGTCCGAGACCCTGCTCAGCCCCGAGGAGTACCGCGTCGTCCGCGCCGCCCGGCTGGGCGACGGTGTCCGTTCCACCACGCCCGTCACCCGGGTGGCCGGTCCGGTGGTGCCCGAGGACGCCGAGGCGCCGGTGACGGTCGTCTCCGAGCCCGAACCCGAGCCCGGGGCGTCGGACGGAGCCGACACCGAGCCCGGGGCCGGGGGCCCGAAGGTGGTGGAACCGGTCGGACCGGGCGACGCGTCCCCGGCGTCGCGACGCCGGACCGCGATCCGCAAGGCGCCCGAGCCGCGCCGCGAACCGTGACCGACCCCGGCGCCCCGGGTGCGTATAGCCTGAACACCATGCCCGACCGTTACGCCTACCTCGGCCCCGAGGGCACCTTCACCGAGGCCGCCCTGCGCACCCTGCGCCCCGACGTGCCCGACACCGCGCGCATCCCCTGTGAAGGGGTGGCGGCGGTCTTCGACGCCGTCCGCTCCGGCGAGGTCGCCGGAGGCGTCGTTCCCCTGGAGAACTCGGTCGAGGGAGGCGTCACCTCCACCATCGCCGAACTCATCAACGGCGAACCGCTCGTCATCAGCGGCGAGATCGCGGTGCCGGTGGAGTTCGCCCTGTTCGCGCGGCCCGGCACCACCCTGGCCGACGTCAAGACGGTGGCCACCCATCCGCACGCCCTGGCCCAGTGCCGGGGCTGGCTGGGCCGCCACCTGCCCGACGCCGAGACGACCACCGTCTCCTCCACGGCCGCCGCCGCCCGCAGCGTCGCCGAGCCCGGAACCCCCTACGACGCCGCGATCTGCGCCGTCATCGCCGGGGAGCGCTACGGGCTGCACGCCCTGGCCACCGGGGTGGGCGACCGCGCCGACGCCGCCACCCGGTTCATCTACCTGTCCCGGCCGGGGCGGCCGTCCGAGCCGACCGGCACCGACCTGACCTCGGTGGTCGCGTTCATCGCCGACGACCACCCGGGCGCGCTCATCGAGGTCCTCACCCAGTTCGCCGTGCGCGGGGTCAACCTCACCCGGCTGGAGTCCCGTCCCACCGGGGACGGGCTGGGCAGCTACTGCTTCTGTATCGACGCCGAAGGTCACGTCGCCGACGCCCGCGTCGGCGAGGCCCTCATGGGACTGCGCCGGGTCTGCCGGGACGTGCGCTTCCTCGGCAGCTATCCGCGCAGCGGGCGGGCCACCGAAGTCGACCCGCCCCTGCGCCCCCGCCCCGCGACCGAGGCGGACTACGCCGCGTCGGAGCGGTGGTTGGCCCGGATCCGCTCCGGTGGGATCGACTGACCCACCCGTCGTCACCCCCGGCGGACGGTTCTCCGATCGACGGTGGACCCCTCCTCCGGACCGCCGCGTCGCCGCCCCCGCGCGGCGACACCGTCCCCGTTCCCCGGACCACTTCGGCCGCGCGACCATCGAAGGGGCCTGCACCCCTCAGGGGCGTCCGCGCCGCCGGCCCCGCCCCCGTCTCGCGAGGGACGGCCCGGACGGCCGCCCGCGGGACCTCGGCCCCATCGAGCCGGGCGAGGGCATCCGAGGAGCACGGTCTAGGAGTCCAGCACGTCGCCGGCCTCGCCCTCGCCCTTGAACACCCACTCCTCGGCCGCGGCCCGGCGCAGCTCCAGGTAGAGCGCCAAACGCAGGGCGGTGTCCCGGGGCCGTTCGGTGTCCAGGGCCTCCAACGCGGCGCTCAGTTCCTCGGTGGTCATCTCTCTCAACGGTTTCACTGCCGTTCCCTTCCCGGGCCTCGTCATCTCTCATGGTGATGACGTGGTGACACCGCGTTCATGACGCGAACCCGGAAAAGATGTCGGGGCGGGCGGGCCCGGACGGTAACCTGCAAACGTGATCGACCTTCGCGCTCTCCGAGAAGACCCCGAACGACTCCGTGCCTCCCAACGGGCCCGCGGTGAGGACCCCTCCGTCGCCGACCGGCTGCTCGAACTCGACGCCGAGCGACGCTCCGCGCTCACCCGTTTCGAGACCCTGCGGGCCGAGCAGAAGAGTGTCGGCAAGTCGGTCTCCAAGGCGTCCCCCGAGGAGCGTGAGGCGCTCCTGGCCAAGGCCAAGGGGCTCGCCGCCGACGTCAAGGCGGCCGAGGCCGAGGCCGACCGCCTCGCCGGCGAACTCGCCACCGTCGTGGCGGGGATCCCCAACATCGTCGAGGAGGGCGCCCCCGAGGGCGGCGTCGACGACTTCAAGGTCCTGGACACCGTCGGCACCCCGCGCACCTTCGACTTCACCCCGCGCGACCACCTGGAACTGGGCGAGAAGCTCGGCGCCATCGACATGGAGCGCGGCGCGAAGGTGTCCGGCTCCCGCTTCTACTTCCTCACCGGCGTCGGCGCCCAGCTGGAGCTGGCCCTGCTCAACATGGCCATGAACCAGGCCGTGGCCGCCGGGTTCACCCCGATGATCCCGCCCGTCCTGGTCAAGCCCGAGACCATGGAGGGCACCGGGTTCCTCGGCTCCCACGCCGACGAGGTCTACCGGCTGCCCGCCGACGACCTGTACCTGGTGGGCACCTCCGAGGTGCCGCTGGCCGGGTACCACGCCGGGGAGATCCTGCCCGCCGACTCCCTGCCCAACCGGTACGTCGGCTGGTCGCCGTGCTTCCGCAGGGAGGCCGGCTCCTACGGCAAGGACACCCGCGGCATCATCCGGGTGCACCAGTTCAACAAGGTGGAGATGTTCGTCTACACCCACCCGGACCAGGCGCACGAGGAGCACAAGCGGCTGCTCGCCTGGGAGCGGGAGATGCTCGACAAGCTCGAACTCCCCTACCGCGTGGTCGACATCGCCGCCGGGGACCTGGGCACCAGCGCCGCCCGCAAGTACGACTGCGAGGCGTGGGTCCCCACCCAGGAGACCTACCGCGAGCTGACCTCCACCTCGAACTGCACCGAGTTCCAGGCCCGCCGCCTCAACGTGCGCTTCCGGGACGAGGACGGCAGGTCGCGCTTCGCCGCCACCCTCAACGGCACGCTCGCCACCACCCGGTGGATCGTCGCCATCCTGGAGAACCACCAGCAGGAGGACGGCTCGGTCGTCGTCCCCGAGGCACTGCGCCCCTACCTGGGCCGTGACGTGCTGGAGCCCATCGCCTGACCCGCGACTCCGCCGCGCGAGGAAAGGAGCCCGCCCCCGAGAGATGAGGGGGCGGGCTCCTTCACGGAGGGGCCGGTCTACAGGTAGGGGCCCGAGACGTGCTCCTCCGCCGGGACCTGGCCAGGCTGGGCCTGGAGTCCCGCGACTCCCGGAGGCAGGGCCTTGCGCATGTTCTCCAGCTGGGCGCGGGCCGCCATCTGCTGGGCGAACAGCGTGGTCTGGATGCCGTGGAACAGACCCTCCAGCCATCCCACGAGCTGTGCCTGCGCGATGCGCAGTTCGGCCTCGCTGGGGGCGGTGCCGTCGGCGAACGGCAGGGTGAGGCGGTCCAGCTCCTCGATCAGCTCGGGGGCCAGGCCGTCCTCCAACTCCTTGATGGAGGAGGTGTGGATCTCCTTGAGGCGGGTGCGGCTGGCCTCGTCGAGCGGGGCCGCCTTCACCTCCTCCAACAACTGTCGGATCATGCTGCCGATCCGCATCACCTTGGCGGGCTGCTCCACCATGTCGGCGAGCGAGCGGGGCCCCTCGTGATCGTCGTCGCCCTCATGCGGGTCTACGCCCACGACCAGCACCTTCGGTTGCTCCTTCGAATCGTCTGCGTTGCTCATCTGTCCCCTTATATGGATGTCGTCGGCCGCGCCCGTCAGCGGGTGAGCAGGATCTTGCCGGTGTGCGCGCTCGATTCCATGACGCTGTGCGCCTCCGCCGCGTTCCGCATCGGCAGAGTGCGGTCCACGACGGGGCGGATGGCTCCTTGTTCTACCAACGGCCATACCTGCTCCAGTACTCCCGCGACGATGGCCGACTTCTCGTCGAGGGGTCGCGAACGCAGGGACGTGGCGTGCAGGGAGAGGCGCTTGGTGAGCATGCGGCCCAGATCGGCCTCCGCCGATCGGCCGCCCATCAGGGCGATGACCACCAGCCGGCCACCCGTGGCCAACGAGCGGAGATTCGCGTCGAGGTAGGAGCCGCCGACGATGTCGAGGATCAGGTCCGCGCCGCCGGCCTCGCGCATCCGCTCGGTGAAGTCCTCGGTGCGGTAGTCGATCGTGATCTCCGCACCGAGGTCACGGCAGAACGCCAGCTTCTCCTCGCTCCCGGCGGTGACCGCCACCCGGGCGCCCAGCGCGCGGGCGAACTGGATCGCGAACGTGCCGATGCCGCTGCCGCCGCCGTGTACCAGGACGGTCTCCCCGGCGCGCAGGCCGCCGACCATGACCAGGTTCGACCACACCGTGCAGGCGACCTCCGGCAGGGCCGCCGCCTCGGTCACCGCCACACCCTCGGGTATCGGCAGCAGCTGACCGACCGGCACCGCCGCCTTCTCGGCGTAACCGCCCCCGGCCAGGAGCGCGCACACCTCGTCGCCCACCGACCAGCCGGATCCCTCGGTGCCCGGACCGAGTTCCACGATCGTCCCGGAACACTCCAGGCCCGGGTACTCGGAGGCGCCGGGCGGGGGCGGGTAGTGCCCCTGCCGTTGGACGACATCGGCGCGGTTGACGGCGGTGGCGGCCACCTCGACGAGGACCTCCCCCTCGCCGGCGACGGGATCGGGGACCTGTGACCAGGACAGGGCCTCGGGCCCGCCCGGTTCGGTGATACGGATCGCGTGCATGGGAACGACCGTATCCGCTCGGGGGATCGTGTTCGGGATGGGATGGGGGATGCTTTGCCGGGCCACTGCGGGTAAGAGTGAAACCAGGGAGCGACCCCCGCTCCCCGGCGGGGTACCCCTCTCTCCGCAGTACACCCCCTTCACGCAGGAGAACTCCGGTGTCACACCAGGATCAGAACGGGCCGGACGCAGGCTTCGAGGCAGAGGAGCACGACGCGTCCCCGTGGCGGCGGGCGGAGGACGGAACCGACGACTTCAGGGCGGACGTCACCGAGCTCGCGTCGCGCCTGCCGGACGCGCCGAGCCCGCGCGAACAGTGGTTCGGCGGGGACGCCCCGCCGCCCCCGCCGTACGCCGCGCCGATTCCGCTGGAGACGGCGCACGCGCCACTGGAGGCGCCGCGGCGCCTCCCGGACGAGCCGTCCGCCGAGGAGGAGACGGAGCGCGTCCCGTCGGAGCCCGTGTCCGCGCACTCCCCTGCGGAGGCCGACGATGACGCCGAGGCGGAGGTGCGGGCCGACACCGTGCGGCTGATGCCACGCGTGCGCGAGCGTCCCGGCCGCCCCGCCCCCGTCGCCGACGATCCCCTGGCCCCCCGCGACCTGCGACGCGACGCCGACGTTCCCGAACCCGAACAACTGCCGCCCCTGGAGCCGGGGGCCGACGCCGAACCGGAGCCCCCCGTCGCGGAGGCGCCGCCCGCGCCCGTGGAGCGGCCGAGGCCGGAGTACCGCCCCGCCCCCGCGCCGCTCGCGTTCCCGCCGGTGGCCCCGGAGCCTCCCACCGTCTCCCCGACGCCCCCGGCCTCGGGGGTCCCGCACGAACGCCAGACCTCCGACTCCCTCAACGCCGCGACCCTGGTCCGCAACCGTCGGCAGGGGCCCAGCGGTGGATGGCGGCGCGCCGTGCACTCCGCCACCCTGGGTCTGGTCAACCCCGGGGAATCGCCCAAGGTGCTCCGCCGCCGGGAACTCGTGGCACGGGCCTGCACACCCGTCGCCACCGGCCACCACCGTGTCGCGGTCCTCAGCCTCAAGGGCGGGGTCGGCAAGACCACCACCACCGTCGCCCTCGGGGCCACCCTGGCCTCCCTGCGCGGCGACCGCGTACTGGCCGTGGACGCCAACCCCGACCGCGGCACCCTCTCCGACAAGGTGCGGCTGGAGACCGCCGCGACCATTCGCGACCTCCTCAACGAGCGCCACCTGGTGGCCCGTTACGCCGACATCCGCGGGTTCACCTCCCAGGCGCCCAGCCGGCTGGAGATCCTCGCCTCCGACCGCGATCCCGCCGTGTCCGAGGCGTTCGGCGACGAGGACTACCGGGAGGTCGCCCGGCTCGTCGAGCACTTCTACTCCATCTGCATCACCGACTGCGGGACCGGGCTGCTGCACGCGGCGATGCGCGGCGTGCTCGGGCTGGCCGATCAGATCGTCCTGGTCAGCTCCGCCTCCGTGGACGGGGCGCGCAGTGCCAGCGCCACCCTCGACTGGTTGGAGGCGCACGGACACGAGGAACTGGTGCGCGACGCCGTCGTGGTGCTGTCCATGGTGCGCTCCGACAGTAAGAGCAGCGTCGACCTCGAACGGCTCGAAGGCCACTTCGCCTCCCGGTGCCGCACCGTCGTCCGCGTCCCCTGGGACGGACACCTCGAAGAGGGCGCTGAGGTCGACCTCGACCGGCTCGCCCCCGCCACCCAGGACGCCTACCTCCAACTGGCGGCGACGGTAGGGGAGGGTTTCGCCCGCCAGAGGTGACGGGCCCCGGATTCCCCGGCCTCTTCGTGGGCAGTGGACGAGGAGGAGGCCGGGGATCCACGACCGCGCCGGGCACATCGACACCGGTGCCGTGCGCACGTGGTCCGGCCCGGGGAGGGACCACCGAAGGCGGGAGGGGTCGACATGGTCGTCATCGGTTCCCGTGTCCGCGGTGGCGTGCGCGGCCCGGTCACGGGGTCGATCGGCAGGGGGGCGCACCGCACCGACGTTCCGGTGGGGGTACCGCATTCCGGCGATACGGACCGAAGGCCCTCGCATTCGCTACCTTCTCCCCTGTGGCGTTCCCGGCTTCCGATGGTGTAGTCGGTGATGATGAGTGGCTGAAAGGGGTCATGACATGGTGAACAAGGACCGCGCACCGCTCGTACTGGTGGGCGTCGACGGATCTGACCACGCGCAGGCGGCCCTGGAGTGGGCGGCAGCCGAGGCCGTCCGCAGGGATGCGCCGTTGCGGATCGTGCACGCCCTGGGCATGCCGCTGATCGTGTCCGCGTACGGTGGGCCGGTTCGGTTCGAACCGAGCGAGGAGATCCAGGGACAGGCCACCGAGGTGCTCCGGGACGCCGTGGCGCACGTCGCCAAGGTCGAACCCGCGGCGCGGACCGAGACGGTCACCGCGCTGGAGGAGGCGCCGCTGGCACTGCTGCGCCAGAGCCACCCGCACGACCTCATCGTGATCGGTACCCGGGGCCTGGGCACCGTCAAATCGCTGTTCGTCGGGTCGGTGAGCGTCCGTGTCGCCGCGCACGCGCCGTGTCCGGTCGCGGTGGTGCCCTCGCACGAGGGGAAGCCGGCGACCACCGGTCTGAAGCGGATCGTGATCGGCGTGGACGGTTCCCCCAACGGGAACCGCGCCCTGGGCCTGGCGGTCGACCTGGCCGCCCAGAGCGAGGGCGAACTCGTGGTGGTGCACAGCTGGGAGGTGCCCTACCCGTACGACCCGGTCGCCCTGACGGCCGCTGGGTACCGGCCACAGGAGGACCTGTTCGAGCGGCAGTCCGAGGAACTGGTGGCCGGACTGCTCGCGGAGGCCATCGACCAGCAGCGCGACGACGTCGACATCGACGTCACCGTGGTGCGTACGCAGAACGGTCCGGTGAACGCCATCCTGGAGGCCGCGGAGGGCGCGGACGCCATCGTCGTGGGCTCCCGGGGGCGCGGCACCGTTCGCGGTCTGCTCCTGGGCTCGGTCAGCCAGGGGGTGCTCCACCAGTCGAAGATCCCGGTGATCGTGCTCCCCAAGCACGCCGACGAGGACGAATAGCGCGGATCCCGGCGGGGTCCGCCCCGCCGGGATCTCATTTCCGGGCGTGGTGGAAGACGCTCCACGCGGCGCCCACCAGGAACATCACGGGCACGCTCACGAGGATCGCCGCCCACAGCGGCCAGTCCAGCAGCCACCGGACGAGCACCGCCACGAGCAGGGAGACCGCGGACACCACCACGGGCAAGGCCCCGCTCCTCTCCGGGGATTCCGTCGTCACGCGGCGTCGTACTCCAGGCAGAAGGGGTGCCCGGCGGGGTCCGCGTACACACGGAACCAGACGCGGTCTCCGCCCTCCTCGACCCGCAGCCGCGTCGCGCCCATCCCCAGCACCCGCTTCTCGGCGGAGTCGATGTCCTCGACCCACACGTCGAGGTGCGCCTGCTGCGGCCTTCCCGGATCCGGCCACGCGGGCGGTCGGTGGTCATCGACCTTCTGGAACGCGATGACCGGCCATTCCTCCGGGTCCCCGATCACCACCCAGTCTCCGCCCCGCAGGGTGACGGGTCTCCCCAGCAGCTCGGCGTAGAACGCCGCCAGAGCCTCGGGGTCGGAACAGTCGTAGACGAAGGTGTGCAGCCGTCCGATCATGCCCGCAGCCTTCCACGCCCACCCGCGCCCTGTCGACGGTCCGACCCATCCCGTGTCCTTCGCGGGCCGGGCCCGGATCCGGGCCCGCGACGCCGCCGAGGACCTGCGCGGTGCCACTGCGGTGAGCACGGCCGGCGGTCCGAGCCCCGGGACCAGCACCGAAGGCCTCTCCCGCCTCGTCACCCCAGGGTTCGCGGCTCGTTCCCGGAAGGCGGAACCTGCCACCGCTCCGTCGACGCCTCGGCCGAACCGCGGTCTCCTCCGGGCGTCGCGGAGGGCATCACCGGGTCCGGAACCGGTACCCTCCCTCGGCCGCGTCACCGAGGAGCAGGTCGGGGGTTCCGTTGACGAGCACGTACGGGCGGACCAGTGGTTCGGCGTGGGCGTCGAGGTGGGTGTCGAGGAAGGGCAGGGGGTCCTCGGTCCTGGACCGGGGCACCAGAGTCCGTCGGGGAGCGGCGGCCGTCCCGGACGGGGACGACCCCGGTGCGGCCTCCAGCGCCGGGCGTCGCGGTGGTGCCTCCAACGCCGCGCGGAGTCCGCGGTCCTTGGAACGGGTGAGGACCGACGACACCGCGCTCAGCATCCCCGCCAGCGCCGAAGCGCACGCCCACCACAGCCGGGACGTCGCCGTCGGGTGCGGCTTCCGGTGGCGTCCGTTGTTGACTCTGACCATGGTCGTGCTCCTGTCATGTGATCAATGTTGCTCAGATTCTGCGATGGTCCCCCGAAACGAGTGGACAAGGTGACCGGTCCGTACGCGATTTCCGCGGCCGAAGGGCTCAGGGCATGACGTCGACGCTCAGGAGCGCGGAGAGCCGCGCGTCCTCGTAGGCCAGCACCGCGGCGTTGACGGCTCCCATCAGTGCGGCGTCCTCCAGGCCACCGACGGGGCGGATGCCGTTCTCCCGCCGCCAGGCGCGCAGGTGCTCCGCCGCGGCGTCGAGCGCCTCACCGAGCGCCGCGGTGTCGATCCCTCCGCCCTGGGGGACCATCGCCCTGGGAGACACCGACGATGCGGGCCGGCTGTGCCGAAGGGGGTGCTCGTGTGTCGGCATCATGACTGTTCTCCTAGGGGTGGGCGGGCCTGTGGCCGTTGTCGGCGACGGCCGGGTGGACGAGGGGGAGCGGCCGGGGCGACCGCCGTGAACGCCCCCGTGTCCACGGCGGCCGCGATCCGGAGTCGTGCCCCGTCGGGGCACAGGGGCGTCCTCGGGAAGACGGGAGTGAACCCGGGGGCTCCTGTGACCCGCTCGGAGATGATGGCACACGTGGTCAAGATTGTGCAAACAGAGGTGATCAAGTGGTCAATCGTGCTTGCCCGGATTGCCGTGTTCCAGGTGGAACGTATGACAGTCGATGCTCATGGCGACCCTGTGCACAACGGCCACCGCCAGAAGTAACCTTGGACACGGACGCGACGTGGGAAGGCGGAACATGGTGGAGAAACCGACGAGGGGAGCACTCGTCAAGGCGCGGCGCAACGAGCTGGGCCTGTCCCAGAACGAACTCGCCGGCCTCGTGGGGGTGTCGCGCGGCACCATCCGCAACATCGAGGCCGACCTGGTCGAACCCAACAAGGCCACCTGGGTGTCCCTGGACCGTGTCCTCGGGAACACGGGGGAGCAGGTCGGGGAGCCCTCGACCGAGGTCGGGGACCGGGTCGAACACGACTCCTACGGGCAGGGGGTGGTCGTCGCCCACGGTCAGGGCTCCCGTATCCGGGTCGACTTCGGAGCGCCCCACGGGGAGAAGGACCTCGTCCTCAAGTACGCGCCGGCCGAACTGGTCGAGGAGGAGGAAACGGGTGGGTCGGAGACCTCCCGTGGCCGCCCGGAGGCGGATCCCTCCTCGGTGCCCGGCGAGATCGCCGAGGTCCTCATGTCGGGGCCGGTCATCGATTACGAGGTGTTCCACCCCAAGGAGGGCGATGGCATCGCCGTCGTCACCATGCTGGTCAAGACCACGGACGCGCGGCTCTCCCGGCGGGACCGGCGCTACATCTCCGAGGTCTGGGACACGCTCGCGGACTCACTGCACGCCGACCCGGACTCCGAGGACGTTCCGGAACCGGAACCGGAACGGGAACCGGCCGCCCCGCAGCGTCGAACGGAGCCCGTCACTGAGCGCCGCACCGTCACCCGGCGGACCGCGACCGGTACCCCGACGGCTGCTCGCGGAACCGAGCCGGAGATCGGGGAGAGAGGTCGCGCCACGGGCCGCTGACCTAGGGCGATCCCTCCCCGCGTGATCTCAGGGGCCTTCCCGCCTGTGCCGGGCCCTTCTCCGAGGCATCGGTACGACCGAGCCGCGCCCGCACCACGGCGTTCCGGCCGATGAGGCCCGAGTCCGGCCCCCGAAGCGTCGGAAGCCGTACGAGACGACGCCGAGCGGGTCACCTTCCCTTGTTCCGGCCCGGACCGCCCCACTTCCCGACAGGCGGCCCCTCGGGCGGCTCCGGGTGCCGCTCCACCCCACGAGACTCCACGACGCCCTGCCCGAAGCGCTCCGGGCCCGTCCCCGGCACTCCGGGGAGGCGGACGCGGCGCCGGCCGCCCGCCGGGCGAACTCGACCCGCTGAGGGGATGAGGCCCGCTGCCCGAGCCGTGGCGGCCTGGCCGACCGAACCCCGGCGACGAAAGAGGCCGCCTGCTTCGCGGCAGACGGCCTTTCGCGGAGGGTATGGGATTTGAACCCATGAAGCCCCGTTGCACCGGGGGACCCTGACGACCTGTCGACAAAGCGACGAATGGCTTTGTGACCTGCGCTGACGTTCCGGGGGCTTCCCATGGATTCTGGGGGCTTCTCGGAGCTATGTGCACTGAATGTGCATCGCGGTGAGGCTCAGCCCAGCACCCCGACTCCGCGCGGGCCTGTACCTTCCCGGTCACCTTTGCCACCGCTCCCTCAGCCCCAGCACCCGGCAACCACGGTCCCGGTCCGGGGTGCCCGATGGCGCTGGGGCCGGTCACCCCAGACAGTCCGTGTCGCGCCATCGGGTGCTCCGGGATCTGAGCACGTCATCAACCAATGGCACTCAAAGCCCTGCGAAACGGGTATGACGTGGGTCACCATGAATATCTCGGGTAACGCTGTTTCCGCTCGTCCTACGGGTGTGTCTGAGAGACGTCATGTGGCACGCGGCCTACGGCCGTGCGCTCGGGACCGGGCGGCAGCCCGCAGCCCGAGCGGCGGCTGAGGGCCGCTGCGACGGCGCCCGCGCCGTCGCCTTGATCCCATACAGCTCAACTCGGCAACTTTTAGTAATTGAAGAGGAAGAAATGCCTCGGGTGACCTTACGTGAAACAAATCCGAGTATTTTTCGAGAAATTCGCGAAGTGGAGTCATATTCGGGGCCGCTCGAAACTCTAACGAATGGCAGTGGGCGGGTAGTCCTCTGGAAATGCTCTGATTGCTCTCACGAATGGCGAACGAGAGTGGTGGATAGGACAAAGGGCGGAGGTCATGGCTGCCCGTCTTGTGCTAAAAAAAGTCAAAAAGGGTTGCGACAGAAGCCAAAACCCGGAAAAGATTTTCTAACTCTATTTCCAGAGCTTTCCGCCGAACTGGAAAGCGTGGTGGGAGAGCCGGGTCGTACGGCTGCTCAACTCAATTCGAACTCATCAAAAATTTGTCTTTGGAGATGTTCGGTGTGTGGAGATACATGGAAAGAGAGTGCAAGATCTCGTGCGAGGAGGGTAGCCGGATGCAAGTCATGCGAGCTCGCAAAGAGGATGAGTGATATTTCTTCAAAGGTAGACGAGAAAAAATCTCTCCTTAGCCAGAACACCGAATTAGCAAAAGAGTTTATCGCCGTTCTTGATGGTGATGATTTTCGAGTTAGTAATATTCATCCACTGTCAGATAGGCTCTGTATTTGGCGTTGCCCTGACTGTTCGCACGAGTGGAATCAGACGATTAAGAAACGCACCTCAGGAGGGCCAGGCAGTGGCTGCCCGAAGTGCGCACGCGAGCGCACACTTGATGCGAAAAGGCTTGCGCCGCCGGGACAGTCGATAGCAGATCTACATCCAAGTGTTGCCTCAGAATTTATTCGAAATATTGATAGGAACATTGATGTCTCACAACTTAAGCCGGGCAGTAATTACATGTGTGAGTGGCGGTGCAAAGACTGCCGTGCTTACTGGAGAACCACACCAAACAATAGAATAAGTAACGGGACTGGATGTCCTGCTTGTTTTGAGAAGCGGAGAGGCTCTTGGAAAAAAGTTCCTAGCGAAATTTCGAGGACTGCTTCGGACGTTCTAAAAGAGGTCTCTGGAGAATTCGTTTCTAACATCACCAATCCCGAGTTGGATCTTTCAATGCTGAGGCCCGGATCTGGTGACAAATGCGTTTGGCAGTGTTCAAAATGTGGGAACAAATGGGAAGCTACTGTCAATTCCCGTTTGCGCTCCCATCGAAATCGGAGCGGATCGGGTTGCCGTAAGTGTTACGATAAGCGGATCGCTGTACATCGCAGGAGGCCGAAGTCAGGAGAATCGCTTGCTGAGGCCTTTCCCCGCATTAGCAAATCATTCGTAAGAAATATAACGACCCCCGGCCAAGATCCAAGTCATCTGAGATCCGGAAGTAACGACAGATGTCTTTGGCGCTGCCCAAATGGGCACGAGTGGGAAGCACTTGTATTGTCCAGAACTCAGGGTTCCGAATGCCCTAAGTGCACTTCCCGTGGTCGATCTCGTTTCGAACTCGAAGTTGTATTTCTACTGCGATCGTCTTGCAGTGTAGCTGTCCATTGGGACTACGAAGTGAGTGGTGTTGTCGGGCTTTCTGGCAGGCCACTTCGAGTCGACCTTTACATTCCTGATGCCGAACTTTATGTTGACCTTGATCCACTGTATACGCATCAAGATTTCAGGGCGGCAGAAAAGGATGCAAGAAAATCTTCTCTGCTGAAACACTTGAATTACGTGCGACTGCGAGCAAAAGGGCTTCCTAATATCCCAGGCGTATCGATTATTGTTGACGATGCAACTCGAAACGGGGTTGACCCGTGGACGTGGGCCACCGCACTGAGGGCACCGCTGGCATATAACGGTATAAAATATTCTCATTTATCCCAGTCGGAAAAAGCGTCGATCTTGAGGGCAGCCGCCGAAGCCTGGGGGGAATCTAAAGGTCGGGTTCGATATTTTTCTGTTGCAGAAAAATTTCCCGAACTAGTTAAGGAATTCAGAAGGAATCTGACAAATGAGAATTTCGACCTTGACCTAAGATCCGTCTCGTCGAATGATTTGGTTGAATGGGAGTGCAGTTCATGTCAAAGTGTGTGGCGGGCTTCTATCCGCAATAGAACAAAGGGGTCGGGCTGCCATGCCTGCTATAGGAAAAAAGGCAATGCCAAAAATACCGCTAGGTCAATGGCCCCTCAGGGTGAATCTGTTGCAGATCTCATGCCGGAAGTTGCCGATCGTTTCATAAGGTGCCTCACAGACCCTTCGCGAAATCCTGGGAATTTGCGGTTGCGCAGCAATATCCTTTGCGAATGGCGCTGCCAGACGGGCCTTCATGTATTTACTGCAGGCGTGTTCGTGGTGACAGGGGCTAAAGAGCGGCGCTGCTGCAAGGGGCGCAGCGGATCCACGTAGATTTGCATTCATCGCCAGTTGGGTGACATCTGGTATTAAGTTGGATTAGAGTCATTTCGTGTCTAAGATGGATTTGGAAGCTATCGGTGAGTTGCTGCAGGAAGCACGGAAGCGGAGCCGCTGTTCGGGCGCTTCTCTGGCTGCACGTGCAGGGGTTTCGCAGCCGACCGTGTCCCGGGTGGAGAGCGGGCAACGCGTCGCCAGCGTGGAAGCGGTAGAGCAGTTGATCGCGGCTCTGCCGTTCTCGCAGGAAGAGGCCAAGCGGCTGACCCTGATGGCCCGGGATGCCTACGCGCTCGCCTCGTCGGAGAAGCGGGTGGATGCCGGGGTCTCCCTCGTTCCTGGTGCTGGGCGGAAGCTCCTCGCGTCAGCGTCGGCGGTATGGGGATTCCAAGACGCGATGGTTCCGGCGGTGTTGCGGGTTCCCGAGTACGCGACCGCTGCCGGTGGTGGCGCAGGCTCGTTTGCGGACTGGGACAGGGTTTTGGCGGACGAAGGCAAGTCCTTCCGACTGGTGGTGACCGAGTCGGCGCTACGCACCTGGCCCGGGTCGGGTGAGTTCATGCCCGCCCAGCTCGAACACCTCGCTGCGGTCGCTGAACGGCCGAACGTGTCCCTCGGGGTCATCCCTTGGGGTGTGGGCCTGCCGGTGATGCCTCCGCACGGGTTCACCGTGTGCGATGAGGCCGGGGTGCTGGTGGAGACCTTCACCGCCCAGATGACCCTGACCGGGCCCGAGCACGTCACCCCCTATCGGGAAGCCTTCGAAGCCCTGTTCGCCTCGCTGCTCGAACTGGCTCCGGTACGGCATCCAGCCCCAGGACGTTAAAGCCGGTCAGCGTCCCGGGTTCTGCCGCTCCAAAGCCCACCGACGCGAACACCTCGGCTACGCGGGCCGTCGCGTGTTGGTCTCCCGTAAGTGGTCCGGCAAGACCCTGGCCGACCACAAGGCGGACCGGCTGGCCTGGGTCCTGGACGCACTCGGTGTCGACCCCACAGGCGAGGGCCAGGGCGACGACGAACACCCGCGTTCCCCGGTGCTGACCTCGGTCAACTCCGATGACTACGCCTGGGAACTCGCACGTCCCACCGATCCGGACGTGGCTCCCCGAGAACAACGGCTCCTCCGCGCGGTGGGTGAAGCTCTCAAACGCCGTTCCCAGCTCGACGCCGCACGGCAGAACGATCTTTCGGCAACCACCGAGACGAGGGCCGCATGAGAACCGCTGGCACCACTCCGACCGTGCCCCGGTCCCGTGCTGAGGAAGGGCTCTGGTCGGTCAAGGACACAGCCGCCTACCTCCGTGTGCCCGCCAAGACGCTCTACGAGTGGCGCTACAAGGGCGACGGTCCTCCCTCCCACCGCATCGGCCGGTACGTGCGCTACGTGCCCGCTGAGGTCCACGCCTGGGTCCGAACCCGGTAACCCCCCCAAGGAGACTGACTATGGCCCGTGCCTGGGTCTACGACCGCACCAAGGACAAGGCGTACACCGAAGCCGTACGCAAGGCCAGAGCCGCCAAGCGCACCCCTCCCGCGCGGTGGATGGTCCGCTACTACGACCCCTCCGGGAAGATCAAAAGCGCCGGCACCTACAAGAAGAAGCCGGACGCCGAGAAGCGGCAGACCGAGATCGAGAACAGCCTGCGCGAAGGCTCCTACCGCGACCCCTCGGCCGCAAAAGTCACCCTCGGGCAGATGGCTGAGAAGTGGTTGACCACCCGTACCGACATCAAGCGGTCCACCTGGTGGCAGTACCGGGCCGTGCTCGACAACCACGTGCTTCCGCGCTGGGGAGACCAACCGCTCTCGGCAATCCACGGGGAGGACGTCGCCGTATGGGTGGCCCAGCTCCAGAAGCCGCGGGACGAGGGCGGATCGAACCTCGGGGCCTCCCAGACCAGGCACGCGCACGTCGTGCTGTCGATGGTGCTCGGCTGGTGCGTGCCCCGGCGCATCCCCTACAACCCGGCCAAGGGCGTGCCGCTGCCCAAGCCCTCCGAGTCCGAACACGTCTACCTCGACCACGTCCAGGTGGAGGCTCTGGCCAACGCCGCTGGCGGGCTGCGCACCAAGTACGGGCAGATCGCCTCGACCGCTCCGGTCAACCGTGCGCTGATCCTGCTGCTGGCCTACACGGGTCTGCGCTTCAACGAGGCTGCTGCCCTGCGGGTGGGAAGGATGGATCTGGAGCGGCGCCGGGTGCGGGTGGTGGTGGCCTTCGCTGAGGTGGAGGGCGAACTCATCGAACAGACCCCCAAGACGGGCAAGCCCTGCACGGTGCCCGTGCCTCCCTCGCTGGTGCCCGAACTGCGGCTGCTCCTGGAAGGGCGCGACCCCGATGAACTGGTGTTCACGACTCGTCGGGGCGCTCCGCTGCGCATCCGCAACTGGCGTTACCGAGAGTTCGGCAACGCGGTGCAGGCGGCCGGTCTGGCGGGCAAGGGGCTCACCCCGCACAAGCTCCGGCACACAGCCGCCTCACTCGCCATCGCCTCCGGGGCCGACGTGAAGGTGGTGCAGTCGATGCTCGGACACGCCACGGCCACGATGACCCTGGACCGGTACGGACACCTGTTCCCGGACCGCCTGGACGAGGTGGCCGAAGCCATGGACGTCGCCCGGCTGGCCGCACTGACCGCGTGAGCCCTCCTTCACCGACCCCAGCGGGGACAAGACCCCGGATACACCGAAGGCCGGTGGCCTATGGACCATGTGCACTGAATGTGCACCGGCCCGGGACCACCGGCCTTCGCCGTGTTCCTTGGAAGCCTCCCACCTGGGGAAACTCCCTGATTCTGCGGAGGGTATGGGATTTGAACCCATGAAGCCCCGTCAAGGACTTGGTGCTTTTCAAGAGCACTGCACTCGGCCGCTATGCGAACCCTCCCCCGGGACCTCTCGGTCTCCGTGGGTCATCGTAGCCCACGTGTCCAGCCGGCACGTGGTCGCCGGGGAACTTCCCGGCGCCAGGGTGGCGTGTGTGGGTTACTCACGAGTAACATTCGAGACATGGCAAACATGAACGCCGAGACGGCGGAGATGGTCAAGTCCGGTTTCCTGGCCGCGGTGCCCTTCGCCCGCACTCTCGGCCTCTCCTTCGTCGACCTGGACCTCGGCCGCGCCGAGATGCGCCTGCCCGACGACCCCGACCACCACAACCACATCGGTGGCGCGCACGCGGGCGCCATGTTCACCCTGGCCGAGTCGGCCTCCGGGGCCATCATCGTCGGTACCTTCGGCGACACCATGGACCGCGCCCTGCCCCTGCCCACCAAGGCCGAGATCCACTTCCTGAAGATGGCCACCGGCGACCTGACCGCCGAGGCCGTGCTCGGCCGCCCGCGCGAAGAGGTCATCGCCGAACTCGACGGGGGCCGGCGCCCCGAGTTCCCCATCGACGTGGAGATCCGTACGGCGGACGGCACCGTCACCGGCAAGATGACGATCATCTGGACGCTCAAGCCGAACCGGAAGTGACACCCGCCCCCACAGCCACATAACGAACACGATCGGCCCTGGTCGCGCCCCTTTTCACGGGTCCGTCCGGGGCTCGTCGCTTTGTCGTCGACGCTGGGTACGTTGACCCTGAAGCATGCCGACGAGGAGGCAGATCGTGAAACTGCGTGTGGACCGCGACGCGTTCGCCGAGGCGGTGGCCTGGACCGCGCGGGCCCTCCCCAGCCGCCCCGCCGTACCCGTGCTCGCCGGAATGCGACTGGAGGTCCCTCAGGGCGGTTCCACGATGGGGCTGTCCGGCTTCGACTACGAGGTCTCCACGCGGGCCTCGGTCGAGGTGCTGGTGGAGGAGGCCGGCGCGGTCCTGGTCCCCGGCCGACTGCTCGCCGAGATCGTGCGCACCCTCCCCGAGGGCTCGGTGCACATCGACACCGACGGCACCAGGGTGCGGATCAGCGGGGGCGCCGCCCGGTTCACCCTCATCACCATGCCTCTGGAGGACTACCCCACCCTGCCCGGCATGCCGGACAGGATCGGTTCGGTGCCCGCCGACACCTTCGTGGAGGCGGTCCGCCAGGTCACCCCCGCCGCGAGTCGTGACGACACCCTGCCGATGCTGACCGGCGCCTACCTGGACTTCACCGCCGACACGTTGAGCCTGGTGGCCACCGACCGCTACCGCATCGCGGTGCGCGAACTGTGGTGGAAACCGGACGACCCCGGCATCGACGTGTCCGCGCTGGTGCCCGCGCGCACCCTGCACGACATGGTCCGGGGCGTGATCGGCGGCTCCAACGTCGACGTCGCCCTGTCGACCGGGCCCGGAAGCGGCGGGTTGGCGCCGGGGGAGGGGACCATCGGCTTCGAGAACGGGGTGCGCAGCAGCACCACCCGATTGATCGACAGCGATTTCGTCAAGTACGCCGCCTGGTTCCCCGCCGAGTTCGCCGCCCGTGCCGAGGTGGCGGTGGCCCCCCTGATGGAGGCGGTCAAGCGGGTGGCCCTGGTGGCCGACCGGCACACCCCGCTGCGATTGGCGTTCAGCGAGGGCGAGGTGTCGCTGGAGGCGGGTTCCGGCGAGGACGCCCAGGCGGTGGAGGCGATCGCCGTCGACTACCGGGGCGATCCGCTGCGGGTCGCGTTCCGTCCGGACTATCTGATGGACGGCCTCACGGCGATCTCGACGGACATCGCCCACCTGAACTTCACGGAACCGACGAAACCCGCCGTGTTCACCGATGTCCCCTCCAAGGAGGGTGAGGCCCCCTCCTTCCGGTATCTGGTACAGCCGTTGCGGGTGTCCTGATCAGCGGATTCGGGTCTTTTCCCCGACTTGCCGGCGATCTTTCCACAGGTTTTCCACAGGCCGGCGGTCAGCCTGTGGATAACCCGGGGTAATCAGCCCCAGGAGCACCCGAATCGCCCCCGCTTCGCTCTCGCATTTACGCTTTGACGTGCGAGAACGTCGCAGGGGGCGTTTCTGTGCACAGCCTGTGGAAAACTTCGTGGATCGGAGCCTTCTCCGACCCCCCAAAGTGACGCAAACTAGGACATGAGGCGCAAGGCTCGCAAGTCTTGCCCGGTCACTCTTTTGTGGGCAGAGAGGACGTACCCCCGCCGGTTACGGACGTCTCCAGGCCCAACTGTGCCTGCCGCCCTCGCTGGTACCCCGCCCGTGCCCCGGCCGGACTGTGCGTCCGCTCCGGCCGGTGCTTGCGCAACTGCGGGAACTGCTTCTGGAACTCCTCCTGGACGCGGTGCACGTCGTCGCGGAGCACCAGTTCGGCGCCGCGGATCGAGGTCCCGTCCTTGCCGGCCGAGAAACCCCCCGTGCCGTTCGGCCCCGCCATCTCCTGCAAGCGCCGACGGAACTCCTTGATGCGCTCGGCGACCGCCTGCCCGTAAGCGCGCACGAACGACCGGTAGTACCTTTTGCGCTCGGTCTCCAGAGCCGACCGTGTGTAGTTGCGCAGTTCGCGGATATCGGTCACGTGCGCCGAGCTCATGAACTTCGCCGACGACTCCATCTGCATGGAGATCGACGGCATCAGCATGCGCAGCGCGTCCAGCGCGCTGACCGTGCCCACCAGGATGATCACCCGGTCGGTGTTCTCCGAGGAGTTGCCCCGGACCGCCGACTGGCATCCGTAGGCGGCGGCGATGTCGGCCAGGGCGCGCACGCGGGCCTTGCCGTGGCCACCCGCCCCGGAGACGGTGTAGTCCATGCGGCCGATCGCGTCGGGTTCCTCGCCCCGCTCCGCGCGGGTCTCGGCCTCCGCGATCGCGTGGCGGGTCATCAGCTCGGCGGCCTTGGCGGTGAACGCCTGGCTCTCGGCATCGGTGACCGAGGGGTCCTCCGCCATGCGGAGGAGCCCTCGGACCCGCTCGACCATCTTCTGACGAGCAGCTTCAGTCATCGGCGCCCGGTTGCTCCCGTAGGTGTGTTCTCCCTTTCCGCACCTGAGCGGAAAACACCGAGCCTACTTCTTGTCCCCGACCACCATGGCGATCACGCCCACCGTCGCCCAGATCGCGAGGGCGACGAAGATCGCGGTGAACGGGCTCAACGTGAGGATCCCGTAGCCCACACCGCCCACGATCGCGGGAACCGCGGCGTATCGGAAGGGGTAGGCGGCGGCGTACCGCCTGCCCCGTCGGTCGGCCTTCTTGCTGAGCACGCCACCCACGCCGCCGATCAGCGAGAAGAAGATCACGGCCGCGCCCAGGCCCGACATGACGGCGGGGAGGATGCCGCCGCTCAGGCTGGTCAAGAAGAAGAGGGCGCCACCGGCGGCCCCACCCAGCACGGACATCGTCCAAGGCCAGATCATCGTCGCCGAGGCGACGGGAGTGAATGCGTTACCGCGCTCCAGCGTCATGTCCACCGCTCCAGTCCGTTCGCGTGACGACCGCTCTCGGCCGGGCCGTCCCCATCAGAATGCAATGCCCAGGGTCGCACGCGCATCAGGGCACACCCCTGACTTACCCCCGAGGGACCGCCACCGCACTCCGGAGGGTGCGGCCGGTGGACGGACGGGGGATACGCGGACCACGTCGGCACAACGAACGGTCGACTCAAGAAGTGCCCGCCGGGGACGCCCCACCCGTTCGGCCGAGTCCGGTGGCCCTGGTGGCCCCGGTGACGCCGGGGGCGTCGACGCTCCTGCTCAGATCCGTCACCAGCGACGGCCAGGCCGTCCGGAAGGCGGGCAGCAGCGGCAGCGACTCCGCCGTCGTCACCGGCACCCACCGGATCTCGATGCTCTCCTCGTTGCCGGGTTCGAAGGGGGCCAGCTCCGGAACCCGCACCAGGAAGGTGTCGTAGCGCCACACCGCCAGGTCGTGTTCGTGCACCCCCACCACCGTGTAGCCGGCCAGGTCGCCGGCGATCTCCTCGCGGAACTCCCGGATCGCCGCCTCCAAGGGGGTCTCGTCCCGGTTGCGCGCACCACCGGGAATGCCCCACAGGCCGCCCATGTGCGTCCACTCGGCCCGGTGCTGGAGGAGGACATGGCCGGTTCCGGCCACGTCGGTGCCGTACAACAGCAACCCGGCGGCCCCGTAGACTCCCCAGCGCTTGGACCCGTCCGGCAGACCCACCCAGCCGTTCCCGTCGCCGTCCTCCATCAATGCCTCCCGATTCCCCGTGCGCCCTGCCTCGCGCACACCGTCCGTCATCCGTGATCCGTCGTTCGCCGAGGCGCCCGTGCGCGGACGGTGACGCCCACTACTCTCCTGAACCCACGGCACGCTCGACGACTTCCGCAATCCTCTTACCCGCGTACGCGCCCGGTCTCGCCGGACGCTACTGGGTCCCATCGTCGTGCGTCCACACCGCCGGAACGCTGCTGCACGCGGTGCTGCCGCGCGGGCCGGATCCGACTCGCCGACGTCGACCGGAGCCGCCCGCTCGCCGGACTCGGTCCGACCCCGATCACGTTCGTGATCATGTCCCAGGTGGTGCGCTCGGGACCGCCGCCGATCGACGCCGAACCGCGCGGAGGTGGTCCGGGAGGGACCGCCGGACCGGTTCGTCGAACGCGGGCGCGGGGGGCGCGGCGCCGCCCCGGCGGTCACGCCGTTCCTGCCGGTGAGGTCCCGATCGCGTTTCGTCCGATGCCGCCGGGGTATCGGAAAAACCGAATACGCTCTCGGAGTCGATTACCATTCCACTCCGTCCCGCCGTGCGCCGGCCCTCCCGCCCCGGTGCTCCGGGAAAAGCCACGGGTGCGTGATCGGGCATTCCGGAGCCCCCGCCCGGAGTGAGCCGCCAACCCGGTCTCCTCGCGGACTGTAAGTGGACTGAAAGCGCCCTGAAAGAGGGTGGCTCCAGTGTTGAACACGTTCGGCACGACCGGTCGTCGCGAGAGGACGGCTCGCGTACCCCTGGACCGGGTCGACGTTCGTTGGACACATGCCACCCGTGGCGTTCCCCGAGGCGGAGTTCGCCACGGGTGGCCCTGTCCGCCCGAAGGGCGGTGAGTTCCGTGATGACACTCAGACGACGTAGGGCCACCTTGCGGCTCTATACGAGCGCGGTGAGACGAGGAGTGCGAGTCCCCCAGATGCTGACTCTCGATGACCGTTTCGGGGCGATCGTCGCCGACGGGATGCCCGAGGCGAAGATGAGGCCCTACCAGGAGCCCGACCCGGTGGCGCCGACCCCCGCTTACCCGGAACCCGACCCGGTGGTGCCGGCCCCCGCCGAGGAGCCCGGTCAGGGAATACCGGTCGAAGAAGCGCCCAAGGAAGAGAAGTAGCGGCTTGAAGTAGCCAAAAGATCACTCCGGGTATCTGATGTGAGGGGAAGACGCTCGGAGCTTTTGGCGTGCCCGGAATCCGATTGTGCGCAATTCGCCTTGCTAGGGTTGCTGCTTGTGGAATTCGGTGTGCTCGGCCCCATCACCGTCTGGTCCGACGGGCGTCCGGTTTCGATCGGTGGACCGCGCCAGCGTTGTGTCCTGGGCGCACTTCTGGTGGATCTCGGCCGCGAGGTCACCGTGGACCGGATCATCGCCTACCTGTGGAGCGACGACCCGCCGCGCACCGCCCGTTCGGTCATCCAGGTGCAGGTCTCCCACCTCCGTCGGCTGCTCCCCGACCGCATCTCCACCACGGCCGGCGGCTACGTCCTGGACGTCGATCCGGAGAGCGTCGACCTGCACAGGTTCCGTCGTCTGCGGGACGAAGCGGTCCGCGCCGAACCCGAACACGCGGTGGAGCTCCTGGACCGCGCGCTGGCCTGCTGGAGTGGAGTCCCCTTCTCCGGTATCGGCTCGGAGGCCTTGGAGCACACCGTCATCTCGCCCCTCCGGGAGGAGCGCTGGGCGGCCGTCATCGCCTGGGCCACGTGCGCCCTGGGACTGGGCCGGTACGCCGAGGTGATCTCCCGCCTCACGCCGCTCGCCGGGGAGGAGCCCTTCCGCGAACGCCTGCACCACCTGCTCATCACCGCGCTCTGGCAGGACAACGAGAAGGCCCGCGCCCTGGCCGCCTACGAGGACTTCCGGGCGCGGCTGGCGGACGAACTGGGCGTCGATCCCGGCCCCGAACTCGCCGCCCTGCACGCGCGCATCCTCCACGAGGACGCCGCACAGGGACGGAACGCGGCGACGGAACCAACGGAACCCGGGGTCCGCTATCGGATCCGCAACGACCTGCCCCGGGACCTGCCCGACTTCACCGGACGGGGAGACGTCCTGCGGAGCCTGGAGGAAGTGGCACTGGCCGATGACGACCGGGCCCAGGTCTGCGTCATCACGGGTGCCGGCGGAGAGGGTAAGACCACCACGGCCGTGCGGTTCGGTTACGAATCCGCCAAACGTTATCCCGACGGCCAGCTCTTCATCGACCTGTACGGGTACACGGCGGGCAAGGAGCCCCTGGACCCGTCCTCCGCGCTCGGTTCCCTCCTGCGCGCCGTGGGCGTGGAACCGGAGACGATCCCCGAGACCCTGGAGGAACGGGCCGCCCTGTGGCGGGCCACCCTCATGGGGCGCCGGATCCTGCTCATCCTGGACAACGCCGTCAACCACGCCCAGGTCAGTCCGCTGCTGTCGTCCTCGCCCGGATCGCTCACCCTCATCACCACCCGCAACGAACTCTCCGGCCTGAGCGGGGCCCGGTTCCTCTCCCTCGGCATGTTCGACGAACAGTCCTCCCTGGAGCTCTTCTCACGGGTGCTGGGGGAGGCGCGCGTCAGGGACGAGGAGGACCGCGCCCGCGAGATCGCACGCATCTGCGGCGGCCTCCCGCTGGCCCTGCGCGTGATCGCGGGCCGTATGCTCAGCCGTCCCCGGTGGTCCTTCGAGCACGTGGTGCGCCGGCTCACCGAGCAGAACCGCAAGTTCCGCGAACTCCAGGTCGACGGACAGAGCGTCGAGACCGCCATCGACCTCTCCTACCGCAGCCTCACTGAAGAACAGAGCCATGCCTTCCTGACCCTGGGACTGATGATCGGCAACACCATCGACCTCGCGGGCGGGGCGGCGCTGCTGAACGTGTCCCTGGAGGAGGCCGACGACATCCTCCAGGAACTCGTGGGAGTGTGCCTGCTCGACGAGCCTCAGGGCGACGTGTACCGGATGCACGACCTCATAAGGGAGTTCTCGCTGGACCGGGCGACCGGCGAGTTCGGCGCGGAGCGCGTGGGCCGGATCAGGACGGGGCTCGCCGACCACTATCTGGCGACCGCCCAGCACGCCGCCGACCTGCTCGGGCCCCGCGCCATCCAGGACGAGGAGATGATCAAGCCCGGCTACCGCACCGAACTGATGAGCCGCGCCGACGCGGAGAGCTGGTTCGATCTGCACCGGGACAACCTCGCCGACACCATCGAGCACTTCGCCGCGCACGACAACGGGGAGCACGCCTGGCGCATGGCCGAGTCGGTGTGGCGCTTCTACGCCCTGTACGGCCAGATGGGGCTGCTCATCAGCTCCCAGGAACGGGCCCTCCAGATCAGTGACCGGCAGGGCAATCTCCGCGGCCGTGCCGTCACCCTCATCGGTCTGGGCATAGGACACTACTTCTCCGGCCGGTTCGAGGACGCGCTGCGGATGCTCGTCGAGGCCCGGGACCTGCTCACCCGCGTGGGCGACAGCCGGGGCATCATCCGGGCCCTGGCCAATCTCGGGATGGTCTACGAACGGGTCGGACGTCTGAGGGAGTCGGCCGAGGCCATCCAGGGTGTCCTCGAACACGCGGTGGCCTTGGGGGACCGGCGGCTGGAGGCCCTCCAGTGGGGCAACCTGGCGGTCGTGCGGCAGAGCCTCGGCCAGCACCGGGAGGCCCTCCACTGCGCGGAACAGGCGCTGGCCAAGGTCCCGAAGGAGGACGACCAGGACTCCAGGGCCCTGGTCAAACGGGTCATGGGGGAGGCCAGGGTCGGTCTCGGGGACGTGGAATCGGCGTTGCGCGACCTCGACGAGGCACTGGATCTGTCCCATCGGCTGGGGCTGGTCGCCAGCCGGATCTACATCCACAACTCCCTCGGTGTCGCCTACCGGGCGGCCTGCTGCTGGGACGAGGCGATCGAGGCCCACGAGGAGGCCCTGGCCCTGGCCGAGAGCTCCGGTCACCGCAGCGGCGACGCCGAGATCCTCACCGACCTGGGCATCACCCACGCCGAGGCGGGTCACCACGAGGAGGCCGTGATCGCCCTGGAGAAGGCCCACGCCCTCGCCGTCGAACGCGATGAGCGCTACATCGTCGCCCGTGCCTGCCTGGCCCTGGGCACCCTGCCCGCGCCCACGATGACCGCGGATCGGGGGGAGGGGTTCCTGCGGACGGCCGCGGAGATCTTCACCGAGGTGGGATCGCCCGACGCCGAGCGCGCCCGTGCGGCCCTGGCCGAACGGTTCGGCGGCTGAGACGGGCCGCTTCCCCGCGACGCATGGACCACAGACACACCGTGGCGGGCAGGACCCGCAACGGTCGGGGCAGACGCGGGTAGACGGTCCGCGTGACGCCGATGACCGCGTCGAAGACCCGCTGTCTGCGCGGCGACCAGGGCAGGCCGAACCCTTCGCGCAGGTCGGGGGGGAGCAGTCCGGTGGTCAGCAGCCGTTGCAGGGGCATCAGCGCCCGCAGCACCGGTTGACGGGGCCGGAACAGGCGGTGGGCGATGTCGCGCGCCTCGTCGCCGACCTTCAGGCCCGACACCGCCTTCTCCCAGTAGGCGTCGAACTCCTCGGGAGTGCCCGGCCAGGCCGACTCCGGCAGCCCCAGGGCGGTGCCGAGCACCGATGCCTCGCGCAGGAAGAGCGCGTACTCGTCGCGGTCCCGGAACCCGCCGAACACCATCGTGTGCAGGCGGGCCGCGTTGTGGCACAGCGTGGCGGCGACCCACAGCAGCAGGTCGTCGTCGAGCGCCCGGTAGCCGGGGCCGGTGACCTTCTTGTGCATCGCGCGGACGATGGCGTGCAGCCGTTCCCTCTCGGCCTCGGTGCCGTAGACCGTCCCGTACACGTAGGCGAGGGTGCCGAACAGGCGGGAGAACGGCCGGTGGTCGAAGTCGCTGTGGTGGAGCACCCCGTGGGCGACGCTCGGGTGGGCGATCTGGAGCAGCACGGCGTGACCGGCCCCGCCCAGGAGGCAGGACTCGGCGGTGATCCGCCGCAGCGGGGATGCGTCGGACGATCGGTCCATGTCCAGGATCGTAGGAGATAACCGCTTCCGCCTGCTGTGACACACGCCGTACCTTCGGGCGCGTGCGCGCCCCCGGCGATGGCGACACGGCTCTCCCGCTCCTCTCGTGTGACGGGGATCGTACCCGAGTCGACGCTCTCGTCCACGAGGGAAGGCCCCTCAGGGCGCCCGCCGCGGTGGGAGGCGTTCTCGCCCCGGGGCCGGTCTTCGGCCGTACGGCGCGCGGGGACCGTCCCGGAGTGGTTCCGGACACTCCGAAGCTCTCGGGCCGAGGCTCCGACCGGGTCCTCGGCGAACGGGTAAGGGAAATATGACCTTTTGGTCAGGTCTGGTGCCGTGACCTCGCTCACCCCGGATTGGTCTACTCCTTTCGGGAGCGGACCGGTCGCACGGCGTGTCCGAGTCCCCCCTGTTCCCTCTGCTCACACCCTTCCCCTCGGTGCCCGTACCAGCGCTCGGATCGCGCACATTGGGCCGGCGGGCGGTCTGGTCCGGCCGCTCCACGGCCCGCCACCAGGGCTCTTGACCGTTCGTCACGGACTGCTTACGTTCGTCCAGAACGGGCGGGAGACCCCGGTGCACAGGGGTCTCCGGGACATCGCCGTCCGGTGCCAGGGGCCCATCCGAACCCCGAGCGCCCAGCCCCGCCCTGGACCGGTCACGGTCCGGGTCATCCCGCTACGCGTCCCCCTCGGCGTGTTCCCGTGCGAAGGGGGACCATGACCCACCACAGAAGGGCCCCGCATGTCGATCCTTGAGTCCGCGCCCCCCGGCGCCACCCCGCGCAGGAAGCGCCGCCTCCGCGCCGCGACGGCCATCGCCGCCGCCACCACGCTGTTCTTCGGCCTCATGCCCGCCGGTGTCGCCAACGCCCACGGCTACATCTCCAATCCGCTGAGCCGGCAGGCCCAGTGCGCCGCCGGCATCGTCCAGTGCGGCTCCATCCAGTGGGAGCCGCAGAGCGTGGAGGGCCCCAAGGGCCTCACCAGCTGCTCCGGCGGTAACTCCCAGTTCTCCGAGCTCAACGACGACGGCCGCGGGTGGCGGGTGACGGACGTGGGCCGCACCCAGCCCTTCACGTGGACCATCACCGCCAACCACCGCACCTCCACCTGGGAGTACTTCATCGGCGGGCAGCGGGTCGACGTGTTCAACGACAACGGGGCGCAGCCGCCTTCGACCTTCACGCACAACGTGGACCTGTCCGGCTACAACGGCCGGCAGAAGCTCCTCGCGGTGTGGAACATCGCCGACACCCCCAACGCCTTCTACGTCTGCGTCGACATCAACATCCGCAGCTAGGGCGGGTTCGGGGATCCCGGGTCTCGGGTCCGCGGCTCCAACGGTCGGTGTACGACCGGGACACGAGCCGCGGACCCGAGCCCTTCGACGACGAGCGGGACCCGATCCGGCACCGCCGGAGCACGGAGAGCGCGTCGCCGGTCAAGCGGACGGCTCCGGACCGCCCCGTCCCCTGGGGGCGCGCGCTCCCCGGCCCGGAAACCCCGGCGCCGGGGTTTCCGGGCCGGGGAGCGGGGGCCGTCAGCGGTTCGCGCGGTAGGAGAGCCCGCGCAGCAGGGTCTCCGCCGGGCCGCGCACACCGGCGCGGTCCATCAGGAACGCCACCGCCACGGTGGCCGCCCACGTGGCGACCGCCACGAGCACCGCCGACCAACTGGACAGGTGCACGCCCCAGCCCAGGCCCCAGGCGGCGAGGAACGGGGCGAACACCAGTGACTGGGCGAGGTAACCGCTCAGGGAGCGGCGGCCCAGGGACACCAGCGCCCGGACCGGCAGTCGGTCCCGGGTTCCGCGCGCGCTGACGCGGTGGGCGATGAGGCCGAAGAGCGCGGCGTAGCCCACCCCGGTGAAGATGCCGGTGAAGAAGTGCGCGGAGGCGGTCACCGCCATGTGGTCGGGGCTCAGAACGCCCACGTGCTGGAGGGCGAACACCGCGCCGACGGCCCACCCGACGGAGATGCCCCAGAAGGCGACCCGGCGCAGCAGCGGCAGGTGGCGTCCGGGCTCCTCCAGGATCCGCCGCCGGGCGGCGAGCAGGCCCATGAGGAAGGCCGTGGGCAGGGCCAGCGTGAGCACGCCGGAGAACAGGGTGAGGAACCAGGTGGGCAGGCGGATCGCGGCGGAGACCAGGTAGTCGGTCTCGGAGATGCTGAGCCGCTGCACGTCGGCGGCCCCTCCGGCGGACGCGACCGGATCCGCGGCCAGGGAGAAGAACAGGGTGAGGGCGCCGAACAGGGCGCCCAGGGCGAGCAGCACGACCACCCCGATCTTGACGGTGCGGTCGCTGCGGTCGAAGAACAGCGGCAGCATGACGAGGCCGATCAGCCCGTAGACGCCCAGGATGTCGCCCTGCCACAGCAGGGCGGCGTGCACCGCGCCGAAGACGAGCATCCACAGGTGGCGGCGGCGCAGGATCCTGCGGGCGTCCCGTTCGCTCGTGCCGCGCGTCCTCTGCCGGGCGTACATCTGGCCGATGCCGTAGGCGAAGAGGAAGGCGAACATGGTGTGTGTGCGGGCGTCCACGACGATGATCGTCAGGGCCTGGGCGATCCGGTCGGCGAGGTTCCCCTCGGTGGGGTGCAGCAGGGCGGTGCCGCCGGGAGCGTCGTAGATGAACCAGGGCACGTGGGCCAGGGCGATGAGCAGCAGCATCATGCCGCGGGCGAGGTCCGGTGCCAGCACGCGTTCGGCGACCGGGGTGGAGCGCGCCGAAGGCCCGGCTTCGGGAGCGGACGGTGGGTGCTCGGTGTGAGAGGACATGACCTCACCGTCCCCCGGCGGCCCGCCCCGGGTCAGTGCCGTCGCGTCACCGTCCCGTGTGACGTGACGTCACACGGGACGGTTTCCCCGGCCTCCTCGGTCGCCCGTGGCGGTGGCCGGGCCGAGGTCGTCCTGGCTGTCGCCGAGCGAACACAACAGGGCGCGCAGCAACCGGTCGAGTCCCGCCCGATCCTCCTCGCTCAGCCCCGCCAACAGACGGCGTTCGGTGGCCAGATGGCCCTCCAGGACCCGGTCCACCCACGCCTCCCCCTCGGGGGTGAGGCTGATGAGCAGCCGACGCCGGTTGTCCGGGTCCACCTCGCGACCGACCATGCCCTTGGCGACCAGCCGGTCCACCCTGTTCGTCATCGCGGCCGAGCCGACCATGGTCATCGCCGACAGCTCCTTCGGGGTGAGGGTGTGCGGTGGTCCGGAGCGCACCAGCGTCGCCAGTACGTCGAACTCCCACGCCTCCATGTCCTCCCGGGCGAAGTTCTCCTTCAGCCTTTTCCCCACCAGGTGGGAGGCCCGCGACAGACGGCCGATCGGCCCCATGGGGGAGACGTCGAGGCCGGGGCGCTCACGCGCCCACTGGTCGAGGAACATGTCCACCGCGTCCCGCATCGTCGCGCAACCTTTCGACGTCGAACTGTTTGACATGCAGGTTATCAGTGTGCCTATGATCTCGGCATCGGAAAGTTCGACATCGAAAGGTTCGTGATCGAGTCATGAGTGCCATCGCCCGGGGAGGCTTATCCGACCTCCTCCTCACCACCCTCCCCCCGGTCGTGTGGGGCAGCACCTACCTCGTCACCACCGAACTCCTCCCCCCGGACCGCCCCCTGCTGGCCGCCACGGTCCGCGCCCTTCCGGCCGGCCTCGCCCTGATCGCCCTGGGCCGCGTCCTGCCCCGCGGTTCCTGGTGGTGGCGCTCCGCGGTCCTGGGCGTCCTCAACATCGGCGCCTTCTTCCTCCTCCTCTTCGTGGCCGCCTACCACCTGCCCGGCGGGGTGGCCGCGCTCGTCATGGCGATCCAGCCGATCCTCGTCCTGGGCCTGTCCGCCCTCCTGCTCGGCGACCGGGTCCGCCCGGTCCAGATCGTCGCCGCGACCACCGCCATCGCCGGGGTCGCCCTCCTCGTCCTGCGCCCCGACGCCGCCCTCGACACCGTCGGCGTCATCGCCGGTCTCCTCGGCGCGGTCAGCATGGCCACCGGTATCGTGCTCACCAAACGCTGGGGACGCCCACCGGGCACGACCCTGTTGACCTTCACCGGATGGCAACTGACCGCCGGAGGGCTGGCCCTGCTCCCCTTCCTGCTCCTCGTCGAGGGACTCCCCGACCGGATCACCGTCGGCAACCTCACCGGGTTCGCCTACCTGAGCGTCATCGGTGCGCTCATCGCCTACGCGCTCTGGTTCCGCGGCATCGAACGCCTGCCCGCGCCGACGGTCTCCTTCCTGTCCTTCGGCAGCCCCCTCGCCGCGGTCCTCCTCGGTTACCTGGTCCTCGGCCAGGCGCTGGCCCCCCTCCAACTGGTCGGTGCCCTCGCCGTCATCACCGCCGTCGTCCTGGCCGGTCGGCCGCCCCGAGCGCCGGCCGCCCGCACCCCCGTCCCCACCCCCGTCCGCTGAAAAGGAGACCGCCGTGTCCCGGCTCTTCACCCCCACCACCCTCGGCAAGATCCCCCTCGCCAACCGCCTGGTGATGGCGCCCATGACCCGCAACCGCGCCACCCCGGACGGTCGCGCCACCGCGCTCACCGCCGAGTACTACGCCCAGCGCGCCGGAGCCGGGCTGATCATCACCGAGGGCGTCCACCCCGACGCCGTCGGCCAGGGCTTCATCGACACCCCGGGCCTGCACACCGACGCCCAGGTCGCCTCCTGGCGTCCGGTCACCGAGGCCGTGCACCGCGCCGGCGGACGCATCGTCGCCCAGCTCATGCACGCCGGGCGCATCGGCCACCCGGACCTCAACCACGAGGGCCACCACCCGGTCGCGCCCTCCCCGGTACGGGCCGCCGGTCGGGCCTACGCCCCGGGCCGCGCCCTGGAGTACCCGGTTCCCCGCGAACTCACCGCCGACGACATCGCCCGCACCGTCGAGGGTTTCGCCAGGGCCGCCCGCAACGCGGTCGACGCCGGGTTCGACGGGGTGGAGGTCCACGCGGGCAACGGATTCCTCCTCCACCAGTTCCTCGCCGACAACGCCAACCGGCGCACCGACTCCTACGGGGGTTCCCCCACCGGGCGCTCCCGCGCCGTCGTCGAGACCGTCGACGCTGTCGCCGAGGCCGTCGGGGCCGATCGCGTGGGCCTGCGGATCTCCCCGGCCAACCCCTACAACGACATCGCCGAGAGCGACGCCGCCGACCTCTACCCCGTGCTCCTGTCCGCCCTGCCCCCGCTGGCGTTCCTCCACGTCGGCGAGACCGGGGACCGGGGCCTGACCGCCCTCGTCCGCTCCGCGTGGTCCGGCTCGCTCATCCTCAACCCGCACCCCGTTCCGGACGCGGGCCCGGTCACCCCCGAGCGCGCCGAGGAGACCATCGAGGGCGGCCTGGCCGAGGCGGTGTCGCTGGCCACCCTGTTCCTCGCCAACCCGGACCTGCCCGATCGCATCCGCGCCGGCGGCCCCTACAACACCCCGGACCGCCCCACCTTCTACGGCGGCGACCACCGCGGTTACACCGACTACCCCGCCCTCGCCTGATCCCTCCCGGTGGACGGGTCCCGGCCCCGGCCCCGGCGTACACTGCGGGGCCGGGGCGGAGGCCCGTCCGACACCTTGAGGACGCCCACGCCTTGTACCGGGCGCGGCGACGTTCGGAGCGCAAGGACGATCCCAGGTCTCCTCGGACCCCGACACCGATGGGCACATCTCGTCAGACTGGTTCCGTCGCCAGACCTGGAAGCCCGCCCTCAAGGCGGCCGACATCGGCATCGGTCTGTGTATGCACGACCTTCGCCACGCGCACGCCTCGTGGCTGCTCGCTGGCGTCGCGGACCTCCAGATCGTGAAGGAACGCCTCGGCCACGCCGACATCGCCACCACGGCGCGCTACCTGCACACCCTCCCCGACGCTGACGAGACCGCCCTCGACGCCCTCTCCCGCATCCGCAACCGTCCGAGTCGTGAAGCGCGGGAGTGACGAGCAGCCCGTGATCATCGCGCCCGGTGCTCGGAACGGCGGGGGAGACGGGGAGGACCCTGAGCACGCAGGACAGCGCCCAACTCGTCCACGTCGCCAGCGCACACCAACACTGCGTGTCCGGTGTGGAGTGCGTTCGACTTGAGCACGGCGATGTACTCGGGGGACCCAGAGGGGTCGTGCACCTTCATCAGTTCGTAGTGGGTGAACTCGCGCCGTGCCCGGTACAGGGCGGCGCTGGGGTTGAGTTCGTAGGTCATCGTCGTGAGTCCTCCGTCCACGTGAGCTGGAAGAAGACACCGCATTCAGGCCAGGGCAGCTCTCCCCACTCGTCGGCCAACGTGTCCACCAGTGCCAACCCTCTCCCGGACTCCGCGAGAGGGGTCGCATGGCGTACTACTGGAGCCCGGGCGGGATCACGTGGTTCCCCGGTACGGACGGTGACCCGCACAAGCCCCGGTTCGGCGATGACCACCACGACGAAGCTCTCTCCGTCGTCTCCACTGCGCGTGTGCCGGATCGCGTTCGTCGCCAGCCCGGAGGCGAGGAGTTCCGCCCGGTCCACCACGTCCTCGGGAACGTCAGCCTCCGTTTCCCTCAAGGTCGTGACGGTGAAGCGTCGGGCCTCGACCACGTTCTCCCCGGTGCCCGGGAGCCGTACGGAGCAAGTGGGTACCAAGGCGGTCTGTCGGGGGTTCTGGGTCATCAACCTCACCCTGTGTCCCAGTCGGCTGTTCTATCGTGGTGGTGACGTTACGGAGCGGTCATGCCTGGTCGAAGTGACTGCCAGTACGAGTCCGAACCCCCTTCGAGGCCCCCATGCCGAAGAACAGCCGACCAACACTGACCACGGGTCAGGGTTTCTCCGCCGCGCCCGACTCCGAACGCGAGGGGCGGGTGTCCGGCCACGTCCTCAAGGCCCTCCGGAGGGCGGTCGGGCACACGCAGGAGTCCCTTGCCGAACGGATCGGCGTGGACGTGAGCACCCTTCAGGGATGGGAGTCCGGACGGCGCCCGCTGATGGCGGTCAGCACTGGCCAGTACTTCCGGCTGCGGCACCTCCTGCACCGGCTCGGGGCCGCTCCCCGCCTGCTCACGCAACTCGACACGGCACTGGAAGCCGACCGCTTCCTGGGATACGTGCTCGGAGCAGGGCGCACGGTCGACCTTGAGAGCCATCCGCTCGCCACGTGGGTGATCACGAGGCCGTTCACCGACCTGGTGGCCTGGCCGTTCATCGGGGTCGCTCCGGCAGTTCTCGCGGAGACGGGTTCATCCGTCAGGCGTGGGCCGACGGGCAGCGGTCCCGAACTGGCGGCGGATGAGCGCCAGCACATAAGCGCGCACTTGAGGGCTGCGGCCGAACAGGCGTCACGCGACACGGTGAAGGGGTCTCTCCTCCGTCGGCAGGCGCACTACGTGACGGGGTTCGACACCTCTGCGGAGACCGCCGAATGGCTAGCTGTGATGCAGGGAGCGGAGAAGCGCCGTCTTCGCGCCGCCGCGGAGTGGTCGCCCTCATGGGCGGTCGTGCGCTCCGGTGCCCACTCACTGGCCCGGAAGGGGGATACGGAGGCGCTTCCCGAGTTCATCGACGCGCACGTGTCCACCGATGCGTGTGAGACCGCCAACCTGAACTACTGGGCGTACTGGCTGGGCGAGGTGGCCGATCCACAGTTGGCCGACACGTTCATGGTCGAGTTGGACGTGGACGCCTGGCGGGGCGATCGCATGCTCAATCACCTCACGGGCAAGCTCGACCCCGCGAATCCCTATGTCGACATCGTCGTCCACAGCCTGTGGGCACTCATCATCCGCAAGCCGGGCCTCCTGGATGACAGGAACGCGGCGAGCACGACTCCGATCGTGCTCCGCCTTCTGGACGAGGGGACGGTTTCACAGCGATCCCGACGCGAACTGGAGGCCGTCCTCTACGCTCTTCGGATGGCACAGCGGAGGTAGAGGAGCCCCATGGCAGACGAGCAGGACACCAGCACCGTCGACTTCCTGTACGAGATCGGCCTGCTGAAGCGCTACAAGCGCACGGGCTGGCAGATCGCCGGGGTGACGGACCCCGAGTCCATCGCGGACCACTCGCACCGCACGGCCGTCGTCGCTGCGGTGATCGCCTCGCTCGAAGGTGCGAACCCCGAGCGAGCGGCGTTCCTTGCGCTGTTCCACGACACCCAGGAAACCCGGGTGATGGACATCCCTTACGTTGGCAAGCGCTACCTCAAGGCCGCACCCAACACCGAGGTGACCGCAGACCAGACGGCCGGTCTTCCGGAACCGCTGGCGGAGGTGATCGGCTCTGTGGTCGGGGAGTACGAGGCCAAGGAGTCGTTGGAGGCCCGCTGCGCACGCGACGCGGACAAGTTCGAATGTCTGTTGCAGGCCGTGGAGTACCGAGAGCAGGGCAACACGCACACGCAGGCGTGGATCGACACGTCCCTGGCCGCTCTCAAGACCGCCTCGGCGAAGCGCCTCGCGGAGGAAGCTCTGGCGCGTGGTCCCCTGGAGTGGATGCACGAGGCCCGAGACCGGTAGCTGGCGTCCGACCCCATCAGCCACACGAAGCTCAGTTGTGCACACGGCTGGGTCTTTTTCCTGTGCCAGTGAGCCGAGAAGTCCGTCTCGATCGCAACAAGTGGGCAGGAGCGCTCGCACGGGACGGACGGGAGGTGATGACAAAGGAAGGCACGGGGCGACACTACGGATGGCGGTCTCAGCGATTGCCCACCTACGTCAACCGGGTGGCCGTTGAACCGGTCGTTGCCCCCGTCCCTATGAGGGGCTACCCCTGCGTATGTGGCCTCCCAGATCAGTATGGGTGCAGGGGTGGACCATGGGTCCCCGACACGTGTCGCTCGCGACCGCTGTCAAATGTGGGGCGGCGTCGTGGCAGTGAGCTTTCCGAAGTCGACAGATCGACTTCTCTGGAGGCCTTGTGGCTCTGACCCTGGATGAACTCAGACAACTTCCACCCACCATCGACCTGATGACCGCCGCCAGCATCCTCGGCATCGGTCGTACGAAGGCGTACGAGCCGGCGCGCTGCGATGACTTCCCATGCCGGGTAGTCAGGATCGGTGGCCTCTACCGTGTCCCCACGGCGGATCTGCTGCGCGTGATCGGGGCGGCGGACGTCGATCATTGAGGATCGCGCGGTGTCGGGGGTGGCCGGTCGCGGCCATCTCGTGACGTTCAATCTCACGGTCGAACCACGGTCAAACAAGAAGAGGCCCGATCGCGGATGTCCGCGATCAAGCCTCTCGCCTGCTACTTCACAGTCGGGGTGGCGGGATTTGAACCCACGACCTCTTCGTCCCGAACGAAGCGCGCTGCCAAGCTGCGCTACACCCCGAAGCAACGAGCCCAAGTCTAGCGGACATGGGGAGTGCTCGGGTAATCGATATCGGTGACGTCGCTCAACCGCCCCCGGGGCCGGCCACGAGGTCCAGCAGTGATGCCTCCGGGCGGCAGCAGAACCGCACCGGCGCGTACGGCGAGGTGCCCAGGCCGCCGGACACGTGCAACCACGCCCCCGCGTACTCGTTCAGCCCCCACGCCCGCGGTCGGTCGATCCCGCAGTTGGTGACCAGAGTCCCGTAGAACGGCAGGCACAGCTGGCCGCCGTGGGTGTGACCCGCGAGCATCAGCTGGTATCCGTCGGCCGCGAACCGGTCCAGGTTGGCCGGCTCCGGCGAGTGCAGCACGCCCAGCCGCAGGTCCGCGGTCGGGTCGGCCGCTCCCGCGATTTCGTCGTAGCGGTCCAGCTTGATGTGCGAGTCGTGCACACCCGCCAGCGCCACACCGAGTCCGCCGGCCTTCAGCGACCCCTTCCGGTTGTTCAGGTCCAGCCACCCCGACCCGGACATCGCCGCGCCCAGTTCGCGCCAGGGCAGGTCCGGCACCCGGCGCTTGCGGTAGTCGTCCTTGCTGGTCCGCCACAGGTAGCGGGCCGGGTTCTTGAACTGGGGGGAGAACAGGTCGTTGGATCCGTACACGAACGCGCCCGGCCGGTCCAGGAGCGGCCCCAGGGCGTCGATGAACGGCTCCACCGCCTCCGGGTGCGCCAGCGAGTCGCCGGTGTTGATCACCAGGTCCGGTTCGTACCTCTCCAGGCCCCGGATCCAGTCGATGAGCATCCGGCGCCCCGGCGTCAGGTGCGCGTCCGACAGGTGCAGGACGCGCAGTCGCGGGCTGCCCGGGGGCAGCAGGGGAAGCTCGTACCGGCGCAACCGGAACCAGTTGCGCTCGATGACCGAGGCGTAGGTCAGCCCCGCCACCCCGACGGCCCCCGTGATCGCCGCCGTACGGCCCACGTTGCGCAGGAGTCGTCCCTTGTCGATGCCCATGCCGCCTTCTTCCTCATCGGGCCCGGCTCAGGGATGCGGTGCCATTGGTCGGCGTGCCCCGTGCGGGACGGAGCGGTCGCGAATCGGCGTCCCCGCACCCCCGCTGATCGTCTCAGATCCGCGTCGCCCGTGCACAAAACGTTGGTGGGTCCGCCCGCCGCCACCGTAGGATCGGCCCATGTCCGAACTCAAAGACCGTCTCAAGAGCGACCTGACCACCGCCATCAAGGCGCGTGACAAGGTGCGCACCGGCACCCTTCGCATGGTCCTGGCCGCGATCTCCACCGAGGAGGCCGCCGGTTCCACCCAGCGCGTCCTCGGTGACGACGAGGTCGTCACGCTGCTGACCCGCGAGGCCAAGAAGCGCCGGGAGGCCGCCGAGGCGTTCGAGAAGGGCGGTCGGCCGGAGCAGGCGCAGGCCGAGCGGGCCGAGAGCGCGGTCATCTCCGACTACCTGCCGGCGCAGCTCACCGACGAGGAGCTGGCCACCATGATCTCCGACGCGATCCGGGAGACGGGCGCGGAGGGACCCAGGGGCATGGGCCAGGTCATGAAGGTCGTCAACCCGAAGATCGCCGGCCGGGCCGAGGGCTCCCGGGTGGCCGCCGAGGTCAAGCGGCAGCTGGCGGGCTGACACCCCGCGCACACGAGGGGGCCGCGGCGTGCGCCGCGGCCCCCTCGTCGTGCTCCGGTCAGTCCCGTGGTCCGGTCGTCGGCGTGTGCGCCGGTCGCACCCGGAACCATCCGTCGTCGTCATCGGTGGTTCCCGCGGTCCCACCGCCCTGGCTCAGGAACACGTTGACCGTGGCCCCGCGCGGCAGGCGCGTCCCGGGGTCGGGGTTGACCGCGGCCACCGCGCCCTCGGGCTCGGACGAGTTGAGGCGGGTGGCGGACACGTTCACCTCGTAGCCGGCCGCCTCCAGGAGCCTCACGGCCTCGGACTCGGTCTGGCCGACCACGTCGGGCACACCGCCGTCGTCGGACGCCGGGCTGGGGTCGTCGTCCGGTTCGGGTGAGGGAGGCCTGGGCACCGACGTCGAACCGAACCGGCCCGGCGCGGACGGCAGCTGCTTCACCTCCAGTCCCTCGTGCGCGCCCTGGAAGGTCTCCTTCCAGATCTGCCCGGAGATCGTCGCCCCGTACACCACCGGGAAGTAGCGATCGCCGATGGTGACGTTGGTCAGCGGGTACTGCTGCGGACCGCGCGGGTCGGCGACGAACACCGCCGCCGCCATCTGAGGTGTGAACCCGGCGAACCAGGCCGCCGCGGAACCGTCGGTGGTACCGGTCTTGCCCGCCGCCGGGCGACCGATGCCCAAGGCGCTCGCGGTACCGCCGTTGAAGGTCTGCGACAGCAGGTAGGAGACGCCGTGGGCGACGTCCTCGTCCAGCGCCCGCTCGCACTCGGGCTCGATCTCGATCGTGGTGTCGGACTGCTTGTCCTCGATCGTGGTGATGGCCTGCGGCTCGCAGTACATGCCGCCCGAGGCGAACGTGGCGTAGGCGTTGGCGACCCGCAGCGGGGACACCTCCTCGCTGCCCAGGGTGAAGCTGCTGTTGGCCAGCGAGTTCTCGTTCTCGGTGAACAGGGTGCCGTCGGCGCGCTTGAGGCCCAGCTTCTCGGCCATCTCCATCACGTCGCAGATGCCGACCTTGGCCTGCAACTGCGCGAAGTAGGTGTTGGACGACGCCTTGGTGCCCGAGACCATGTTGTGCGTGGTGCCCGAGGCGGTGTCACCGGCGTTGCTCGGTTCCCAGGTGGACAGGGATCCGCCGTTGCAGCTGCGCTGCCCCGACACGGACACCTTGGTGGGCGAGTTGAACGCCGTGCTGAACGGCATCCCCTCCTCCAGCGCCGCGGCCAGGGTGATCGCCTTGAAGGTCGACCCTGCCTGGAACCCGCTGCTGCCGCCCCGATCGGCGTCGGTGGCGAAGTTGATGGAGGTCTCGCCGAGCTTGCTCTCGTCGGGGCCGTAGTTGCGCCCCTGCGCCATGCCGAGGATGCGGCCGGTCCCCGGTTGGATGACGACCTCGGCCGCGACCTTGCGGGACTCGTTCTTGCGCGGCACCCACTTGTCCACCGCCTCCTGCGCGGACTTCTGGGTCTGCGGCACCAGGGTGGTGTGGATCTCCAGGCCGGCGGTGCGCAGCCAGCGCGCCCGCTCGGTCTCGTTGGGGCCGAAGCGATCGTCCTTCTCGATCTCCTGGACCACGTAGTCGCAGAAGAACGGCTGCTTGCTGGGCACGCACCCGTTGGGCGGGGTGTCCAGGTCCACTTCCAGCGGCTCGGCCTTGGCCTCCTCGGCCTCGGCCTCGGTGATGGCCCCGGAGGCGACCATGCGGTCGAGCACCACGTTGCGGCGTTCGACGGTCTGCTCGGGGAAGAACCGCGGGTTGTACAGGTACGGGTAGCGGACCAGGCCGGCGATGGTCGCGGCCTGGTGCAGTTCCAGCTCGCTGGCGGGGACCTTGAAGTAGTGCTGTGCGGCCGACTCGACGCCGTAGGCGCCATCGCTGAAGTAGGCGATGTTGAGGTAGCCCTCAAGGATCTCGTCCTTGGTCATCCGCTTCTCCAGGGCGATCGCGTAGCGCAGCTCCCGGATCTTGCGGGCGATCGTCTCCTCGCGAGCGGTCTCCAGCTCCTCCTGGGAGGTGGCCGCCTCGATCTGGACGTTCTTGACGTACTGCTGGGTGATGGACGAGGCGCCCTCGGTGTTGCCGCCGAGGGTGCGCAGGGCCGCGCGCAGCGTGCCCGACACGTCCAGGCCGCCGTGCTCGTAGAAGCGGGCGTCCTCGATGGAGAGGATGGCGTCGACCATCACCGGGGAGACGTCGTCGAGGGAGATGAGCTCGCGGTTCTGATCGAAGATCTCCGCGATGACACCGCCCTCGCTGTCATAGATGGTGGAGCGCTGCGGGGGAGGCGGCGTCTCCAGATTGCCGGGCATGTCGAGGAAGCCGGCGGCGACGTTGCGGGCGGTGATGCCGACACCACCGACGGCGGGCAGTGCCAACGCGGCGACCAGGAGTCCGGCGATGGCACTGACGACGACCAGTTGGCTGATTCTCTGAAGCAATGTCCCCTGACCCACCCCATCAGATTAGGTGACCACATGAGCGCCGAGAGGGGCGCTGTGGAACGGATGGTGCTCGGGCGTACCGAAACGCCCACGGCACCGCGCGGGCTCTGCCCCCAAAACATCTTTTCACGTGTTATCGCAGCCTCTACACCCTTCGGTTCGGTCACGAAGGGGCACCGGGTCATCACAGGTGGAGGGTCGACACCGTCCGCGCAATGGCCCGAGCGGACCATATTCGGTGGGATGGAAAGTGGGTCGAGTGGGTTCTGTCGCGACGGCCCCGGAGTCCGTAACTTTTTGCACAACGGGGCGGATCTCCGTCCGTCCCACTCGTCAGCCGGAGCCTACCCTTTCCCGGCAACCGCTCGGAGCACACGGATCGCCGGGCTCCCGCGGCCGCGGCTCACCACGGGGGAACAGCGCACATGTGGATTGACCAGTGGACGACCCGGGCACGCTGCCGCAGGATCGACCCCGACGCACTGTTCGTTCAGGGGTCGGCGCAGAACCGCGCCAAACTCATCTGCCATGACTGCCCCGTGCGCACCGAGTGCCTGGTGGACGCGTTGGACAACCGGGTGGAGTTCGGTGTCTGGGGCGGCATGACCGAACGCGAACGCCGCGCCCTGTTGCGCAAGCACCCCCAGGTCACCGATTGGGCGCCGGTCCTGGACGAGGTCCGGCGCGAGGGTGACGAGGACCTCGTCCGTGATCTGGTCCGCTACGCCGAGACCCACGCGGCCTCCGCGGACTGAGGTCGCCGCGTCGGACGGTGCGGTACGGCCGGCGCGACCGCGCCGGCCGGGGTTCACCCGCCGGCCAGGGCCCTCCCGATGCCCCGCAGGCCGTCCAGGTCGTGCACGTCCTCGGGCAGCGCGGGCACCTCCACCACCGGGACCTCCCGATGGTCGGCCGTCGACCGGTCCCGCAGTTCCCGCTCGCGCAGGTGGGTGCGGACCAGGTCGGCGTGCAACCGCAGTGCCGCCACGGTCTCCGGGTGCTCCCCGGCGGCGGCCAACGCGTCCGCCGACGCCGACGCCGTGTCCGCGTCCAAACCGGCGCCCGCCCCCTGTGGCAGCGGATGGGTGCGGTTGATCACCAACCCCGCCAGCGGCATCGCGTCGGTGGCCAGCCGTCGCATGAAGTAGGAGGCCTCCCGCAGGGCGTCGGCCTCGGGCGCCGCCACCACCACGAACGCCGTCCCCGGCGCCTGGAGCAAACGGTAGGTGCGCTCCGCGCGCTCCTGGAACCCTCCGAACACCGTGTCGAACGCCGTCACGAACGCTCGCAGGTCGTTCAACAGCTGCGTCCCCAGGACCTTGCCCAGGATCGACGTCACCAGCCCGACACCGGCGCCCAACAACCGGAAGGCCCCACTGGGCGCGGGGGCGCTCAGGAACCTGACCAGTCGTCCGTCCAGGAACCGCCCCAACCGTTTCGGTGCGTCCAGGAAGTCCAACGCGGACCGGCTGGGCGGGGTGTCCACCACGATCAGGTCCCACTCCCCGGACTGGCGCAGCTGTCCGAGCTTCTCCATCGCCATGTACTCCTGCGTGCCGGAGAAGCTCGTGGAGAGGGTCTGGTAGAAGGGGTTGGCCAGGATCTGCCGGGCCCGCTCCGGGTCGGCGTGCTCCTCGACGACCTGGTCGAAGGTCCGCTTCATGTCCAGCATCATCGCGTGCATGCTCCCGGTGGCCCCCTCCGGCAGCGGCACCGGACGCGGGGTGTCGTCCAACGACGCCAACCCCATCGACTGCGCCAGTCGCCGGGCGGGGTCCACGGTGATGACCACCGTGCGCCGGCCGCGTTCGGCGGCCCGCAGGCCCAGGGCCGCCGCCGTGGTGGTCTTGCCGACCCCGCCCGCGCCGCAGCACACCACGATCCGCGTCGAGGGATCGTCGAGCAGCGCGTCCACGTCCAGGCGTTCGGCGCTCACGGGCGCACCCCCTGTTCGATCATGCGGTTGGTCAGTGCCTCCAGTGCGGCCCGTCCCATTCCGCCCTCCATCAGGGGCAGGTCCAGCATCGGCGCGCCCGTGTCCGCGAGTTCCCCGCGCACCCGCCGTTCCAGGCGCACCCGCAGGGCGTGCGCGGTCACCTCACGCGCCAGCGAGACGGAGAGCGCGTCGGCGTCGTCGAGGCGGGCCGCCTTCAAACCGGTGGCCAACGCCTCCAGGTCGATCTCGCCCGCGGCGGCCGTGGCCAGCCCGGCCTCCGAGAGCAGGGACGGGCGCACCATGTTCACGACGACCATGCCGACGCGCAACCCCAGGTCGGAGATCTCGGCGATACCGTCGCGGGTCTCCTGGGCGGGCATCTCCTCCAGCAACGACACGAAGTGCACCCGGGTCCGCTCCGAACGGATCACCTCCATCACCCGGTCGGCGTGATTGCGGATCGGACCGACCCGGGCCAGCCCGGCCACCTCGGAGTTGACGTTGAGGAACCGGCCGATCCGACCGGTGGGCGGCGCGTCCATGACGACCGCGTCGTAACGGAAGGGGCCCTCCGGGCGACGCCGACCGCCCTCCCGTCGGCGCACCGCCTCGGTGGCCTTGCCGGTCAGGAGCACGTCCCGCAGCCCGGGGGCGATGGTGGTGGCGAAGTCGACGGCGCCCAGCCTCGTCAGCGCCTGCCCGGCCCGGCGTATCCCGTAGAACATCTCCAGGTACTCCATGAGCGCCGCCTCGGCGTCCGCAGCCAGTGCGAAGACGCTGCCGCCGCCGGGCACGGAGTCGATCTCGCGCTCCTCATAGGGCAACGGCGGAAGACCGAACAGCGTCGAGACGCCCTGCCGTCCCTCCACCTCGACCAACAGCACCCGGCCACCGTCGGAGGCCAGGGCCCGGGCCAGTGCCGCCGCCACCGTCGTCTTCCCGGTCCCGCCCTTGCCGGTGACGATGTGCAGTCGGGCCCCGGCGCACGTCCGACCGGGCTCCCGTGGTCCGTGTTCGTGCTCGCTCACCCCACGGAGTCTATGCGGGTGTCCTCGCCTCGCACGGTGGGCGGCCGGGGTGAGTAATGTGGCGGCGTCGACGTGCCCGGACCAGCCGGGCGCACCGCACAGGGGGTAAGTGACCACATGAGCAAGTGGGAGTACCAGACGGTGGCATTGCTGTCGCACGCCACCAAGCAGATCCTCGACAACTGGGGTGCCGACGGCTGGGAACTCGTCTCCGTCGTTCCCGCGCCCCTGCCCGAGGGCACCGACCCGCGCAACCAGCAGTACGTCGCCTACATGAAGCGGGAACTCTAGATGGCCACCCCGGAAGAGCGGATCACCGAACTCGGACTGACCCTGCCGCCGGTGGCGGCCCCCGTGGCCTCCTACGTTCCGGCCGTGCGCAGCGGATCCCACGTGTACGTCTCGGGCCAGCTGCCGTTCGTGGACGGGAAGCTGCCCGCCACCGGCAAGGTCGGCGCGGAGGTCACCCCGGAGGCCGCGCGGGAGCTGGCGGCGCTGTGCGCGCTCAACGCGATCGCCGCGGTGCGCTCCGAGGTCGGTGAACTGTCCAACGTCGTCCGCGTCGTCAAGGTGGGGGGCTTCGTGGCGAGCGCACCCGATTTCACCGGGCACCCCGGCGTCATCAACGGGGCCAGCGACCTCCTCGCCCAGGTGTTCGGCGAGGCCGGCGTGCACGCCCGCGCGGCGGTCGGTGTGGCGGCCCTGCCGTTGGACTCGCCGGTCGAGGTCGACATGATCGTCGAAGTCGTCTGAGGAGCGAGGAGGGAACGATGTCGAGCGGTTCGGAGCAGGGCGGGGCCCCGGTGCCCCGTCCGGCCGCCACGGTGGTGCTGCTGCGCCGGGCGGGCGAGGGCATGGAGGTCCTGCTCATGCGCAGGGTCCGCTCCATGGGCTTCGCCCCCGGCGCCTACGTCTTCCCCGGTGGCGGGGTGGACGAGCGCGACGCGGCCGGTGACCTGCCCTGGACGGGGCCGTCCCCCGAGGAGTGGGCGGCCGTGCTCGGCGTCGACGTGCCCCGGGCACGGGCCCTGGTCTGCGCGGCGGTCCGCGAGACCTTCGAGGAGACCGGCGTGCTCCTGGCCGGTGGGCCGGGGAGCGACGGCCTCGTCCTCGACACGACGTCGGAGGAGTGGGAACGGGACCGGTTGGGGTTGATCGACCGTTCCCGTTCCTTCACCGAGGTGCTGTCCCGTCGCGGTCTGGTACTGCGCTCGGAGTGGCTGCGCGCCTGGTCGCGGTGGATCACCCCGGTCGGTGAGAAGCGCCGGTTCGACACCTGGTTCTTCGCCGCCGAACTGCCGCGGGGCCAGCTTTCCCGGGACGTCGGCGGCGAGGCCGACCTGACCCGGTGGATCGACCCGGCGCTCGTGGAGGAGGAGTGGGCGCGGGGGCGGATGCCGATGCTGCCGCCGACCCTGGTCACCTGCGGTCAGGTGGCCGAGTGCGGCACCCTGGCCGGGGTGAGGAGCGCGAAACGGGATATCGTCGCCATTGAGCCCGAAGTGCGCGTGGTCGACGGTCGGCTCCGTGTCTTCGCCCCCGACGGGATCGACTATCCCCTTCCCAGTTGAGTGAGGTGCGATGAGGATCGACGGTTCAGGCACACTGCGCGCCGGCTGCGTCCTGTGCCCCAACCCGGGGCCGATGACCCTGGAGGGGACCAACACCTGGATCCTGCGCGAGCCCGGTGCCCGCGGGGTCGTGGTGGTCGATCCGGGCCCGCACGACGAGCGGCACCTCGAACGGGTGGCGCGCACCGTGCAGGAACAGGGCGCCCAGGTGCTCATGGCGATCCTCACCCACCGGCACCCCGATCACACCGAGGGCGCGCGCTACTTCTCCGAACTCACCGGGGCCCCGGTGCACGCCGTCGACCCGGACCTGCGGGTGGGCGGCCGGGGCCTGACCGACGGTGAGGTGTTGGACGTCGACGGTCTGCGGCTGCGGGTGCTGGCCACCCCCGGGCACACCGACGACTCGATCTGCCTGCTGGTGGAGGCGGACGGCGCGATCCTCACCGGCGACACGGTCCTGGGGCATGGGAGCACCGTCATCGACGGCGACGACGGTCTGGGGCCCTACATGGAGTCGCTGTACCGGCTGCGCGACCTGGTCCGCGAGGAGCAGGTGCGCACCCTGCTGCCGGGGCACGGGCCGATCATCACCACGCCCGCCGCGGCGCTGGACTCCTACATCGACCACCGCGAGTCCCGGCTCGGCCAGGTGTTGGAGGCGGTGGCCGCGGGTGCCGTGCGGGTGGAGGAGATCGTCGACCGGGTGTACCCGGACATCACCGAGCAGATCCGGTTCGCGGCGATGTCGTCGGTCCGCGCTCAACTGCGCTACCTGGCCGTGAACGGACGCCTGCCCGACGGCGTCGAGGTCTGAGCCGCACCCTCTCGAACCTCCGCCGCGGAAACGGCGACGGGCTCCGGTCCGCGCGATTCCCGACGAGGGGATTCGACGCGGGCCGGAGCCCGCCGGCCCGGGGCTCCCGCCGTGCGGGGCCGGGGCGTCGCCGACCTAACGGGCGCGGCGGCGCATGCGCTCGACGTCCAGCAGGACGACGGCCTTGGCCTCGATCCGCAGCCAGCCCCGCAGCGCGAACTCGGCGAGGGCCTTGTTGACCGTCTCACGGGAGGCGCCGACCAGCTGGGCGAGTTCCTCCTGGGTGAGGTCGTGGTGGACGTGCAGGCCGTCGTCGCCCTCCTTGCCGAACTTCTCGGCGAGTTCGAGCAGGGCCTTGGCCACACGGCCGGGCACGTCGGTGAAGACCAGGTCGGCCATCACGTCGTTGGTCCGGCGCAGACGCTCGGCGAGGGCCTTGAGCAGCTGGAGCGAGACCTGGGAGCGGATGGACAGGAACGGGCGCAGGTCGTCGTGGCCCAGTCCGGCCAGGACGGAGTCGGTCACCGCGACGGCGCTCGCCGTGCGCGGGCGCGGGTCGAACAGCGACAGTTCGCCGAACATCTCGCCGGGGCCGAGCACCCCGAGCAGGTTCTCGCGGCCGTCCACGGCCGTGCGGGTCAGCTTCACCTTCCCGCTGAGGATGACGTACAGGCGGTCGCCCTCGTCGCCCTCGTTGAACAGGGTCTGTCCACGACCCAGGCGCACCTCGTTGACCGAGGAGCGCAGCGCAGCCGTGTCCTCCTCGTCCAAGGCCTCGAACAAGGGGGCCTTGCGCAGAACCTCGTTGATGTCGTCCACCACACGTCCTCCTACTAAAACCTGACCGCCAACAGTGTGACGTATATCGCACCCGGGTGTGAAACCAGGTCGTTACCTCGGCTTGTCCGCCGGGAGACCCGCGCCCACGACTGGCAGACGTCAGCCTCTGCGATCTTAGTCGTGATCGGCTTCCAGCAGGGATCTCCGCGCCGTGCCACCGGGACATTGGTTACATAATCCCGTCGGTCGTCCTCCGTCCCGCGAGCGGGTGGGGTCCCACGGATCCGCGCGGATCCCCACGGCCCCCTACCCTGTGACGATGCCCCGTGACACGACGAACGCGAACATTCCAGAGCGCACCCCCACGGGCGAGAGCCGTCTCGCGCTGGTCCGTCGCGCCCGCAGGACGTACCGGGAACTCACCGGGCTCTACCCGGACGCCCACTGCGAACTGAACTTCACGACCCCGTTGGAGTTGTTGGTCGCGACGATCCTGTCCGCCCAGTGCACGGACAAGCGGGTCAACCAGGTGACCCCCACCCTGTTCGCGCACTACCCCGACGCCGAGGCCTACGCGTCCGCCGACCGTGACGAACTTGAGGGGATCATCCGACCTCTCGGCTTCTTCAGGGCCAAGGCGAACAGCCTCGTGGGCCTGGGGTCCGCGTTGTGCGAGCAGCACGGCGGCGAGGTCCCTGGGAACCTCGCCGACCTGGTCAAACTACCGGGTGTGGGACGGAAAACCGCAAACGTACTCCTCGGTAACGCCTTCGATGTGCCCGGAATCACCGTCGATACCCACTTCGGGCGTCTCGTCCGTCGATTCGGGTGGACCGACGAAGAGGACCCGGTCAAGGTCGAGCACGCCATCGGCGGCCTGTTCCCGCCCAAGGACTGGACCATGCTCTCCCACCGCGTCGTCTGGCACGGGCGCCGCGTCTGCCACGCCCGCAGGCCCGCCTGTGGGGCGTGCGGACTGGCCCGCTGGTGCCCCTCCTTCGGTGAGGGCCCCACCGACCCGGAGACCGCCGCCAAGCTCTTGCGCATGCGCTCCTTCGCCTGACGCGCCGCGTCGTCGCCCCGTCGGCATCCGGACGGGTCGACCGGGTGAACGGAGAGGGCGCCCACGGGGCACCCGGTCCCCCATGGCGTCCGCTCGGTCGGCTCGGCCCCGGCCTCGCCGTGCCCCGCACGCGCCCGACTCCGACGGGAGCCGGGCGCCGTACAACGAGAGGACCGGGCACCGCACCTCACGAGCCCGGGCCCGGCCGCCCCCGACGGGCGGCCCGCCCGCGCACCGTCGAGAACGGGCGGTCGCGCTTTGTACTCTGATGGTGTGAGCGTTGACACCGGAGAGCCGACCCGACCCCTCCACGAGCGCCATCCGGGCCCGGCCACGCGCCCTCGGCGTACCGAGGGCGTTCGCGTGGGGCGACGCGGGTCCGCATCCGCCTCGCCCGATGTCGCGGTCGGGGATCCGCACGCCCGCCGAGGTCCCATCACATGACGACCGACGGGAACGGCGCGGGGGATCCGCGTCGCGGGCGGGTGTCCGCCCGCCCGTGTCCACCGGTCCGCTCCCTCATCGAAGGCAGGTGCCGCCCATGAACCCCGTGCCGCCCTGGCTCGCCACGCTCGCCGACTCCGCGTCCGGCATGACCGTGCCGCCGCAGATGCGCCCGCCGCGCGACGGCGGCCGAGAGTCCGCCGTCCTCATCCTCTTCGGTGAGGGCCCCCACGGCCCCGACCTGCTGCTCATCCAGCGCAACGCCGGTCTGCGCCGGCACCCGGGACAGCCCGCCTTCCCCGGCGGTCGCATCGAACCCACCGATCCCTCCCCGGAGGCCGCTGCGCTGCGCGAGGCCGCCGAGGAGACCGGCCTGGTGCCCGCCGGGGTGGACGTCCTCGGCCGCCTCCCGGAGCTCTACCTCAGCTTCAGCGACTTCCGGGTGGCCCCCGTGCTCGGCTGGTGGCGCGACCCCAGCGAGGTGCGCCCCACCGACCTGCACGAGGTCGCCGCGGTCTCCCGGGTCCCCGTCTCCGACCTCGCCGACCCCGCGAACCGGGTCATGGTGCGCTACGGGGACGGCTCCCGGTGGGGTCCCGGATTCCGTGTGGACGGCATGCTCGTGTGGGGGTTCACCGGTGCGATCGTCGACCGACTGCTCGCCCTGGGCGAGTGGGAACTTCCCTGGCGTCGTGAGGGTCTCACCGATGTGTTCGAGGCGACACCGAACGGACTGCGCCCCGTCGGCTGAGGCCGGCACCGCTCACCTCGCTTCCGTGGGTAGCGCTCACCTTTGGAGGGCAATGTGCTCGACGTGATCCTGATCGTCCTGTTGCTGCTGTTCGCGGTGACCGGGTACCGACAGGGTTTCATCGTCGGTGTCTTCAGCTTCGCGGGGTTCATCGGCGGCGGCGTGCTCGCCGCCCTGACCGCCCCCGGGTACATCCAGCAGTGGGTGGCCGACCCCGGACGGCAGGCCCTCATAGCCATCGCCGTGGTGTTCCTGTCCGCCGCACTCGGCCAGTTCCTGCTCTCCTACCTGGGCACGATGGTGCGCAACAAGGTGACGTGGGACTCGGCCCGGGTCGTGGACGCCATGGGCGGCGCCGTCGTCAGCGGCTTCTCGGTGCTGCTGGTGGCCTGGTTCATCGGCAGCACGGTCGCCAACTCCGCGCTGCCCTTCGTCGCCGAACAGGTGCGGGGCTCCCGCATCCTCCAGTCGGTCGACACGCTCATGCCCGAGTCGGCGCACAGCGGCTTCTCGACCTTCCGCCGTGTGGTCGACCAGAGTGCCTTCCCGCAGGTGTTCAGCGGCCTGGGCACCGGGGAACTGGCCGAGGTCGAGCCGCCGGACCCCGACGTGCTCACCACCCCCGAGCTCATCGAGGCCAGCCGCAGCGTCGTCAAGGTGCTGGGTACCGCGCCCTCGTGCCAGCGCCGGGTGGAGGGCACCGGGTTCGTCTACTCCGACGGTCGCATCATGACCAACGCGCACGTGGTCGCCGGGGTCACCGACGACCTGCGGGTGGTCACCCGGGAAGGACACCAGCTCGACGCCACCCTGGTGCTGTTCGACGCCCAACAGGACCTGGCCGTGCTGCACGTCCCCGACCTGGAGCTGGCACCCCTGGAGTTCACCCACGACGCGCCCCAGGGCGGGGACGCCGTCGTCGCCGGCTTCCCGCGCAACAGCGGGTTCACCGCGGTCCCGGCCCGGGTGCGGGCCCGCCAGACCGCCCAGGGGCCGGACTTCTACCACTCCCAGCAGGTGAGCCGGGAGATCTACCAGGTGCGGGCCGTGGTGCGGCCGGGCAACTCCGGTGGGCCGCTGCTGGCCCCCGACGGCACCGTCTACGGGGTGGTGTTCGCCGCCGCCACCAACGAGCCCGAGACCGGGTACGTGCTCACCGCCGACGAGGTCGCCGCCAACGCCGAGAGCGGACTCACCGCCACCGCGGAGGTCTCCTCGCAGAACTGCGACTGAACGGGGACGGGGTCGGAGGGCGGCCGGCCCGCGAGACCCCGAGACCCCGAGAACGGCGAAGGGCGCCTCCCCCGCGGGGAAGGCGCCCTCATCGCACCGTGTCCGGAACCCTAGTTGGCACTCGGGTCCGGCGTGATCGGCCAGCTCATGCGCACGATGGTGCCGTGCTCGCCGGGATCGATCTTCACCTCGTCGGCCAGGCCGGTGATGACCGCCAGCCCCAGCCCCGGGGAGAACCCCGAGATCCCGCCGGGAGGGGTGTCCTCACCGTCGAGGAAGAGCCCGTCGAGGAGGGGCTCGGTGTGGTCGGTCTGCTCCAAGGCCTCCTGGGCGGGAGCCCTGTCGGAGACGACCACCTCGAAGCGTCGCGTCGCGCTCCCGTTGGCGCGCAGGATACGGCTCGCGGTGTCGGTTCGGGAGTCCGACACCGGCTCGGGCCCGCCGTCGTCGATCAGCTGCAACAGGATCGGCTGCGTCGGACAGTGCAGCTTGTGCGCCGCCACCGCCCGGGAGCACGCCTCACCGACCGCCAACCGGATCTCGTCGATCGTGGAGGCGGGGATCCCGGCACGCCGGGCCACGGTCGCGGCCATGAGCCGGGCCGTGCGCACGTGTGCCGGAAGCGCGCTGATCGTGAGCGTGATGGTCGCCATCGCTCGCTCTGTACTACTTCGCGGCACGCTTGTCGATGGCTTCCTGCACGGTGTTGTGGATACCGAAGACCTTGGTCAGACCGGTGATCCGGAAGATCTTGAGGATGCGCTCCTGGGTGCACACCAGATCGAGGGTGCCGTCGTGCGCGCGAACGCGCTTGAGCCCGCCCACGAGCACACCCAGACCCGTCGAGTCCAGGAACTCCACCTTCTCCATGTTGACCACGAGGTGGAAGTTGCCCTTGTTGACCAGGTCGATCAGCAGCTCGCGGAGCCGGGGTGCGGTGTAGACGTCGATCTCACCCTCAACGACGACGATCTCGGTGTCGCCCTCGGTGTAATGATCAAGTTTCAAATCCACTAGTCCTCCAGCGCCGATGATCTCTGCCGGGCGTTACCCCACCAGCACGCATTCAACCACGGGTGTCGTGTTCGTCCTCCCGTGATGCACGGAAAAACCCTGACACCGCGCGACCGTTCCCCCGGATGGCACACTGAAACCAATGTCCATCAGGAAGAACACGCCCGGTGAGGAGGGGTCTCGGATGAGGCGATCGGAGCCCGTGCTCCCCGGTGTGTGGCGTGACGAAACCCGGTACCCGCAGGTGACCCACGTCGAACACGTGGCCCGACATGACGGGGTGAGCGAGCGGTGGCCTGAGTGGGCCCCACCCCACCTGGTCGAACGTCTGGCCGCTCGGGGGATCACGGAGCCGTGGTCCCACCAGGTGGCCGCCGCCGACCTCGCACGCTCGGGCCGTGATGTGATCATAGCCACGGGTACCGCCTCGGGAAAGTCACTTGCCTTCCTTATGCCCGCGGTGGAGGCGGTTGACTCGGGTGGAACGGTGCTCTATCTCTCGCCGACCAAGGCGCTGTCCCGAGATCAGCTCCGCGCCATCGAGGAACTGGGACTTCCCGGGATGCGGGCGGCCGTCTACGACGGGGACACCCCACCGGAGGAACGCTCCTGGGTGCGCGAGCACGGTGACTATGTGCTCACCAATCCGGACATGCTCCATCACGGCCTGCTGCCCCGCCACGAGGGGTGGCGACGCTTCCTGCGCCGGCTGCGCTACGTCATAGTGGACGAGGCGCACCTGTACCGCGGGGTGTTCGGATCGCACGTCGCGCAGATCCTGCGCCGGCTCCGCCGGGTGTGCGCCCGCCATCGCGCCGAACCGGTGTTCGTGCTGGCCTCCGCGACCTCCGGCAGCCCCGGGGAGAGCGCCACCCGGTTGACCGGGATCCCGGTCACCGCCGTCACCGAGGACGGTTCGCCGCGCCCGGGGATGTCGGTGGCGCTGGTGGAGCCCGAACTCACCGACCTGACCGGCGAGCACGGTGCGCCGGTGCGCCGGACCGCGCCCTCCCAGGCCGCCGAGATGCTCGCCGACCTGGTACGGCAGGGGGTGCGCACGCTCGTGTTCGTGCGTTCGCGCCAAGGGGCCGAACTGGTGTCGCTCACCGCCCGGCGGATGCTGGAACCGGATCTGGCCCGGCGTGTGGCCGCCTATCGCGGCGGCTACACGCCCTCGGAGCGGCGCAGGCTGGAAGAGGCGTTGCGCTCCGGGGAACTGCTCGGGCTGGCCAGTACGAACGCCCTCGAACTGGGGGTGGACATCACCGGATTGGACGCGGTGATCATCGCCGGCTGGCCGGGGACCCGCGCCTCCCTGTGGCAACAGGCGGGCCGCGCGGGGAGGGGCGACGAGGACGCGCTGGCGGTGTTCGTGGCCCGTGACGACCCGTTGGACACCTATCTGGTGCACCACCCGGAGGCCATTTTCGGTCAGTCCGTGGAAACGGCCGTGCTCGACCCGGAAAACCCGCACATCCTGGGTCCGCACCTGTGCGCGGCTGCTCAGGAGTTCCCGATCACGGAGAGCGACTTCGGTGTCTTCGGGTCCACCATCGAGGAACGGCTGGCCGAACTCGTCGAACGGAGGCTTCTCAGGAAGCGTCCCAGAGGCTGGTTCTGGACAAGCAATGAAAGGGCAAGTGACCTGGCCGATATCAGGGGATCAGGCGGTTCGCCGGTCCAGATCGTCGACGTTTCCACCGGCGGTCTGCTCGGCGAGATCGACGAGGCCGCCGCCCACGGGACCGTGCACCCCGGAGCGGTCTACCTCCACCAGGGGGAGACCTACCTGGTCGACGGGTTGGACCTGGACGAGGGGGTGGCGCTGGTCCACCCCGCCGAACCGCCGTACGGAACGTGGGCGCGCGACACCACCGACATCACCGTCCGGTCGGTCATCCGCGAGGAGGAGTGGCCGAGCGGGATCACCCTTCGCTTCGGCGAGGTCGAGGTGACCCGGCAGGTGATCGGCTACCTCAAACGGGACGTGCGCACCGGTTCGGTCCTCGGGGAGCAGTCCCTCGACCTGCCCGCGCGCACCCTCCACACCCGGGCCGTGTGGTGGACGCTGCCGCCCGAGGCCGAACAACGCCTGCGCAAGGAGGAGGTCGGCCTGCTCGGCGCCGCCCACGCCGCCGAGCACGCCGCGATCGGCATGCTGCCGCTGCTGGCCACCTGCGATCGCTGGGACATCGGTGGGGTGTCGACGGCGACCGGCCGGGTGGAGGTGTACGTCTACGACGGGCACGAAGGCGGAGCGGGGTTCGCCGAACGCGGCTACGCCGCGGCCCGGGAGTGGCTCACCGCGACCCGCGCGGCCATCGCCGACTGCGAGTGCGAGGAGGGGTGCCCGTCCTGCATCCAGTCCCCCAAGTGCGGCAACGGCAACGAACCCCTGAGCAAGTCGGGCGCCCTGCGCCTTCTCGACGAGGTGCTCGCCACACCCTGAGACCTTCCGGGACCGCGGGGACCGGGACGCCCGCCCGATCGATGCCTCCTCGTACAGGTACCCGAACAGGGGCGGCACCCCGACCTCCGCTGTGGCCGTATCCGTGCGCGGGCCCATGTCGACCGGCTCCGCCGGTCCCCGGCCGCCGTTGAGGGCGGTGGGATGGGGGAGGTCTCCGGGCTGAGGGGGCGGTTGGGGTCCGCATCGATCAGGCGGAGGCGTTCGCGCGCGTCGGCGGGTACGGGAGGGGGCGTGATCCCGGCACCCCGGCCGCCTCCTCGGACGCCGCGAGAGGCGGTGTCGGGGCGGCGGGAAAGTTATCCACAGGCTGGGGAAAGTCCTTTCGCTCCGACCTCCCGCGACCGAACCTGGAATCGGGACCGACACCTCTGCCGGTCCTCCTACCAGGGAGGTCCCGTGTTCTCTTCGGCATGCCTTGCCGCTCTCGCCCGCTGTCCGTTCCCCCTCCTGCCGGCGGTGTCGCGCCGTGCCGCGCCCCCGGAGGCCGAACGGGGGATCACCACCACCGAGTACGCGCTGTGCATCATCACCGCCGTCGCGTTCGCGGGGGTCCTCTACGCGATCGTCAAGAGCCCGGCCGTCAACGACGCCCTCACCGGCATCGTCGTCAATGCGCTCGGCACGGGCTTCTGACCGGGGCGCCGTCACCGTCGAGGCCGCCCTCACCCTGCCCGCCCTCCTCATCGTCCTGGCGGTCGCGGTCGGTGCCGTCACCGCGGCCGACGCCCGGCTCGCGTGCGCCGACGCCGCCCGCGTGGGCGCACGGGCCCTGGCCCGGGGGGAGAGCGGGGAGCTGGCCCGGGAGGCGGCCCTCGACGCGGCTCCCGTCGGGGCCGAGGTCCACCTCGCCCGGGACGGGGGGACGGCCCGCGTCACCGTCACCGCCGAACTCCGCTTCGGCCGTGTCCACGTCCACCCCGTGGGGGTGCGCGGCACGGCCGCCGTCCTCCTCGAACCCGGGATCCCACCATGACCGCGGACTCCGGTGGGGCCACCGTCCACTGGATCACCCTGAGCACCCTGTTGTGGACCGTCGCGCTCGCCGCCGTCCTGGCGGCGACCGCCCGGCTCGACCGGGACCGTGCCGGCACCGCCGCCGACCTCGCCGCCCTCGCGGCGGCCTCCGTCGCCGTCCATGGAACGGACGCCGCCTGCGAGCGCGCCCGTCTGACCGCCGAGGCCAACGGGGCCTCCCTCGACACCTGTGAGATCGCCGGCCACACCGCCGAGGTGGTGGTCGCGGTCCCCTCCGTCCTGGACCTGACCGTCAACGCGCACTCACGCGCGGGGCCGGTCCACGGAACCGTCCCACACGAGGAAGAACCATGACCCTCACCGTCGTGATGTGCGCCCTGCTCCTGTGCGTCCCACCCCACCCCGAACCCGCGCCGTCCCTCTGTCCGCCGCCGTCGGCGGCCCCCGACCGGCCTCACCCGGATCCGGCGAGGACGGCCTGCCCGTCACCACGGGTGGTGCCGGTCGCCGAACCGGGACCGGAGGCCGTCCAGGGAACGGCGGAACGGGGAACGGCGGAACGGGGATCCGAGTCCGCGCCCGCCCCACCCGAGGAGCCGACCACGGTCCAGATGGTCCACTACGTCTCCACCACCCCCGCTCCGGCCGAGACCGTCGCCCGTTTCGTCGGCAACGTCTCCACCGTGTTCCTGTTCCTGCTCGCCGCGACGGTGCTCGTCCTGCGCCTCACGGTCGGCTGGCCCCGGTTCCCCACGCCCTACCTCGGGCGCCGCCGCGCCGGCTCCGCTCCGGACGACCCCTGGTGACCTCGGTCTCCGAACGTCCCCGCCCCGGACGCTCCCCCCGGGTTCCCGCCACGGGGGGCTCCGCCCCGGGTGCCTCGCCTCGGGCCTCTTGCCTCGGGTTCTCCGTTTCGGGTGCTCTCCCCGGGTGCCTCCGCCCCGGACGGCTCCGCCCCGGACGCTCCCCCGGGCGCCCTGCCAGGGATGCTCCGCCCTGAGTGTTCCGGCCGGGCCTCCCACCCGAGCGTCCCGCCTCGGGGCGGGTCCGCGTCCTTCTTCGGGAGCCTCCTGCTCTGGGGGAGCCTGTGTCGGAGAGGAGTGCCCTGAGCCGCGTCCGCGTTCTTCTCGGGGCGCCCTCGCCGTGGGGGAGCGCCCCGGGTCTGGTCCGTGTTCCCTCTCCCGGAGGTGGGACCGGGCCGTGGACGACTCCGTCCCACGGGCCTCCCGGCCACGGGCGGGATCGCGCCGCCCGCCGGGGCCTTTCGTGCGGGGCGCGGTCGTGCGGCGAGCACCCATGAGGCGGTGCGGGGCGGCGATGCGCGCGGGTCGCGCACACCAGGGCCGCCACGGCCTTACCCTCCGATGTATGGGACACCGACACCCGAGCAAACTCAAGAACACCGAGGTGGGACACGCGCGGGCGCGGTGGTTGTTGCGGGCCGAGCTGGCGGGGTGCGCGGAATGCCGGACCGAGGGCGATCGCGAGGCCTTGGGAGACCTCGCGGAGGAGGGTGTGTTCGACTCCTTCATCACCGGGTTCGTCCTCGCCCGGGTCCCCCAGTGGCGCCCCCCGGGCCGCACGCCCCGCTACCCGGCGACGGTGTACCGCCTCGCCCCGGTCGACGAACGCGACTTCTGGCGGGCGCCCACCCAGCACTGCATGCGCCTGTGCACGGTCGAGGGCCCGCGCGGAACACGGGTGGACACCCTGCCCGCGCTCAAGGAGCTGCGCCTGATGTCCCTGCGGGACCGCTCCCTGGTCCTGGGCGACCTCATCGACGGCTTGAGCGAGGACGAGGCCTGACCCTCACCGGCCCAGGGCCCGTGACAACAGGTCCACCACCATCGGCACCACCCCCACCAGAACGAACGCTGGCAGGAAGCACAACCCCAACGGCATCACCACGAGCACGCCCAACCGCTCGATCCGGGCGGCGGCCCGCGCCCGCACCTCCCGGCGCAGGTCGGACACGTGCCGGTCCAACAGGTCGGCCACCGGCGCCCCGGTGTCGGCGGCCCGGGCCAGATCGCGACCGGCGGCAGCCAACGGTTCGGGCAGCGCCCCGGGCTCGTCGGCCCAGGCCAGGGCCGGGTCGGCGCCGAGCCGCAGCCGTTCGGCCACCCGCGCCAGTTCCCCGCCCAACCGCCCGGGCGCGGCCCGGGCCACCGCCGTCAGGCAGGCGGGCAGGGGCGCCCCGGCCCGCATCCCCGCCGAGATGAGACCGATCACCACGGGGACGTCCCCGGTGACCTCGATCCGGTCCCCGGCCGCCGTGGAGCGCCCGCGCGCCCACCAGACGACGCCGCCGATCACCGCCGCACCCACTCCGAGCGGCCCGAACAGTGTCCCGAGCAACGTCACCGCGCCGGCCCCGGCCAAGGACACGAGCAAGGGGCGCCCGGGGAGGGGTCGCCGTGGTACGGGTGGTGGCCGCAGTCGGCCGCCGGGGCCACCGCCCAACGCGACCCATACCCCCGCGACCCCGCACACCACGGTGATGACGGCGAACACGATCCCCCCTCTCATCCGACCGCCGCGCGCACCAGCCGCAGCGTCCACCACAGACCCAGCAGGTTCAGCAGCACCCCGGAGACCAGGCAGAGCACCCCCAACGGGGTGGTGAACAGGAACGTCAACGGCGCGCCGCCCAACCCGGCCGACATCAGCAACCCGACCAGCGGGAGCACACCGAGGATGACCGCGGTGGTCCGAGGTCCACTGGTGCGCGCGGCGATCTCGGCCCGTAGCTCCTCCTGTTCGGTGAGCTCGGCGGCGAGCGCGTCCACGACCTCCGCCAGTCCGGCCCCGGTGTCCGTGGCCACCTCCCAGCACACCGCCAGGTAGGCCAGGGCGCGCAGATCCGGATCCGCCTCGGCGGCCTCGCGCAGCGCCTCGGGCCCGGGTTCTCCGCCGAACGCCCCGATCATGCCGGGTCCGGCCGCCGCGAGGCCGGTCCGCAACGCGTCCTCCGGTGGCCGTCCGGCCCGGAGCTCGGCGGCGAACACCCGGCACAGCGTGATCACCTCGTGCCGCTGTTCCCGTCCCCGTGTCGGTCCGGTCCACAGGGCTCGCGCCCGAGCCACCGCCCGCGCCACCGACGGACCCCGGTCCATCACCGGCACCCATCCGCCGGGCCCGGAGTCGGCCAGCACTCCCAACGCCACCAGCCCCACGGCGCACACCCACACCACCGTCATCGCACGGCCCCGTTTCTCGCGCTTGCGAGCTCCCGTTCACACCGGTCCCGTATCCGGCGTTTCCGCGTTCCCGTTCACACCGGCCCCGTTTCCCGCGTCCCCGTTCCCGTTCGCTGTGGCCACGGTCGGAGAAGCCATCCGCCGAACCGACGCCCGCCGCCCTCGGCGGCCCGGCCCGGTTCCGGGTCCCGGTGGTCGTGGGCGCACGTCCGGAGGTGGACCGGCGGGCCACCTTCCGGAGCCGGCCGGATTCACCGGCGCGGGCCTTCGCCGACCCGCGCGATCAGCTCGCCCATGCCCGGATGCTCCCGGTGGGCTCCGTCGGCGGTGAACGACACCGCGGGCACCGTGTGCACCAGGCCCTGACGGTCGTGCCCCAGCACCCGCACCTCCGACAACCGGCGCCCCCCGGCGTCCCGGACCAGGTGCACCACCAGCACCCGCGTGGCCGCCAACTGACTGTGCACCGCCTCGCGGCCGAGACCGGCCGCGCAGCCGAGCGCCTCCACCCGGGCCGGCACATCCCCCGCGCCGTTGGCGTGCAGGGTCCCGGAACCGCCTTCGTGCCCGGTGTTGAGCGCCCCCAACAGGGACACGATCTCCGGCCCCCGGGCCTCGCCCACCACCAACCGGTCCGGGCGCATCCGCAGCGCCTGACGGACCAGCACCTCCAAGGTCACCTCGCCGCTGCCCTCGATGTTGGCCGGGCGGGTCTGTAGACGCACCACGTGCGGGTGATCCGGGCGCAGTTCGGGGGAGTCCTCCGCCAGCACGATCCGTTCCCGCGGATCGACCGACGACAGCAGCGTCGACAACAGGGTCGTCTTGCCCGTGCCGGTGCCACCGCTCACCAGGAACGCCGCCCGCGACACGACCATCGCGCGCAACAGCCCCGCCCCGTGGGGTGTCAGGGTTCCGCAGGCCACCAACTCGTCCAGGGTGAAGGCCCGGCGGGGCGGCATCCGCAGGGACACGCACGCCCCCGTCGGCGAGATCGGCGGCAGCACCGCGTGGAGGCGCGCGTTGTTCGGTAGGCGGGCGTCCACATAGGGCACCGCCGCGTCCAGTCGCCGTCCCGCCTGCGCCGCCAGCCGCTGGGCCAACCGCCGCACCGCGTCGGCCGACTCGAACCGCACCGCCACCCGGCGCAGCCCGCCACCGTCGTCCACCCACACCTCGTCGGGTCCGTTGACCAGGATGTCGGTGACCCCGGAGGTCATCAGCTCCTCCAACGGCCCCGCCCCGGCCAGGTCCGCGGCCAACCGCCGGGTCAGGGACAGCACCTCGGTGTCGCCCAGCACCCCGCCCTCGGCCCGCAGCGCCGCCGCCACGTTGCCCGGGCTGACCGGCGTCCCCGACGCCACCAACCGGTTGCGCACCGACTCCACCAGCTCCGGGCCTTCGGCGTGCCGGCCGGGTGGGACGTCCGTGCTGAGGGGACCGTTCGTCGGAGGGCGCCACGGGGCCCCTTCGGCCGGCGCGCTCACCGGGGCACCCCCGTCAGGTCGGCGACGAGCCGGTCGGCGAACCCGGCCAGCGGCGAACGCGGATGGTCGGCCGGCCGCCGCCCCGCCGTGAGCGTCCGCGCCAGCCCCGGTTCCGGCGGCAGATCGGCCCCCAACGGCAGCCCCAGCCCCCGGGCCACCACGTCGGCGGTCAACCCGCCCGAGGCTCCGCGCACCACGGCGCGCAGTTCACGGGACTCCTCCCGTAACCGCGGCACCATCGCCGACGCCGCCACCACGGCGGCCACCTCGGCCGGGACGACCAGCAGCACCAGGTCGGACCGGTTGAGGAACGCCGTGACCGCAGATCCGAACGAACGCGGCAGGTCGACGACCACCAGATCGCACCCCTGCCGAGCCGAGTCCAGCATCGCCCGGGCCGCGCCGGCGGGCAGGGGACCACGACGCGGGTCGGGCCCGTGCATCCAGGTCAGCACCGAGATCCCGGTCGGGCCGGGCAGCCGCGGGGCCACATCGGACCACCGCAGGCGTCCGCGCCGCTCCACCAGGTCGTCCCAGCCGATGCGCCGCTCCACCGGATCCCGTTCGCAGCCCAGGAGGATGTCGGGGCCGCACCCCAGCGGGTCGGCGTCGAGCAGTGCCGTGCCGTGCCCGCCCCGCGCACCGGCCAACGCCAGGGCGACGGCCAGCAGACTCGCCCCGGCCCCGCCGCGTCCGCCGACCACCGCCACGGTCGGTGCCCGACGCCCGGCCGGCCCCCCGGCGGCGAGCAGCCCGGTCAGGACGTTCTCATCACGGGGCAGCAGCAGGGGGCGACCCGCGCCGAGGAGACCCGGCACCCGCCCCTCCCCGACGCCCCCCTCGCGGGCGACGACCACGAAGCGGGCGTGCGGTGGCCGCTCGCCGGAGCGCAGTGTCGGGTACAGGTCGGCGCCCAGCACGACCATCGGGGAGCGCGGCCACGACAGCAGCGCGCGGTCGACGCTGTCGGCGGTGGTCACCCGGACCGAGGCTGCGGCCGACAACCTCAGCAGGTCGTCGAGCAGTCCGGTGTCGGCGGTGGCGATGAGGGGAGGTGCGGCGTCCATGGGACCTCCGGGAACGGGAGGGTTACCCTTCGACCTTCGCCGATGCGGGGGACGCGGGAAAGCCCCGATCGCGCACCTGTGGACAACTCACCGGTTCGCGGAAGGGGTGGGGAGGGTGCCGGACCGGAGAGGTTCCGAAGACCTGCGGGCGGGATGCGCACACGGGGGCGGATGCACATCCCGCCCGACAGGCTCGGCGAGCGGGCCTCGTGCGACGTCCCGCGATAGGGGGGAGCGCGGGTGGGTCGCCGTCTCGGCCCTGGGGGGAGGGCCGGGCCCGCCCTTCGGAAGGGTCGACGAGGGGAGGGGATCCCCCGGACCACCGAAAAGCGCGTCGGCACGTGCGTTCCACGCGGGGCCGGTGCCGTCGGGCCGCGTAGGGAATACGCACACGCCGAGGCTTTTACCGAAGTGGTGGGAACCGGTTCCCGTCGGAACGACGGGAACGACGTTACCACGTGACGCTGTGTATCGGTTCGGGAATCCAGGATGAAAAGTTGGGTCAACCACCTTTTCGGATCCCGGCTCCTGTCGTACAAAGAAAGTGATCGGTGGCTGAGATCCACCCTGACAGGTGAACCGGGAACCCACGCGCCAGCAGGCCTCGTTAGGCCCGCCTCGATCGAGGTGCTCTGCGAAGCACCAGGTCAGGCTATATGAATGGACGCTTGCTAACCCGGTGCAACGTGTCGGAGACGGCGCCCGGCGGATTCTCCGCGGGGCGTCGTTCGTCGTGTTCGACAGGAGTGCGAAGCAACCCCGAAACATTCGGTAACGGGTGAGCGTGACCGAACCGGTATCCTTCGTGCCTCGACCGGACCGTAAATGGACGAGTGATGGGCGTTGTTTCCCGTTCACCGTCCCGACGGCCCCTGTTCGGAGATCCACCCGGTCCGGTCGCGGCCGGCGGAGAGCGAGCCCCCGCACCCGGCGGCTCCCGGGCCCCGGCCGGGTCTCAGCCGCGCTTGAGCGCCTCGCACGTGGCCAGCGAGTCCTGGGCCCCGGCCCGCACCGCACGGCAGCAGTAGGCGACCCACGCGGCCACACCCTCGGGCGTTCCGCCCATGTACCCGCGCAGCGCCGGCGCGTACTCCTCCGACAGCGTTCGATGACCCAGTTCGGAGGGCACCAACGACTTGGGGTCCAGCCCGCGCTCCACCAGCGTCAACCGCTCGGCGGCGCGCGCCACGATCCCGTCGCCCCAACCGAAGGGGCGGATCGCCATCAGTTCGCCGTGCACCACCGCCGAGGTGACCAGCGCCGGCACCGAGGTGCGCGCGGCCAGCAGCGCGTAGAGGCCCTCCATCCGGGCGTGCGCGACCTCGGGGGACAACGGTGCGCCCACCCCCAGCGGGTCCTCGACCCGCTCTCCGGCCAGCCGCGGCCGTCCCAGGGCGTCGGCGGACACCGCGTCCGCCGCGGCGAGCGTGTGCAGGCGGGCCAGCACCTGGCGGGGCGCCTTCGGCCAGGTCTCCACCAGGGTCCCCAGCTCTCCGCCGACCCGCAGCGCGCCCTTGATCCGGGTGTCGTACACGTGCCCGGCGCGGATCTCGTCCATCGACACCTCGGCGCCCTCCAGGGCGGCCGACGCGCACGCTCCGCGCAGGGAGGACTCCATGGACACGTCGCTGCTGCGACGGCGCAGGATCCGGTGACCCAGCAGCCGGTCCACCAGGGTCCGGGTCTCCTCCACGGCCTCGGCCACGCCGGGGAGCGCGGCGATCCGGGCCAGCGGATCGGTCTGGGCGGCAGAAGTCGTTTCGCTCACGCGCTCCAACATACGCGCCGGTAACACCGACCACCGACGTCCGGCGCGTCCCCGCCCGTCCCTTTCCGCCCTGTCGCGCGACCGCTCGTCGTCCCCCGGTGACCGTTCACCGACCGTTCGTCGCGTGCCGGGTCGTCCCCGGCGCTGGACCCGACCCTGGATGTTCCACAGGTACAGACCACATGATTAATTTGGTGTGAACCAGCCAACGTAAGGAGAATCACAGTGGCCGACAGCACTCCTCCGAGCCAGGAGACACTGTCCAACCTTCTCCACGAGACGCGCAGCTTCCCCCCGCCGGCCGAGCTGGCCGCGAGCGCCAACGTCAAGGCCGACGTCTACGACGAGGCCGCCGAGGACCGCCTCGGTTTCTGGGAGGAGCAGGCCCGCAGGCTCCAGTGGGACCAGCCCTGGGACAGCGTCCTCGACTGGCAGCCGCCCTTCGCCAAGTGGTTCGTCAACGGCAGGCTCAACGCCTCCGTCAACTGCGTGGACCGCCACGTCGCCAACGGCCTCGGCGACCGCGTCGCCTACCACTGGGAGGGTGAGCCGGGCGACACCCGCAGCATCACCTACGCCGAACTCAAGGACATGGTCTCCCAGGCCGCCAACGCCCTCACCGGGCTCGGCGTCACCAAGGGCGACCGCGTCGCCATCTACATGCCGATGATCCCCGAGACGATCGTCGCGATGCTGGCCTGCGCCCGCCTCGGCGCCGTCCACATGGTCGTCTTCGGCGGCTTCTCCGTCGACGCGCTCGGCCAGCGCCTGGACGACAGCCAGGCCAAGCTCGTCATCACCGCGGACGGCGGTTACCGGCGCGGCAAGCCCAGCGCGCTCAAGCCCGCCGTGGACGGCGCGGTCGCCGACCGCCCCGCCGTGGAGAACGTCCTCGTCGTCCGCCGCACCGGCCAGGACGTCGAGTGGACCGACCGTGACGTGTGGTGGCACGACCTCGTCGACTCCCAGAGCACCGAGCACACCCCCGAGGCGCACGACGCCGAGACGCCGCTGTACATCATGTACACCAGCGGCACCACGGCCAAGCCCAAGGGCATCCTGCACACCACCGGCGGTTACCTCACCCAGGCGTCGTACACCCACTGGGCGGTCTTCGACCTCAAGCCCGAGACCGACGTCTACTGGTGCGCCGCCGACATCGGCTGGGTCACCGGCCACTCCTACATCGTCTACGGCCCGCTCTCCAACGCCGCGACGACCGTCCTCTACGAGGGCACCCCGGACACCCCGCACCGCGGCCGGTTCTGGGAGATCATCGAGAAGTACAAGGTCACCATCGCCTACATGGCCCCGACGGCGATCCGCACCTTCATGAAGTGGGGGGACGACATCCCCGCCAAGTTCGACCTGTCGAGCCTGCGCGTCATCGGCTCGGTCGGCGAACCCATCAACCCCGAGGCCTACATCTGGTACCGCAAGCACATCGGCGGTGACCGCGCCCCCGTCGTGGACACCTGGTGGCAGACCGAGACCGGCGCCATCATGGTGAGCCCCCTGCCGGGCGTCACCTCCGGCAAGCCCGGGGCGGCCATGCGCGGCCTGCCCGGCATCGCCGCCGACGTCGTGGACGAGAACGGCCACTCGGTGCCCGACGGCGAAGGCGGCTTCATCGTCATCCGCGAGCCGTGGCCCTCGATGCTCCGCGGCATCTGGGGGGACCCCGAGCGCTACAAGGACACCTACTGGTCGCGCTTCGAGGGCCTGTACTTCCCGGGCGACGGTGCCAAGAAGGACGAGGACGGCGACCTGTGGCTGCTCGGCCGCGTCGACGACGTCATGCTCGTCTCCGGCCACAACATCTCCACCACCGAGGTCGAGTCCGCCCTGGTCTCGCACCCCACGGTGGCGGAGGCCGCCGTCGTCGGCGCCGCCGACAAGGTGACCGGTCAGGCCATCGTCGGCTTCGTGATCCTGCGCAACGGTGCCGAGGAGGTCTCCGAGGAGACGCTCAAGGCCCTGCGCGACCACGTCGGCGCCTCCCTGGGTCCGATCGCCAAGCCGGCCCGCCTGCTGGCCGTGCCCGAACTGCCCAAGACCCGTTCGGGCAAGATCATGCGCCGCCTGCTGCGCGACATCGCCGAGCACCGCGCGGTCGGTGACACCTCCACGCTCACCGACTCCTCGATCATGGAGGTCATCGCCAAGCAGCTGCCGCCCGCCCCGCAGGACGACTGACACGCGCACCGACGCACGGGGCGCCCCGGACCCTTCGCCGTTCCGGGGCGCCCCCTCCCAGCAGGGAACGCTCACCCCGATGAAGAGACCGGGGCCTCCCTTTGTGCGTGCCGTGAAGGACACCGATGGCGGTGCATGTGCGAGGATGCGGAGGATCATCCGCATGTTCGGACCGACAAGAAGGGAAACCCCGCGATGGTGGACAAGCCGGGTGCCGGTGGACCTGGCACCTCCAGTGACGGCGACCGCTCCGTCGGCGAACTCGTCTCCGACGTCACCGACAACCTCTCCCGTCTGGTGCGTCTGGAACTCCAACTCGCCAAGGTGGAGGCCAAGGCCGAAGCGGCCAAGGTCGGCAAGGGCATCGCCGGTTTCGCGGTGTTCGCCGTACTGGCGCACATCTTCGTGATCCTCCTTTCGGTGACCATCGCCTTCGTCCTGTACGAGGTGGCGGGTCTGCCGGGGTGGGCCTCCTTCGCCATCGTCACGGGTTTCTACCTGCTCATCGCGCTCGTGTCGGCGCTGTTCGGCCTGCTCAGCTTCCGCAAGCTCAGGGGCTTGGAGCGCACCCAGGTGACCGGGGCGCGCCTGGGCCAGATCCTGCGCCGTGAGGTCGTCCCCCCGGGCGCGCGCGACATCGCCACCACCGACCAGGCCGGTGCCACCGCCACCTCCGGACGCTAGTCGCGCCACCGTGCTGGACGACTCGGCCGCCTACGTCGACGGCCCGTGGGACCACCGGACCGTCGGGGCCGCGGGCACCCGCTTCCACGTCGCCGAACTCGGTGAGGGACCGCTGGTGCTGTTCCTGCACGGGTTCCCCCAGTTCTGGTGGGCGTGGCGGCACCAGATGACCGCCCTCGCCGACGCCGGGTACCGGGCGGTCGCCGTCGACCTGCGCGGATACGGAGGCAGCGACAAGACCCCGCGCGGATACGACCTGGTCACACTGGCCCAGGACGCCGCCTGTCTGGTCCGCGCGCTGGGTGCGCGCGAGGCCGCGGTGGTCGGCCACGGGGTCGGCGGTCTGATCGGTTGGACCATGACCGCCTACCACCCGGGCACGGTCCGTGCCCTGGCGGCGGTCTCGGCCCCGCACCCGCGCCGGGCCGCCCGGGTCCTGCTCGCCGGCGGCCTCGGGGCACGTCACATGCTCCGGGCCCAACTGCCGATCCTGCCCGAGCACCGCCTCCTCGCCGACGGCTGCGCCCGGGTCGGCGACCTGCTGCGGGAGTGGTCCGGCCCCGACTGGCCCGACGCCGAGGCCGAGAGGCTCTACCGGACCGCGTTCTCCATCCCCAAGGTGTCCCACTGCTCCTTGGAGTACCACCGGTGGATCGCCCGTTCCCGGCTGCGCCCCGACGGGCTGCGCTACCACGCGCGCATGGGCGCCCCGGTGCGGGTCCCGGTGCTCCAACTCCACGGCTCCCTCGATCCGGTGTGTCCGCCCGGGACGGCCCGCGCCTCACAGGGCTCGGTGACGGGGGCCTACCGTTGGAGGGGGATCCCCGGCGCCGGGCACTTCCCCCACGAGGAACGCCCGGACGCGGTCTCGGGCGCGCTCGTGGAGTGGCTCGGCGACCTCCCCGACGGTGACTGAGCGAGAAAGGCGGGACGTTCGATGGGCACGGTGAACGACGACCGGGACCGGGCCTCCGACGGCCGGGCGCAGAACCAGCGACCTCGCGACCGCTACGGCCGACCGATGCCGCACGGCTCCCTCGGGGAGGTCGAGCGGGTTCCCGACGACGCCGAGTTCTCCGCGGAGGAAGGTCTGGAAACCGCCCAACGTCTGCTCGACGAGGGGTACGCTTTCACCGCCCACGAAGTCCTCGAAGCCGTGTGGAAGTCCTCCCCCGAGTCCGAGCGCGAACTGTGGCGCGGACTCGCCCAGACGGCGGTGGGCGTCACCCACGCCCAGCGCGGCAACCTCGCCGGGGCCGCGCGCCTCCTGCGTCGTGGCGCCGACCGCGTCGAGCCGTTCGGTCCCGACGCGCCGCACGGCGTGGACACCGCCGGGGTGGCGGCCTTCGCCCGCGGGCTGGCCGACGGCCTGGACGCGGGTCGTGTGGCTCCCGGAGACGGGGTCGACCCGTCCGGTCTGCGCCTGCGCTGAGGCCCGAGGGGACGATGTGGTCCCTGAGGTCCACGAACCCCCCGATGCCTTTGCGGTCCCTCGGGTGTGTGAGGCCCCTGAGATCCGTGGGGCTCCCGAGGCCTCCGGGGCTCGATTCCCTTTTTCTGGGCTTATGCGTACTTTAACGTTAACACTGCATTAAGTCATTATGCAAGGCAAATATCGCAGATAAAGGCATTTATGCGTTTTTCGAGATCACCGATGGATCACATCTTTGATCATTCTCGAAAAAGTCGCCAATCCGCTCTCTTCTTTTTTCTTCGGGCTGCGTAGAATTCCCGGATCACCGCCCGCGAGCGCGTGGCGCGGGCAGTGGGCACCACAACCGAAGGTGGCACCGCTTCGACCCCCGACCACGTGCCGTCGGGCCAGCTCAGGCCCCTTCCGGACGACGGTACGCGCACGACCCGGCGAGGTATTCCCCTCGCCTCGCGTGTACGGGGGAGAAAAGGTCGTGCCCGTCTCAAGGAGGACGGATTGTCTGGGCTCAACCTCGCCGCTCAAAGCGGCACGGCCCTAGCACTGGAAGGCGTCGACTTCACACTCGTCATCATCGTCATGGCGGTGGCGCTTCTCGCCCTCGCCGTCGCGGGGGTGCTGGTACGTGAGGTCCTCGCCGCCGGACAGGGCACCGAGCGAATGCGCAACATCGCCGTCGCGGTCCAGGAGGGAGCGGGTGCCTACCTCAGGCGACAGTTCCGCACCCTCGCGGTCTTCGTCGTGGTCATTCCACTCCTGCTGCTCCTGCTGCCGGCCGACTCGTGGGCCATCGCCATCGGTCGCTCCCTCTTCTTCGCCCTCGGCGCGCTGCTCTCCGCCGCCACCGGCTTCATCGGCATGTGGCTGGCGGTCCGGGGCAACGTCCGCGTCGCCGCCGCGGCCCGCGGAGGCGGTGAGAACGACAGCCGCACCGCCATGCGGATCGCCTTCCGCACCGGTGGCGTCGCCGGCATGATCACCGTCGGCCTCGGCCTGTTCGGCGCGGCCCTCGTGGTGCTCCTCTACCGGGGCGACGCGCCCATCGTCCTGGAGGGCTTCGGCTTCGGCGCCGCCCTCCTGGCCATGTTCATGCGTGTCGGCGGCGGGATCTTCACCAAGGCCGCCGACGTCGGCGCCGACCTCGTCGGCAAGGTCGAGCAGGGCATCCCCGAGGACGACCCCCGCAACGCCGCCACCATCGCCGACAACGTCGGGGACAACGTGGGCGACTGCGCGGGCATGGCCGCCGACCTGTTCGAGTCCTATGCCGTCGTGCTCGTCGCCTCCCTCATCCTGGGCCGCGTCGCGTTCGGCACCGAAGGCCTGGTCTTCCCGCTGCTGGTCCCGATGATCGGTGTCATCACCGCCATCATCGGCATCTTCCTCGTCGCCCCCCGCGCCCGCGACAAGTCGGCGATGGCGGCGATCAACCGCGGTTTCTTCATCTCCGCGGCGATCTCCGCCCTGTTGGTCACCGCCACCGCCTTCTGGTACCTGCCCGGGAGCTTCGAGGAGCTGTCCGGCGTCAGCCAGGGCGTCCTCGACGAGATCGCCGCCGCCGGCACCGACCCCGACCCGCGCGTCATCGCGGTCGCCGCGGTCCTCATCGGTCTCGTCCTCGCGGGCGCCATCCAACTTCTCACCGGCTACTTCACCGAGACCGACCGGCGACCCGTCCGGGACATCGGCAACAGCTCCGAGACCGGGGCCGCCACCGTCATCCTCTCCGGTATCTCCGTGGGCCTGGAGTCGGCGGTCTACTCCGCGCTGCTCATCGCCGGCGCCGTCTACGCGGCGTTCCTCCTGGGCGGCGGTTCCATCACCCTGAGCCTGTTCGCCGTCGCCCTCGCCGGCACCGGGCTGCTCACCACCGTCGGCATCATCGTCGCGATGGACACCTTCGGCCCCGTCTCCGACAACGCCCAGGGCATCGCCGAGATGTCCGGCGACGTCCAGGGCAAGGGCGCCGAGATCCTCACGAGCCTGGACGCCGTCGGCAACACCACCAAGGCGATCACCAAGGGCATCGCCATCGCCACGGCGGTCCTGGCCGCCACCGCGCTCTTCGGCGCCTTCCGCACCTCCGTGCAGGAACAGCTCGGCGACACGGAGGTGTTCTCGCTGTCCCTGGACCACCCGGACGTCCTGGTCGGGGTGATCATCGGCGCCAGCGTGGTGTTCTTCTTCTCCGGTCTGGCGATCACCGCCGTCGGCCGCGCCGCCGGCCGGGTGGTGCTGGAGGTGCGCGAACAGTTCCGTACCCGCCCGGGGATCATGGACGGCACGGAGAAGCCCGACTACGCCCGGGTCGTGGACATCTGCACCCGTGACTCGCTGCGCGAGCTCATCACCCCGGGTCTGCTCGCGGTCCTGGCGCCCATCGCGGTCGGCTTCGCCCTGGGCTACGCCCCGCTCGGCGCCTTCCTCGGCGGTGCCATCGCCGCCGGTGTCCTCATGGCGGTGTTCCTGGCCAACTCCGGTGGCGCCTGGGACAACGCCAAGAAGCTGGTCGAGGACGGTCACCACGGCGGTAAGGGCTCGGAGGCCCACGCCGCGACCGTCATCGGCGACACCGTCGGAGACCCGTTCAAGGACACGGCGGGCCCGGCCATCAACCCGCTGCTCAAGGTGATGAACCTGGTCGCGCTGATCGTCGCGCCCAGTGTCGTGATCTACGCGGACAACGTCGTGCTCCGGGTCGGCGTCAGCGTTCTCGCGGTGGCCGTCCTGGTCGGCGCGGTCCTGTGGTCCAAGCGTCTGGGCTCGGGCACCGAGACCGAACCGGCCGAACTCGAACGCGACGCTCCCAAGGCCGACGACGACCACGGCGCGCCCACGGACGACGTTCCGGCGGTGGAGGAGGGCTCCACCGTCACCGACGAGAGCACGGAGCGGGACAACAAGGAGGAGGCCCGCACCCAGTGACCCGCTGATGCCCGGGTGACACCGGGTAAGGGGCCGTCGGAGGAGCGCCTCCGACGGCCCCTTCTACCCTGGGGGCAGCACAACGTATTCAGGGGGTGGTTCCCGGTGTCGGGAATGAAGGGTCTGCTCGTCATCGTGGGGGTCATGGTGGGCTTCATCGCCGTTCTCGCCATCGTCGCGTCGGTGATCGCGTCGTGAACGGTCGTACGCTCCTCCTGCTCCGTCATGCCAAGGCCGAGGTGGGATACGGGGTCGTCGATCACGACCGCTCCCTCACCGACCGGGGAAGGGGTCAGGCCGAGGCGGTCGGGCGTCTCCTCGCCGAGCAGGGGTACGCCCCGGACCACGTGATCTGTTCGTCGGCGAAGCGCACCCGCCAGACCTTGGACGGTGTCCTGGGGGTACTGGGGGAACAGGAGACGTTCACCGCCCCGGAGATCGACTACTCGGAACCGGCGTACACGGCGGGCGTGGACTCCCTGGTCGAGCTGATCACCTACGTCGACCCGCGAGTGCGCACCCTCCTGGTGGTGGGGCACAACCCGACCATCGCCCAACTGGCCGCCTCGTTCGTGGGCAACGAGGCCCTGGTGTCGTACTCCCCGGCCACCGTCTCCGCGGTGGAACTGGAGGTCGAGTGGCTCTACACGGCCCCGGGCACGGGGACGGGACGCCTGCTCAACTGAATGTGACCCAGGACACGCGCCGGATCGTTTGCATCGAACCGGAGCGAGGGGTAACGTTCTCCGAGTCGCCTCCGACGGGCCCAAGGCTCCGAGGGGCACGACCGAACGAAACGAACGCGAAAGCGGGCGAGTCGGTCGATCTTCTTCTCTCCGAAATTGAGCGGTCCGAAGCAGTGCTGCGGACATGTAAAATCGGAGAGCGCTTCCAAAGGAAACAGAGGAAGCGAGTCCTTCACTTCAGAAGGTTCCGGAAAACGCCGGTTTGGCGGGACACGGAAACGCTGATAAAGTGAAGACACAACAAAGCGGAAACGCAAACGTCTTCCACGGAAGAGCATCAGCGGACCTCGTGGTCCGGGGCTTGTACGGGAAGAACGGTTGTTTCTTGAGAACTCAACAGCGCGTGTTCGATTTTCTTTAAGCCATGTTTGTTTTGGCCCCGTCACACACGATCAGTGCGATCGGGTGTGCGAGGT
>NZ_JAVREP010000016.1:0-117354 GCF_031845465.1 Nocardiopsis lambiniae | reverse complement strand
GAATCCCCATAGCTCCACTCGACTCGGGACGACCCTGCTCGGGGGCCTTCGGCCGCCTCGCAGGGTCGTCTTCGTCATGTCCACCGGGGGGAGACCCCCCGAACCCCCCGAGGTGACCCCCTGTGGCGGGGGTGGTGTGTGGCGGTGCGGTGAGAGGGGCTTCTGCCTCGACGGGACGGCTTCGCCTGTTCGCGGGGGCGTTCTTCGTGTTCACCCGGGGGCCCCGGAACTTTTTGGGGTGACCGCCTGTGGTGGGGGTGGTGTGTGTCGGTGGGGTGGGTGGGGGCTTCTGCCTCGACGGGACGGCTTCGCCTGTTCCTGGCGGGGGAGACCTCTGAGTCCTTCGAAGGTGACGCCTGCGGCGGGGCCGCGTCCATCGGGGGCGCCTGCGTGGCGGTCTCGCCCGTGTCCCCGACCCGTCTCAGGAGATCTGGCGGCGGTAGGTGTTCATCGCGAAGCCGTAGGCCACGACGAGGATGCCCACGCACCAGGCCGGCGCGATCCAGATGTCGTCGCCGACCGGCTGCTCGGCGAACAGGTCGCGGATCGTGTTGACGATGGAGGTCACCGGCTGGTGTTCGGCGAACCACCGCACCGGGCCGGGCATCGTGTCGGTGGGCACGAACGCCGAGCTGAGGAACGGCAGGAAGATGAGCGGGTAGGAGAACGCGCTCGCGCCGTCCACGGTCTTGGCGGTCAGACCCGGGATCACGGCGATCCAGGTCAGCGCCAGGGTGAACAGGAACAGGATGCCGATGACCGAGAGCCAGGCCGTCAGCCCCGCGCCGGTGCGGAACCCCATGAGGAGCGCGACGCCCGTCACGATCGCGAGCGAGACCAGGTTGGCGACCAGCGAGGTCAGCACGTGTGCCCACAGCACGCCCGACCGGGCGATGGGCATGGACTGGAACCGCTCGAAGATCCCGCCCTGCATGTCCTGGAACAGCCGGAACGCGGTGTAGGCGATGCCCGAGGCGATCGTGATGAGCAGGATGCCGGGCAGCATGTAGTTCACATACGACTCCGAGCCGGTGTCGATCGCGCCGCCGAAGACGTAGACGAACATCAGCATCATGGCGATCGGCATGACCGCGGTCGTGACGATGGTGTCCGGGCTGCGCGAGACGTGGCGCAGGGAGCGCCCCAGCAGGGTGGTGGTGTCACTGAGGAAGTGTGTGGTCATGACCGTTCCTTGTCCGTGCCGTCGTCGCCGACCAGAGCGAGGAAGACGTCTTCGAGGGAGGGCTGCTTCTCGACGTACTCGACGGTGGCGGGGGGCAGCAGCCGCTTGAGTTCGTCGAGGGTGCCGTCGACGATGATGCGGCCCCGGTGGAGGATCGCGATCCGGTCGGCGAGCTGTTCGGCCTCGTCCAGGTACTGGGTGGTGAGCAGCACGGTGGTGCCGTTCTCGGTGAGTTCCTTGACGGTCCGCCACACCTCGATGCGCGCCTGGGGGTCCAGCCCGGTGGTGGGCTCGTCCAGGAAGATGATCGGCGGGTCGCCGATCAGGCTCATCGCGATGTCCAGGCGGCGACGCATGCCGCCGGAGTACGTCGCCACCTTCCGCCCGCCCGCGTCGGTGAGCGAGAAGCGGGCGAGCAGGTCGTCGGCGACCGCGCCCGGGTCCCGGAGGTGGCGCAGCCTGGCGACGAGCACGAGGTTCTCCCGGCCGGTGAGGATCTCGTCCACGGCCGCGAACTGTCCGGTGAGGCTGATGGAGTCGCGCACCTTCGCCGGCTGTGCGGCGACGTCGAAGCCGTTGACGCCGGCCGTGCCCGCGTCGGCCTTGAGCAGGGTGGACAGGATCTTCACCACCGTGGTCTTGCCCGCTCCGTTCGAGCCGAGCAGGGCGAAGACGCCGCCCCGGTCCACGTCGAAGTCCACACCCCGCAGCACACTCAGGTCCTTGTAGGACTTCTCCAGGCCCCGTACCCGGATCGCCGGGCCGGCGGTCGAGCGCGCCGTCATGAGCGGTTCCCCTCTTCTTCCTCGGCGCGCGCCACGGCTTCGACCAACCGGTCGCGTTCCTTCTTGATCCACTGGCCGTCCGAGTAGTTCGCGAGGAACATCTCCGCGAACTCCACCGGGTCCTCTCCGACGACCGCGCGGATCGGGGTACCGTCCGCCGCGGCCTGCTCGAACAGGTCCGCGAGCTCCTCCAGCATCGACATGAGGACGTCGCCCTTGACGATCGAGCCGAAGTACATCAGGTACCGCTCCAGCGCTTCGGCCGTCGTGCGGTAACTCGCGGGAAGCGCCTTGACGCGCGCCTTGTGCTCGCGCCAGCGGCGCTTGTCACCGAAGTCACCGACGATCTTCTCGATGAACGATGTCATCGGATCTCTCCTTCTTCTCTTTCGACGGCCGCGCGTTCGGCGGCCCGGTGGTGCTGCCCGGGAAGTCGGTCGGCGTGCGCCTCGCACGCCGACCGATCACGTTGGTGGTGGAGCGGGCCTTCTCGGCACCCTCACCCGTCTCCTTCGCGGAGCTGTTCCAGTCGTTGGGAGAGGAAGCTCCACGTGCTCCAGAACTCGTCGAGGTACTCCCGTCCCTGTGCGTTGAGGGAGTACACCTTGCGCGGCGGCCCCTTCTCCGACGGGACCTTCTCCACGTCGACCAGGCCGCGCTTTTCGACCCTGAGGAGCAGCGCGTAGACCGTGCCCTCCGCGATGTCGGAGAACCCCTGCTCCCGCAGCCACGCCGTGATCTCGTAGCCGTACGCGGACCGCACGGCCAGGATCGCCAGGACGATGCCCTCCAACGTGCCCTTGAGCATCTCCGTCATCTGCCTGCCCACGGAACACCTCTTCCGGCTACTCAATAGTGTTGACTACTGGTACATAGTAGCAATGAATAGTGAGGGCGCAAGTCCCCGGTCGCAACGGGGTTCTCGCCCTGGGAGGGTCCGGACGGCGCAGAGGCGGGTACCGACGACGCTCGCGTGTCACCCGGCCCGTGCCGGGGCGGGTCGTGGCGGTATCGCTCCGCGTGCGCACGGCGGTGGTCGGGCGCGGGTCGTTCCAGACCGGGGCCGGCGGCCACACCGGGGTTCCTCGGGGTATCCCCTCTTCGGCGCCGACCCGTCCGCGCTGCCCGGTCCCGCACGTCGGGGGGTCGGGTCCTGCTTCGGTGAGGTGCGCGAGGTCGTGCGCCGCTGATTTCCCGAGGTGGAGGAGATGGCGATCCTGGGCACGGACCCCGGGGCCGTCGTTTTTTCGGCGCCGCCCCCGAGGTGGTCGGGGGCGGCGCCGGTGGGGGATGTTCGAGGGTCGTCAGCCTCGGTCAGGGCTGAGAGGCCGCCAGTAGGAGCGCGGTCCATTCGGCGGCGGGGACCTCCAGGTGACCGAGCCCCGGATTCTGTGAGTCACGCACGGCAACGGCGGACGGAAGGTCCGCGACCTCGACACAGTCGTTCGCGGTCGCGCTGTAGCTGGACTTGTGGAAGTTCGGGGGAGGGGGACCGCCGGTGTGCATCGTCGTGTCTCCGGGGATGGGCAACGCTGTCGTCTCTCGTCTGCTTGCCCCTCACACCTGTCCGCGACACCCGACCTGACCTCATGAGGCCACCGGGCTTCGCGGCCTTTCCCGTGCAGTACCGGGCTCAGGCCCTGGCGGCCTGACCTTCAATTAGCCGGTCCAACCATCGGGGACCAGTTCAAATTGAACCGGGTCTGCGACATCCGCCGCCTCTCCTCGATCCAGGCGTTGGGGGTGTGGGCGAGCGTCCACCACGTGCCCTTGCGCTACCTGGGGCCGACCCTCGAAGGGCACGCCGTCTACGCCGCCACCCACGGACGCGCCACCCGGGTCGCGGTCACCGCCGGACGCGACCGCACCCGCTCCCGCTCGTCTGGCGCAGCCCCTTGGAAGCGCTGTGACCACCGACCCGACGCCGCGCATGCCGGACGACCTCACCCCCGCCGAACGCGACGCGGTCCTGCGTCAGGGCAGGGTCATCGCCGACCAGCGCGCCGCCGGTGCCCCTCTCCTGGGCGATCCCGACCGTGACTACCGCCACGGCGACTGAACCCCGATCACCGCGACGCGACGGCGCCGGCCGGGAACACGTCCCGACCGGCGCCGTCCTCCGATTTCTCGCCGAGAGGTCACTCCTCCCAGCCGTAGTCGGCGTTCTGGTCCCGGAACATCGTGTGCTGGTGCACCTCGGAGGTCTCCACCCCGGGCTGGTTGGAGAACTCGATCCACGCCGAGGGCCCGTCCAGACGGATGTAGGTGTCCACGTCGTCGGCGTCGATGGAACCGCTCCACGACAGGCGGGTCTCGTCGTACTCGGACACGTACCGCTCGATCAGCGCGTCCGCGGCCTCCTCGTCCAGGTCGCCGACCCAGGCGCGGAGCATCGCGGTCACCCGGTCCTGCTGCTCCTGGCCCAGGTCGCTCACCAGGACCCCCTCCTCCTCGGGGAAGGGGCCGTCGGAACCCGGGCCCAAGAGCAGGTCCTCGGTCCCGCTGTCGATCTCGGCCTCGGCCAGCCGCTCCTCGTCCAGGGCCGCGACCGCGCCCAGCGCGGCGTCGCGCTTGTCCTCCAGCGGGGCGTAGGACTCCCCCTCGTACTCGAACTCCATCGGCTCGGTGCCGGTCAGGCTCGGTGACAGCGTCACGTCGTCACCGGAGTAGGTGATGTTGTAGGCGACGTGGTGCCCGCCGTACTGGACCATGAAGGACTCGGTCTCGTCGGGCTCACCGAAGAACGACAGGTAGTACTCCTCCTCGCCGAATTCGAGCTGTCCCGGCCCGCCGTCCTGCGGCGCCTGTCCGCCCCCACCCTCCCGGGGCGCCTGCCCGTCGCCGCCGGGCGGCTGTGAGGGCGGTTCGCCCTGCCGTCCGTCCTCCTCGGCCGGGGCGGTCCCGTCCTCTTCCTCCTCCGAGCCCTCCTCCCCGGTTCCGCCCTGGTTCTCGTTCAGGTAGCCGTCGGCCGCCTGGATGGCGAGCAGTTCCTCGTAGCCCTGCTCGCTCAGCGCCGCTTCCATGACCGCCAGCGCGGCCTCCCGCTGCTCCTCGGTGAGGTCCTTCAACGCGATGCCGTTGCGCTCGACCATCGACGCCGGGAAGTTGGACCACCCGGTCGTCTTGGCCTCGTCGTCGTAGTCGTAGAGCACCGACTCCCGCTGCTCCTCGGAGAGCGTGTCCAGGAAGGCCTCGGCGGCGGCCACCACCTCGGCGGTGTTTGCGTTGCCGGTCCGGCTCTCGGAACCCGTCGTCTCGGCCGTGGCCACGGAGTCGGCCGCCGTGCCGGTGGCCGTGCAGCCGGCCAGCCCTACGGCGGCGGCCACCGCCGCGGCCAGCATCGTCACCTTCGTGGCCCTGCGGCCACGGTGTGCGGTTGAAGTGCCGTCGGTCATGGGTCCCCCGGATGGTGTCCTGATCTTTTTCCGTTCCCCCGATGCTCGGTGAACAGGGTGATGGCGGGACCAGAGCCGGTTGAAGGACCCGTGAGAAAAGCGCCGAAGGAGCGCGGGCGCTTCACGGCGCGACGGCGAGGGCCTCGATCTCCACGAGGACCTCGGGGCGGGCGAACCCCGCGACCTGGAGCACGGTGATCGCGGTCGGGTGCGGCCCCCACACCTCGGCGGCGGCCCGGTATCCGGCGGTCACGTCACCGCCCGCCTTCAGGTGGACGGTCAGCTTGGCGACACCGGTCTGGTCGGCCCCCGCCTCGGCGAGCACCGCGAGCACGTTGCGCAACGCCTGCGCCGTCTGCTCACCGAGGTCGTCGGAGACGACCGCGCCGGTGGCGTCGGTGCCGTTCTGCCCGCCGACGACGATCAGGGATCCGCCGTCGACGCGGACCCCCTGCGAGAACGCGGGGTGGGTGTGGAGCGCGGCCGGGTTCAGGTGGGTGATCTCCGACATGTCAGTTCTCCTCGGGGTTCGCGGCGGCGCGGCGTTCGCGCAGCCGTCGGATCTTGTGGCGGTTGCCGCACCGGCGCATCGAGCACCAGGTGCGCGATCCCGCGCGCGAGGTGTCCAGGTACATGAGGGCGCAGTCGTCGGCGGCGCAGATGCGGACGCGGTCGGGGCGGCCGAGCGAGGTCACCGCGTCGCGCCCGATGACGGCGAGCAGCCGGTCGGACGTGGGCTCCACGCGCGCACCGAGCTGTGGCGGCAGGTCGGGCATCGCGGCGTACCGGTCGATCACGGCGGCGGCCTCGTCCGGGAGCGGCAGGTCGCGTGCGACCGCCATCACGGCTCGGGCGATCGCGTCACGCAGCTCGCGTGCGTCCCGGTACGCCGTCCCGTCGACCGGTACCGCCGCCTCGAACCGCTCCCGCCACCACCGCTCCACGTCGGCCGGACCGTGCCAGTGCTCCCACTCGGGTGGGCCCTCGAACCCGCCGGTGTAGGCGAAGTCGAACGCGAGCGCGCCGGAGTCGAACCACCAGCGCCGCCCGTCGGGGGCGTCCAGCCACTGACCCGTGGTCGGTGTGCTCATCATGTAACCAGACTAGGTGGTTACCGATGACGGCACAAGGACGTGGGCGGGTGACTCCCCGGTCACGGGCGGCGAGGCCGCCGGTCCTCCCCCCGGTCCGGGACCGCCGCCTCGGCGTACCGCTCGGCGAGGAGGGCGAAGGCGTCCTTGAGCGCGTCCGGGCCGACGACCTCGATGTCGGCGTCGAACCGGCCGAGGTCGGCGGCCAGTGCGACCCACGACCACGAGCCCAGGACGAGCCTGCACCGGTCGGGCCCCAGTTCCTCGACGACACCGTCGCGGGTGTACGCGGACACGGTGGTGGCGGGCAGGCCGAGGATCACCTCTCCTCGACAGGGGGGACCGCCGGGGCCGTCGGATCCACCGAACCGGGCGGCGACGAAGGCACCCGCGTCCCCTCCCGGAGGCTCGCGGGGGGTGAACCGCGGTCCGGTGGGCGTGCGCGGGGCGATACGGTCCGCGCGGAAGGTCCGCCAGTCGTCCCGGTCCAGGTCCCAGGCGAGCAGGTACCAGCGCCCTCCCCTGGTGACCAGGTGGTGGGGCTCCACCCGCCGTGGTGGGGGACCGAGGGGGTCGTCACCGCGTTCTCGCTCCGGTGAGGTGTGGTCGAAGCGCAGCACCTCGCGTGCGTGCACGGCGGCGCCCAGCGTCGTGAGGACGCCGCCGTCGACCGGTGTGTCCGGTCGGGGGCCCGAGGTCTCGACCGCCGCGACCTCCAGGGTGTCGATCCGGCGGCGCAACCGTGCGGGCATGAACTGCCGGACGGTGTTCAGGGCGCGCGTCGCGTCCTCGGCGATGCCGGCGCCCGCTGCGGAGGTGGCGGCCAGGCGGAGCGCCACGGCCAGGGCGACGGCCTGCCCGTCGTCGAACAGCAGCGGGGGCAGGTCGGCGCCCGCGTCGAGCCGGTAGCCGCCGTCGGGGCCCTTGACGGTCGCGACGGGATAGCCGAGCTCGCGCAGCCGGTCGATGTCACGGCGCACGGTGCGCGGGCTGACGTCCAGCCGTTCGGCCAGGAGCGCCCCCGGCCAGTCCCGACGTGCCTGGAGGAGCGAGAGCAGCGTCAGCAGCCGCACGGAGGTCTTCTGCATGTCCCCATTCTGTCCGGGGAAGAGGCCACACCCTGGCCTCTTCCCCGGCGATCGTGTCCATGGGACGGCGGGTCGCCGAACACGGTGATCCGCCATGGGAACGATCGAGTACGAGGAGTCGGACATGTCCGTCAATACCGTGGTCCACGCGAACTTCCGGGGGGACGCCCGTGCGGCGCTGGACTTCTATCAGGGCGTCTTCGGCGGGGACGTCGCCGTCATCACCTACGGGGACGCACACAACGTCACCGACGAGTCCGAGGCGGAGCAGGTGATGTGGGGGCAGGTGGTCTCCGCCGCCGGCTTCCACCTGATGGCCTACGACGTGCCCGGACACACCCCGTGGAACCGGGGGGAGAACGCCTACTTCGTGTCGGTGCGCGGCGACTCGGTGGAGGAGGTCACCGCCTACTGGAAGGGGTTGGGCGAGGGCGGCACCGTCGTACAGCCCTTCGCGGAGTCCCCGTGGGCGCGGGCCTACGGCATGGTCAGGGACCGTTTCGGCCTCACCTGGGTCCTGGACGTCCCGCGGCCCCACGGCGCCTCCTGAACGGGCCGGGGCCGGGCGACGCGCGCCCGTCCGGCCCCGGTCCGTCATCGAACCGGCCCGGCCCCCGTCGGGGGCCGGGTCTCGTTCATCCCTCCCGGGTCACTTGGTGACGAAGGGGACCAGCGCCTCGTTGACCTCGGCGGCGTGCGTCCACAGCAGACCGTGGGGAGCGCCCTCGATCTCGACGTACTCGGCCTCGGGCACGGCCTCGTGGAACGGGCGCGCGGTGGCGTCGATCGGCAGGATGTTGTCGGCGGTCCCGTGCAGGATCAGGATGGGCTTGCCCGCCTCACGGACGGCCGCGACGTCCGCGCGGAAGTCCTCGATCCAGGTCGGCACCACGGCGTAGGCCGCCACGGGGGCGCTGCCGACGGCCGTGTTCCAGTTGGCGGTCACGACCTCCTGGCTGATCCGGGTGCCCAGGTTCTCGTCCAGGTTGTAGAAGTTCTTGTAGAAATCCGTGAACCAGGCGTACCGGTCGGTGTACGCGGCGTCGGCGATGCCGTCGAAGACCTCCTGCGGTACCCCGGTCGGGTTGTCGTCGGTCTGGAGGAGGAACGGCTCCAGCGAGGCCAGGAAGGCCAGTTTCGCGACGCGCTCGTGGCCGTGGTTCTTGACGTACCGGGCGAGTTCGCCGGTGCCCATGGAGAAGCCGACGAGGATCACGTCGCGCAGGTCCAGGGTCTCCAGCAGGGTGTTCAGGTCGGCGGCGAAGGTGTCGTAGTCGTACCCCTCGCCGACCTTGGAGGAGCCGCCGAAGCCGCGCCGGTCGTAGGTGATCACGCGCTTGCCGGCCTTGATCAGCTCGCGCGCCTGGAGTTCCCAGCTGGCGCCGTTGAGCGGATAGCCGTGGATGAGGACGACCGGCTGCCCCTGGCCGTGGTCCTCGTAGTAGAGCTCGATGTCCGTGCTGTTCTCCGTGCCGACCTTGATGAACGCCATGATCTCGCCTTTCCCACTGTAGAGAACGGTCGTTCTCCCTCGTGTCGGCTACTATAGAGAACGATCGTTCTCATTGCAAGGAGGGGCTCGAAGTGATCGATGACGTGCAGGCCCGGGAGAGGATCGTGGTCGCGGCCGACGCCCTCTTCTACGCCCACGGGGTCAACTCGATCGGGATGGACGCGGTGCGCGAGCGGTCCGGTTTCCCCCTCAAGCGCATCTACAAGCTGTTCCCGTCCAAGGAGGACCTCGTCCTCGCCGTGCTCGATCACCGGTCGCGGAGCTGGGACTCGGGCATCGCGCGGGCCGCGGAGACCGCCGCCGACCCCACCGGCCGGTTGCTGGCCGTCTTCGACTTCCTCGCCGCCTGGTTCCGTGAGGACGACTTCCGGGGCTGCGCCTTCATCAACGCCTACGGCGAACTCGGCCCCGGCTCCTCCCGGGTGGCGGACGCGGTGCGCGCACAGAAGGAGTCCTTCCAGCGCTACGTCGACGACCTGGTCGGTCGGATCGGCGGTTCTCCCGGGCTGGCCGCGCAACTGGTGCTGCTCGCCGAGGGCGCGCAGACCGCCGCCGCCATCTCCGGCTCCCCGGCCGCCGCCGACGTGGCCCGCGACGCGGCCCGCACCCTCATCGAGGCCGACCGCGCCGCGGCCCGGGACCGGTGAGGCGACGCCCCCCATCGCGATGTCCGCCCCCTCGGGGTGGTCAGCGGCGCAACCACACGGCGGTGTCACCCGGCAGACGGTCCCCGACCGGGCCGCTGGCGAGCAGGACCCTCCCCTCGGGCAGCTCCACCGGTTCGGGGCCCGTGTTGACCAGGACCAGGGTCTCCGATCCCCGCCAGAAGGCCAGAACCGGGCCCTGGTCCGACGTGTCGTCCCAGACGAGGCCCTCGTCGGAGGCGAACCCGCGACGCAGTCCCAGGGCCCGCCGGTACAGGTGCAGTGTCGAGTCCGGGTCCCGTTCCTGGGCGGTCACGGAGTACCGCCCCCAGTCGGCGGGCTGGGGCAGCCACGACCCGTTCACGCCGAACCCGAAGGAGGTGCCCCCCTCGGTCCACGGGAGCGGCACCCGGCAGCCGTCCCGGCCCTTGTCGGTGCCGCCGCCGCGCACCCAGCGCGGGTCCTCCAGGGCCTCGCGGGGTAGATCGGCGACCTCCGGAAGGCCCAGCTCCTCGCCCTGGTGGATGTAGGCCGAGCCCGGCAGGGCGAACTCCAACAGGGCCAGCGCCCGTGCCCGGCGCGTGCCCAGGACGAGGTCCGGGGCCGGGTCGCGACCGTCCCCCAGGAGCCAGGTCCGGTGATCGGTGCCCGGGGGCAGCCCCAAGGACGACACCGGGCGCACCACGTCGTGGTTGCCCACCACCCACGTGGGCACGGTGCCCACCGCGCGGGCGTCGGCGAGTGAGGAGTCGATGACCTTCCGGTAGGCGTCCGCGTCCCACGGCGTGCGCAGGAAGTCGAAGTTGAACGCCTGGTCCAGTTCGTCCGGCCGGGTGTACAGCACGCGCCGGTCGCCCGGCAGCCACACCTCGCCCACGGTCGCGGGCGGCGGATCGAACTCCGCCAGCACCCGGCGCCAGTCCCGGTAGACGTCGTGCACCTCGGGCCGGTCCAGGAACGGGTGATCGGGGTTGGCCAGGATGTCCTCGAACCGATCGCCCTCCACCAGCACCAGGTCGCGCAGCGGATCCAGGTCCTTGACCAGGGCGTAGGCGACGTCGATGCGGAATCCGTCCACCCCGCGCCGGCTCCAGAACCGCAGGATGTCGCGGAACTCCTCGCGGACCCGCGGATGATCCCAGTTCAGATCCGGCTGCTCGGGGGCGAACACGTGCAGGTACCACCGACCGTCGGGCACCCGGGTCCACGCCGGTCCGCCGAAGGTCGAGCGCCAGTTGGTCGGCGGCAGCGCGCCGTCGGGCCCCCGGCCGGGGCGGAAGACGTACAGGTCGCGCTCGGGCGCGTCGGCGGAGGCCAGGGCGGCCCGGAACCACGGGTGCTCCTCCGAGGTGTGGTTGGGCACGATGTCCACCATCACCTTGAGGCCGAGCCGGTGCGCCTCGGTGACCACGGCGTCGAACCCGGCCAGGTCACCCAGCCGGGGGTCCACGTTCCGGAAGTCGCTGACGTCGTACCCCCCGTCGGCCCAGGGCGAGGTGTAGAACGGCGACAGCCAGACCCCGTCCGCACCCAGGTCCGCGATGTGCCCCAGCCGGTCGACGAGTCCCGCCAGGTCGCCGACCCCGTCCCCGTCGCCGTCCGCGAAACTGCGCGGATAGACCTGGTAGAGCACCGCGTCGCGCCACCATCGTCGTTCCATGGCCGCCTTCTCGTCCGCCGGATGTACCCGATGTCGCGTCCACGTTACGAGCGCGGTCCCTGAGGGTGCAATGCCCGGGTGGAGAGTGGCCGTATACACCATTCATGTGGCTTTTTGGGGGGTTTCTTCCGTGTTTCTATGTTGACCTGATCACACTTTGAGTGACATCGTTCTCACACGACCACGGGAAGCCTGACGACCCAGACGCACTCGGTGCCTCGCGACCGGACACCCTCCGGGCGCGGAAGGAGAGAGTCATGTCCGTACTGTCACGTCGTGGTGTGCGCGCGTTCGCCGCCGGCACCTCCGCCTTCGCCCTGGCCCTGGCCACGGGCTGCGGATCCCCTCCGGGCGAGGAGGTCGAGGGGGACGGGGAGAGCGCCGGTCTGGCCGACGACCCCCAGTTCGTGTGGGCCGTCACCGGGGCGGACCGGCAGATCCACGAGGACGTCGCCCGCCTGTGGAACGAGGTCAACCCCGAAGAGCAGGTCGAGGTCTTCTTCCTCGCCCCCACCGCCGACGAACAGCGCCAGGCCATGTTCCAGGACCTCCAGAGCCAGGCCGGGCAGTTCGACGTCCTGGGCCTGGACGTCATCTGGACCGGTGAGTTCGCGGACTTCGGCTACATCGAGAGCCTGGAGGACCTGCGCCCGGAGATCTCCGACGTCAGCCTGCCCGGCGCCATCGACAGCGCCCAGTGGCAGCAGGAGCTCTACGCCCTGCCCTACTCGTCCAACGGCGCGTTCCTGTACTACCGCACCGACCTGATCGACGAACCGCCCACCACCTGGGACGAGCTGTACGAGACCGGCACGGAGGCCGCCGAGGAGGCCGGGATCTCCGCCTACGTCGGCCAGGGCGACCAGTACGAGGGTTTCGTCGTCAACTACCTGGAGCTGTTCTGGGCCGCCGACGGCGAGCTGTTCGACGAGGGCCAGACGGAGAGCCTGTTCCTGGAGGGCGACGCCGCCACCACCGCGCTGGACTTCATGACCGAGGCCTATGAGAGCGGGTTCTACGCCGAGGGCTTCGACTCCATGGTCGAGGACGACGCACGCGCCCTCTTCCAGGCCGGCGAGGCCGTCTACATGCGGAACTGGCCCTACGCCGTGCCGCTGCTGGAGGGCCAGGAGGGCGAGGAGAGCGAGGTCGCCGAGGACTTCGCGGTGGCGCCGCTGCCCACCTTCGACGGTGAGGGCAGCACCAGCGCCCTGGGTGGGCTCAACAACGCCGTCAGCACCCTGAGCGAGAACAAGGAACTGGCCCGCGAGTTCGTCCTGTGGGCCGCCACCGACCCCGACGCCCAGGCGATCCTGGCCGACAACAGCCTGCCGCCCACCATGCTCAGCGCCTACGACGGGGCCGAGGACCCCAACTTCGAGATGCTCCGGGACATCCTGACCGACGCGCACGCCCGGCCGCCGGTGCCCGGCTACAACTCGCTGTCCCTGACGATCCAGGACAACCTGCACCCCGCCTACCTGGGGCAGGCCGACGCCGAGGAGTCGTTGGAGACGGTCGACGGGGCCGCCTCCGACGCGCTCGAACAGGAGTAGGGCCGCCCATGGCGACGATCCGCAGCGCCGGTCCACCGGTGCGTAAGAAGGACGAACGCATCCGTCGCGGACTGGGAGAACGGGCGATGGGGCGCATCTTCCTGGCCCCGTCGTTCACCTTCATGGCCGTGATCGCGCTGTTCCCGGTCTTCTACGCCCTCTGGATGAGCCTCTACCAGATCCGGGGCTTCCGCCAGGAGTTCATCGGTATAGACAACTACCTGCGGGCCCTGAGCGACCCCGGCTTCTACAACGCGGTCCTCAACACCCTGATCTTCACGCTCGCGTCGGTATCGCTGGAATTCGTCATCGGTCTGATGTTCGCGCTGATCATGCACCAGGTGTTCGTCGGTCGCGGCCTGGCCCGCGCGATCATCCTGGTGCCCTGGGTGATCCCGACCGCCGTCGCCGCCCAGGTGTGGCGGTACATGTTCGACCACAACCCCGGGTTCGTGAACGGGGTGCTGAACACGGAGATCAACTGGTTGCGCGATCCCGCCTGGTCGATGGTCGGGATCATCGCAGCCGACGTCTGGAAGACCGCGCCGTTCGTGGCGCTGCTGCTGCTCGCGGGGCTCCAGACCATTCCCAGGGACTACTACGAGGCGGCCAGGGTCGACGGGGCCGGGGCGATACAGCGCTTCTGGTCCATCACCCTGCCGCTGCTGCGTCCGGCGATCGTGGTGGCCCTGTTGTTCCGCACCGTGGACGCGCTGCGCATGTTCGACTTCGCGTACGTGTTCGCGGGGTACTCGAACTCGCTGGCGACGCTGTCGGTGTACGCGCAGCGCTTCCTGGTCGCCGAACCCCAGTTGGGGTACGCGAACGCGCTGTCCACGGTCACGTTCGTGGTCGTCATGCTGGTCGGTCTGGCCTTCATCAGCCGGATGGGCCGCCACATGGTCGGTGATGTGGCACGGCGAGGGGAGAAGCGATGACGGAGCGGACGGAGACGGACCGGGCGCGGGGGGCGGTGCGCCGCGCGCACCGGCCGCGCCGCACCACGCATCCGGCCGTGGTCGGCGGGCTCAAGATCCTGGGGCTGGCCCTGGTGCTGGGATGGTGCCTGTTCCCGTTCCTGTGGATGGGCATGACCAGTCTGCGCACCGGTTCGGTGGCGCTCACCGATCCCAACATCCTCCGGGGCCCGTTCAGCCTCGCCAACTACGAGCAGGTCCTCGACCTGGGGTTCCAGTACGCGCTGCGCAACTCGCTGATCGTGGCGGCACTGACCACGATCATCTGCATCCCGGTGGCCGCACTGGCGGGTTACGCGCTGGCGCGGCTGCCGCTGGCGGGCAGGTTCCTGCTGCTCGCGGCGACCCTGGTGGCGACGCTGTTCCCGCCGGTGGCGCTGGTCAACCCGCTGTACCAGATGTACCTCAAGCTCGGCGAGTGGACCGGGATCAACCTGCTCAACACCTACACGGGCCTGGTGATCCCGTACGTGGCCCTGACCCTGCCGCTGGCGATCTTCATCCTCGCCACGTTCTTCGCGGGCATCCCCCGCGAGATCGAGGAGTCGGCGAAGGTCGACGGGGCCACGCCGTTCCAGGCGTTCTGGCGTGTGGTGGTCCCGCTGGCGGCGCCCGGCGTCGGGGCGGCGGCCATCCTCACCTTCGTGTACGCCACCAACGAGTTCCTGCTCGCGTTCTCGTTCGCGCCCCGTGACCTCAACGTGCAGACCGTCCCCGTGTTCGTCGGCACGTTCGAGCGGGTCGGGTACGAGAACCCGATCGGGCAGATCATGGCCGCGTCGGTGCTGGTGTCGGTTCCGCTGATCGCCTTCGCGCTGATCCTGCAACGCCGGATCGTGGCCGGCCTGACGTCCGGGGCGGTCAAGGGCTGAGTCCGGGCGCCCGGGTGGCGGGACCCGGTCAGGACAGGCAGGCGCGGACCACGGCGGCCATCCGCTCCCGGGGTTCGAGGACCTCGGGGCGGGTGACCCCGCGCAGGATGAGCCCGTCGACGTAGGCCATGAGGCTGCGCGAGGCGGACTGCGGGTCGTCCGCCCCCAGGTGGTCGAGGATCCGCCCGCCCCACTCCTGGATGGCGGCGGCGCCCCGGGCCAGTGCCGCGGCGATCCGGGGGTCGTGGGTGGCCTCCACCGACAGCGCGTACCGGGCGACGGTGCGGATCCGGTCGGTGGTCACCGCCGCCCCGACGAATCGGGCCAGGGCGTCGATGAGGTGATCGACGGTGGGCTCGTCGGGGGTGTGCGTCCTCGCCCAATCCCGTCGGTCCAGCTCCTCCAGCCGTTCCACCACCCCGATGATCAGCGCGTCGCGGGTGCGGAAGTGGTTGGAGGTCGAGCCCTTGGGCAGGCCGGCCGCGGCGTCCACCTTTCCGTGGGTGAGGGCGTGCACGCCTCCGGTGCCCAGCAGGGTGATGGCGGCGTCCAGGGCGCGATCGCGGGTCCGTGACATGGCTCTACTATAAACGTAGTGACACTTCACTATGATCGTAGTAGCGTGGTGCCATGAACGGAAGAGCACTGATCGTCGGCGGCGGTATCGCCGGACTCGCGGCGGCCCGAGGACTCCTGCGCGCAGGCTGGGAGGTCGACGTCCGCGAACGCCTCTCCGAGCCCCCCGACATCGGTGGCGCCCTGGGCATGTGGTCGACCGCGCTGGACGCCCTGGACCGGCTCGGCCTCGTCGAGGAGGTGCGCGCCGTCGGATGCGCCCCCACCGGCGCCCTCATCGCCGACTCCGGCGGCCGGACCCTCGCCCGACTGGACTCCCGAGGTCCCTCCGTGCTCCTCGTCTCGCGTTCCACGCTGCTCCGGATCCTCGTCGCCGCCCTGCCCGCGGACACGGTCCGCTGGAACACCCCCGTCACGGCCGAGGAGATCGGACGGGCCACCGGGGCGGACGGGTTCGACGTGGTCATCGGCGCCGACGGAATCAACGGGACGGTCCGGCGCACCGTGTTCCCCGGCGCGCCCGCCTCCCGGCCGCTCGGCACCATCGCCTACCGCGGCGCGGTCCCCGGCCATGTGGACGCCTTCAGCGAGACGTGGGGGAACGGCCGGATCTTCGGGATCACCCCGATGGACGGTGAGAGGACCAACTGGTACGCCTCCCTCAACGCCGACCTGCTGCGCGGGCGCGACCCCGACGAGGACCCGGTCACGCTGCTGCGCGACCTGTACGGGGACTGGCATCCCGGGGTCGCCCGGGTCCTGGCGGGTCTGCCCGGCACCGCCATCGACCGGCGCGTCCTCCACGACCTGCCGGTCCTGTCCTCCTACGTGCACGGACCCCACGCCCTCATCGGCGACTCCGCCCACGCCATGGCGCCCCACCTGGGGCGGGGGGCCTGCGAGTCCCTGGTCGACGCCGCGGCCCTGGCGGAGGCGCTCTCCCTCGGACCCACGGTCGCCGACGGGCTGCGCCGCTACGACCGCCTCCGCCGCCGCCCCGCCGGACGGATCGTGCGCGCCTCGCGGGTGATGAACCGGGTCGCCATGGTCTCCCGCCTCGCGGGCGTCCGCGACGGCGTGCTGCGCACCGCCGGAACCCTGATGCGATGATCGCCGCGGTGCTCGGGGCCGACCGGAGCGGTCGGCCCCGTCCCTCGCCCCGGCCGGGGGAGCGGCCGGGGCGAGGGACCGGGAGGGATCGGCGACGATCAGACGGTCGCGGAGGGCTCGGGCAGATCGGCCCCGATCTCGGAGATGTGCAGGGCCGCCACCAGGTCCCGGTAGAGGCCGTCGCGTTCCAACAGCTCGGCGTGGGTCCCCTGGGCCCGTACCCGGCCGTCCTCCAGGAGGATGATCCGGTCGGCGTGGATCACCGTCGACAACCGGTGCGCCACCGTCACCACCGCCGCGTCGGCCGCGTGCCGGCGCACGCTCTCGGTGATCGCCGCCTCCGTGATGGCGTCCACCTGCGAGGTCGCCTCGTCCAGCAACAGCACGTCCGGAGAACGCAGCAGCGCCCGCGCCAGCGCCACCCGCTGACGCTGTCCACCCGAGAACGCGGTGGCGTCCAGCGGGGTGTCCAGCCCCTGCTCCAGGGAGTCGATCTTCTCGGTCAACCGGACGTCCTCCACCACCCGGCGGACCTCCTCCTCGGTGGCGTCCGGACGGCTGAACAGCAGGTTGTCCCGCAGGGTGCCCGGCACGACCGGGGTGTCCTGCTCCACGTAGGCGAAGTGCGCGCGCACCTCCTCGGGGGTCATCTCCCGGTAGGGGACGCCGTTCACCGAGACGCCGCCCCCCTCGGGCTCCAGGAAACGGAGCAGGAGGGACAGCACGGTCGTCTTGCCCGCCCCGGACGGGCCGACGATCGCGGTGTGCCCACGCCGCGGGATGGTCAGATCGACCCCCTTCAGGGCCGGCTCCGCGCCGGGGGCGTACCGGGCGGTGACCCCGTGCAGCCTCAGTAGCGCGCCCTCGGTCCCGGCGTGACCGTTGGCGGAGGGGCCGGCCTTCTCCACGGTCGACGCGGGTTCTTCGGCGGTCGGCTCCAACGGGATCGCCTCCACCTCGCGGATGCGCTTGGCCGCGGCGATGCCCGACTGGAGGGCGGTCATGCTCTGGGACAGCTCCATGACCGGGTTGAGCAGGGTGAACGCGTACAGCAGGAACGCGATCAGGGTGGACACACCGATGTCCCCGGAGGCGACCCGCAGGGCGCCCATGCCCAGGATGGCGATGATCGCCAACTGGACGCCGCTGAACGCGATCGTCCAGGCCACCGCCTCCCGGCGGACCGTCCGCACGCCGTGGTCGGCGGCCTCCTTCGCGTGGGCGAGGATCGTGTCCCCCAGCCGCCGCTCGGCCCGGCTGACCTTGACCGTCCGGACCGCCCGCAGCGCCCCGTCGAGGACGCCGCCCATGAGGCCGAGCGAGCCCTGTGCCTTCTCCTGGGCCGTGGCGATGGCGGGCATGAGGGTGAGGAACAGGACCGTCACGATGAGCACGGCCACGGCCGTGACACCGAAGAGGACCAGGTCCAGGATCGCCATCATCACCAGGGTGCCGACCAGCAGGACACCACCGTTGATCAGGCTGATGACACTGCTGGAGGCCGCCTCGCGGAGCAGGACGGTGTCGGAGGTGGCCCGGGTGACCAGCTCTCCGGAGGAGCGCTTGGAGAGCGGGATGAGGGCGGCGCGGAAGTAGCGGCGCACCAGGGAGGTACGCGCGTCCAGCACGACCTGCTCGGCGACGGTGCCGAGCAGGATCCAGTGGTACATGCCCAGGCCGGCGCCGACCACGAACAGGCCGAGCAGCAGCAGGATCGGCATCAGCAGCCCGCCGCCCTCGGAGAGGGTGTCCAGGACGAGCTTGATCACCATCGGGTTGGCCAACTCCAGGGCGGAGCCGAACAGGGCCAGGACGAGGCCCAGTAACAGCTTCCCCCGGTGCGGGCGAACGAACGACCACAGCACCTTGAGCTGGGCGAAGCGCGGCTCGGTGGATGCCGAAGATGGGGCATCACGGTTTTCGATAGGATGTGTCATGCTTCAAATTAGGTCATAGGTGACCGATTATTGTCAACAAAATATCCACAAGCCTAGGATGGACGCATGGTGAAGAGCGCTCCCGCAGACGAAGAGACGAGGACCCGTGCCCGAACCCGCCGCGCCATCCTCGACGCGGCGGTGGAGGTCCTCGGGGACAACCCGGCGGCACCCCTGTCCCACGTCGCCAAAGCCGCCGGGGTGGCCCGCAGCACCCTTCAGCGTTACTTCGCCGAACGCGCGGACCTGATCGCCGCCCTGGGCGAGTACGCGGACGAACTGGCAAACGAGGCCACCGAACGCGCCCGCACCACGGAGGGCACCGGCATCGAGGCGTTCACCCGACTGGTCGCGGAGTACTTCACGCTGCGGAAGATCATCATGCTGGCGTTCGGGTCGGAGGACTTCATCGACGCCCCTCCCGACGAGGAGAACTGTAGCCCCGCCGACCTGGCGCTCTTCGCGCTCGTCGAACGGGGACACGAGGACGGCACCATCGACCCCAAGATCACCCCGCTGTGGGCGCAGCAACTGCTGTGGTCCGGGCTGTACGCGGGGTGGACCTACGTCACCACGGCCAGGGTGCCCGCCTACGAGGCGCTCACCCTGTGCCTGCACTCGCTCGTCAAAGCGGTGGAACGACGGCCCGACCGGGGATAGGGACGAGCATCACAGGTACAGGCCGGTGCCCCGCTGGGGAGCCTCGTTCGCGATCGCGTGCACGTCCCGCTCGCGCAGGATGACGTACCGCTCGCCGTTCAGCTCGACCTCGCCCTGCTCCTCTGGGTCGAAGAGCACCCGGTCCCCGGTCTTGACGTGTCGGGCGCCGGTCCCCGCGCCGACGACCTCGCCCCAGGCGAGCCTGGTCGCCAACTTCACCGTGTCCGGGATGACCAGACCCGCGCTGCTGCGCCGCTCACTCTTGTCCGGGACCGTCTTCACCAACAGGCGGTCGTGGAGCATCTGGATCTCAAGCTTTGATTCGGCCACCACTCCAGGGTATTCGGCCGCGGACGGGGCTCGTCGCCCGCACCACGGACCCCGACGGCACCCCGTGGCGCAACCCGCACTTCACCTCCGGTACAGTATTTTCATCGCCGACCGGGGTAACCGAGCGGCGCACCAGGGGCTATGGCGCAGTTGGTAGCGCGCCTCCATGGCATGGAGGAGGTCTGGGGTTCGAATCCCCATAGCTCCACTCGACTCGGGACGACCCTGCTCGGGGGCCTTCGGCCGCCTCGCAGGGTCGTCTTCGTCATGTCCACCGGGGGGAGACCCCCCGAACCCCCCGAGGTGACCCCCTGTGGCTTGGGTCGCGTGGATCGGTGGGGTGGGTGGGGCCTGGTGCCTCAAGAGGACGGCTTCGCCTGTTCGCGGGGTCGTCCTTCGTGTTTCCGGGGGGAGACCCCCGGAACTTCCCGAGGTGACCCCCTGGGGTGGGGGCGTGGGTGGGGCCTGGTGCCTCGACGGGACGGTTTCGCTTGTTCGCGGGGGCGTCCTCGTCGTTCTGTAGGGAGCCCACCGGGTCGTCGTGGTGTGGCACGGGTCACGTGGGGCGAATCCTCTTCTTTCCTTTCGGGAATCACGTTCTCCGGTGTCGGAGAAACAACGGTGAACATTCCGCGACCGGTTCCGGTCACCGAGGAATGGTGTGGAGTTCGCGAACACCGCCACGGAAAAGGAGAATCCGCAGTTCACGCGGGCATCGCCACTTTCGTCGGTAGTGCCACCACCACCCGGGAGGTGGGCGTGGCGGGACGATGGTTCGGGAGTCGGCACCATCGAGCCCTCTGACCCGCGCGTCTAACGTCGGAGCACATGGGAAATCCCTCGATCCGACGGAGGAGCATGATCACCGCGGGCCCCCGAACCGCACCGTCCCCCACGCCCCTGCACTACGAGGAGCGAGAGTGGAACGGCCTCCGACTGTTGGCCTATGACGAGACCGGTGACGGGCGCATCGTCGAGGCGCTCGGCGATGTGGCGACCGCCGACCACATCGTCGTCCTCGTTCCGGGAAATGACAATTACCTGGGAAATTACTTCGACCCGAGCAGAGCCACCCGACCCCGGGTCAACGGCGCCACGCTGTTGAGGACCATGGGCGGTATCTCCCGGGGAGAACGGTTCGCCGTCGTGGTCTGGCTCGGCTATGACACCCCGCGCGGTTTCTTCGAAGGCGCCATGCGCGGCCCCGCGCGGGAGGGCGCTCGCGACCTGGTCCGGTTGACCCGCTTCCTGCCCCGTGACGCGCGGATCACCCTCATCGGCCACAGCTACGGCACCGTCGTGTGCGGGCTGGCCCTGGCCGAAGCGCGGGTCGACGACTGCATCGCCCTGGGCAGCCCCGGCATGGGCGGTTCCTCCGTCGCCGACCTGCGTTACGGCGGGAACCTGTGGGCCCTCCAGGGCGAGGAGGACTGGATCCGTTTCTTCCCGCGCGGCCGACTGGGCGACATCGGTCACGGCCCCACCCCGCTGCGGCCCGGCTTCGGGGCCGTGCGCGTCGAGACCGGACCCATCTCCGGACACTGCGCCTACTACACGGACGGCAGCGAGTCGGTGCGCAACATGGCCCGGATCGCGCTGGGCCGGTACGACGAGGTCACCCTGGTCGACCCCCTGACCCGGATCCCCCTGCCCCGGCCGGCCGTCGTCCTCTCGGAGGAGAGGATCCCCTCGTGATCACCCCGACGGGCCCGGTCATCCTCGCCGAAGGGGTGCGCAAGACCTACGCCTCCCGGAGCCGTCCCTCCCTGGACGGTTTCGACCTGACCGTGTTCCCCGGCACGGTGCACGCCCTGCTCGGCCCCAACGGCGCCGGCAAGACCACCGCCGTGCGGGTGATGTCCACCCTGACCCGCTTCGACGAGGGGCGGGTCCGGGTGGCGGGCCACGACGTGGTCGCCGAGAGCCGGCGGGTGCGCGAACGCATCGGCCTCACCGGCCAGTACGCCGCCCTCGACGAGGTGCTCAGCGGGCGACGGAACCTGGAGATGTTCGCCCGCCTGCACCATCTGCGCGCCAGGGCGGCCAAGGTCCGGGCCGCCGAACTGTTGGAGCGGTTCGGTCTCACCGACGCCGCCGAGCGGCCGGTCCGTCACTATTCCGGCGGCATGCGCCGCCGGCTGGACCTGGCCGCGAGCCTGATCCTGGACCCGAGGGTGCTGTTCCTGGACGAGCCCACCACCGGTCTGGACCCGCGCAGCCGCGCCGAGGTCTGGCGTGCCGTGCGGGACCTGGTCGACCGGGGCACCACCGTGCTCCTCACCACCCAGTACCTGGAGGAGGCGGACCGGTTGGCCGACGCGGTGTCGGTCGTCGAGGCCGGCCGGGTCATCGCCGAGGGCTCGCCCGAGGAACTCAAGAAACGGGTCGGGGGCAGCCGCGTGGAAGTGGTCCTCGCGGACCCCTCCCAGGTCGAGAAGGCCGCGGAGGTCCTGAAGAGGACGTGCGGGTCCCCCCTCGACGTGGATCCCGACACCCAGACGGTGCGCGCCCCCGTGGGCGGCCGTGGAAGTGAACTGGCCAGGGTCGTGCGGGCCTTGGACGAGGCCGGTCTGGAGGTGGAGGACATCGCGCTGCGCAGGCCGAGCCTGGACGAGGTGTTCCTCAGCCTGACCGGGCGCCGGACCGGGGAGGGGGCGTGATGACGCGCGTGGGATGGGCGGTGTCCGACACGTGGGTGGTGACCCGCCGCTACCTGTCACACCTGGTGTACAAACCCGACGAGCTGATCGGCACCCTGCTCATCCCGGTGCTGGCCGTGCTGTTGTTTGGGTTCGTGTTCGGCGAGACGATGGGCGCCGCCGCCGGGGTCGACGACTACCGCGACTTCCTGATGCCGGGCCTGTTCGCGCTGACGATGGCGTTCGGCATCGGCAACACCACGATCGCCGTGGTCACCGACGCCGGACGCGGTGTCATCGACAGGTTCCGCACCCTGCCGATGTCGCCCTCGGCGCTGTTGGCCGGGCGCAGCCTCTCCGACGTGATCTCCGGCGTGGTCGACCTGGTGGTGCTGGCGGGCATGGGCCTGCTCATCGGATGGCGCTGGCACGAGGGCTGGCTCTCGGCGCTCGCCGCGCTGGGACTGCTGCTGTGGCTGCGGCTGGCCTTCACCTGGATCGGCATCTACCTGGGCCTGGTGGTGCGCAGCCCCGAGTCGGCCATGAAGTTCTTCTCGCTGGTGTTCCCGTTGGCGATGGTCGCGGACACGTTCGTGCCGACCTCGGCCATGCCGGGCTGGCTGGCCCCCATCGCCGAGTGGAACCCGTTGTCGGCGACCGTGATCGCCGCCCGTGACCTGTTCGGTTCGCCCGGTGTCGTCTCCGACTCGTGGGTGGCGCAGAACGCCCTGCCGATGGCGCTGGTGTGGCCGCTGATCCTGTTGGCGGTGTTCGTTCCGCTCGCGGTGCACCGCTACCGCCGGGCCGCCCGGTAGCCGGCGGGTCGGGAACGCCGCCACCCGCGCCGGGGACCGCTTCAGGACACACCGCGCACCACCGTGCTCCTGTCGGCGCACGAGCACGTCGACCGCACCTCTTCAGGGACGGGGCGGCGCCGTGGAATCGCGCACCACCAGGGTGGGGGTGAGGACCTCGTGCCGGTCACCGGTACGGCCGCCCATGCGCTCCAGGAGGAGTTCGGTGGCCAACGTCCCCATGACCGCGCGGGGCTGGTCCACGCTGCTCAACCGGGGACGGACCACCTCGGCCAGGGACGTGTTGTCGTACCCCACCACGGAGACCCCGGGCGGGGCGTGGTCCAACACCGCGAGCGCGGCGAGGTCGTTGACCGCGAACACCGCGCTCGGACCCGCCGCCACGAGCGCGCCCGCCGCCTGCTCCCGGTCGGTGCCCACCGGCCGGACCAGCACCTCGTCGGCCAACCCCGCCTCGCGCATGGTCTCCCGGTAGCCCTCCTCGCGTGATCGCGACGACGGGCTCCCACTGCCGGACAGGTGCGCGATCCTCGTGTGGCCCAGCTCGACCAGGTGCCGGACCGCGGCCCGCGCCCCCGCGACGTCGTCGTTGGCGACCGTGTCCACACCGGGCGCGAACTCCCGCGGGCGTCCCACCATCACCACCGGCACCCGCCGCGCCGCGTCCGCCAGGGCCCGGGGCCCCACCCACGAGCTGACCACCACGACCCCGTCCACGTTGAGCTGCAACAGGGCGTCCAGCTGGTGTTCCAACCGCTTCCGGTCGCGGCGACCGTGGGCCAGCAGCACCGTGAACCCCCGGGCGTCGGCGGCCTCCTCCACCCCCGCCACGACCTCCGTGTGGTACGGGTTGGCCAGGTCGGTGAGCAGCACGCCCAGGATCATCGTGCGTCCCTGCACCAGCCCGCGCGCCAGCCGGTTGGAGCGGTACCCGAGCCGGTCGGCGGCGGCCAGGATGCGCGCCCCCGTCGCCTCGCTCACCCCCGGATCACCGCGCAACGCCAACGACACCAGGGATTTGGACACGCCGGCGGCCTCGGCCACGTCGACGATGGTGGGGCGGCGGCGGGGTCGTGTTCCTGTCACCCGGACATTGTGTCCCGAATCCGGTGTGCTCGCCCGATGTCGTCTGGAACGTTCCAGGTTCGTTTCCCGGCCATCCACCGCGTGTCCTTCCCGTGGCTCCGACCCCTGCCTAACGTCACCGGTGAACGCACACCGCGCCGGCACACCGAACCACGGGAGACATCTTGGAACCGGACATCCCCGCCCTGCGACGACGCCCCGACGCCCTCCTGTTGGACTTCGGCGGGGTCGTCTTCCAGACCCGCAAGCTCCCCGAGGGCCGCGACGCCGTCGCCCTCCACCTGCGGGAGACCCTGCTCCGAGCGGGCCACGACGTGCCGGCCCCCGTCCTGCGCGCCTCCCTGGACGCCGGCCTGGCCGCCCTCAAGGACTGGAAGAACGCCGCCGGTCGCCGCCGCACCCCGCGCGAACTGACCCACCGCGAGATCTGGATCGACTTCATCGCCTCCGACCTGCCCGAACCGGTCCGCGAGACCCTCGCCGGCAGCGCGGGCACCCTGCTCGCCGACATGTCCACCCTGATCTCCGAACACCGGGTCCGACCGGGCGTGCGCGACCTCCTGCACGCCGCACGCGCCCTGGGCGTGCGCACGGGCATCGTCTCCAACGCCCACGCGGGCCGTGCCCACCGCACCCTCCTGCGCGAGGCGGGCCTGGAGGACCGGATCGACGTGCAGGTCTACTCCGACGAGGTCGGCATCCGCAAACCCCACCCGGAGATGATCGGCCTGGCCGCCCGCGCCCTGGGCACCGTCCCCGAACGCTGCTGGTACGTGGGCGACACCCAGGACCGCGACGTCGTCGCCGGCCGCCGCGCCGGGGTGGCCGCCGCCATCCTCACCCGCCACCACCACACCGACACCCCGCCCTACCCGGTGCGCGAGAGCGCCGACGCGGTCTACGACACCCCCGAAGGGCTCGTCGACCCGCTCTGGCGCAGTGTTCCGGAGGAGGGCGTCCACCACGTGCCCGTCCTGCCGCGCCCCGCCGCGACCGAGGCCGGCGAGGACGCCGACCCCGTCCGGGTCGTCGCCCCGCGCACGGCCGACGCGACCCGCCCGCTCGGGCTCCGCCCCGAGGACCGCCTCCTCGACCACCACCCCGGCGCCCCGGGCGCGCTCCTGCTCGACCAGGGCGGCGTCATCGCCCTCTCCAAGGCCACCCCCGACGTCCAGCGGGACTTCGCCGCGTCCCTGGCCCGGCGCCTGGACCGGGCCGGCTACGCCACCACCACGGAGGCGGTCCTGTCCCTGGTGCGCGCCGGCCGCGAACGCTACCGCGCCTGGAAGGCCGAACACGACGAGGACGGGCCGATCCCCGAGATCACCCCCCGCGCGTTCTGGCACGACATGGTCGGCCGCGACCTGCCCGAACGCGCCCGTGCCTTCCTCCAGGCCGAGTCCGCGCAGCTCACCCTGGAGTACGCCGACTCCAAGAGCCTGGCCCGCATGCGCTCCGGGGTGCGCGAGGTCCTGGACTTCTGCGCCGAACGTGCGATCCCCGTCGCGATCGTCTCCAACACCGTGTGCGGACGGGCCGTCCGCGAGGAACTCGACCGGTTCGGCATCGCCCACCTCATCGGCGCCCACGTGTACTCCGACGAACTCGGTCACCGCAAGCCCGACCCCACCACCGCCCGCACCGCCCTCGCCGCCCTGGACGTCGACCCCTCCCGGGCCTGGTTCGTCGGCGACAAACCCTGGCGCGACACCGCCGCCGCCCGCCGGGCCGGCGTGGGCACCGCCGTCATCGTGCGCGGCGGCTCCGCCTCCGACGAGCGCATCCACGCCGCACTCACCGGCGACGACCCGCTGGTGCGCCCCGATCACGTCATCGACGAGATCGGCGACCTGCTCGGACTGTGGGCCGCGGAGCCCGCCCCCCTGGTCCCCTGACACCCGCCTCACCCATCCCCCGCCTCCCCTCCGCCGAAAGGTCGGTGCACCATGTCCGCCACCCCTCGCCCCGTCGACGTCCGCGACACCGCCGGACCGCCCGCGCTCAACTCCGGGCAGAAGCTCATGGTCTTCGTGCTGAGCATGACCCTGTTCGGACTGGCCAACATCCTCACGGAGGTCCTTCCGGAGGTCCGGATCGGCCCGGTCGAGATCTCGGTGTCCTACCTGGCGTTCGTCCCGGTCGTCATGGCCTCGCTGTTCCACCCGCTCTACGCCGCCCTGGGCGCCCCGCTCGGTGAGATCGTCTTCGTCGACCTGCTCATGGGCGACTTCTCCGGCCTCGGCGAACTGGAGGGCTACCTCCAGATGTTCCTGGCCGTGTACATCGGCGGCTGCCTGGTCCGCGACCCGCGCCGACGCGGCCAGCTGTTCCTGGCCGCGGTGACGGTCGTGGTCGTCGACAAGATGCTGTCGGCCATCGTCGACATCGGCAAGGTGATGGTCGGCGTCGAGGACGCCGAGTACGTGCCCGGCCTGCCCGAGTCGATCCTGCTGCTGGAGGGGGTCGGGTTCACCACCGACGTCATCATCAGCGGGGTGCTGTTCGGCGCCCTGCCCGCGATGATCCTGGCGCCCCGCCTCTACGGGAAGATCGAGCCTCTGCTCGGGCTGGCCCCGCGTGACCCGGCCCGCCCCCACCCGCTGACCGAACGCGGCACCGGCGCCTTCCTGCTGCTGGCCCTGGTGCTGGCGTTCGTGTCGATGATCGCGGCGTTCACCTCCGAGATCTTCGACAACTTCGGGGTGTGGGAGCCCGACTTCGTCGATCAGTACGGACAGCGGTTCCTGTGGATCGGGGTGTCCGCCGCGGTCATCGTCCTGGCCGCGCTGGTCGTCGCCATCAGGTTCGTCGTCCACTCCCGCCGCGAACGCGCCGCCCAGGAGGACCGATGAACAGCGGGCAGGAGCCGACGTCCGCCATCGAGGTCGACGGTCTGCGCTTCCGCTACCCGGGGGCCGACGTCGAGGCCCTCACCGGCGTCGACCTGCGGATCGAACGCGGGGACATCACCGCCGTCGTCGGCGGCAACGGCTCGGGCAAGACCACCCTGTGCAAGACCTTCAACGGACTCGTCCCGCACTACTGGTCGGGCGACTTCGCCGGCACCGTGCGGGTGTGCGGCGTCGACACCCGCACCACCTCCGTGGCCGACCTGTCCCATCTGGTCGGCTACGTCTACCAGGACTTCGGCAACCAACTGGTCCGGCCCACGGTGCGCGACGAGGTGTCCTTCGCCCCCGTCAACTTCGGGCTGGACGACCACGCCGAACGCACCGAGGAGGCCATGGAACTGCTCGGGGTGGCCCACCTCGCCGACCGGTTCACCTGGCAGCTGTCCGGCGGCCAGCAGCACCTGGTGGCGCTGGCCGGAGTGCTGGCGCTGCGGCCCGAGGTCATCGTCGTGGACGAACCCGTCGCCGAACTCGACCCGGCTCGGGCCGAGGGGATCTACGAGGCGCTCACCGGGCTCAACACCCGCCTCGGCACCACCATCGTCGTCATCGAGCACCACGCCGAGTTCGTCGCCCGGTACGCCCGCACGGTGCTCCTCATGGCCGACGGCGCGCCGGTGTGGCACCTGCCGGTGCGCGAGGCCCTGGAACGCCACGAGGAGCTCGACCGGCACGGCATCCCGGCACCCCAGATCGCGGGGGCGGTGCGCGCGCTGGCACCGGCGGCACCGGTCCCCCTCACCGTCCCGGAGGCGGCCGAGGCCCTGCGCGGGGTGCCCCTCGGCGGCCCCGCCGCGGCCACCCCCGCCCCGCCGGTGGGGGAGACCGTGGCCGAACTCGTCGGTGTGCACCACGGGTACCGCGAGGTCGGCGGTGGACTCACCCGGGTCCTCCAAGGCGTGGACCTCACCCTGCGCGCGGGCGAACGGGTGGCCCTCGTCGGCGGTAACGGGGCCGGCAAGTCCACCCTGCTACGGCTGCTCACCGGCCTCAAGGTGCCCCGCGAGGGCACCGTCCGGGTCGAGGGCACCGACACCCGCACCGTACGGCCCGCCGCCCTGGCCGACCGGGTCTGCCACCTGTACCAGCGGCCCGAGCAGATGTTCCTCAAGGACAACGTGCGCGAGGACATCGCCATGTTCCCCCGGGGGCGCGGCGTCCCGGACACCGACGCCCTGGTGGACTCGATCCTGGACCGCATCCGACTGACCGACCTCGCCGACCGCGACGGGCGGCTGCTCTCCGGCGGCCAACAACGCCGGGCCACCCTCGGCATCGGGTTGGGCGTGCGGCCCGCGCTGCTCCTCCTGGACGAACCCACGTCCAGCCTCGACACCGCCAGCCGGGACGCCGTCATCGCCATGCTCGACTCGCTCGCCGAGACCATCCGCTGCACGGTCGTGGCCACCCACGACATGCACCTGGTCGCCGCCTGGGCGCAGCGGGTCGTGGTCCTCGACGGCGGTCGCATCGTCGCCGACACCGACCCGGCAGCCCTGTTCGCCGACCCCGACCTCATGGACTCCGTGGGACTGATCCCGCCCCAGATCGTGCGGTTGGGCCTGGAACTCGGGATGGAACCACCACCGCTGTCCGTGGCCGAACTCCTCGACCGCGGTCTCGCCACCACCGGAGGGGGAAGCGATGCCCACCGCTGACCGACGCCGTGAACGCAAGGAGCGCGACACCCTCTCCGTCGAGTGGGTCAAGCTCGAACTCCTGCGCACCGCCTACGCCACCCGGGGCGGCCTGCTCGCGAGCCGGGACCCCCGGTTCGTCATCGGTTGGTACCTGATCTTCGCCGTGGTGCCCTGGTTCACCCACGACCTGACGGTGCTCGCCGGACTGTTCCTCGTGTGCGCGGTCGCCGTGGTCCTCAGCCGGGTGGGGCCGCTCATCCTCGGACTGTTCGTGTTCGGGTTCGTGCTGGAGAGCCTCTACGTGCTGTTCGCCGCCTGGTTCTTCGGGGGCGACCTCAGCACGGTGCTGGCGCTGGTGGAGCTGACCCTCAAACTGGCGACGGTCAGCCTGGCGAGCATGGCGGCGTTCGTTTCGCTGGACCCGGAGAAGCTGTCCGACGCGCTGCTGGCCCTGCACGCGCCCGCCATGGTCGCGTTCGGGGTGAGCTACGGGTACCGGATGCTGCCGATGCTCATGGAGGAGTTCCACACCGTCGTCGACGGACACCGGCTGCGGGCGGCGCCGCTGCCCTCGCCGGGGTTCCTGGGATGGCGGGCCGTGGTGCGGACGGGGAGCACGGTGGTGGCGGCGTTCTACCCGCTGATGCTCAACACCGCCAAGCGCACCCGCACCACGGTGGAGGCCCTGGAGACGAAGGGGTTCACGTACGCGGCCGAGCACCCGGCGGGACGGCGGATCCGACTGGCGCACCTGAAGGCGGACCGCTGGGACGTGGTGCTCATCGCCGCGACCGTGCTCCTGGTGGCGGGCTGTTTCACTCTGGGAGAGCTGTACCCGCTCCCGGTCCAGGTCGGCTGACCGAGGGTGTCGGGCGGCGGTGTGGGCCGCCCGACACCCGGCCCGGTCACGGCACCCTCCCGAATCCGATAGACTCGGTCATGTCGACGGGCCACGGCCCGGTCGGCACCCACAAGGGGCTATGGCGCAGTTGGTAGCGCGCCTCCATGGCATGGAGGAGGTCTGGGGTTCGAATCCCCATAGCTCCACCATAGACGGCATACTAGAACCCGGGGCCAAAGCAATGCCCCCTAGTAGGGCGTCTACGGTGTTAAACGACGCAAGCTCCCTCCCTTCGCGGGCAGGGAGCTTCGTCGTTTCGTGCAGCATCGGCGTTGTGGCTTCCACCACAGCCGAGCCGCTCATCTGGGCAGCCTGAAGCCGGTGCAGGGTCACGAACGGTTCGTTGAGCTCGAAGCCTTCGATCCCGCCCTCAACCACGTACAACGCCTCGAAGAACGCTTGGTTGAGCCAACGACGCTGCTCATCGTCACAGCGCAGGTACAGCCCCTGTGGATCCTCCAAGTACTTGATGGTGGCTTCCATGAGGCGTGCTGCCTGTGCGAGATCCTTGGACACATCTCCCAGCCGCCCGCTCAGCTTCTGGCGGCGTTGGTCGATCTCACGCAGCCGCGTCTTGATCTTCGCCTGGGGCAGTGTCCCGTCGGCCGCCAGGTCGAGGAGGTTCTCCTCCTGCGTGTCCAGAGCGGCAAGCTCCTTGGTGAGCTGCTCCTTCAACTGCCGTGCTGCCGCTTTCTCCTCGTTGATGCGTTCCTTCATGTGGGTGCGTACATGGTCGATGAAGTCTGGACGAAGGCGGAGACGGGCGTAGTGCTCCTCGACCGCTTCCTCCAGCCGCTGCACATTGACATAGGGCGTGTCACACGTATGGTTCTGCTTGCCGAGGCAGAAGAAGTACATGTATTCGGTGCCGTGGCGGTTGGTGGCTTTCTGAATGACCATCCGCTGTGTGATGCCTGCTCGCCGACACGCACCGCAGAACAGCGACCCTTTGAGGTAGTGGTGATGTACGCGCCGCTTTTCCTGGGCAGCGGCACGGGATTCGATGATGTCCTGCACTCGATCGAACAGATCTATGTCTATCAGTGCATCGTGTCGTCCCTTGATCTCCTCGTCTTTGTATGTCACGTAACCGATGTAGTAGCGGTCGCGTAGCATCTCCGACAACTTGCTCACCGATACCGCCTTGGCCGAATGCTTTGCCGTGGCTCGTGTGCGTAGACCCCTCTCGTAGAGTTCATCAGACAGATCAGCCAACGAGTAGTCACCCGTAGCGTATAGCTCGAAAGCGATTCGGATGAATGGGGCGCGTTCCGGATCGATTTGCACCGTACGAACTTCGTGCCCGTCGATTCGCACACGAGCGTTCAGATAGCCAAGCGGTGCCCTCCCAAGGGTGCCGCCGTTGCGTGCCTTGTTGGCCATCTTCGTTTTGATGTCCTCACCGCTCATGCGGACTTGCATTTCGTTGAAGATCGCCATCATGCCCTGCATGGCGTCGCCCAGGTAGCCCTCCCCGAAGTTCTCTTTCGCGGATGCGAGCGTGATGCCCATCTGTAGAAGTTGGGCCTTGGTCGTCAGTTCTTCCAGGGTGTTTCGGAAGGCTCGGCTCATCATGTAGACGATGACATACTTGATCGGCCGCCCTTGACGCTTGAGCTCCTTGATGTCGCGCATCATCTCTTGGAAGACCGGCCGCTTCTCGATGCTGGTGGCGGAACGACCTGGTTCGACGTACTCGCGGGCGACGGTTACACCGAGCATCTCAGCTTTCGCCATGCTGTGGTGCCGCTGGGTGGGGATGGAGTTGCCTTCGGGGTCGTAGTCAGATCCCGTATCCATCTGGCGTTTGGAAGAGACACGCAGGTACAGAATGGCTTCGTCGGGGGAGACTTCTTCCTCTTCGATAGCCTGGCGCTTCAACAGGGGAACCAGAGGAGAACCACGAAATGGTTCCTCCGCCGAGGAATTATCGAGGTAAGCACTTGGCATAGTCGACTTTTCCGTTTCGCTGCGAGGAGACGGGGCGGCGCTTGATGCGTATTCGTTGTTCGTCATGTTGCGCCTCCTTTCTTTAGTCCTTTGATTTGGATGATTTGGAGATGTTGCCGGAAAGGGTGGATCGGTATGCTTCATTTTGTTCGATGCGACAAACAGAATCTTCGATAGCCTGGATCGCTCTCTCCGGTAGGTGGCTGTAGCAGATCCGGAGATGCGTGGCTATACATGGCTTCCCACACGCATGCTCGTAGCCAGCGCGATGCATCAAATCGGCAAGAGGAACATCCAGCGCACGGGCCAGCGACTTCAGCGTGTCAACCTTCGGACGCTGGTAACCCTTCTCGAGTAGGCTAATCAATGACGGGCTGATTCCGCTGCCGCGTGACAGCTCCCGTAGGCCTAATCCTTTATTCTCACGCAGTGCTTTGAGGTATTCCCCAAAGCGCCGTGAATCCTCTTTCGTCATATCTCCTGAACTCCGTCGTTTGTTGACCCCATTTTACCTCCGAATTGCCTAAATTCCTAGGGTAATTATACGGTCACTTTCCGGAGTCGAATGGGTGTTCTATTTCTTTTCTCTTTCACCCTTGTCAATCGATGTAGCAGAGCCGACCATGGCATCGGTGAGTTGCTCCTCGGTAATGACCCGGAACATGTCCGCCTGCAAGCCGCGTTCAGTAGTCAGGGCGTCGTGCAACGCCTGTCGGCGTTTGGCATCGGGCACCACCCACAGCATCGCCGGGAACAACCCGTGCTCGGCCTGGTGGGCACCCGTCGCCGCATAGCGCTGGTAGACGTGGGCTTTGCGCAGCACCACGCCCAGGTGCTCGGTTGCCCGGTCCACCTCGATAAACCAGTGATCCTCAAACTCGCCGCTGGCGGTGATGGCGAACAGATCCGGCTTGAGCCACGACCGGGCGCCGTGGGGTGCCATGAACGAACGCCACGACTTCGGCTCAGGTTCCAAACCCACCACCTCCAAGGCGTCGTCACGCTCCAGCTCACGCAGCCGCACCGCCGCCTCGGCCACTGCCAGGGTGTGGTCGATGAACAGCGTCGAGGACGGCTCGCTGTAGCGGCGGCGCTTGTCCTCGCCGTAAAGCACCCGTAGGAACCGCTCACCGGCTGCCCCGAGCTGCCAGACGATCGAGGCCGATCCAGCCCGCACGCCGCCAATGCGGCGCATCAGTCGAGCGACCAGCCCGCGGGCCTCCAGACGCCCCATGACGCGCATTGCGGCCACGGCGGCGGCTGCCTCGGTAGTGTGCCCCTTCTTCCGGCCCGACTCCTCTTCGTTGTCGGACGTGTCGTCCTCCTGGTGGTGAAAGTGCAGGCGGCGAAGCTGGGTAGTGGTTAGCAGGCGCAGCTCGCGAAGCGAGTCAAGAATGCTGCGGTCGCGTTCGGACAGGTACAGCAGTAGATCGGCGACGTTGTCTCTGGTCATGATGGAAACCTCCTTTGCGTTAAAGGGCCGAGGTGTCGGCCACGATGACCGGCAGAATGCCGGTCAGTCCCCTCCAGGAAGGGCACGGGAAGCGGCAACGACCGGGGCGGATGGAAATCTGTGCTCGACGTGAAGACAGGGGCGAACACAGCAGCGAACCGACGACCGAACCCACGGGTTCCACCTCTGTCAGTCGGGTGATGTGAACGACTCATCGCTTGCCCCTGCGGCGTCGCTTGCGGCCGATCCGCTCGCCGTTGTGCTCCTCGTGCGGTGGCGTCTGGTCGGCCACCTGTTCTGACTCCAGGGGTGTGGGTGCTTCGGCCGCAGGCTCCTCGACGGGCGGTGGAGCGAAGTTGGCCCGCACCCGTGCACGCATGGCTGTCGCATCGTGCAGCACTGGGGGAGGTGGCAGAGTCTTCACCAGTGCCCAGCCGGAAGGTGCACCGTCGGCGACGAGGTTGGTGTAGGCGTGGAAGCGCGGCAGTGCCATGAAGTCCTCCGCTGTCAGGCTGGGGGCGAGTTTGGCCGCCGCCTGGGCGTCGCCGTGTTCGGTCGCAAACTGGATCTTGCTGCGCGCGTTGATATCCACCGCACTTTTGAGTGAAGGCGGGAACTGGTCGCGGAACTGTGAGGCCAGGAACCAGCCCACGCCCAGCGAGCGCGACACGGCGAGGGCATCGGCCAGGGATACGGGGAGGTTGAGAAATCTTGGAGCCTCGTCGATATAGACCACGCCGTGTTCCTGGTTGGTGCTCGTTTCGTTGGCGCGTTCCTGGGTGGCTTGCCACACCTCCGCGATGATCAGGCTGCCGAGGAGAGAGGCGGTGCCGGGGCCGATGAGCGCCTCGTTCAGGGGCACGAGCACGATCTTGTTGCTTTTGAACACATCGCGTAGACGGAAGGCGTCGGCTCGCTGGTCGAGCATCTGGATCAGGGCGGGCCGGAGGAGGAACTGGCGCAGCTTGTTCAGCGGTGGGGCGATGGCCGCTGCCTGCGAGGCGGGGGACTGATCCTCATACCAGGCCCAAAAACCTGCCAGGGCGACATCACCTTGGAGCCGTCCCACGTACGAACGACGGAAGGCGGCATCGGTGAACAGGCGCAGCAGGTCGACCAGCGTGGCCGGTGTCTCTGGGCGACTGGCTCGCGCCAGCGTGCGCAACCCGGCCGAGAAGATATCCGCAGTCCTCGGCCCCCACCCGTCAGCGAATACGGCTTGGAAGACAGCGAGGATGCCGTCAACGACCACATCGGGGTCGCGGCCGGTGACATCCAGCGGGTTGAAGCCGACAGGGGAGGCGTCGGCGGCGTTCAGCTCCACTACATCGCCCACGCGGTGCTCCGGTAGTCGGGCGAGGATGTCATCGATAAGTTGCCGCTTCGGATCCAGCACCACCACCGGCCGCCCCGCCTCGACGTCGGCGAGGATCAGGTGAAGGAGGGCGTTTGTCTTCCCTGAACCACTCGGCCCGTACGCCACGGCATGAAACGTCTGATCCTTCGCCCCAATACCAAGCAGCCGCTCATCTCCGGGTGCCGCACTTTGGGCGAAGACGCGCGATCCCGTGTGCGCGGTTGGAGAGGCACGTAGCGGCTTAGGATGTAGCGGTGGCAAGCCCGGAAGCTCACCCTCACCGAGCGGCCAGGCCAACAAGCCCACCAGCTCGGACACGCCCAGCGACAGCGGCCAAAAACGTGGCGACTGTGCCTTGTTGAAGCGGGTGGCCGCTTCGCGCACCAGTTCCAGACGCACGCCCGGCCCCTGGGCGGTGGTGAGCGCACCCAGCAGACTCATCACGAAGTGCCGTCGCCGCTCCGGTGTCCCACCCGTCGCACCGAGCCGGATCGTGGCGGCCACACCGACTTGCCCGAGCCGTTCCTTGAGACGGGAACGCAGCTCGGCATCAGCCGGGCGGGTGCCCTTGGTCAGCAGATGCCACCACGACACGCCAGGATCGTCCATCGTGCTCGGCACCAGACGCGGCGACCGACGCGGCCCGAGCACCACCTGCACGGCGACGGCTTCATCGCCGGTAAGCCGCACCGCGAAGGCAGACAGCAACGCCCGCGTCGTCACCTCGGCCATATCGGAGCGCAGCGGCAACCCCGTTGGACGCAGCCGCAGACGAGCCGCTGCCGTCATCGGTGACCGCAAGACAGGTTCACCGGCTTTCGGCGCCACGAGCACCGCACCGGGAAACAGATCCCCGAGCAGCCGGCGCACCCGCCCCAGTTCCGAGACACGGACCCCCAGCAGATGCCGCACCCCCTGGGCATCGGCACGAGCCTCCAACACCACCGGCGACAAGCCGGGTTCAGCCACGATTCGCTCCAACGCCGTGCCGACCGACTTCTCCTCCAATGGGCGCGGTAGGTGCAGCGCCGCGAATGCCAGGGGAGGCCGCTTAGCTGCCGCGCTGAGCATCCTGATCTCCTCCGCGCTGTGCGTCACCCTTGTGGTGCTCGGCCTCGGCTTGGCGCTCAGCTTCCGCCTGGGCGAGACTTAGTAGCGCACGACCGAGCTTGCGCATATCTGGCGGATCCCGGCGCACACCGCGAACGACAAAGTGCCGTTCGCGCTTACTGCGCCCCTTGTTAGTCTTCTTTCGTTTTGGCATAGGGTTACTCCTTCCTCTACGAGTGCTAGTGTTTAAAGAATTAAACACCAACGTTCGGCTCTAGTTATTAAATATTTCTGCTTGCGCGTCAAGGTAAAATGTCCATTCCACAACGCGCGACCTCTGTTATTTTCTGGTGCCGCACGTGCTTACCACTGGGACCGACGCCAGCGGATGAAGGCGATGGCGGCCCAGCCCACACCGACGATGAGCGCGATTCCGATCAGCCACGGCAGCAGATCACGCAACAGATCCATCGAATAGGTCAGTGCCAACATGGCGACCAACACCAGCAGGCTGGAGCGGAAGAACCACTGAATAGGGTTCTTGAACGGGCTTGACCCTTCATCGCTCACCGCTGCCACCTCCCCGGGCACGATCACTGGGAACCGGGTAGCCGGGGATCGAGATATCGGCTTCAATCTCGTTGCCCCACACAAACCACGGTGCGCGGCTGGGTGGTCGCCTGCGGGCGAACAGCTCCAGATACGGGCCAGGGGAGAGCCGTTCGATCATGGGGAACTGCTCTTCGGGCTTGTGTGAGTGGTCTTGCACCGGTGCATTGATCCACGTCGGCTGTGACCGGAACTGCACCGGTGCGTGGCCGCGTGTGGCGAACAGCAGATGCTCAGTGGCGTTGCGTAGGTAGGCGCCCAGCCCGAGCCGGAACTTGATCCAGGTCAGCGGTGAACGGACGGTGAACCCCCAGGCTTCGGCCACCTCGTAGCCATCGCGGAGAGTGGAGTTGGTGGTCCACAAGAAAAGATGGGCTTCGTCCTCAGCCAGCTTGCTCACAGGCATCGCCTTGATGCTCTCCATCGTCATCAGGCGGTAGTGTTGGCTGGCACCCTTGACGCCTTGCTGATGGACATCCCACGGCGGGTCAGCGAGGATCGTGCGGAATTTGCTCGGCACGGTGTTCGGCGGTCGTGCCGGTTGAGGATGGTCGATGGTCATTGATGTTTCTCCTTTCTGCCCCCAGCGCTGTGCTGGGATGCAGGCGTAGTTATGACGGAAACTGAGCGGCGTGGAAACCGTATGTTCGGGTGAATATTCATCCGCTTCTAGCGAGCGAAAACAGCCCACGCCGCTCTAGTAGGTGAAGGTGTTTGTGGTGACCCGTCGCTGCACAAATATCCGTTGTTGAATGCGCAGCGGCGGGCACTAAAGAGGAGCTACTTGGCGTCAGCGATGAAGCTGCCCGGCCGCTGGGCGACCAGACTGCGGAACAAGGCCCGTGCTACCGCACCGGGCGGATCCTCGCGCTGAATGGGTGTCACGGTGATGCGCGGGTCGAAGGCGTCGGCCGACATATACGAGCCGAGCACTACGGCATGCACCTCACCGGGAAAGGCAGCCAACTCGTGCAGGGCAGCAACCGGGTTGGCGTCAAACAGCATGAAGTCGCTCAGCACTACCAGCGTCGCGGCGTGCTGGGGATGAGTTTCGGCCAGCTTCACCGCCTGGCGCAGACTCGGCAACAACGCACTACTTCCCGCGCCATCGCTGGGCACCTGGAGGCCCGACCGCAACCGCCCCAACCCTTGACAGCTGAGTGGCACCGGAGGCACATCGCCCTTGGTCGGACTGTCAAAGTGCAGCACCGCACCAAGTTCGTGCTTGGCTGCCCGTCGCGCCACCGCGTGGAAAGCGTGCTCGACCTCCGCGAAGCGGTTGGACAGTGGATCCGTCCCGCTGGGACTGACCACCGAACCGGAGTTGTCGAAGTCGACGATCAGCAATGTCGGATCTGGCGACGGGGCGCCAGGGTAGCCGAGCCGAATCCGCCGAAGGGAGGAGTGAACACTTCCGCCCGCGGATGCCGGCCCAAGCAACCACCCAGACTGCAAGGAAGCGGGAAGGAGCGTCATCGCACACCGTTCCCGACGTAGCCGTTCGTCTCCGGCCGCAGCCGACGCCCTGTTGGGTGCTCACCTACAGGGAAACCGTGGCCGAGCACCTGCGGGTTGTTGTGCTGAATCCGGTAACGCAGCGACGCCATCCGATGGGCCGCCGCCTGACCCCTGGCCTGGTGCTCGGCGAACGTGGACCGGGCGGCCTCCGCGGCTGCGGCCCGCTCCTTGATCGCCTTGTCGCCAGCCAGGCGACGGAAGCGCGTTTCGGCCTGACGGGCACGCTTCTTGTAGGCGTAGACCACATCAGCCACCTCGTCAGCAGCCGAATAGCCCAGCAGGAATGACCCGAGCGCCGTGGCCGCCGCCAGCAACCCGAAGGTCATCCCGGCCGCTGCCCCCTCGACACTGCCCCGCAACAGGAAGATGCCAACGGCCACCAGCAGCACGACCACGAGGGAGACGACACCGACCAGGCCGACGAACCCGAGGCCCTTATCCGGCTTGCCAGAGAACAAGCGGGCATAGCGCCGCTCGTCTTCGGTCAGCAGTTCGGCGTCACGCTGGCGGGCACTGGCGTTTCGCAGGTGCTTGATCTCCGAGCCGACCAGCCCGGCGCTGCCCGCGGCGATACCTGACGCCAACGCCATGCTCACCGCCAGCACCGGCAGATCGCCGTGAATGATGGCCGCTGACGCTACACCGGCCATGTCACCCAGTACCAGGGCGTGCCAGCCGGTCCAATAGCGGAGCTTGTTGCCCGGTTCGCGGCGCATGTAGGGGGTGAGCACCCGGGCGGCGTGCTGGTGATCGGCCTTAGCCAGTCGCAGATCCTCCTCCTGGTGGACGAGCAATGTCTCAACGGCAGCGGCCGAACGCTCCAGACGACGGGCCTCCACCACGTGATCACGCGCCGCCTGTTCACCTTCGGCTGCCCACGAGGCGAGCTGCTCGTCGCCGAGTGCCCGGTATTGCTGTTCGGCGTACGTCTCCCCGATGTTGTTCGGCCGCGTCAGCCCACCGACTTCATCCAGACGGGGAATGGACACCGCATCGGCTTCGGCCGTCCAGGCATCCACCGACGAGGAAGCACCGAAGGGCAGCGAACCCGACAGGTTGAAACGCCTTGCCATGCTGTTCACCGCCCCACCGTGTAGTCGGTGACGGAGGTGCACGCCTTAGTCTTCGACTGCTGGCACAAGGCGTCGTAGTAGAAGACGAGCCCCTCCACGACGTCGGAGGCCACCGGATCCCCGGCCACACGACCGATCCCCGCAACCGTCACCGATGCGCCGGCCAGATTGGGCACGGTGGTCTCCTCGGCCAGGGCTTCGGCTTCCGACTGACTGAGTGCGCTGTCGCCCGGTTTGTGGCCCACGTTGTGAAACCCGTCGGTGAACACGTACAGGTGCAGGCGGTAGTCGTCGCCGAGCTGGGCAATGTGCTCCGCACCGAGGCGGTACTGCGCGGTGACATCACTACCGCCACCCGGCAACCCCTCGATAGCGGCTTCGTAGCCTTCGCTGATCTCAGTGATAGCGGCCTCGACGAGTTCCGGGACTTTTCGCAGCCGCGCGTTCGGGGTTGCGCCGTGGGCTTCGAGGGCACCGTCGAACAGCGTCGTCGTCGCACCGCTGGAGGAGCTGAACAGCAGCACCCGCAACCGGCCACCACACACCGCCGTCTGCCTGGTGATGTCTTCGACAGCAGCCAGCCGCTCGACGGTGATGGCTTCGTCATCGCTGGAGCCGGTGCCGTCGATGGCCACCAACGTCGCGGGCGGCTCGTCGCCGCAGTTGACGAGAAGCGCCTGGTCATCCTGAAGCTGATCGGGCGGCGGCGAGTCCGAGAGCAGGCTGCAAGCCGACAGCGACAGGGCAACCGCACCCGCGACGACGGGCGTCGCCATGCGCGAGGGGAGAGAAGGCCGGTGCCGCGGCACCGGGTTGAGTGTTGATCGCATGCTTACTGACTCCTTGAACGAAGGAAGAAGAGGCAGGGGGAGAAAGTGGGCCGGATGCGAGAGGGCATCCGGCCCGAGGAAGCCGTCACCAGCGCTGGTCAGCGGGGTTGGTGATCGGCACGATGTCGACCGCGTCCAGCTCGGCACGCAGGCGCTCACGACGAGGAGGCGTGGTGACTTCTGCTTCGGCCTCGAGGGTGCGGAGAACCCCGATGGCGGAGAGGTAGGTGGCGGCGAGGTTGCCGCGCAGGGTGATGAATTCGCCGACCGTTTCGGGCTTGAAGATGAGGGTCACTTGTTGTCACCGTCTTCCACGCTGAGCATGCGCCGGAGGGCGGCGTTCTCGTCGCGCAGCTCCTTGTTCTCGATAGCCAGAGGCAGACGGCTGATCTGCGTCACGCTGCCCGTCATGACACGCAGCGTCGTGCCCAGCACGAGGCAGACGATGAACCCGGTGATGAATGTGGCCGTCATCGGCACGAGGCCGATGACGTTTGCTGCGGTGCAGCCGTTCATAGGGAGTTCCCTTCCGCTGTGTGCAGAGGGAGGCGCCTCTCTCCTGCCGCTCTTGTTGGCGACAGTTCGAGGCTCGCCTAGTACTCCGTGTCCGTGAAAGATCGTTGGCGGACAGTCTGACGGAAGCGCCCTGTCCGTCAGACTTTCCGCCAGTGTTAGGGCAGGTCAAGGGGCTTATAATAATGGCGAGATTTATGCTGCAAAAATCCGCCACTATTGATTCGGAAGGCATGGTCGGTTAAAATTAAATTTAATAAACAAGGAAAAATCTCATGGTGGAGCAAGAACGCGCACCGCACACCCCGGAGAGGTGGTCGGAAAGAAGAACTGGAACTTTCAACTTGGAAAATCTCAATCCAGAGGAAGTTGCGCGCCTTGGCGAGGCACTAGTGTATGGAAGCAACGATAGGATTCGGAATAGGAGCGAAGGGCAGTATGATCCGATGAATCCAGACTTCCTTTTTGTGTGTGACTTCGAAGAGTATCTTGGTCGAGATTCGGATGGGGCAGAATCTGCTTATCTGGCGCTTCGGGAGGCAGATACGGACGAGGCACTTGAAATGGCTGCAAGGTTGTCATCAGCGATCGCTAGAAGCAATCCTCAGTTGGCAGCGAACACGATCTTAAAGATTGTTGGCCATCAGGAGCACCGCATCCGTGAGGCGAAAGAAGCAGCGATCTCCGCGCATGAGGCGGTGGTAGAAGCGCTGGAAGTATCGTCTCCAGAACAAGCGGCAGCGTTCGAACGAGCTTACGAAGATGCTTGGCAGAACCAGCCCTGAAGTTCGCTAGATCCCCTGACAGATACATGAATTTTGGCTAGGATCACTACAACATCCCCTAGAGCTTTGAAGGCGGCAGTCCATGGCTCGAGAAGAGCTGATTACCGAGCTGAGATTGGCTCTAAGGCGACCCCTGGTTGTGGGGATCTTCACTAGGCCGAGCGATGACGACCTATTTCCTCTTCTCGCCAGCATCTGCCGTGTGGTTGCTCCAGAGATGTGGGAGCGCTCAGGGAAGCGTTACACAGCTCGTGAGGTTATTCGTTCTGCCGTTGAACGACTGCCTGATGATGATTGCCCTGATGAGAATCCAGACCATGCCGCCGTGACTTGGCGTGAAGTCGGGATGACTCTGGGTGGCTTCCGAGAGGACCTTCCTAAACGAGAGAACGGGAAGGAGTACGACTATGATGCGCTGACCGCCGTGCTGAAATCTGATTCAAAGATTGATCCACGAGACTGGGAATCTAGAGGCCGAAAGAAGCTCGTGAAAGATTTCTATGGGCGCCTTGCGGATGCTCTCTTAGAGCTTGAGGAGCAAGCCCGTGGGGAAGGTGCAGGCAGCCCGGAGGGCAGGTCAGAGTCATTAGACGATGAATACATATATTCGGAACAGCCATCCAATAAGAGTGGACATAGTTCAGCTAACTACAGCAACTATGGCCTAGTCAACTTTGTTTTCCACGGGCCCACATCGATCAGGGCAAAAATTTCAAAAAGTAAACCCGTAGCGTCGGCTGCTCTAGTGATCATGCTTATAATTACTAGCGTGACAGCTAGCGCCAACTCGCGATTCTTTGCTGATGATTCAGAAACTTCTACCGAAGCGGCGGAAAGTGTCCCAGAAGGCGACGTTATAGTCACCTTAACTAGCGTCTTAGGCGCCGGTGCCTTGCCTGTGATCATGCCTCAGGGTTTGGAGCGGGAGACGCAGGAACTCGTTGATCAGCTCAATGGTGGATCGATCGAGCTTTGGGATTTCCAAGATTCGGCCATTTCTGAAGGCGGATATTTCAGAGGTTCTGTTGAAGTGCACGTGGAAATTGAAGGTAACAGTGATCGAGAAGTTACCATTTATGATATCCGCCCAGTGCCGGAAAAGAAAGATCTGGTAGACGGTTCAGTCCTCCTGCACCCTGGGGCAGGTGGGGCTGATACGCGCCGCATGCAATTCCTTCTAGACGAGCCAGAACCTTTGGCTCGAGAGTTCGTGCCAGGGGAATCGATTAACCCGCGCCAAAGGCCGTATTTTTTCCAGAGCCAAAGGATTGGTGTTGGGTCCGGAGAAAAGCAAACGATCGTAATGAAATTTATTGCCAATTGGGCGGCTTATGACTTCGAGATTGCAATCGACTATGAACTTTCTGGTGATCGGAAAACTGAAGTTTTTGCTAACGACCTGGATGGTGGTCGCCCCTTTAGGGTTAGCGGCTACCATTGCGTTAGGGAGCCCTGGGGTGAATGGTTGGAGAGCGAGGGAGAGCGCGTAGAAGACCGGGTTCTCGTTAAGAACCCCTGGGTGTATTACGAAGACCAGTTTGTGCCGATATCTTCTGAGGATTACTCGGCTTTCTGCGAAGGCTCTCTGGAAGTGTGGACTCAAGGGTGGAGCCCTGATGGGGAGGGAACTGAAGATCTAATTCCGGAAACTGATCTGTCTAGTTCCTTGGGTGATGACCTTTCCTGTGATGAATCTGAGTTTTCTCATTATGTTGAGTACAATTATAATACTCCTGAATCAATGGACACCTATTGCCGTGGGGGTCTTGCATACGTTCAAGCTTGGGGTGCTGGATTAAGTCTTCATGATCGTGTCGATCTCCTCTTTCAGGCAACAGAAGATGGTTGGAGTATGCTAGGTGGTGGAAGCAATAGCGACGGGACATTTAATGAAGTTTCTATCACCGGAATGGGCCTCGATGTTTCGGTGGTTAGAGAGCTTTTTCCAGAGATGGAGATCTCGGCTGAACGTTCTTGAAAAAAGACGAGAGTCACCCAAACCCACAGCTGTAGGTTCAGGCAGACCCCCGCCTTCACGCACAACCTCGAAGCACATCGCTCCTCGGCCAGCGTTCACGCGCGCAAGTTACTTCTTGCTGCGCGTCGATCGGGTCGAAGTACCCTCCGGCGTGCTGCTGGTGTCGTCACCACCGAGCATCGCGGACAGTGCCTGCTTCCGCTCCCGCAGCGCCCGCTCCTCAGCCTCCAGGTTGGCCATCGCCTTGTCGCGGACGGAGGCATCGGACAGGATTTTCGCTACCCAGTCCTCCAAGGCCTCGACGCCCGCGTTGTTCAGCGTCTTGTCCGTCAGGGAGACCACAGAGTCAAGCTGCTGCTTGAACGAAGGCGAGACACGGATCGCGACCGTGGCCTTCTTCTCCTCGCCCGATCCAGTCGGCTGTTCGCTCATCGAGCAAACCTCCTCAGTAAAATGCGGCCGACGAACCCGATCAGGTTCATCTCTTGAAGCCGCAGCAAACCGATGAGGTGCCGAGGAGGCAGCGGCCAGCGTTACTGCTGCTTCTCATGGCCTCGCCTCGCCCCTCGACACCTTCTGTTATGACGCATCCCGCCAAGTAGTGAAACCGTGTGTTCGCGCGAACCATCGACCGAACCCAACACGCGAACACATGCCCTCTCGCCCCTGATGCGTCGTCTCGTCACCGCTCCTGCCGTGCGTGGGATTCCTCGTTGTGGAATGTGCAGCACCTCTACGCCAGCAAAGCGCTCCTCACAGCCGCGCCAGCCCCGCCAACACGTGCTCCATGTCTTCCATGCCCAGCGGCGATGTTCTGTGAGGGATGTTCGAAGGTGGCGGGGTGTAGCCATGCGGCATCGTCCTGCGCGGCAACGGCAAGGGTGTAGCCGATGGGGGAGAAGCTTCGGCCGCCTGGTGCTCAGCCGGCCCCGCGGCGGCAAGGGCGAGCATGCACCACACCGTCTTGCCGTGATGAGGTGACGGCACCACACCCCATCGCTGACTGAGCATCTCCACCAGGAACAGTCCGCGGCCGTTCTCAGCGTCAGGGTGCACCGGCTTCCTCGAGGGGGTGCCGTTTCCGGCATCCCACACCTCGATCAGCAGCTGACCACCCTGAACGCTGATCGCCAGGTGGATGAAGTGCCACCGCGAGATCGCCGACACCGGCGTCGTCATCGTCAAGCCTCCGGCTTCGACCGCATTGGTCACCAACTCGGAGACAAGGAGCTCGGCGTTGTCCACCACGTCAGGAAACGGCATGCGGTGGAGGCTGCTGCGGGTGAACTCTCGAGCGAAGGCCACCGCGTTCGGCAACCCCACCAACGTCAACGAGACGTGCATCAGTCGCCGACCTCCCACACCGTCACGCCCAAGTCGTGCAGCTGGTCGATGACGCCGACCTGCAAGCTGGTGAACTTGGTGAAGTGCTCAAGCGTCGGCACCACCAGTTCCGTCGCCTCTCCGCCCTGGAGAAGCTCCACCAGGCGGACGAACGCCGAACGTTGTGCCAGTGGCGTATCCACCAGCACGCGTGCCAGGCGGTAGCCGCGCTCGCGGGCGTAGGTTTCCACTTGCCGGTGCAACTGCGCGAGGTGTGCGTGGTCGGTCGGATCGGGCACGCGCATGTAACCGAAGGCGACCGGTCTGGTGTCGAGGTCGTTCATCGCTGCTGCCCCTTCACCAGACGCAGACAGGGGCGAGCCTTCTCACGGCCGTGGGCGTGGGGCTGGTCACGGTAGGCGCGTACCAGATCGGCCACCTCGAAGATCTGCTCGTGGCTGCACTGGATCGTGCGCAGGCAATTGCCCTCGTCGTCGAAGTGCTCGAGCGTGTAGCGCTCACCCGTGGCGGAGATGCTCACACAGTCGATGTGCAGGAACGCTAGATCATCGCCGTCAACATCGGGCAGCGGGCGGATGCAGTCTTGGCGGAGGAGCGCGTCCAGGTGCTCAAGGGCGGTAGGCGCCGTTAGCGTATTCATTGATCGCCACCTTGGAAAAGTAGGGGCTTGGTAGTGGCTTAGCCACGCCCCGACCATTCCATTGCCCCAGGTAAGGCGGCTATGCGTACAAGCGGTTTGGCCATTAGCCGTAAAGTGGGGTTGTCATAGGTTGTGGCCGTGTAGTTAACTACCGGTCATGGCACGTATACCCCCCGGGGAAAACCCGGCTGTGCGGCGCTTCGGGCGAGAATTGGCCCGTTTGCGAAATTTGGCCGATATGTCGCAAAGCCAGCTTGCGAGAGCGATCAACGTGTCTGGTGCGTTGGTGGGGCACATCGAGCGGGCTGAGCGCACGCCGACACAGCGCTTCGCCAAGAAGGCGGATGAGGCGCTTGAGGCTGGTGATCACCTGGTTGACCTGTGGAAGGACGTACAGCAGGCGGCCTACCCCGAGTACGCGGGAAGCTTCATGCAGGCGTTGCCGCACGCCCTCATGATGCGCGACTACCACCCCATGATCGTCCCCGGCCTCCTCCAGTCGGAGTCGTACATCCGTGCCTTCTGTCGGGCCAACAACCCGATGGAGACGGATGACTATATCGACCGGGTAGTCGAGCAGCGGCTACGGCGACAGGAGCTGCTCATCGAGTCAGACCGGCCGGTGATCTGGGCGATCATCACCGAGTCAGTGCTGAGCTGCCTAGCTCATACCCCTGGCATCCTGCTCGAGCAGACCAGCCGCCTCCTAGAGCTGGTCGGATCTGGACGTGTCCAGCTCCAGGTCATCCTTGCTGGTGTCCGCTTCGACGAGCACCCCGGCATGGATGGTCCCTTCACCATCCTGTCGCTCCCCGACCGTCAGGAGGTGGCCTACATTGAAGGCGCTGCCTCCGGCAACCTCATCACTGAGTCGGCGGAGGTCGAGCGTCTGGCCCTCAAGTTCGGCAGCTTGCAGGGCGTTGCCCTCTCCCCGGGGCAGACAACTGAGTACTTGAAGAATGTGCGAGGCGAGATCGATGGACAACATTCAGTGGCGCACCTCGAGCTACAGCAACGCGCAGGGTGGCCACTGCGTGGAGGTGGCGGAGACTCTCCGAACGGCTCTGGTTCGGGACACTAAAAATCGCAATCGAGGACATCTGGCGTTTTCGCTTGCTGAGTGGGGTGTGTTCCTGAAGGGTGTAAGGAGGGAGAGGATTTAGGCGCTGATGACGTAGAGGTTAGATTCTTTCGATGCGGGTGCTCGGCACTAGATCTACCTGGGGTGCCCAGCTTGTGGCTATTGCTGGAGAAGAAATGATTTATTGGTATCGCCTTGATCCTGAGAAGATCGAACGGGCGGTAAGTATGCTTATCGTTAGGACGCATGAGGGAGCTCAGGCAATAGATGGTTCTGGTGGCGATGGTGGGCGTGACATTGTATGGCAAGGCCCAGAGGGACTTGTCATTTTTGAAGTGAAGTCGTTCAGTGATTCGTTGACTAGCTCGCGTAAGCGGCAGATCAAGCGATCGCTTCGGAGGGCTTCTGCGCACAACCCAATGCGTTGGGTGCTCATTCTTCCGCTCAATCAGACTCCTCCCAGCGAAAAATGGTTTAAAAGTCTGAAGAACGAATATCCAAATATACTTCTTGAGTGGCGTGGGAAGTCGTGGCTTGATGCGCAGTTTGCGCAGTTTGATGATCTTCGTCGGCTTGTTGAAGGTGATGAGTATGTACTTCATGAGCGAGCCAGGGAGTTTGAAAAAGAGCAGGCAGTGCTCGCGAACGGCATCGATGATGTAATGGATCGTAATCGCAATCTAGTGAAGAGGGCTCAGGATATTTCTCCGTGTTGGGGCGTTGGAATTACTGCAAATCCCGATGGAACACAGGAGATCACACTCAGTGAAAAGTATCCGGGTGCTGCTGATTTGGATCCTGTTTCGATTAAACCAACTTTCGCCTTCGAAATCGGTGATGAAGAAGCTGAGTCTGTCCGGGCTCAGCTTGAGGATGTGCTGAACTATGGAGGCGACATATCAGTCGATGAACGGTACCTCCAGTCGCTCGATATTGAGGCTTCCGAAGAGACAAAGAAGCTGATAGGAATGGATGGGAAGACTGGTAGATTTGAAATCTCATCTATCAGGGATAAAGAAGGGTTCCCTCTCCCTGCTGTCCTGGAGGTTTTGGACGGAACTTCTCAGGTGCAAGCAAACCTACCCGTCGTCTTCAATGAGCGTATTGGGGGATCCAAGGGAGTAAAGATAGTCGGCTCTGACGCTTCTGGCGTTCTTGCCGTGACTCAGACGCTCGACAATCCTGTAGATAGTCGCTACAGGGGTTCGCTAAATTTCTCATTTGGCGGGATAGCTGAAAAGATCCCTTATGCGCTACGTCCGATTGCTGATTTCCTATCTGCTCTGAGTTCGGATTCTACCATTGAGCTTCGTCTGGGTAGTTCGCCTATGAGTTGGGGTACGCTCGATGGTGGGCAACTCGAGGGTCTTAAGGAAACGGCTCGAGTGATCATTGCAATTGATGAGTTTCAGAAGATATTCTCAACACAGTTCAGGATTCCGGCTGATCTGACCCATGAAGACATTAGGAGGATTGAGATGGCTAATGATCTAATGCAGCATGGTTCGACTGATTGGATCTACGACGGCATTAAAATGGATATCCACCCAGATCGCTTGGAAAGCTTCCTTTCCAAGAGCGAGAACGAGCTAGGTGCTATCCTGGTTCGAATGGAATATCAGAAGTTTAAAATTGCAGACAAGGAGTTTGACTTGGGTCCAGTTCAGCTCCACTGCTCCAAGATGCGTATAGCCAATTGGGGAGAGTTGAAGGACATGTCTGCGGGTGATGGCCATCCTGTTGCACGTTGGGTGTGTATGGATGGAGAAAAGCTTCGTATCTCCCGTATCGCTAATGCAGAAAATAATGGGATTTCCATTTGAGTGTAAAGCTATCAAGTTGCTACGATGATGCTCCTCTGTATTGACGCTCTTTCGTGTCAGGCCTGAGGGTTGTTTCTTTTGTTAACTCCAGGTTCTCATCTCTCTACGTTGCGGCCGTGGGGGCTATGTAGGACGTCCATGAGTATCACGCATCTTTACGCCTCGCTCGGCAAGTCGATTCCAAACGGTCTTGCTATCAACGCTGAAGCGGTCGGCGATCTTGGCCAAAGACCAGCCGTCGGCATAGAGACGCTCTGCGTCGTCGAGCTGCTGTGAGGTGAGACCGGTGCCGCGCATCTTCACCCCGTTCTGCTTCAGGATTTTGCTGACCGTCACGCGACCGATCCGGTGTTTGATGGCCAGTTGGCGGATGGTGGCGCCTTCCTGGTAGCCGGTCACGATCGCTTCGATGTGCTTGTCAGTCGGGCGCTGCCTCGTCTGTGGCGCCTGCCGCGGTTCCTTCGGTGGGAGGGCCGTGTCCAGGCTTGGCAGCTTGGCCCACAGCGCCTCAAGGGCGGCGGCGTACCTACCGGGGTTGGAAAGAAGTCGCCCAAGGTCCACTCGACTCGGGACGACCTTGCTCGGGGGCCTTCGGCCGCCTCGCAGGGTCGTCTTCGTCATGTCCACCAGGGGGAGACCCCCCGAACCCCCCGAGGTGACCCCCTGTGGCTTGGGTCGCGTGGATCGGTGGGGTGGGTGGATCACCTCCTTGCGACGCGAGGCCGCGCCTCGTGGGTCGTGGTCGGTTCGTCCAGGGTCCACTCGACTCGGGACGACCTTGCTCGGGGGCCTTCGGCCGCCTTGCAGGGTCGTCTTCGTCATGTCCACCGGGGGGAGACCCCCCGAACCCCCCGAGGTGACCCCCTGTGGCTTGGGTCGCGTGGATCGGTGGGGTGGGTGGGGCCTGGTGCCTCAACGGGGCGGCTTCGCCGTCTCGGGACGACCTTGCTCGGGGGCGTGGGGTCAGCGGATTTTCCAGGCCTCTTCGAGGGTCCGCTTGGCCCGTTGGGCGTCCCCGCGTTCGGTGCGTGCGATCACCACGGCCAGCAGGGGGCGCAGGAGACGATCGCCTCCGGTCAGGGTCACCCGCTTGACGAGGTCCACCCGGCACGAATCCGCGCCGGTCGGGGTCACCGAGCGGCTGCCCTCGGCGATCGCGCCCTCGACGACGCGCCATGTGAACGAGTGCCCCTCGCGCACGTCCGAGACCTCGACCAGGCTTTCCACGACCCTGCCCAGCACGCGGAGGGTCTCCTCCACCCGGGCGCCGTCACGTACCGGGCCGGGCGGGCTCTGGACCATCTTCTCCAGGCCGGACCGCCAGGTCGGGTCGTTGTCGTAGACACGGAGGAAGTCCCACACGAACTCCGCGGGAGCGTGGACGGCGACAGAGGATCGTACGGCGATGGGTCTCATCGGAACACCTTTCCCATATGGTTAACCAGTTGACTATATACCGGTTGCGGTAGGATCTCGCTATGGCCGACAGATCCGAGACCCCGCCCGACTTCGCCGATGTCGCCGTCGCCCACTGGGAGCGCGAACGACCGGAACTCGACTTCACCGCCATGGCCCCGCTGGCGCGCTTCGCCCGCCTCTACATCGCCGGTAGCCGTTACGTGGAGGAGGTCTTCGCCGCCCACGGCCTGGACCGGGGCGAGTTCGACGTCCTGGCCGGCCTGCGCCGCACGGGAGCGCCGCACGAGCTGTCACCCTCCCGACTCGCGGACATCCTCCTCATCACCCGCGCGGGGATGACCAAGCGCGTCGATCGCCTTGAGGCGCGCGGTCTCGTCACCAGGCGTGTCGCCCCGGGGGACCGTCGCAGTCTCCGCATCCGACTCACACCGGAAGGGCTCGCGCTCATCGACGCCGCCGTCGCCGATCACGCCGAGAACGAGAACCGCCTCCTCGGACTGCTCACCGAGCAGGAGGCGCACGCGTTCGACGCGGTCCTGCGCAAGCTGTTGGCCGCCCTCGAAGAGCGTCCTTCGAAGCCGGTGTGATCGTCCGGCACGGAACGACGGGGGTCCGTCCCGGTGTTTCCGGGTACGTCGACCACGTGCGACCAACGGAGACGGACGTCGACGACCACCTGCGGAGAGCGGCCGACCGGACGCTGACCGAGATGGACGCGATCATCACCGGGATCCTCACCGGGCGGAGCCGACGCCTCTGGGTCGGCACGTTCTGGGGCGGTACCGAGCAGGAGATCATCGGGTACGCCGACATCGCGCAGCCGAGACCGCGCGGGCGTTCCGTGGAATGGTTCGCGGTCGGCCTGGCCCCACAGAAGAACCGTTACAGCCTCTACGTCAACGTCGCCGACGAGGGCCGTTACCTGTCCCGGAGGTACGCCGAGCGGCTCGGCCGGGTGAAGGTCGGTGCTGCCGCCATCGCCTTCGAGGACGTCGACTCGTTCGATCGGGACGCGTTGACGGAGATGCTCCGGCACGTCGATCGCCTGACCCCGCCCTGACCCGACGCTCCTGGGCTCAGCGGGTGTCGGCGGCGAGGTGCCGTTCGAGGCTGTCGAGGATGAGGTCGAGGCCGAACGCGAACTCGCCGCCGTAGGTGTAGTCCTTTCCCATGACGTGATCGGCGACCAGCTCCGCCAGGTGCGGATACCTGTCCGGGGGCATCTGCGGTCGGACCCCGCCGACGAACTCGTCGACGCTCTCGTCCGCGTCGAAGGGCAGGTTGAGCTCGGTCAGGACGAAGCCGTACACGTAGGCGTCGATCGCCGAGGAGGCGTGCGCCGCCAGCGGGATCGAGAAGCCGTTGTGCCGCAGGCACGCGAGGACCGCCTCGTGGTGGGAGAGCATGGCCGGCCCGGGCGAGCGCGACTCGATGACGCCGAGGGCCCACGGGTGTGTCGCGAGGGCACCGCGGGCCGACGCGGCCCGGTCCGCCATGGCCGGGCGCCACGGTTTCCGCGGCTCGGGGAGTTCGATCCGCGTGAAGATCCAGTCCGCGAGACCGTCGAGCAGGGCGTCCTTGCCGGCGAGGTGGTGGTAGAGCGACATCGCCTCGACGCCGAGTTCCCTGCCGACGTTGCGCATGCTCACCTGCGCGATACCGCCCCGGTCGGCCACGCGCGCCGCCGCTTCGATGATGCGCTCCTCGCTGAGCGCGGGACGACGGGGCATGCTTCTCCGAGACCATTGACGGGCTTACGGGTGTAAGGCTAGCATTCCCATCAGAGCCTTACACCTGTAAGGCGAGGTCGGGTGTGCGGCGGTCGTTCCTCGGTGCGAGCCCCCGGTCCCGGGCGCCCCCTTCCGACGGCACCGGCCGACCCGCCCGCGCATCAACGAAAGAGGCGCCCATGACCACCACGACGAACCTCGAACCGTCCCCCGTGAACGTGCGGATCAAGATCTCGGCGCTCTGGGTGACCGTGCTCCTGCTCTTCGCCTTCGTCGACATCTTCGGCCTCTACCGGCCCGACGTCCGAGCCGCCATCGAAGCCGGCGAGATCGGCGGATTCGCCGTCGACCAGGTGTTCCTCTTCTCGGCCGTCGCCTACGTGGTCGTCCCGAGCCTCATGGTGTTCCTCGTCCTCGTCCTGCGCCCACGGGTCAACCGGATCGTCAACATCGTGCTGGGCGTCGTGTACGCGCTCACCATCGTCGCCGCCGCGCTCGGGGAATGGGGCTACTACCTTTTCGCCAGTGCCCTGGAGATCGGCCTGCTCGCGGCCATCGTCTACTACGCCTGGACCTGGCCCAAGGAGCCCGCACGCGGTTCCACGCCCGGCCGGACCGAGGTTCCGTAACGCGCCGACGGCCTCACTCCGGGCGGGGCTCCAGGACCACGATCGCGGTGGGGCGTGAGCGGAGGGCCGCGTGGTCGTCGAGTTTCCCGTCCAGCCCCCGCCACAGATCCCACAGGCGGGCCCGTTCGGCTCCGACGGCCTCGCGGGCCCGGACCGGGCGCGGCCCCCCGGGGAGATCGACCTCCGCCTCGGGGTGCTCTCGGAGGTTGAGCCACCAGGCCGGCTCCCCGTCGGCCCAGCCGTTCATCGCCAGCGCGGTGAGGTTCGGCCCGTCCTCCAGGTAGGCGACGATCACGTCGCGCTTCCGGCCGGTGCGCCGCCCGGTGGTGGTCAGGCGCAACGCGCCCCAGCGGGTGTCCTTCGGACGCCAGGTACCGATCCGGCCGCCGGTCACGCGGTACAGGCCGCGGTGGAGGTACCAGAAGGAGCGCACGAACCAGCGCGGTGGGACCTTCACGGACTTCTCGCCCAGGTTCGACATGGCACCGGCCTCTCCGTGGTGACCAGCCGTCACATCTCGTGCGTGTCGGTCCGGCTCCCCGTCTCGATCGCCTTCAGCCTAGGAAGGCCCGCCTCCGGGCCGCAATCGGCCGGAAGGAGGATCCGGCCCCCGTTCCGAAGGAGGAGGCGGGCCCCGCGCTCAGGGGGCGACGGGCGCTGTCTCCTCGGCGGACTCCCTCTGCCGGGGCGGTCCTTCCCTGGGAATCCAGCGCAGCGCGAGCACCCCCAGGGCCAGGCACAGCGCCCCGCCCACGGCGACGGTGACGTGCAGGCCCGTCACGAACGCCTCCCTGGCCCGGTCGGCCGCGGCGGCGGACACCCCCGGTGTTCGGAGCGTCTCGTCGAGGGTGCCCGCCACGTCTGGACCCAGCAGCCGGAAGATCAGCGCCGCCAGCGACCCCAACAGGGCGATGCCCAGCGCGTGCCCGAGCTCGTTCCCGGTCTCGGCGAGTGCCGCCGCCGCGCCCGCGCGCCCGCTCGGCGCGGCCGAGACCGCGATGTCGGCCACCAGGCTGAAGGAGATGCCGTAACCCACGCCCGCGATCATCGTCGCGGCGACGAACGGGCCGACCCCGCCGGTCGCGGTCAGGGTCAGCAGGAGGAGCAGGCCCGCGCCCATGCAGAAGTGCGCCGTGATCAGCGCCGCCCGCGCTCCGATCCGCCGGACCAGCACCGGCGTTCCGACACAGGTCAGCGTCAGCACCGCCGCGCCCGGCAGGGCGAGCAGGGCGGCGATCAGCACCGGCAGCCCGAGCACCGATTGCAGGTGGATACCGGTCAGGTAGATCGACGCCGCCCACACCACCAGGGTCGACGCGCTGGTGATGATCGCGACGGTGAACACCCGATCGCGGAACAGGCCCACGTCCATCAACGGGTGTTCGAGTGTGCGCTGCCGCCGCACGAACCACACCAGGAGAGCCGTGCCGGCGAGCCCCGCCGCCATCGGGACGACCGCGATCCCGTGCGCGGCCACGTCCTTGACCGCGTACACCGCCAGTAGGAGACCACCGGCGGACAGCGCGACGCTCGCCACGTCGATCCTGCCGGGGCGCCCCGCACGTACCTCGCGCAGCACGATCGGCCCCAGGACCAGGAAACCCACCACGACCGGGACGTTGATCAGGAACACCGACCCCCACGGGAAACGGCTGAGCAGTAGCCCGCCCACGACCGGTCCGATCGCGAAACCGACCGCGAACGTCGCCGCGAAGATCCCGATCGCCTGGGCCCGCCGGCGCGGATCGGCGAACAGTTCACCGATCACCGCCAACGAGGAGGGCAGCAGCGTCGCGCCCCCGAGCCCCATGAGCACCCGGCATCCGATGAGCGCCTCCGGGGTGGGGGAGAGGGCCGCCCCCACGGACCCCGTGCCGAACACCACCGCCCCGATCATCAGCAGCCGCAGTCGTCCGTACCGGTCGCCCAGGTTGCCGAACGCGATGAGCAGCGAGCCCACCACGAAACCGTAGGAGTCCAGGATCCACAGGGCCTGGTCCGCGCTCGGCGCCAGGTCCGCGATCACCCGGGGCATGGCCAGGTACAGCACCGACGCGTCCATCGCGACCAGGAGCACCGGCCCCAGCACGATCACCAGTCCGAACCACGTCCGGGCGGACGTCCGTTCTCGATTCATGTCCATGGCCGCAACGGTGCCGTCGACACCGTCACCCGAACCGGACACCTGTCATGGGTACACCTCGCAGGGGCAGGCACGCCGCCCCGTCGGCCGTCTACGATCGGTCCCATGAAGCCGGACGGCCTCGGAGCCTTCCTCAAGACCAGGCGGGACCGCGTCACCCCGGAGGACGCGGGCCTGCGCACCTACGGCACGGTCCGGCGCGTCCCGGGTCTGCGCCGTGAGGAACCGGCCCAGCTCGCCGGGGTCAGCGCCGGCTACCACACCCGGCTCGAACAGGACCAGGCCGGCACCGCCTCGCCCCAGGTCCTGGACGCCCTCGCCCGGGTCCTGCGCCTGGACGCCGCCGAGACCGCCCACCTGCGCAACCTCGCCCACCGCCCGGCCGTGCCCCGGATGGTCCGCCCCCGGCCCGAACGGCCGCACGCCCGGGTGCTCACCCTGCTGCGGTCGCTCGGGGAGAGCGTTCCGGCGATCGTGCTGGGCCGCCGCGGGGACATCCTGGCGTGGAACCGCACCGGCCACGCCCTGGTGGCCGAGCACGCCGACTTCGACGCCCCCGGCGATCCGGCCCGACGCCCGTCCGTCCCCCGGATGTTCTTCCTCGATCCCCTCACCCGGGAGCTGTACCGCGACCGGGAGCGGATCGCCCGCGTCCACGTGGCCTATCTGCGGCTCACCTCCGGCCGCCACCCCACCGACGGGCGCCTGGCCGAGCTCATCGGCGAACCGGCCATGCACAGCCCCGAGTTCGCCTCCCTGTGGGCGGAGGGGGACGTCGCGGACTGCGTCACCGGGCCGATGCGCCTGGACCACCCCACCGTCGGCGCGCTCGACATCGACCACCAGATCTGGCTCCAACCGGAGAGCCCCGATCACCGTCTGGAGATCTACACCCCCAACGACCGGCCCTCGGCCGACGCGCTGCGCCTGCTCGCCGTCGAACAGGGGGCTTCGGCACCGGACCGCGCCCGGAGCGGGGCGCCGGCCTGACCTCGGAGCGCCGAGCCGAGGGGCGTGGACACGGGGGTCGTGGGTGCGGTCGCCACCGTGGTGCGGCCGGGGAGCCCTGTCGCCGACCGGGGTCAGCCGTCGAACCGCTCCCAGTCCACGGGCAGGTCCCGCAGCGGCGCCAGCGCGCCCCGGTGCGAGGCTCCGGCCCACACGTCGTACCGGTCGTCGGAGACGGAGACCGACACCACCAGGCCCGGCGCCGCGTACAGGCGGGTGGGCATCCAGGAGGCCAGGAACGGCCGCAGGGGCACCGGTCGCAAGACCCGGGTCACGGCTTCGGTCTGCTCGACAGGGGTGCTGAAGGTCAGGGCGACGTACTCGGCGCGGACGGCGGCCTCGTAGAGCGCGAACTGCAACAGGAACCCGCTGAGCGGTTCCTCCTCGGGCACCGGTTCCTCGCCGTCCCGCTGGAACCAGACGGTCGGGTCCTCCCCGAAACCGTCCTCCTCCCGCCGCAGCGTCCAGTGGAACACGCCCTGGTTCTCCCGGCCGATGACGTACCCGGCGTCCTCCTCGTCCTCCTGGGCGGGTCCTCCCGCCGGCCGGAGGAAGTTCTGTCCGCCGAGGAGTTCCGGCCTCGTCGCGGCCAGCCGGTGGAAGCGGCGCAGGGGCTCGGGCAGGTCCGAGGGCACCTCGGGGCCCGGCCCCGCCTCCGCCGGATACCGGTCGGCGGCGAACTCCTCCAGGGCCCGGACGGGGTCGGTGCCCACCCGGTCCAGCCAGAAGGGCCCGGACGGGTCGGCGACCCCGACGGGGCGCACCCGTTCGAGCAGGGCGCGCTCCAGGGGCTCGTCCAGGCGCAGGCACGGGTCGGCGAGCGACTCGGAGGGCGTCCCACCGCCCCGGGGACCGCCCGGTGTCGTCCATCGCGCCATGGTGGCGGTGCCGAGGTAGAGGTGTCCGTCGTCGAGGCGGACCGCGACGTGCAGGAGCGGCGGCTCGACGCGCGGGAGGCGCCACGGATCGGTGTCGAGGATCCCGCGCAGCCGGGGGGTGACGGGCACCTCGCCGAGGAGGCGGACCTCCCGGTCGCTCCAGACGCCGCTGCGGTCGGGGCCGTCGCCCGAGTCGACCACGACGAGGACGCCGTGTTCGCCGAGGAGGAGTTCGGCGTGGCGGAACACCGCGCGCTCCACGACTCCGCCCGTCAGGGCGGCCATGCCCGCCGCGTCGATCGCCGTCACCCGGATCCCCCCGCTTTCCTTCGAGGGAACCGTACCGGGCCTTGACGGCGGCCGTGCCCCGGAGGGCCTCGACGAACTCCGCGCACACGCCCGATCCGCCGGGGCGGTCCGGCGGACCGTACCTGTGGACGACGCACCGACGGTCCCCGCCGGCCGGTACTGTCGATCCGTGGCAGATCTCCCCGACGTTCCGACCCTGCTCGACGCGGCCGTGACCGCCCTCGGCGGCACCCGACGCGAAGGCCAGTCCACCATGGCGACCGCCGTCGCCGACGCCGTCGAAAGACGCGAGCACCTCGTCGTCCAGGCCGGCACCGGCACCGGCAAGTCCCTGGCCTACCTGGTCCCCGCCCTGCGGCACGCGATGGAGAAGGAGACCACCGTCGTGGTCTCCACCGCCACCATCGCGCTCCAGAACCAGCTCATCGACCGTGACCTGCCACGCCTGGCCAAGGCCCTCACGCCCATGCTGCGCCGCGAGCCCACCTTCGCCGTGCTCAAGGGTCGTCGCAACTACCTGTGCCGCAACCGGCTGAACACCGAAGCCGACGACTCCGACGAGACCGAGCTGTTCGACCCCCGGCAGTTGTCCTCGCTGGGCAAACAGGTGGCCCGCCTGCACGAGTGGGCCGACGAGACCATCACCGGCGACCGCGACGAACTCGTCCCCGGCGTCACCGACCTGGCCTGGCGCCAGGTGTCGGTGGCCGCCAACGAGTGCATGGGCGCCCGCATCTGCCCCTTCGGGCAGGAGTGCTTCGCCGAGTTCGCCCGCGAGGCCGCCAAGGGCGTCGACGTGGTCGTCACCAACCACGCCATGCTCTCCATCGACATGACCCAGGGCAACCACATCCTGCCCGAGCACGACACGATCATGATCGACGAGGCCCACGAACTGGTGGACCGGGCCACCTCCGTCGCCACCGGCGCCCTGACGGAGCGCGCGGTGACCGCCGCCGCCAAGCGCGCCTCCCGTCTCATCGAACCGATGGTCTCGGAGCGGTTGAGCGAGGCCGCCGACGGCCTGGCCCTGATGTTCGCCGACGCCCCCGAAGGCCGTATCGACCACATCGACGACGCCTTGGCCGGAGCGGTCGCCGCCGTCCGCGACACCGCCTCCGCCTGCCTCACCGCCATCGGCCCCTCGCCCGGCGAACAGGAGGCCGAGGCCGCCAGCGAACGCCGTCTGGCCCTGGCCGCCCTCACCGAGGTGCACGACACCGCCGTGCGGGTCCTGGAGTCCTTCGAACCGGCGTTGCGCGACCGCACCGACGTCGTGTGGCTCACCAAGGCCCCCGGTCGCCGCCCCACCCTCAGCGTCGCCCCGCTCGCCGTGGGCGGGCTGCTGCGGGAGAAGCTCTTCGGCGACCGCACCGTGGTCCTCACCTCGGCCACCCTGACCCTCGGCGGCTCGTTCGGCTCCCTGGCCCGCCAGTGGGGGCTGGGCCGCGAGGTCGCCCAGGAGGAGGCCGAACGCGCCGAACGCCCGCCCGCGGCCGAGGGCGACGACGAGGACGGCCCGCATCGCGCCGCCGGCGAGCCCCGGTGGCGGGCGCTCGACGTCGGTTCCCCGTTCGACCACGCCCGCAGCGGCATCCTCTACGTCGCCACCCATCTGCCGACCCCCGGCCGGGACGGCCTGGCGCCCGCCTACCTCGACGAGATCGCCGAACTGATCGAGGCCGCCGACGGCCGCGCCCTGGGTCTGTTCTCCTCGATGCGCGCCGCCCAACAGGCCACCGAGGAGTTGCGCGAACGCCTCGATCACCCGTTGCTGTGCCAGGGGGAGGACTCCACGGGGCAGCTCGTCCGCCGCTTCGCCGAGGAGGAGCGCGCCTGCCTGTTCGGCACCCTGTCCCTGTGGCAGGGCGTGGACGTGCCGGGCCCGTCGCTGTCGCTGGTCATCGTGGACCGGATCCCGTTCCCACGGCCCGACGACCCCCTCGCCTCGGCCCGCCAACGCGCCGTCGCCGCCCACGGCGGCAACGGGTTCCTGTCGGTGGCGGCCACCCACGCCGCCCTGCTGCTGGCCCAGGGCACCGGGCGCCTGCTGCGCTCCACCGACGACCGGGGCGTCATCGCGGTCCTGGACCCGCGCCTGGCCACCGCCCGCTACGGCGGTTTCCTGCGCGCCTCCCTGCCGCCCTACTGGGGCACCACCGATCCGGAGGTGGCCCGGTCGGCACTGCGCCGACTGTCGGGACGGGCCGCGTCGGCGGCCTGACACCCGTCGTGGACACGGGGACGGCCGGGCACCTCTCGGGGGTGCCCGGCCGTGATGCCCTCGTACCGGCTCAGCCGCGCGTGCGGTACCCGAAGAGCCGGACCGCGTAACCGGGGGAGTCGTCCTCGGCCTCCTGGATGAACCAGCGGTCGTCGTGCTCCCCCACGAGCAGCTCGTTCCACATCATGTCGATGAGTTTGAGCCGGGAGACCACCGACGCCTCGGGGTCCAGGACGATCGAGTACGCGCGGTCGGTCAACCGCTGGGTCACCATGCCCACGGACTGTCCGTCCCAGATGGCGGGGACGGGGGCGTGGCCGACGTCCACCCCGCACAGCCGCAGCTGCTCGACCTCCTCGTCGAGGGCCTCGGCGGCCAGAGCGCCGTCCAGGCGCAGGGCGTCCTCCAGTTCGTCGCGATCCTCGTCGACCCGCAGGTAGGCGTGGTAGGTGCGACGACCGCAGGCGCGGCATTTGCGCCAGACGACGCACCGGGCCAATCCGTAGGCGGACTGGGCCTCGCCGACGCTCTGGTAGTCGCTCACCTCGCGAATCGTGCCGCATTCGCAGCACAGGGCCGTGAGATCCTGCTTCATCAGAGTCCCCCCTCCCAGGTGAGTATGCGACGGATGAAGGCCGTTAGGGAACCCGTTCGGAGAGGAAGTCGCGGCAAGGAGTCGTCATCAATGCCCAAAATGACCCGGTGACGGGTTTCGGGTGGGCCGGTCCCGGTTCTCCACGTGTCCGGTCTCACCTCCTTCGTCCGGGCGTGTCCCCGTCCATGGGGACGATGGAACGGATCCGAGGGGGACGGGGAGTGACCTGCGTCTCATTGATCCGGTCGGGGTGCGCGGGAATCGGGTCGCGCCGTGATCAGTCCAGGGACCTGCCCTGTTTGTTGCGGGCGCTCCAATCGCGCATCCGCTGCGGGTAGCCCACGATCTGGACGTCGTACACCGGGATGCCCCGTTTGCCCGCCACCTTGCGGATGACGGAGGGGGAGCCGCAGCGGCGTCGGATCCATTCGCCGTCGGTGGCCACCGCCACCGCCGTGGTCTGCGTCGCGAAGGTCTCCGGTTCGACGAAGAACTCCACCCCGACCCGACTCTGGGTGAACTCGATCAGGGCCTTGATGTCACCGTCCTCGGTCTCCCGGTCGAATCGGGCCTTGCCGGTGCGGTTGGCCTTGCGCAAACCGAAGCGGTCTCGCCATCCCATCGGTGCTCTTGTCCCCTAACGGCGTTATCGAGGGCGGATGACACCGAGTCTATCGGTGGGTCTCTCACGATGGCAGGCCCTCACCGCCTGCCCTGCACCGGTTTCACGTGTTTTCCGGACAGGCCGATCCACCGACTGCTACTTTCTGTCTCCACTGCACTACAGGGGGAGACAAGATGCCGATGTGGACGTGGGCGGGGGAGACCGCGCGTCGACTCATCAACGCCGGACAGGTCGATTTGGCCGAAGCGGTCACGGGCCTTCCCGAACTCGCGGAGGCGGGCGACGCCGTCCAAGTGGAAGCGGTCGCCCGTTCGGCCCTGCGCACCGCACGTCGCCTGGTGGCCGAGGCGGGCACGGCCGAGGCGGAGGTGCCCGGGGTCTTCGGACCCGACACCCTCTTCTTCCTGGCCCACTGGCCCCTGGCGGTACGGATCTCTGCCCTGGCCGAGGGCGGCCGGGCGCTGCCCCGCGCCGTGGCGGCGGCCGAGGACGCCCCCGGCCCGCACACCCACGGGCCACTGCCGGTCTCCGCCCTGGAGACCCTGGTGCGATGCCACGCCAACATCGACGCGGCCGGCACCTCCGACCTGCGACGCGAACTGCTCTCCAGCCGCAACCTCGCGGGCTGGGAGCGTACCCCCGCCTGGCCCGCCCTCACCCTGGCCAGGGTGCACCTGCTCATCGACGAGGGCGCGCCCGACCGCGCCGAGGTCGAGCTGCGGCGCTACGAGCACACCGCCACCGGATCGGCCCTGCTCGGTGCCGACGGCGTCTTCACCCTGGTCCGCGCCCTGCGCCATCGCGACGCGCACGCCCAGGCGCTGGAGACGCTCGACCGGATGGAGGCCGAGCTCGCCCTCGACCCGCACAACACGCGCCGGCCCGCCCTGCGCAGGCGGATCCGCTTCGAACGCGCCCGCCTGCTGTCCTGGCTCGCCCGGCTGGGCCAGTGCCCGGCCCGCGACGCCGTCACGCCCCTGCCCACCGTCGAGGAGGCCGAGGCGCACCCGCACCTGCGCCCCGCCTGGGTGGAGGCGGTGGAGAACCTGGTCTGCCAGGGCATCGTCCGCAACGACTGGCGCCTGGGCGTGCGCGTCACCACCTGGTCCCGTTACTTCGAACGGGTGGGCGCCCCCCGACGCGGTGCCGAACTGGCCCTCGCCGCGACCCGCCTGGCCGTCGGCCGCGGCGCCCTGTGGGTGGCGGGCTGCTCCGCCCGCCGCGCCGAACGCCTCATCGGCGAACTCGGCCGCACCGAGGAGATCCTCGGCGACCTCGGCGAGGTGCACGCCATGATCGCGGCCATGCCACCGATCCGGCCGCTCGCCCCGCCCGACCGGATCCTCGACTTCCTGCGCGCCCAGAGCGCCGAGGAGGTCGACCCCGAGAACCAGGCCGAACAGGTCAACGCCGCCCTGGAGCACCGCCCGCACGACACCATGCTGCTCAGCGCCCTGGGTCAGGTCGGCCGCACGCTGATGCTCTCCGACGCCGCCACCGAACCCCAGTGGCGTCACGTCCGCCAACGTCCCGGTGACCAGCGCGCCGCCCTGTCGCTGCTGGAGACCCTCCTGCACGACAACGACACCGCCGGGGTCCGCGACCTGGTCCGCACCCTCGCCGCCGGGGCCCTGCCCGACGCCTCCGCCGACCTTCTCGCCCCTCGGGCCGCACTGGCCCCCCACTCCTGAGCGACGGCCCGGGCCCTGCCTCCGCCCACCACCACGATGCCGAACGGCCACGCACGTTCGGCGTCGTGTGTTCGCCACGTCGACGGCCGTCCGTCGCCGGGCGCACGGGGTCGGGCCGCGCCCCCGTCCGCTCTCACGGTCGGCCGCACCGCCGTCGAGACTCGACCGGTGCCCGGTCCGCGTGCTCTCACGCGGGCGGCATCGCGCCCTACCGGGTGGGGGCCGCCTCGCCGACCGCCAGGGCGCGCCCGGCCGGATAGGCCCTCGCCGCGTCGGGCAGCCGCGCCGGACGGCCGCTGGCCAGCACCCGCACCCGGCCCGCGCGCGCCTCCACCGGAACCTCTCCGATCCGGCGCAGTGTCTGCGCGGCCACCGCCCCCGCGGCGGTGAACAGCCCCACCCCCGCGGCGGCGCCCTCCCGTCCCAACGCCTCGGTGATCGCCCCGCCCACCAGGTCGTAATGCGTGCAGCCGAGCACGATCGCCCCCACCCGCGCCGGAGTGCGCTCCGCCGCGTACGAGACCGCCTCGGCGATCCGCCCCGGATCGGCCGACTCCACGGCCTCCGCCAACCCCCTACAGGCCACCGGGGTCACGTCCACGTCCCGCGCGAACGTCTCCACCAACCGGCGCTGGTACTCGCTGCGGGTGGTCGCCTCGGTCGACCACACCGCGATCGGGGCGCCCGAGGCCGCCGCCGGTTTGATCGCCGGCACCGTCCCCACCACCGGGACCTCCGGCTCGAACCGCGCCCGCAGCTCCGTCAATCCGTGCACCGACGCGGTGTTGCACGGCACCACCACCGCGTCCACGTCACCCCCGGCCGCCGCCACGGCGGCCTCCGCGCCGGCCAGGGCGCGTTCGATGACCTCGCCCGGGGCGCGCGGCCCCCACGGCATGTGGTCGGGGTCCATGGACAGGAACAGATCGGCGTCCGGCCGGGCCGCGAAGAGCGCCGCGGCGGTGGACAACATGCCGATGCCGGAATCTACGAGAGCGATGCGCACGACCCCCGATCCTATCCGCGCTCTTTCGTGACCCACTCGACACACCGATCGAACGCGCACGTCGTCACCTCTCCTCGCCCCCTCACGGGTCCGACACGACCGGGACACGAAGCAAATGGGGTGGTGCGATTCGGTTACCGGTAGGTAGAACTGAGGGAAGTCGGTCCGCTCCGGTCTCCCCACGACCGGCTCGACCGATCCCACGCTGTACACCACTCGCGCCGACCACCGGGAACGGGAACGGGAATGAGTCCTCAACGGCAGGGAACGAACAGCGAAACCGCCATCGGCGATGGAGTCGGCCTGGCCGCCCACATCGCGGCGGTCGCCCGACTGCGCCGCGACTACCGGGCGCTGCCCCCGGACGCACCCGTCCGGCTGGCCAAACCCACCTCCAACCTCTTCCGATTCCGCGAACCCACCGGAGCACCCGCCCTCGACGTCTCCGCCTTCGCCGGCGTCATCTCCATCGACCCGGTCGAACGCCTCGCCGACGTCGGCGGCATGACCACCTACGAGGACCTGGTCGCCGCCACCCTCCCGCACGGGCTCATGCCCACCGTCGTCCCCCAGCTGCGCACCATCACCCTGGGCGGTGCCGTCACCGGGATGGGCATCGAGTCCTCCTCCTTCCGCAACGGCCTGCCGCACGAGGCCGTCCAGGAGATGGAGATCCTCACCGGCTCCGGCGACATCGTCACCGCCACCCGGGACAACGCGCACTCGGACCTCTTCCACGGGTTCCCCAACTCCTACGGCACCCTCGGCTACGGCCTGCGCCTGCGCATCGCACTCGAACCGGTCTCCCCGTACGTGCACCTGCGTCACCTGCGCTTCCACTCCGCGGCCGAGGCCATGGACGCCCTCGCCCGCATCTGTGCCGACCGTTCCCACGACGGACGCCCGGTGGACTTCGTCGACGGCGTCGCCTTCTCCCGCGACGAGCTCTACCTCACCGTGGCCCGGTTCACCGACCGGGCGCCCCGGCTCAGCGACTACACCGGTAGGGACATCTACTACCGCTCGATCCAGCGCAACGCCGACCGCGGCTCCGGCGACCACCTCACCGTTCACGACTACCTGTGGCGCTGGGACACCGACTGGTTCTGGTGCTCGCGCGCCTTCGGCGTCCAGCACCCCCTGGTGCGCCCCCTCTGGCCGCGCTCCCTCAAACGCTCCGACGTCTACCGCAGGCTCGTGGCCTGGGACCGGCGCACCGCCTTCTCCCGGCTGCTCGACCACTACCGGGGCCACCGCCCCCGGGAACCCCTCATCCAGGACATCGAGGTGGGCGTGGAGCGCGGCGCCGAGTTCCTCGACTTCTTCCACGACGAGATCGGCATGACCCCGGTGTGGATGTGCCCCCTGCGCCTGAGCGAACCCCGCGGGGCGGCCCCGGACCTCGACGGCCACGTGTGGCCGCTCTATCCGCTGGAGAACGACCGCCTCTACGTCAACTTCGGCTTCTGGGGCCTGGTGGACATGAAACCCGGCCAGCGCCGCGCCCACCACAACCGGCGGATCGAGGAGCGCGTCGCCGAACTCGGCGGCCACAAGTCGCTGTACTCCGACTCCTTCTACACGGAGGACGAGTTCTGGCGGCTCTACAACGGTTCGGCCTACGCCGGTCTCAAGGAGACGTACGACCCGCAGGGGAGGCTGCTCGACCTGTACGCCAAGTGCGTACGCAACGGCTGACCCGTGCGACAACGGGAGGCGACCCGTGGGGCGGGCCGCGTCCACGAGAGGAAGGAACAGAACATGCGGCTTGCCGAGATCTTCGAGCGCATCGTCGGACCCGACGCGCCCATTCACTTCACCGCCTACGACGGCAGTGCCTCCGGGGATCCGAACAGCGGCGTCCGGCTGCACGTGCGCACTCCGGTCGCGGTCAACTACCTGGCCCAGTCGCCCAACGCCGTGGGGCTGACCCGCGCCTACGTGTCGGGGCATCTGGAGGTGGAGGGCGATATGTACACCGTCCTCAGGCGGATGGCCGATTTCGTCTTCGCCAAGGGGATCACCGTCGCCCCCCGCGACCTGGTGGCCATCGCCCGCTCCATCGGCTGGGTCAAGTTCGTCAACCGGGTCGCCCCGCCGCCCCAGGAGATGACGCGCGGGCGCCTGGCCGGGCTGGGCTGGCGCCACTCCAAGCAGCGCGACGCCGAGGCGATCCACCACCACTACGACGTCTCCAACGCCTTCTACGCCATGGTCCTGGGCCCTTCGATGACCTACACCTGCGCGGTCTTCGACGACGCCGACGGTGCCCTGGACCGGGTCGCGGCCGACGACGGCGCACTGGAGAGCGCCCAGTTCCGCAAGTACGAGCTGGTCTCGCGCAAGCTCGGCCTGGAACCGGGCATGCGCCTGCTCGACGTGGGCTGCGGGTGGGGCGGCATGGTCATGCACGCCGCCCGCGAGCACAAGGTCAAGGTCCTGGGTGTCACACTCTCCAAGGAACAGGCCGAATGGGCGGCCAAGCGCATCGCCCAGGAGGGACTGTCGGATCTGGCCGAGGTCCGCCACATGGACTACCGGGACGTCCCCGACGGCGGCTTCGACCGGATCAGCTCCATCGGCCTGACCGAGCACATCGGGGACCGCAACCTCCCGGCCTACTTCTCGTCGCTGCACGACAAGCTGGTCCCGGGCGGAAGGCTGCTCAACCACTGCATCACCCGGCCCCGCAACGACCTGCCGCCCATGCACACCGACGGTGTCATCAACCGCTACGTGTTCCCCGACGGTGAACTGGAGGGCCCCGGCCGGATCCAGACCGCCATGAACGACGCCGGGTTCGAGATCCGCCACCAGGAGAACCTGCGCGAGCACTACGCGCTCACCCTGCGCCACTGGGGCGCCAACCTGGAGCGTAACTGGGACGACGCGGTCACCGAGGTCGGCGAGGGCACCGCCCGCGTGTGGCGGATGTACATGGCCGGCTGCGTGCTCGGCTTCGAGCAGAACGTGGTGCAGCTCCACCAGATCCTCGGCGTCAAGACCGACGGCGCCGATTCCCGCATGCCGCTGCGTCCGAGTTTCCAGTGACCCCCCGAGCCGGGATCATCCCGACGGCGGTCCCGGCCTGTCCGGTCCACACCCGGGCCCGTGACACGGCATCATGGACCCGACACCGTACGAGGAGCGTTCCGTGACCGAGAACCCCGAGGGGCAGGGCCCCCTCGCACCGGATCCGCCCGATCACGTCAAGCGGACCGCGATCGATCTGATCGCGGCCTACGCCGACCACGATCGGGACGCCTTGGAGCGGGTGATCCCGCGGGCGACCGACGACGCCGAGGCGGTGCGGTCCGAACTGCGGATCATCAGCGCCTTCCTCGGCCGCCGCGTCCAGGAGACCGGGGTGGTGTGGAAACCCGCCGACTCGCGGGAGGCCGTCGCCCGCACCGTGGCCGAGATGCTCCCGCCCGAACTGGAGTTCGCGGTCTCCACCGCCTGGGAGGCGCACACGGTGGGCGAGGAGGAGGCCGCCGAACGTCTCACCCGCGGGGACCCCATGGTCTACGTGCACATGCTCGCCGCGTTCGGCGCCGCCATCGGGTCGGCCGTGTACAAGCGCGCCGAACTCGTCTCGATCCTGCGTCAGGTCACCGGGCTCTCCGAGTGAGGAGAACGGGCAGGGGCGTCACCGCGCCCCTGCCCTCACGGCGCTTCGGGGTGGTCGGGTGATCCCCCCTTAACGGCTCAGACACGAATGTCAGCGGTTTACTTCACTCCGGACGGTTCCTTACGTAGGTTTCCTACCAACCCCGAGGGGACCCACGAAAGGAACGGGAGGCGAGCCCATGGCCCGCACACGAACCCGCAAGTACGTTCCGCTCCCCGCGGTCGCGCTCGCCCTGACCCTGGCCGCGACCGCGTGCACGGGCGATGGCGGCGGTGACGCCGACACCCTCACCGTGTGGATCATGCAGGGCACCAACCCCGACGAGAGCGGTTTCTTCGACGAGGCCAACGCCGCCTTCACCGAGGAGACCGGCATCGAGGTCGACGTCGAGTTCGTGCCCTGGGACGGCGCCCAGGAGAAGATCTCCACCGCCATCGCCGGAGGCACCACACCCGACGTCATCGAACTCGGCAACACCTTCGTCCCCGGGTTCGCCGACTCCGGGGCCCTGCACGACCTGTCCGGGTACGGCGTCGACACCTCCCTCTACGTGCCGGGCCTCATGGACATGGGAGCCGTGAACGAGGGCGTCCACGGCGTCCCCTGGTACGCCTCGATCCGCTCCATGGTCTACCGCACCGACGTGTTCGAGGAGCACGACCTGGAGGTCCCCGAGACCTGGGACGAACTCCGCGAGACCGCCCTGGCGATCAAGGAGGCCGAGCCCGACATGATCGCCCTGCCCGTGCCGGGCGACGCCCAGTACTCGGTGATGCCGTGGATCTGGGGCGGCGGCGCCGAGATCGCGGTCCAGGGGGCCGACGGCACCTGGGTGTCGGAGGTGGACACCCCCGAGGCGCGCGCCGGGATCGAGTTCTTCACCGGCCTTGCCCTGGAGGACGACACCTCCACCACCGGCGCCGTCAACTGGAACGAGATCAAGATCATGGAGTCCTTCTCCGAGGGCGACGCCGCCATGGCCCTGCTCGGCAGCGCCAACCCCAAGGCCATCGTCGAGAACAACCCGGAGCTGGAGGGCGCCCTGGGTTCCTTCCCCATCCCCGGCCGGGAGGGCGGCGCGTACACGCCGTCGTTCGCCGGCGGTTCGCTGTTGTCGGTGTTCGAGGGCACCGGCAACGAGGAGGCCGCCTGGAGCTACGTGGAGCACCTCACGAGCGAGGAGAACATGATGCTCTGGGCCGAGCAGACCGGTTTCTTCCCCGGCCTGCTCTCCGGCGTGGACACCTTCACCGCCTCCGCCGACCCCGTCCTGGAGGCCTACGCGATCCAGCTCAACGAGGCGAGCAAGGGCGTGCCCACCGCCCCCGCCTGGAGCCAGGTCGAGGCCGAGCAGGTCCTGGTCGGCATGCAGCAGGCCATCCTCAACGGCACCTCGGTCGAGGAGGCCACCACCGAGGCCGCCGATGACATCGAACGCATCCTCAACGGGGGTTGACACGTGGGAACACCGGTCGGGCGGGCCGTCGACGGACACGGTGCGCGCCAGCACCGTCGTGCGCCGACGGGCCCGCCCGGCCGTGGGCGGCGCGCGTCCGCCCTCGGCCTGAGGCGGCGCCGCGCCCTCCTGCCCTGGGTACTGCTCGCCCCCGCCCTGGCGGTCATCGCGGCCCTGCTGCTCTTCCCCCTCGCCCGGATCGTGTGGCTGTCCTTCCGCGAGTACCGGCTGCGCAACCTGGTGTCGGGCGAATCCGAGTTCATCGGGCTCGCCAACTACGTCTCCCTGTTCACCGACTCCTACCTGTGGCGGATCGCGCTGCCCAACACGGTGGTGTTCGCCGCGGTCGCGGTCGTCGCCACGGTGGTCCTGGGCACGCTCGTGGCGCTGCTGCTGTCCCGGCTGCGACCGGTCACCCGGATCGTCGTGGTCTCGTGCGTCATGGTGGCCTGGGCCATGCCGGCCGTCAGCGGCACCTACGTGTGGCTGTGGATCTTCGACGTCGACGACGGCATCGTCGCCCAGGCCCTCATGCGGTTGGGGGTCATCGGCCCCGAGGGGTACAACTGGTTCGCCGACCGGCTGTTCTTCTACGCCATCGTCACCCTCAACGTGGTCCACGGCGGTTTCCCGTTCGTGGCCGTCACCGTCCTGGCCGGCCTGCTCACGGTGCCCCGCGAACTGCACGAGGCGGCCCTCATCGACGGCGCCGGCGCCTGGAAACGGTTCTGGCACGTCACCTTCCCCGTCCTGCGCCCGGTGTTCGCCGTCGTCACCATCCTGTCCACCATCTGGGACTTCAAGGTGTTCGCGCAGGTCTACCTGATGCCCGGCGGCGGGGTCGGCGGCTCGGAGATGCTCAACCTGGGCGTGTGGACCTACGTGAGCTCCTTCGGCCAGCGGGACTACGGGACGGGATCGGCCATCGCCGTCGTCCTCACCCTGCTCCTGCTGGGCGTCACCGCGATCTACCTGCGGGCCCTGTTCCGAGAGGACGAACTCCGTTGAGCGCCCCCGTCGACACCGACTGGGAACACCGGGTCCGTCGGGCCCGCCGACACGGCGACGCGCTGCGCATGACGCGGCTCCTCGGCCGGGCCGCCGGGGTGACCGCGATCCTGTTGTTCACCCTCTTCCCCGTCTACTTCATGATCGCCAGCGCCTTCTCCGGCCGGATGACCTCCGGCATCGGCACGCTGGTGCCCCGGGACCCCACCCTGGACAACTTCGTCCACGTCCTCACCGAGGGCGACTTCGGGTTGTACATGCGCAACTCGCTGGCGGTCGCCGGCATCACCGTCGTCGGGGCGTGCCTGCTCTCCCTGCTGGCCGCCGTGGCCGTGGCCCGGTTCCGCTTCCGGCTGCGCACCTCGGTCCTGGTGATGATCCTCATCGTCCAGATGGTCCCCCTGGAGGCCCTGGTCATCCCCCTCTTCCTCCAGGTGCGCGACCTCAGGCTGCTCAACACCGTGCTGGGCCTGGGCATCGCCTACATCGCGCTGTCCCTGCCGCTCGCGGTGTGGATGATGCGCGGATTCGTGGCCGCCGTGCCCAAGGAGGTGGAGGAGGCCGCCTACATCGACGGCGCCTCCTGGCCCGTCATGTTCTGGCGGGTGCTGTTCCCGCTGGTCGCCCCGGGCCTGGTGGCCACCGCGATCTTCTCGTTCATCATCGCCTGGAACGAGTTCGTGCTGGCTCTGACGTTCATGCAGCAGAGCGACAAGTACACCGTCGCGGTGGGGCTGCGCCAGTTCTTCGGCGAGTACGCCAACGAGTGGGGACACGTCATGGCGGCCTCGACCCTCATCACCCTTCCGGTGATGGTCTTCTTCGTTCTCGTACAGCGCTGGCTGGCCGCCGGACTCGTCCAGGGCGCCGTCAAGGGGTGAGGGGCCTCGGGGGAGGGGGGAAGAGGGGAGGGGCGGGACCCGCGCGGTCCCGCCCCTCCCACGTCCGAGAGCGTCAGCCGCGCAGCTCGCGCTTGAGGATCTTGCCGGTGGAGGTCATCGGCAGGCTCTCGCGGAACTCGATCTCACGCGGGTACTTGTACGCCGCCAGACGCGCCCTGGACCACTCGACCAGTTCCTCGGCGGTGATCTCGACGCCCTCCAGGGGGATCACGAACGCCTTGATCTCCTCGCCGTGGGTGTCGTGGGGGACGCCGACGACCGCGGCGAGGCTGACCGCCTCATGGGTCATCAGGACCTCTTCGATCTCGCGCGGGTACACGTTGTATCCGCCGCGGATGATCATGTCCTTGGACCGGTCGATGATGAAGTAGAAGCCCTCGTCGTCCCGCCGGGCGATGTCGCCGGTGCGGAACCATCCGTCCTTGAGCACCTCGGCGTTGGCCTCGGGCCGGTTGTGGTAGCCCTTCATCACCAGGTGGCCGCGGATGGCGATCTCACCGACCGGGTCCTCGTCGCCCTCCTTGACGATCTCGTTCCACTCGTGGTCGATCAGTTTCATCTCCACACCCCACAACGGCCGGCCGATCGAGCCGGTCTTGGCCTTGACGGCGGGGTTGTTGAAGGAGGCGGCCGGGGAGGTCTCGGACAGGCCGTAGCCCTCCTTGATCCCCACGCCGAACGTGTCCACGAAGTCCTGGGCGAGCTGGGCGGGCAGCGCCGCGCCACCGGAGACCGCGTCGACCAGGTTCTCCGCGATCGCCTTGAGGTCGTACTTCCCCTCACCGGAGGAGCGCACCGCGTTGAGCAGGCCCCAGTACATGGTGGGCACCCCGGCGAACCCGGTGACGCCCTCCTTCTCCATCAGGCGCAGCGCCTCGTCGCCGTCGAAGCGCGGCATGAGCACCAGGGTCGCGTGCCGGTACAGCGCCGCGTTGAGCATGACGGTCTGACCGAAGATGTGGAACAGCGGCAGCACCACCAGGGCCACGTCGCGGCCGTCCGGGTGGGGGTTGACCAGGCTGCACGAGACGATCGAGTTCATCATCAGGTTGTTGTGGCTCAGCTCGGCGCCCTTGGGCCTGCCGGTGGTGCCGCTGGTGTAGATGATGACCGCGGTGTCGTCGGAGTTCGCCTGCACGGTCTCGAAGTCGCCCGGCCGGCCCTCCAGTGCCTTCCACAGCGTCTCGGCGCCCTCGATGGCGGACTCGGTCGCGCCGGGGGAGGCGGGCAGGTCGATGTAGATCTCACAGGTGTCCACCTGGTTGAACGCCTCGAACGCGCGCTCGCCCAGCGGCAGCTCCGCAGTGCCGGTGAACGCGAAGATCGCCTTGGCGCCCGAGTCCTCCAGGTGGTAGGCGATCTCACGCGGGGTGAGCAGGACGTTGAGGGGCACGACCACCGCCCCCGCCTTGAGCGCGCCGTAGTAGACGAACGGGAAGTAGGGCACGTTGGGACTTGCCAGCGCGATCCGATCACCCGGCCGGATCCCCCGGGCGACGAGAAGGTTGGCGACCTGGTTGGCGATCATGTTGGTGATCGCGTAGTTCAGGCGCAGATCGCCGAAGACCAGGCAGTCCTTCTCGGGGACGGATCGGGCGCCGTCCTCCAGGACCACGGACAAGTTGAGCATGGGGCCTCCCGCAGGCGGATGTGCCGTGAAAACGGCAGAGATGGAACCCGGTGTGATCCGGGTCGCGTGTTCTGCGCCACTTTTACGGCAGAGTAACAAACCGGGCGGTCGGTGTGGAGGGGCGAGGGGTCCGTAATATCACGCGACTTCCCCTCACCCTCCGTGACGATGGTGTGCCGTGAAGGGCCGCCGCGGAACCCGTCCCCGACCCGCCCGAACCGCCCGGGGGCGGCCGAAAACCCGTCCGCGCCCCACCTCGCCAGCCGCTAACCTGAAACGGAGTGCACCGGCCGACACGGTGCGCGCGGACGGACCGACCCGAGGGAACAAGCAGCGATGACAGCGGTAGACGGCGACCAGACGACGGGCGACACCTACGACGCCCGCGCCCTCCAGGACAAGTGGCAGGCGCGCTGGGCCGCCGAACTCCCGTTCCAGGCGAGCGAGGACCCCGGCGACACCCGGCCCCGCTCCTACATCGTCGACATGTTCGCCTACCCCTCCGGGGACCTGCACATGGGCCACGCCGAGGCCTACGCCATCGGCGACGTCATCGGCCGCTACCGCTTCCAGCGCGGCGACAACGTGCTGCACCCCGTCGGCTGGGACTCCTTCGGCCTGCCCGCCGAGAACGCCGCCATCAAGAACAACTCGCACCCCGCCGAGTGGACCTACGCCAACATCGAAACCCAGGCGGCCTCCTTCGGCCGCTATGGCATCGCCGTCGACTGGTCCCGGCGTCTGCACACCAGCGACCCCGAGTACTACAAGTGGAACCAGTGGCTGTTCACCCGGTTCTTCGAGCGCGGCCTGGCCTACCGCAAGGACGGCCAGGTCAACTGGTGCCCCAAGGACCAGACCGTGCTGGCCAACGAGCAGGTCGTCCAGGGGCGCTGTGAGCGCTGCGGCACCGATGTCGTGCGTCGCAGCCTGAACCAGTGGTACTTCAAGATCACCGACTACGCGCAGCGCCTGCTGGACGACATGGACCAGCTGGAGGGCGGTCACTGGCCGGACGAGATCCTGGCCATGCAGCGCAACTGGATCGGCCGCTCCACCGGCGCCGACGTCGACTTCTCCATCGAGGGACGCGACGAGCCGGTCACCGTCTTCACCACCCGGCCCGACACCCTGTACGGCGCCACCTTCTTCGTGGTGGCCGCCGACGCCGACCTGGCCGACGAACTGTGCGCCCCCGAGCGGCGCGAGGCCTTCGAGGCCTACCGCTCCGACGTCGCCAAGCTGTCCGACATCGAACGTCAGACCACCGAACGCCCCAAGACCGGCGTTTTCCTGGGGCGTCACGCGATCAACCCCGTCAACGGCGAGCGCATGCCCGTGTGGGCCGCCGACTACGTGCTGGCCGACTACGGCCACGGCGCCATCATGGCGGTGCCCGCCCACGACCAGCGCGACCTGGACTTCGCCCTGGCCTTCGACCTGCCCGTCCGGGTCGTCGTCGAGACCGGAGAGCCCGACCCCGTCGAGACCGGCGTCGCCACCACCGGCGAGGGCACCCTGCGCGACTCCGGCCCCCTGGACGGCCTGTCCAAGACCGCGGCCATCGAGCGGATCATCGAGGTCCTGGCCGAGCGCGGCACCGGCAAGGGCACCATCAACTACCGCCTGCGCGACTGGCTGCTCTCCCGCCAGCGCTACTGGGGCACGCCCATCCCGATCATCCACTGCCCCTCCTGCGGCGAGGTGCCCGTCCCCGACGAGCAGCTGCCCGTCACGCTGCCCGAGCTCAAGGGCGCCGAACTGGCGCCCAAGGGCGTCTCCCCGCTGGCCGGGGCCACCGACTGGGTCAACGTCGACTGCCCCTCCTGCGCCGGCCCCGCCCAGCGCGACACCGACACCATGGACACCTTCGTGGACTCGTCCTGGTACTTCCTGCGCTACTGCTCGCCGCGCCTGGACACCGCGCCCTTCGACACCGAGCTGGTGAACCGGTGGGGCCCCGTCGACCACTACATCGGCGGCAAGGAGCACGCGACCCTGCACCTGATGTACGCGCGTTTCTTCACCAAGGTGCTGCACGACATGGGCCTGGTGTCCTTCACCGAACCGTTCCGCCGCCTGACCAACCAGGGCCAGGTCATCAACCAGGGCCGGGCCATGTCCAAGTCCCTGGGCAACGGTGTCGACCTGGGCAAGGAGATCGACGCCTACGGTGTCGACGCGGTCCGCCTGACCATGCTGTTCGCCAGTCCGCCCGAAGAGGACGTCGACTGGGCCGACGTGTCCGTCGGCGCCGCCCAGAAGTTCCTCAACCGGGCCTACCGCGTGATGAACGAGGCCGGTGCCGCCTCGAAGCCGGGCGTCGACGTCACCACCGGCCACACCGAGCTGCGGCGGGCCACCCACCACGCCATCGACCAGGTCACCACCCTGGTCGAGGCCAAGCGGTTCAACGTCGCCATCGCCCGCGTCATGGAGCTGGTCTCCGCCGCCCGCAAGGCGATCGACTCCGGCCCCGGTGCCGCCGACCCGGCGGTGCGCGAGGCCGCCGAGTTCCTCGCCGTCGCCCTGTCCCTGTTCGCGCCCTACGTGGCCGAAGAGGGCTGGGAGCGGCTCGGCCACACCGGTACCGTCGCCGTCGGCAACTGGCCCGAGGCCGACCCCGCCCTGCTGGTCCAGGAGACCGTGACCTGTGTCGTGCAGGTGCAGAGCAAGGTCCGTGACAAGCTGTCCGTTGCGCCCGACATCGATCCGGCCGAACTGGAACGGCTCGCACTGGCATCGGAGAAGGCGCAGGGCTTCATCGGCGACAAGCAGATCCGCAAGGTGATCGTGCGCGCGCCGAAACTGGTGAACATCGTCGTCGGCTGACCCGGCACCGCGACGGCGGCCGTGATGGGCGGCCGTCGTCGCGATGCCGTCCGACCGGCGAACGGACAGGGAGGCGGTGACCGGGTGGGTCCCCTCGTACGGGCGGCCGTGATCACGGCGGGCGTGGCGGTGGTGTCCGTCGCGGCGATCGGCGGCGGGCTGTGGGCCGCGCGGGACGACCCCGACCGACCCCACCCCGGTGACGTCCACACCTCCGCACCCGACTGCGGTGACCTGGACGGACCGCTCGACGAACACCTGCCCGGCGCCGTCTTCGACCTCGACGGGCGAGGACCCCTCTCCGGTGGGGAGGGCGTCGTCTGCCGATGGACCTCCGCGGGTACCTCCGACGACGCCCGTCAGGGCGCCCTGCGAGTGGAGTTCTCCGCGCTGTTCACCGACCCCACCGACGCCGAACCCGTCCCCGGCGCCGACCGGGCCCGCGAGGCCTACGAGGCCCTCACCCCCGGAACCGCCGAGGCGGTGGCGCTGCCCACCGGTGAGGGGCGGGTGTGGCGGGGCGGATCGCCCGGCGACACCGAACTCGCCTTCTTCGTCGACAACCTTCTCGTCCGCGTCTCCTACGCGGCCGTGGACGGGACCGAGCCCGTCGGCGCCGACGAGGGTCGGGACACGGTCGTGGCCTTCGCCGAACGGATCGGGGAGGGCCTGTGAACCCTCACCACCCGACGCCCGAGACCGTGCCCGCCGGTCAACCCCACAGCCGTGGCTGCGCCGCCGTCGGCGTGATCCTCGCCGCGGTGCTCCTCCTCGGCGCGGCGGGAGGGGCCGCCTGGTACGTCCTCACCCGGGAGGACCCCGAGACCGGTGCCTACGACGCGGCCCCCGGCTGTGAGGTGGGGGAGACCGAGGCCCTCGACGCCCGGGTCCCCGACCACGAACCCACCCTGGAGGAACCCCTCGGCACCGCCGTGGACGTGTTCGGCCGGGGGTGGCAGTGCCGTTGGGCCACCCCCGGCGGCGACGGTGACTCGGTGCCCGCCACCGCCACCCTCGTCCTGGTGGCCGCGCCCAACCCCGGCGGGGTGCCGACCGCGCGGGACAACTTCGACTCCACCACCTCCCGCCACGCCGTCACCCCGGTCGAGGACCTGGGGGAGGAGTCCGTCGCCTGGATCGCGGAGGACGGCTACACCACCGCCTGCGTGGCCACCCGTGTCTCCAACCTGTACGTGGAGACCTGCCACAGCACGGCGGCCGGCTACGACGCACGCGAACCCGCGGACGAGGAACGCGTCATCGCCGGGGCGGAGGAGATCGCTCGCGCCACCGTGGCCGCGCTCCCCGATGAGGTGGTCGAGGCGGGCGACTGAGCCGCGGGTGGGAGGTGGGGCGTCGGCGGCCTCGATGACGGCCGCCTCCCCCGGGGCGTCCCCGGCCCGGTCGCGTTCCTCCATCCGGGCCGACGGGTCGCGGGGACCGGACCGCGTCGGGTGCTCGGGGTCCGTCCCATCGGGATCGCGTGCCGGGCCACCGGGGGGTTCTCCGGGCCGGTGGGCGCGGGGTTCACCAGGCGGAGTCGACGAACTCCGTCAGTGCCGGACCGACCTGCGGCGCGAGGGGACGCTCGGAGTCCAGCACGGTCGCCCCCGGCTCGTCCTCGTAGATCCGGAAGATGTGGTCGGCCTCGGGGACGTCCACCCGTTCGGCGTCGGGCAGCCCGGTCATCAACCGGTCCACGTCCTCCCGGGAGACCTGGGCGTCCGCCTCTCCCCACAGCACCAGGACCGGGGTGTCCGCGGGCAGCGCCCCGGCCAGTTCCACCGGGTCCAGCGCGTCCATGGCGGCCAGGAAGTCGGCGTTCTGACGCGAGTACAGGGAGCCGATGAAACCGCTCAGGTCGTCGGGCACCGCCCGACCGCCGCGTACGGCGGCCCGCCCGGCCCGGGCGTCGGAGAGCAGCGTCACCGCCTCGGTCTCGGCGATCCCTCCTTGTGCTTCGAGCGTCCGCACCTGTTCGGTGAGCTGACGGTCCAGGAGGTCCAGGTAACGGTTCCCGACCGGGGCGGCCAGGATCAGCGCGGGTTCGGCGTCCACCAGTTCGTGGGCGCGCAGGGCGTACAGCGAACCCTCGCTGTGCCCCACCACCGCGGTGCGGTCCGGGTCCACCTCCCGCTGGTCCACCAACGAGGTGTAGGCCGCCGCGACCTGGGCCTCGAACAGTCCCGGGTCCACCGGGTCGTCGGGATCGAGGTCGCCCATGCCGGTCTCGCCGCTGCCGAGCTTGTCGTAGCGCAGCGACGCCACCCCGGCCTCGGCCAGCAGCCGCGCGAAGTTCAGGTTGGTGTTCGCCTCCGGACGCATGTCGCCGTTGCCGTCGCGGTCCGTGGGGCCGCTGCCCGAGATGATCAGCGCCCCCGGCACCGGGCCGGACACGTCCTCGGGCAGGGTGAGGGTGGCGAACACCTCCAGTCCGTCCACGGTGAAGCTCAGCTCCCGTTCCAGCCCCGTCACCCCGGGCTGGGGGGCGGTCTCCTCCTCTGCCGTCGGAGTGCAGGCGCAGGTCGACGCCACCAGGGTCACGGCCACGGCTGCCGCCGTGGCGCGCCCACGGGCGGAGCGGGAGGAGGAGAGGGAAGCGAACACCCCCTCAGCTTAGGGGAGGGGCGGTCCGGGGGGATTGCGGCGGCCGGAGGACGCGACCCGGGGTGAGGGACGGCGAGGAGGACGCCCGCCCGAGCCCGGGGTCCCGTGGCGGTCGCCCCGTCGGTACGCCGGTCGAGGTCCCGCCGGGGGGCGGGGGTGATCGCGGGTGGTGGGCGAGGGCCCGTGGGTCCCGTGGCCGGTCCTCTTGCGGGAGATCCACCGGGCGTCCGCCGGTCGAGGTTCCGCCCGGGGCGCGACCGTGGGATCCCACGGGTACCTCCCGCCCGCCCCCGTGCGGCGGGGGCGGGCCGAGCGGTCAGATCCGGCGCATCACGGTGACGACCTTGCCCAGGATGGTGGCGGCGTCCCCGTTGATCGGCTCATAGGCGTCGTTGCGCGGCATCAGCCACACGTGCCCGTCCTCGGTGCGGCGCAGCACCTTGACCGTGGCCTCCTCGTCCAACAACGCCGCGACGATGTCACCGTTCTCGGCGTCGGGCTGTTGGCGGACCACCACCATGTCGCCGTCGGTGATGGCGGCGTCGGTCATCGAGTCGCCGACCACGGTGAGCATGAACAACCGGCCCTCGCCGACCAGCCGGCGTGGGAGCGCCAGTACGTCCTCCACCGACTCCTCCGCCAGGATCGGCCCTCCCGCGGCGATCCGACCGATCAGGGGCACTCGGGCGGAGCTCGCCGACTCGGGCTCCTCGGGGGTCGGAACCCGCATGCCGGGGCGGCCGGGCCGGCGCAGCTCCACGGCGCGCGGCCGGTTCTGATCGCGGTACAGGTACCCCTTGCGCTGGAGCACCTTGAGCTGATGCGCGACGCTGGAGGGGCTGGACAGGCCGACCGCTTCGCCGATCTCCCTTATCGACGGCGGGTAGCCGCGCTCTCGCAGGTACCGCTGGATGCAGTTCAGGACGCTCTGCTGACGCGCGGTCAGCTTGGGCGCCTCTTCGGGTGCACCCGGCTCGCCCACGGGCGCGAGAACGGTGGTGGTTCCGGAATCCAGGGTTCCGGGATTCTCCTCCGGCACGGCCGGCCTCCTCGGCATTGGTTCGGTCAGGGCCTGTGGCCACCACCGGTCCGCGCCCGCACCGGACCTCAGTCCGCGCGATGGCGAAACCGGCGTGAAATCAAGGCCAACGTTAGTCGTTGCGCACGGTGATATCAAACAAGCGTTCGAGGCCTGTGGATAATTGCCGTGGGATTTCCCGGACGATTTTCCGACCTCACTTACGTGTGTACACGTGTTCACGTCGCGTCGTCCCCGGAATGGCGCAAGATGTGCGCCCGGGGTCGAGAACTCGGGGATGTGGGGCTCATCTCTTCCGCGCAAAGGTCGGTCCGAAAACCGGCGAGGCACGTTGGGCGCCGATCCGCGGCGATATCCTGGGCCGCGTTCCCCGTGTGACACGCGTACCTGCGGAGCTTGCGGCACGCCCGACCCCCGGCTAGGTTCGACCACAACATCTGGTGTCGATCTTTGAAGTTTCGGCCTAGGAGTTGTGGTTTAGTAGACCCAGGGGTTGTCAGTTCGGCGAGGGGAGCAGGTGAACCGGGATGCATTGTCCGTTCTGTCGCCATCCGGACACCCGAGTGATCGACAGCAGGTCCACCGACGACGGTGCGGCCATCCGTCGGCGCCGCTCCTGCCACGCCTGCGAACGCCGTTTCACCACCCAGGAGACCGTCCTGCTGATGGTCGCCAAACGCTCCGGGGTCACCGAGCCCTTCAGCCGCACCAAGATCATCGCCGGGGTCCGCCGCGCCTGTCAGGGCCGCCCCGTCTCCGAGGACGCCCTGGCCAAGCTGGGTCAGCAGGTCGAGGAGGAGATCCGCGGACGGGGCGTCGCCGAGGTCCCGGCCCATGAGATCGGCCTGGCCATCCTCGGCCCGATGCGCGACCTCGACGAGGTCGCCTACCTGCACTTCGCCAGCGTCTACCGCGGTTTCGAGAGCCTCGCCGACTTCGAGGCCGAGATCGCCAGCCTGCGCCGCGACCGCGAGGCCGAGGCCCGGGCGGGGCAAGAGGCCGACAGCACGGCCTGACACCGCTCTCCGGGGGCGGTGGAGGGGCCGCCCCCGCGTACCCACTTCGCGCCACACCTTCGGGGGACTCCGCCATGACGGAAACCACCAGCGGATCGACGGGACGTAAGGGCAAAGGGAAGCGCAAGGGGCTGAAGATCCCACGGATCTTCACCACCGAGGGCGTTCATCCCTACGACACCCTGGAATGGGAACGCCGGGACGTCGTCATGACGAACTGGCGCGACGGCTCGGTCAACTTCGAACAGCGCGGGGTGGAGTTCCCCTCGACGTGGTCGATGAACGCCACCCAGATCGTCACCGGGAAATACTTCCGGGGCGCGGTCGGCACCCCCGAACGGGAGTGGAGCCTCAAACAGCTCATCGACCGCGTCGTCGGCGTCTACACCCGCACCGGACGCGAACACGGGTACTTCGCCACCGAGGCCGACGCCGAGACCTTCGACCACGAACTCAAGTACGCCCTCTCCCACCAGTTCTTCAGCTTCAACTCACCCGTCTGGTTCAACGTCGGCACCTCGTCGAAGGCGCAGGTCAGTGCGTGTTTCATCCTGTCCGTCGAGGACACGATGGAGTCGATCCTGGACTGGTACAAGGAAGAGGGGATCATCTTCAAGGGCGGCTCCGGTGCGGGGGTCAACCTCTCCCGCATCCGCTCCAGCAGGGAACTGCTCTCCTCCGGTGGCACCGCGTCGGGGCCGGTCTCGTTCATGCGCGGAGCCGACGCCTCGGCGGGGACCATCAAGTCCGGCGGCGCCACCCGCCGGGCCGCCAAGATGGTCGTGCTCGACGTCGATCACCCCGACATCGAGGAGTTCGTCGAGACCAAGGCGCGGGAGGAGCACAAGATCCGCGCGCTGCGCGACGCCGGGTTCGACGTCGACCTGGGCGGTGCCGACATGGTCAGCGTCCAGTACCAGAACGCCAACAACTCCGTGCGCGTCTCCGACGACTTCATGCGGGCCGTCGAGGCCGGCGACGACTTCGGACTGGTCTCCCGGACCACCGGCGAGGTCATCGACGAGATCGACGCCAAGACCCTCTTCCGGAACACGGCGCGGGCCGCCTGGGAGTGCGCCGATCCGGGGATCCAGTACGACGGCACCATCCAGGACTGGCACACCACCCCCGAATCCGGCCGCATCAGCGCGAGCAACCCGTGCTTCCCGGCCGATCAGAGGGTCGCGACGGACAAAGGGCAGATCGCCATCGGCGACCTCGTACGCCGGGCCGCGCTCGGTGAGACGTTCGCGGTCTACACCGACGACGTCACCTCCGAGGGGGAGCCCGGGGAGGGGGTGACGGCGACGGTCCCGGTCCGCTACATGGTCACCGGCACCCATGAGATCCTCGAACTGCGCTTCTCCGACGGCTCGCGGCTGCGCTGCACCCCCGGCCACCGTGTCTGGACGGGCAACCGCGGGTGGGTGCACGCCGAGGACCTGGACGAGGACGACCGTGTGGTCCGCTCCTTCCACTACGCGCCGCGGTCGAACCCCGACCCCGGGCTGCCCGCCGCCGCGCTGGAGGCCGCACGGGAGGCCGCGGCCGGTCCCCACGCCCGCCCCGTCGCCCTGCCCGACAAGTGGGACGAGGACCCCGACCTCGCCCACTACCTGGGATGGCTCATCGGTGCCGGGTCGGTCACCGGCGACGAGGTCACCACCGTGTACGGCACCGCCGAGGAGCGGGAGAGCGTCCTGCCCCGGCATCTGGCGCTGATCGAGCGGCTCACCGGGCATCCGAGCGAGCCCGGTGTCCGGGCCGACGGCACGGTCCGACTGCGCGTCACCCACCGGGGCATGGCCGCGTTCGTGCGCGCGCTCGGCATCGGCGTCGCCGCCGAGCACGCGTCGGTGCCCCCGGCCCTCTTCGAGGCCCCGGAGGAGGCCGTACTGGAGTTCCTCCGAGGCCTGTTCGACGCGGACGGGTGCGTGGTGGACGCGCCCGAGGGCACCCGCCACGTCGGCCTGAGCGGCCGTTCGGACCGGCTTCTGCGGGAGGTGCAGGAACTGCTCGCCCCGCTGGGCATGGCGAGTCGTGTCCATCGCGCGTCCCGTGGCGGGCCGACGGGCTTCTCCCGTCTCCGCGAGGGCGGCGACGGCTCCTTCCATGAACTGCGCATCACCGGCCGATCGCTGCGCGAGTTCGCCGCGGTGGTCGACTTCTCACTTGAGGAGAAGAGGGAGAGGCTGCGCGGGACGACGGACCTCCGCCGGTCGTACGCCACCGACGAGACGGTCCGACTGGTCTCCCGAGAGCCGCAGGGCCACGAGACGACCTACAACCTCACCGAGCCCCGCAACCACTCGTACATCGTGGCGGGAACGGTCGTCGCCAACTGCTCCGAGTACATGCACCTGGACGATTCGTCCTGCAACCTGGCGTCGATCAACCTGCTCGCGTTCCTGCGCGAGGACGGCACCTTCGACGTCGACGGCTTCACCCGTCTCACCGAGCTGATCATCACCGCGATGGACGTCTCCATCACCTTCGCCGACTTCCCCACCGAGAAGATCGGTGAGATCACCCGCGCCTATCGCCAACTCGGCATCGGCTACGCCAACCTCGGCGCCCTGCTCATGACCACCGGGCACGCCTACGACTCCGAGGGCGGCCGTTCCATCGCCGCCGCGATCACCTCGCTGATGACCGGCGTCGCCTACCGGCGCAGCGCCGAACTCGCGGGCGCCGTCGGAGCCTACGACGGCTACCGGCGCAACGCGGAGTCCCACGAGCGGGTCATGCGCAAGCACGTCGCCGCCAACGACGCCCTGCGCACCGTCGGGACCCTGGAGGAGCCGATCCACGCCGCCGCCACCCGCGCGTGGGCCGCGTGCCTGGAGACGGGTGGGCGGCACGGCTGGCGCAACGCCCAGGCGAGCCTGCTGGCGCCCACCGGGACCATCGGCTTCATGCTCGACTGCGACACGACGGGGATCGAGCCGGACTTCTCACTGGTCAAGTTCAAGAAGCTGGTCGGCGGCGGGTCCATGCGGATCGTCAACCGGTCGGTGTCGCGGGCCCTGCTCAACCTCGGCTACCAGCCCGAGCGGGTCGAGGCGATCGTCGAGTACGTCGCCGAGCACGGCCACGTGGTCGACGCCCCCGGTCTGCGTGAGGAGCACTACGAGGTCTTCGACTGCGCCATGGGCCGCCGGTTCATCGAGCCCATGGGGCACGTGCGCATGATGGCCGCCGTGCAGCCCTTCCTGTCCGGGGCGATCTCCAAGACGGTGAACGTGCCGGAGACGGCCACGGTCGAGGACTTCGAGCACATCTACCTCGAAGGCTGGCGGCTCGGTCTGAAGGCGCTCGCGGTCTACCGGGACAACTGCAAGGTCGGCCAGCCGCTGTCCACCTCCCAGGAGACGCCGAAGGCGGCCGAGACACCCCGGCCGGTCCGGCGGCGGCTGCCCAAGCAGCGCCCCAGCGTGACCACCTCGTTCTCGGTGGGCGGCGCCGAGGGCTACATCACCGCCGGTTCCTACCCCGACGACGGGCTGGGCGAGGTGTTCATGAAGCTCGGCAAGCAGGGGTCCACCCTGGCCGGGGTCATGGACGCCTTCTCCATCGCGATCTCCATCGCCCTCCAGTACGGGGTGCCGCTGGAGACGTACGTGGAGAAGTTCACCAACATGCGGTTCGACCCCGCCGGGATGACCGACGACCCCGACATCCGCATGGCCCAGTCGGTGATGGACTACATCTTCCGCCGGCTGGCGCTGGACCATCTGTCCCCCGAGGAACGGACCGCCCTGGGCGTGCTGTCGGCGGCCGAGCGGGAGGCGCAGCTGGCGGGGGAGGACACGGCGCAGGTCGCCGCGCAGGTGGAGTCCTACGCCCAGTCCGCGCCCACGGGCGAGCGGGAGCCGAAGGTCGCGCCGCCCACCGGTGAGGCGCACTCCACCACCGAGGTGGTCGAGCGCGCGCAGGGGTTCGTCGCCGACGCCCCGCTGTGCGTCACCTGCGGCACCAAGATGCGCCCGGCCGGGAGCTGCTACGCCTGCGAGGGCTGCGGCTCCACCAGCGGTTGCAGCTGATCCCGGGCCTCTTTCCCAGAGGACGTTGTCGAGCGAGGGCCTGCCACCGCGTAGGCCCTCGCTTTCTCAGGCGGTGGGCTCCATGCCGTTTCGATCACGGTGTCTCGGGTTCCCCTGCCGACGGAGTAATGACCTCACGTACTTCCCTGGTCATGGCAGGCTGGCAGCACGCCCGGACGGAGGTACCGCCATGACGACCGTGCACTACGACGGCTACACCGAAGCCCGCACGCATCTCAGGACACTCCTGGACGCGGCGGAGAGGGGCCGAGTCGCCACAGTACGTCGTGAGTCGGCCAGAACCGCCTTTGTGGACGCCGAGAGACTGCGCCGCTGCCTCGCGACGGTCGCTCCGTCGCGTGCGCAGGTGGTACCTGAGGCGGAAGGGTGGTCCGTGTTCATTCCAGGACTGCCCGTCGCCGCGGACGGAGCCTCCTTCGAGGAGGCTCTCACCGAAATGGTCGACGCCCTGCGGGAGTACGCGGAGGACTGGCAGGACCACCTGCTGGACGCGCCCGACCATCGCGAGAACTGGGGTCTGGTCCAATTGATCGGCCTCAGCGACGATGAGAGGTTGCGCGACTGGCTGGTGGGCAAGGCGCGGTGACCTGGCCGCAACCCACACGCGAGCATCACGATCGCTTCTGCGCGACGGAAGGATGGCGTCGGGTGCGAAACGCCCGCGGTGGCACGGGCGCCCATCACCTGACCTGTGAACCGGATGTGCCGGATGGTCGGATCCTGAGGACGCGGGTGTCCTGGTCTGTGGATCGAACCGACTACGCGGAGGGATGTGGGCGCATGTCCTCCGGGGTCGACTCGACGTCGACGAAGCCACGTTCTGGGCATGTGTTCAGGACGGAGTCGTTCCCGATCGGGGCGTGCCCGCGCCCCCTCGGAGGCTCTGCCCGCTGATCTCGTTCACTTGCTGATCTCCAACCTCGGTCTTGACAAGACCGAGATCGCGCGGATGAACAAGGAGGAGGCGGTGGGCAGACTTCAGCGGTACTGGATGGAGGGTGGCCGGTCGGGCGACCCGGGGAATACCGCCCCCTCCGAATGAGGGCGCCGCGCCGTCGCCCCGGTATCGTCCCGAGGATCGGAGAGGGGACCCGTGCCACGCACCGCCCACCATGTGGAGGCCCGCCGGCGGGGCCGGTCGATGTTCGTCCTGCGCCGGGATCGCTCGCCCGGGGTCCGTCGGGTACGGGTGCGCGAACTCGCCCGGGGCCTGCTCGGGGGCGGCTCCCCGGGCCCTGAGGAGACCGTCGCCGAACGCCGCCGCGCGCGCCGGGCCGCCGACCCGTCCCGCCGCGCCGTCGTCTTCGACGGCCGTCCGAGCCCCGAGGCCGCCGAGGAGATGGTGCGGCCTCCCGGCCGCCACCGCGGGAGCGCCCTCTGGTCCGTCTGAAATCGTCACGGTGTATCCGCGGGAAGTCGGGGAATGATTTTGCCACCGCCGGTAGCATCACTCGTGTGAAGGTCGAACCCATGGAATCCGGAGACACCGAACGGATCGCACGGCTCCGTCGAGCGCTGGCGTCCTCGCACGCCGCTCCCGGTGACGTCCCCCGGCTCCTGCGCCTCGACGCGTTGCTCGACGCCTTCGAGGAAGTGCTTCCGGAAGGCCGTACCGCCGAAGACAGGGGCGGCCGTGCGCGCAAGGTCAGTGTCTCGATGCCCGAGGAGTTGACCACCGCCGTCCAGCGCCGCGTGGGACGGGGCGAGTTCAGCCGCTATGTCACGGAGGCCGTCGCCCGGCGCCTGGAGGCGGACCTGCTGGCCGAACTCGTCGCGCTGCTGGAAGAGGAGCACGGCCCCGTGGACGAGGCCGCGTTGGCGGAGGCGGAGGCGTTGTGGCCGGACGCCGACTGAAGGGCGGAGGAACGCTGGTCCTCGACAGCGAAGGGCTGTCGAAACTCGCCGCCGGTGACGAACGCGCCAGGGCCCATCTCCAGGTCGCCCTGAAACGCGGTGCCCGCGTCGTGGTCAGCGCGCTCACGCTCACCGAGGTCCTGCGGGGCGGTCCCCGCGACACCGAGGTCCACCGTGTTCTGTCCCGCGTCACCGTGGTCCCGGTGTCGCCGGAGATCGCCCGCGCCTCCGGCGAACTCCTCGGACGGACCGGTCTGTCCGGTCACCGGTGTGCGATCGACGCGGTCGTCGCCGAGACCGCCCTCGGGCGGGAACGTCCCGTCCTCCTGTTGACCAGTGACCCCGACGACATGTGCCGGCTGGTCGAGGAGCCCGACCGCCCCAAGGGCGAACGGGTGGTGGTGGTCCACGTGTGAACGCCTCGCACGGACCGGGGGCGCTCGCCCGTGTCCTGCTCCGAAGCGGCTCCCCGGGCCCTGAGGAGACCGTCGCCGAGCGTCGCGAACGCCGCTGCGCGCCGTGCGCGCCGGGCCGCCGACCCGTCCCGCCGCGCAGTCGGAGAGTTCGCGGAGCGGCCCGGCGTCCCCGGGGGAGAGCACCGGTATGGCCGGGAGGAGGCGGAGGCACCGGATCGGAGGCCTCCGACCCGGCGGTGGTTGGGCGGTGCCGACGGCGGGTAGCCCTTCAACAGCGACACGTCGGCGGAAGGTGGTCCCATGCTGATAGCCGCGATCCTCCGGACCAAGGGGGCGGAAGTGGTGCGCGTCGCCCCGGACGACACCGTCGCCCTCATGCTCACCCGACTGGCCCGGCACAACATCGGCGCCGTCGTCGTGGCCGACGGTGACCGTCTGCACGGCATCGTCTCCGAACGCGACGTGGTGCGCGGGCTTGAGCGTCAGGGCGCCGACCTGTTGGCCGCGCCGGTCTCCTCCATCATGACCGCCGACGTCGTCACCTGCGCGCCGCGCGACACCGTCGAGGACATCGGGGAGACCATGACCCGCGGCCGGTTCCGGCACGTTCCCGTCGTGGAGGACGGTCGGTTGACGGGCATCGTCAGCATCGGTGACATCGTCAAGAGCCGGGTGCGGGGGCTGGAGTACGACCGGGCCCAGTTGGAGGCCTACATCCAGGGCGGCTAGGGCCGTTCCTCGCGTGCTCTTGCGCGTCCTCCGGGGCGCGAGGGCGCCCACGGGGTTTCGCCGTGAGGCCCGGAGCGAACCTCCGCGCAACGAGGACGTGAGCGCGGTGCCGACGGTCCCCGCCCTCCGGGCGCACCGAGTACGCACCGGAGCGCGGGTTCGCCGCTAGTCGCGTTCGGCGGCGACCGCCAGCGCGGCGGTGGCCGCGGTCACGCCCAGCACCGCGGGCCAGGAGCCGACCTTCTTCGCCAGCGGGTGGGCCAGCCCGAACGCCCCCACGTACACGCCGGTCAGGGCGATCGCGGTGCCCAGGCCGGGACCGCGTCGCCAGGTCTCGAACGCGGCGGCGCCGAACCCCGCCAGCACGGCGCCGCCCAGCGGCCGGTTCCCGGTGGCGCGGGCCACGGCGTAACCGCCGATGAGACCGGCGGTGGTCAGGACGGCGCTCGGCACGGTGGCCATGGGGACTCCCTCTTGTCGTTCGGTGCGTGCGGAAACGACGTTATCGCCAGGTTCGACGGCCCTGCCCACCGGCACGCGTGCGGTCCGGGAGGATCACCGTCCGGCCACGCTCCGGGCTCGCCCCCTGGGTTCCGGGTCTGACATATGCCAAGGTCGGAACCGTCCACTATGTCGTCGACCCGCGTAGGATCACCGCCCACCTGGAACCGGTCACCCGTACGCGGCGTCGAAGCGGATAGTTCCCGCATCTCCCGACTAGGAGTACCCGCACATGTCGTTCGCGCAGACGGTGCGCGGTGCGGCCGCCGCGGTCGCCCAGGGAGGCGATCCGCGGCAGGCCGTGACCGACGTCCTGCAACAGACCTCCCAACAGGTCACCGAAGGGGGTGGACTCGACCCGAGCGACTTCGTCGCCGCCCGTGACCAGGGCGGTTCCGTGGGCACCCGGATCGAGCAGAAGACCGCCTCCCTCAACAACGCCGGCGAGGCCATCAACCGAAGCAGCTACGAGCGCGGCCCCGGCGGTCCCGTGCACGTGGTCTGCCCCATGGTCATCCCGCGCGGTCGCACGTTCATCACGATGCTCCCGGCGGTCGCCCTCATCGCACTGGGCCTCTTCGGCGCGGTCGCGGTCCTCATCCCGCAGTCGCTGGCCGGCGGAAACCCGCTCATCAACCCGTTCTTCGGGGTCCACTACTGGATCATCACCTTCGCCATCACCGCGTTCATGTGGTGGCGGCAGGGCATGGTCATGGTGCCGGAGGGCTGCGTCGCCATCGTCACCCACTTCGGTCGGATGGAGCGCATCTACCCGCCCGGTCTGGTGACCCTGTTCAACCCCTGGAAGCGGGTCTCCTACATCGTCAACGTGGTGCGCGAGTACCCCTTCAACGCGCCCATCCGGTCGGCCCCCACCAAGAGCGGTGTGCAGGCCTCGGTGGACCTGTTCGTCCAGTTCAAGATCAAGAACCCGGAGGGGTTCGTCTACACGCTGGGCGGTGTGCACGGCTTCCAGGAGAAGCTCAACAACGCGATCAGTGAGACCACCCGCAGCCTCATCTACGAGCAGGAGGCCTCGGCGATCTACGACCTGGTCGGCGAGAGCACCCAGACCCTGTTGACCCAGCTCAACCGCCAGTTCAGTGACATCGTCGTGCTGACCAGCGCCAACATCACCCACGCCGAGCCCTCCAACCAGGAGTACCGGATGGACCTGGCGGCCCCGGAGATGGTGCGGGTCGCCAAGGACGCCTACACGTTCGAGTACGAGCTGCAACTGCGCAAGGAGCAGAACGAGGGTGACCTGAACAAGGAGCTCGCCACCCTCAACGAGACGCTGTCGGCGATCCAGGCCGACATCGCCCAGTACCAGGCGCAGATGGACACCGCACTGGAGCGCGAGACCAACCGGGCCCGCTCCCTGGCCCGTCAGCGGTTCGTCGAGGCCGAGTCCGAGGCCAACGCCAACGCCGCCCTGTTGCAGGCCCAGGCCCTGGACATCCGCGCGGTCAGCGCGGCCGAGGCCCCGGAGATCCTCAACTACCGGTTCCGGGAGAGCCTCCTGGACAAGCTCGCCGACGTCGCCGACAGCCTGCCGCAGGTGCTGCGGATCGGTTCGGGAGACGCGGCCAGCGTCGACTACCTGCGCATCGCCCAGGAGATCATCGGCCAGGCCGACACCGCCCTGTTCTCCCAGGAGGACATGGACGCCATCCGCTCCCGGCTGGGCGAGATCAACGCCCGCATCGCCGAGCGCCAGGAAGAGATCGACGTCCTGCTGCGCGAGGACGGCGCGGCACCGGCGCGGACCCGTACCGAGGACGCCGACCCCGGTCGCGACCCGGTGGAGGAGATCCGCCAGTCGGTCTCCGACGAGGCCATCGGCGAGCGGTTGGCCGAGGCCCGGGAGACGCTGGAGCCGCCGGCGGAGGAGTCGCGGTTCGACGCTCCGCCGCCCACCGGTGAACCCTACGGGGGGCCGCCGTCTCCGCCGTGGTCCCAGGGGCCCGGCCCGCACGAGGGAGGTCGCTAGATGAACCAGCTCGCCAATGTCAGGAGCGGCTCCAGCATCAAGGAGTCCCTCGCCTCCTGGGGCGACCTCGCCGGTCTGCTGCGCGGCGGCGACCAGGGCGCCGTGGTGCCCGTCGTCATCCCGCGGGACAACCGCGGCCTGCGGTGGATGATCCTGGTGTGGTTCGGTCTGTTCGCGCTGACGTCGGCGTTGATGATGACCGTCAACGCCGCCGTCGGCGGCCCCGCCACCGGTCTGGTGAACACGGTGCTGGCGGTGCCCACCCTGTTCGTCGGCATCGTCGCGATCATCGTCGCGGTGCTGTGGTGGTGGCGCGGTTCCATCATCGAGATCGAGCACGGCACCCAGGGCATCCTCACCAAGTACGGCAAGGTGCAGGGCGTCATCGCCCCGGGCCGACACTACCTGTGGCACCCGTGGAAGCGCGTGGACTACGTGGTGGACACCAGCACGGAGATCCCGTACACGGCCCCGGTCGTGGCCTGTCCCACCCGGGAGAACGTGCCGCTGAAGTCGATCGAGTTCTTCCTGAAGTTCCGCATCGACGACCCGCAGCGGTTCGTGCTGACCATCGGCGCGAGCAACTTCGACCTGGTGCTGTCCAGCGCGGTCCAGGACGCGATCCGTCAGCGCAGCCGTCAGGTGCGCACGGAGTCCGCCTACGACCTGCGCGGTTCCAACGTCGAGGACATGCGCCGCCTGCTCAACCAGCAGCTGGAGAAGTACGGCGTGGTCATCACCGGCTGCAACATCCCCGACGTGCAGCTGCCCAACCAGTACCAGCAGCACCTGGCCACCCGGGAGCGGGTGTCCAAGGAGCTGGTGGCCTACGAGCAGGAGTGGGAGCTGACCCGCAAGCGGCGCATCGACACCCTGCTCATGGACATCGAGCGGTCCAAGAAGGTCTGCGACGCGAAGATCATCGAGGTCAACGCATCGCTGAACAAGGCCCGCAAGGACGTCGCCCAGATGCTCCAGGAGCAGGAGACCGAGGCGCAGCGGGTGCGCTACGAGATCGAGACGCGCGGCCGGGCCGACCTGGTCGCCGCCGAGAACGAGGCCAAGGCCCAGCGACGTCTGGCCACCGCCTATCGGGACAACCGGGCGGTGCTGGAGTACGAGCTGGCCCGTCGCCGCCTGGACGTGGGCGCGACGCTGGCCGAGCGGGCCCCGCGCCCGGTGGTGGTGCAGATGGAGGCGGGCTCGGGGGACACCTCGGCGTTGTCGACGCTGCTCACCGCCCAGCTGTTGCCGCAGGTGCTGGGCAACGGCCCGGCGGGTGGCCGGGCGGCCGTGGGCCCGTCGGCGTCCCAGGTGGCCGAGGGCCTGGAGTCGGTGCGCGGATCGGTCGCGTCGGCGGCCTCTCGTCAGCAGCAGCTGGCCGAGGAGTACCAGGAACAGCAGGAAGCGGCGATGCGCCGGCAGTTCGAGAACGGTGAGGGCTACGGCGGGGGTTCGAACCGCCGCCGCTGATCACCGGCGAGGGCCCCGCGACCACCACGAGAACCCGGCGGTCGCGGGGCCCTTCGTCGTCCGGTGTCAGGCCCGGACGTAGAGGTCCGCGTAGCCCGCGCCGAGGTCGATGCCGTTGCGGGCGGCGAGTTCCACCAGGTCCTCGACCTCTCCCGCCTGGCAGGTGGCCAGGTCGTCGTCACCGCGGGCGTGGGCGCGCCGCAGGGCGGTGATCGAGTCATGGATCCGCAGGTGGAGGGTGAGCGTGAACTCGCGCATGAATCCTCTTCTCGGAAAGGCTGCGAGGAGGGGATCAGGGGGATCCCCTCCGGGGGGTGGCCCCAGGTCTACACGGCCAAGGTGAGAGCCGTGTTGGAGAAGCGCATGAGCGGGCAAAGGGACGGCGGGGTCCGGAGAACGACGAGGGCCGGGTCGGAGGCGACGCGCCCTCCGAACCCGGCCCGTGATCGGATCGTGGTCCCTAGTGCTCGACCCACACGTACCAGTCGTCGGTGACGTGCTCGTAGATCCGCGCGCCCTGACCGGGGACGAACACGCCCTCGGGGATCTCGTCGGCGCTGTGCGCCAACCCGGCGCGCCCCCACAGGCCGGCGCCCTGCACCTCGTAGTGGACGACCTCGTCGGCCATGGTGATGCTGCGCAGCGCGTACATCCCGGCCCGCTCCCCGTTGAGGGGGATCGTGGTGGACTCGTCGGCCCGTTCCCGCAGGTCCAGCAGGTCCTCGGCGGAGGCCTGCACCCGGGCGCTCAGCGGAACGTCGGCCGCCGAGATCCCGATGGCCAGGGCGGCGATGAGCGGAGCGGAGATCCACCGCAGCCAGTAGTGGCGGATCATCGGCCGGGCGACGGCCAGGGCGATGCCCAGCCGCAGCGCGCCCATCCCCGCCAGCAGCAGGCCACCGGCGAGGCCCACGATGAAGGAGGGAAGGTGGCCCGAGGGGACGCTGTCCTCGAAGAGGATGATCAGGGCCACCGCCGCGCAGGCGGGGATGTAGAGCCGCCCCGGGGGTCGTGAGGCCCAGCTGATCAGGCGCCGGCCCAGCGTGGGCTTCTCGGCGATCTCGATCAGTTTGGCCACGGACCCGTCAGAGGTCGGGCCGGAACCTACGGCGGACATGGTGTTCCCCCCACCGAATCCATGCTGGCGACGGACGCGGGCCCGAAGGCCGTGAAGGAGGAGCCGGAAGGGGCCGCGTCACAGTTGATACGGCCGTCGTACCGCGGCCTGACCCACAGGATAGAGCAGTGGAGGGGCGTGTTCGGGGCGACGAGTGGAAATGGCGGGAGGTTTCCCCGCCGTGACATTCGGGTGACGGCGGCGCCTTCCGAGGTCCCCGGGCCGCTCGGGGGCCTCGGGCGCCAGGACGAGGTGGTCCCAGGACCAGCGTCCGCCGTTGACCGCCATGAGCAGGCACACCGCTGTGACCAGCACCGTCACCGGCCAGGAGTCGAACGGGGACAGGCTCGGCGACCCCGGGGCGAGGGCCCCGAGGAGCGCGCAGAGGGCGAGGAGGGGGCCCGCGGTCCATGTGAGCAGGCCCACGGCGAAGGACAGGGAGGCGGCCACGATGAGCGCGGGCAGGAGGGGGACGAGGAAACCGGGCAGGGGCGTTCCCGCCTCGGTCAGGTGCGTCGCCAACGGGCTCTCCCGGCCGCGCAGGGCCAGGCCGTGATCGGCGAACACCCAGCCGACGCCGACCCGGGTCAGGGCGGCCCCGATGTCGTACAGGCCGCGGCGGCGCAGGCGGACGCGCGGGCGGGGACGTGGCCTCCGACGCCGGGAGTGCGGGGTGGAGCGCTGCATGTCCATTCCTCCGGGTCACACCTGTGCGCGGTCCTGACAAGCGGAAACTACCGAAAGTCATGACCCATGACCCGCTGTGATGTTCGGCGAGTCGCACAAAGACCCTCTTCGACTCCGGCCCGCGGGCCGGATCGGATCTCAGGCGGCCCCCGGGGGCCGCTCGCGGTGTCGGCGCACCCGCATGCGGGTGGAGCACCGGGGGGAGCAGTAGTGCCGGTTCGCGCGGTGCGAGGAGTCCAGAAACGGGGTCTCGCAGCCGTCGGCGCCGCAGACGCGCACGCGCGAGGTCAGGCCGGCCGCCCAGGCGAGCATGACGCCCGGGACCAGGACCTCGGCGGCGCGGGCCACCGGGCGCGGGTCGGGGCTCACATGGCGGATCGGGCCGCCGACGGAGTCCACCGCCGGCCTGAGGCCGAACTCCTCGGCCAGCGCGGACAGCTCCACGGGGGCCGCGTCCGGGTCCGGCGACAGGACGAGCGGGGCCAGGCGGTCGCGCAGGGCGCGCACGTCGGCGATGTCGGTCGCCGTGGCGTCCTCTGTTCCGGGCAGGATCTCCGAGAGGCGTTCCAGGGAGTGCAGTTCCTCCGGCCAGGCGCCCGCCAGGGGGCGGGTGGCGACGAGGGCGAGGGTGATCCGGAGCAGGTCTTCGGGGGAATGTTCCGAGGTCATGCCCCCATGATCGCATGTAACGCATAAATGTCATAATCATGCGTTACATTGGTCCGTATGACCTCACCCCTCAGGGAGACCCTCACCTCCCGCCGTTTCTGGTCCTACTCCCTGGTCGCCGCCCTGTGCCGGGCCCCGGCCCTCATGGTCGCCGTCGCCACGACCACCACTTCCCTCATGCTCACCGGCCGCATCGACACCGGCGCCCTCATGACCACCTGCCACGTGGTCGGCACCCTCGCGGCCACCCCCATCGCCGCCCGGATCGTCGGTGGTCGTCCTGCCCGCCGTGTCCTGGGCGTCCAGATGGCCGCCCACGGCCTGCTCTGGCTCGCGCTCTGGGCCGCCATCGGCACCGGACAGCCCGTGTGGACCTGGTATCTCGGGGCGGCCCTGGCCGGCACGGTCATCGCCGGATCCGGGGGAGTGATCCGCTCACTGCTGCCGTACACCGTGCCCGAGAACGCCGGCCGCTCCGCCTCCACGGTCGACGTGACCTTCATGGACCTGCTCATCTTCCTCGCGCCGCTCGTCGTCGCCGCGACCGCGCCCCTGCACCCCCTCGGCCCCATCGCCGCCATGGCACTGGTCAGCCTGATCGCCGTCGCGGTGCTCCCCTTCACCGGACTGCCCTCCCCGGAGACCGACACCGACCGCCGGGGGTCCCGGCTCCGCTGGAACACGGCCGCCGTCGCGTGGATCGTCTTCGGCGCCGCGATCGGCGTGTACTTCGCCACCGTCGAGGTGGGCGCCACCGCTCTGATCACCTCCTACGGCCTCGACGTCGGTCTGGCCTGGATCGTCTTCCTCCTCCTGTCCATCGCCAGCGTCGTCGGCGGGTACCTCGACGCCGCTCGGACCCCCGGGCGGCACGAGGCCCTGTGGGCCTTCGGCGCGGTGGCCCTGCTCGTGGCGGGCTGTCTGCTGCTGGCCTCCGGGCCGCCCCTGCCCCTCGCCGCGCTCGCCCTGCTCCTGAGCGGACTCCCGGTGGCCGCGCTCCTGGGCCTGCGCTCGCACATGATCGACGTCGCCGTTCCCCCCGCGCAGCGCGCCGGGTACTTCTCCTGGGCCTTCGCCACCCAGAACGTCGGCTTCGCCATCGGGAGCACGGCACTGGCCGTGATCGGGCAGCCCGCGCTCCTCACGGCCGCCTCCCTCGCCACCATGGTCGCCCTCGTCGTCGCCGTGGGGGTGTCCCGTTCCGTTCGCGAACAGGCACCGGAGGCCGCCGTACGGTCTTAGGCTGGGGGACGTGCCGACGACATCCAAGACCGTGACCAAGGCCCCCGCACCGCCCGCCCCCACCTACGAGGTGGAGGACGAACTCCGCGCCGCCGGCGCGCGCGTCGTCGCCGGCATGGACGAGGTCGGTCGCGGGGCCTGGGCCGGCCCCCTCCTCGTCTGTGCCGCCGTCCCCGGCGAAGGTGAGCCCCCCTCCGGCCTGACCGACTCCAAACGCCTCACCCCCGCGCGCCGCCGAGACCTGGCCGCCCGCCTGGAACCCTGGGTGGCCGATCACGCCTTCGGCTGGGCGGCGGCCGTCGAGATCGACGAGGTCGGCATGACCGAGGCACTGCGCCGTGCGGCCCGCCGCGCCCTGGAAGGGCTCTCCGTCCGTCCCGACGCCGTCGTCCTCGATGGCTCCCACGACTTCATCGGCCACCCCTGGCGCGTCCGCACCCAGGTCAAGGGGGATCTGACCTGTATCGGCGTCGCCGCCGCCGCGATCCTGGCCAAGGTGCGCCGCGACGCGCACATGGCCGAACTCGCCGAGGAACACCCCGGCTACGCCTTCGAACGGGCCGCCGGGTACCCCTCGCCCGTCCACCGCGCCCACCTGGAAGAACACGGTCCCACCCCCGAGCACCGGATGAGCTGGTCCTACCTCGACGGCCTGCCCCGGTGGAGCCATCTGCGCACGTCCCGTCCCGCTCCCGGGGGACAGATCCCCCTGTTGTGACCCGGCCTCCGGCGACGACACGCCGCCCCGTACTGGACAACCGGGGGCGGTTGGGGCAAGGCTGAAGGCGTGGCCGTCGACCCCTCGACGCCCCTCCGACCCGTAACCCCCGGGCGGAGAGCCCGTCTCCCCACGGACCCCCACGCAGGAAGGGGCACCGATGACGCGCGACACGCGCCCCGGTACCGCGGCCTCCGGACCCTCCGGCCTGGACCGACTGCGCGGCCGTTACCAGGCCGTTCCCCTGGGCAGACGCCTGGTCGGCGGCGTGGTCGTGCTCACCGTCGTGGCGGTCGTCGCCCTGGTCGTCTCGGTGCCCGTGATCACGGCGGTCACCGTCGCCCTCGCCCTGCTCCTGCTCTTCGCCGCCCTGATGCGCTCCGCCGACGCCTTCGTCACCGTCATCGTGTGCCTGGTCTGGCTCGCGGTCGCCGTCCCCCTCTTCCAGATACCGCTCCCCGGCGAACCCGTCACCCTGCTGGTGCCGCCCCTGCCCCTGTTGGTGGTCCTGGCCGCCACCGCCGTACGCGAGTTCCCCGTCTGGCACACCGCGGCCCTGTCCCTCACCGCCGGCCTCATCGGCGGCTTCTCCCTGGCCCTGGTCGGCATGATCACCACCGCCCTGCCCTCGGGCTGGGGCGTCGGGGCGCTCTACGTCGCGGCGGGAGCCTGCCTGCTGTGGCGGCTGTCCGCCTCCCGCCAGATCCGACGGGAGGCGAGCTCAGCCCGGGAGAGCGCCCGCAGCGATCCCCCTCCCGTCAGCCGACGCCCCCGTACCGAACGCGTACAGGGCCGCGCCGACAACGCCCGCCCCGTGGGCTCCTCCCGTGAACGCGCCGCCCCCGATGACGACGCGGAGCCGGTCCCCGTCGACGAGGCCCTGGCCGAACTGGAGGCGATGATCGGCCTGGACCCGGTCAAGCAGCAGGTCCGGGGACTGGCCGCGTCCATCGAGGCGGCGCGGTTGCGCGCCGACGCCGGCTTCCCGGTCGAACGCCCCCTGCGCCACCTGGTCTTCTCCGGACCTCCCGGAACCGGCAAGACGAGCGTGGCCCGCACCTTGGCCACGATCTTCCACTCCTTCGGCCTGCTGCCCACCGCCCGCGTCGTGGAGGCCCAACGCGCCGATCTGGTGGGGGAGTACCTGGGCGCCACCGCCATCAAGACCAACGAGCTCATCGACAGCGCCCTGGGCGGGGTGCTGTTCGTCGACGAGGCCTACTCCCTCGTCAACGAGGGCGACGGGCAGAGCGACCGGTTCGGGAACGAGGCCGTGCAGACCCTCCTCAAGCGCGCCGAGGACGACCGGGAGCGGCTCGTCATCGTCCTGGCCGGTTACGAGAAGGAGATGGACGCCTTCCTGTCCTCCAACCCCGGTCTGGCCTCACGCTTCGCCACCCGCATCACCTTCCCCAGCTACACCGCCGACGAACTGTTCCGGATCGCCGAGTCCCTGGTCCGCCAGCGCGGCGACGTCCTGGACCCCGAGGCGGTCCGGACCCTGCGGCGAAGACTGGACCAGACCGTGCAGCGGGAAGCGGTCGACGACCTCGGCAACGGCCGCTTCGCCCGATCCCTGGTGGAGAAGGCGGCGCAGGCCCGCGACGTGCGGGTGGTCACCACCGGGGCGGCGGGCGACCGCCCCGCGCCCCGCCCCGAGGCCGAGGACCTCATCACCCTGCGGGCCGCCGACGTCGTCACCGCCTATGACGAGTTGACCGCGCGCCTGCCCGGATTCGGCGAGGCGCCCGGCATCGAGGAGGCCCTGGCCGAACTCGACTCCATGATCGGCCTGGAACCGGTCAAGTCCCAGGTCCGCTCCCTGGTCGCCCAGTTGCGGGTGGCCCGGCTGCGCGAGGAGCAGGGCCTGCTCAACCACGCGCCCATGCGGCACTTCGTCTTCTCCGGTCCGCCCGGCACCGGCAAGACCACCGTCGCCCGGGTGCTGGGCCGGGTCTTCGCCGCGCTGGGCATGCTGGCCCGCGCCGACGTCGTGGAGGCCCAGCGCGCGGACCTGGTCGGCGAACACCTGGGCGCCACGGCCATCAAGACCAACCGGCTCGTCGACCGGGCCCTGGGCGGGGTGCTGTTCGTCGACGAGGCCTACGCGCTCGTCAACCCCGGCTACAGCGGCGGCGACGCCTTCGGCAACGAGGCCGTGCAGACCCTCCTCAAGCGCGCCGAGGACGACCGGTCCCGCCTGGTGGTGGTGCTCGCCGGCTACCCCGCCGAGATGGAACGGTTCCTGGCCTCCAACTCGGGGTTGGCCTCACGGTTCAACGTCCGGGTGCGGTTCCCCTCCTACACCGCCGACGAACTCACCGAGATCGCCGAGACGCTGGCCGCCCGCACCGGCGACGCCTTCGACGACATCGCCGTGGAGGACCTGCGCAGCATCTTCTCCCACGTGTGCGAGGAGGGCTGGATCGACGAACTCGGCAACGGTCGGTTCGCCCGCTCCCTGTTCGAGAAGGCGTGTTCCCAGCGCGACCTGCGGGTCTCCCAGGAGGTGGGCGACGAGGCGACCGCCGCCGAACTCACCGTGCTCACCAGCGCCGACGTCCGTTCCGCCTACGCGGAGGTCACCCAGCAGACGTGACGGTGAACGGCCCACGGGGGCACCGGACGCGGATCTTCGCGTACTGCTAGTGTCCGACCTTGACTTCTCTCCCGGCCGAAGCGGGGAGGACCTTCCCTCACAGGTCGGGTCCTTCGCGCCGCGGCCGGCCGCCGACCCGGATCAGCGGCGGGGACGGTGTACCGCATCGGTCTCACCGGGCTCCACGGGCGTCACATCCCGGGGGCCCGGCGGTGGACCGACCCGGGCCCGGCCCCCGCCCGGGTCGCGGGACGAGTCAGCGCCGGCGCAGGTGCGGATGTGCGGGTTTCGCCGAACCGGTGGGAGACGGTCCTCTCCGAGGCGGACCGCCGTTCCCCGTCCTGCTCCGCAGAGGCCCGATCTCCACCCGGCCGGACGGCCGAGGTCTCCTCGGAAGGATCCCGATGACCGCTTCACCCCCGACCCCCGCGCCCCCCGTCACCCAGGCGTTGATCCTGGCCGGCGGACAGGCCACCCGGCTGCGGCCCTACACCGACACCCGCCCCAAGGCGATGGTGGAGGTGGCCGGCAGACCCATCATCGACTACCAACTGGAATGGCTGGCGGGTCACGGCGTCGAACACGTCGTGGTCTCCTGCGGCTACAAGGCCGAGGTGCTGCGCGAGTACCTGGACGCCCGCACCGGCGGACCCGAGATCACCCTGCTGGTGGAGGACGAACCCCTCGGCCGGGGCGGGGCACTGCGTTACGCCTCCCAGGGTCTCGCCGACCCGGACGCTCCCTACTTCGCGCTCAACGGTGACGTCCTCACCTGGTTCCCCCTGGACGAGATGACCGCCCATCACCGTGCCAAGGGCGGTCTGGCCACGCTGGCCCTCGCCCAGTTCCGCACCACCTGGGGCATCGTCGACGTCGACGACGAGGACCGGATCGAGGGGTTCACCCAGAGCCCGTTGCTGCCGGTGTGGATCAACGCCGGCGTCTACCTGTTCGAGCCCGCTATCACCCCGCTCCTGCCGGTCAAGGGCGACCACGAGTCGTCGACCTTCCCCGACCTGGCCGGAGAGGGGCGGCTCACCGCCTACCGCATCACGGGTTTCTGGCGCGGTGTGGACACCGCGAAGGACGTCAAGGAGGCGGGAGAGCAGATCACCGCCATGCGGCCGGGGCAGGAGGTCGGCTGACCGCCTCGACCGCGGCCACCGGCCGAGGGGCGCCGGAGCGGCAATGGGTATCGTCGTTTTCGTGACGAACGACGGTTTCATCCTCTCCAGCGCCCCCAACTTCCGCGACCTCGGCGGCCACCGCGCCGCAGGGGGAGGCACGGTCCGCCACGGCATGCTGTACCGTTCGGACGCGCTGCACACCATCTCCGAGCCGGACCTGCCGGTCTACAACGGTCTGGGCATCCGCCAGCTCATCGACCTGCGCACCGAGCACGAACGCGTGAACCTGCCGGACATCACCCCCGAAGGCGCCGCCTACACCGCCGTCTCCGTGCAGGGTCCCCGGGCGGCCGGGGGGAACTTCTCCGAGGCCCTCATGGACCGCGAACGCGCCCGTGCCATGTTCGCCGACGGCGCCGCCGAACGCTTCATGTTCGCCGTCTACCGTGAGCTGGTCACCGACGAGATCGCCCTCACCGGCTACCGCGACCTGGTGGAACGCGCCGCCAAGGGTCCCACCGCCCTGGTCTTCCATTGCAGCGCCGGCAAGGACCGCACCGGCTGGGGCGCCGCACTGCTGCTCAGCCTCCTGGGCGTGGACCGCACGGTCGTCGTCGCCGACTACCTGGCCAGCAACGAGCGGCAGGAGAACACCGACAAGTGGATGCGCATGCTGTCGGAGCACAGCGGCCTGACATGGGAGGAGGTCGCACCGATGGCCCGCGTGCGCGCCGAGTACCTGGAGACCGCCTTCACCCACGTCGACGAGGTGTACGGGTCCTTCGACGGTTATGTGTCCGACGGCCTGGGCCTGTCCTCCGCCACCGTGGAGTCCCTGCGCGAACGCATGATCTCCTGAGCGGGGGCGCCCCCGGGCGCGAGGGCGCGCACGGGGCTCCGAAGGCCGGCGGGGGAGAGACCTCCGAGGCATGAGGCCGTCGCTCTCCCGTCGGCCCCCAAGGGAGGACGGGGGTCACGACGGCCGTCTCGGCCCCCGGAACCCGGTGCCCGTTCGTCGGGGCCGGAGCGGTCCCCGGGGGCGGCCGGGTCCGGGTCAGAGGGCGTCGAGACGGCGGCGCAGGTCGGCGTTGTCGGAGGCCGCGTCCAGCACCTCGCCCAGGGCGGCCAGGACCGCGGATCGGTCCCGGCCCTGGTCGAGCAGCCGCCGGGCCGCCGACCACAGCTCCGCCGGACGCCCGAACCACAGGCGCTCGGCCAGCCGTTCGTGTCGGGCCAGCTCCCGTTCCCGATCCGGGTCGTCCCCGGTCACCGGCCGGTACCAGTGGTCCCGGCCGGTGGAGTGGCGGCCGTTGTGCGGGGTGGCCGCCTCGTACTCGCCGTAGTGGTCCAGGCGCAGGAGGGCCCGTCGTCCCCGCGGGGTCGCCGGGTCGAACTCCTCAAGCGCTCCGCTGACCAGTTCGCTGGTCAACAGCGGGAACGCGAACATGCGCCGGGCCAGTGCGGAGAAGTCGCCGTCGGGCAGCAGCCGGCGCACCGCCTCCTGACGCAGTCCCAAGGGCCGGGCCGGGTCCCGGTAGACCCGGGTGAACTCGGCGATGGACTCCCACACCGTGTCCAGGGTCGCCCCCACGGCGACCTCCGGCAGCCCGGTGCGCGGTCCGGCCCAGCGCACCCATGCCGCCAGCACGTGCGGCATGGCCTCCTGCTCCTCCGGCAGCAGGACCACCCGTCCCGGCAGCCAGCGCAGCAGGAAGGCCTCCACCTTGCGCGGGCTCACGCGCAGGGGCCGACCGGCGTCCACGTCGCAGCCGTAGGCGATGATGTGGTCGGCGCACCGGCTCGCCGTGTAGGAGTCCGACAGCTCCGCGGCCTCGTCGGAGGCCAGGAACCGGGCGGCCAGCACCGCCCGACGATCGCGTCGCCACACCGGGAGAACCTCCCCTGCGGCGCCCTCGCGGGGCTCGGGCAGCGCCCGCACCCGGGCGTTGGCCAGCGCGAAGTGGGCGGCCAGGGAACCGCCCGCCAGATCGGCGGCGGTCAGACCCGCGGGCAGGGGCAGGGCGTCCGCGCCGCCGCCCCCGATGACCCGTTCGGTGACGCGCAGCGCGCGGACCAGCCGCACCCGGGCCTGGGCGGGGTCCAGTTCGGCGAACCGCGTGAACTCGTCGGTGGCGGCCCGTTCCCGGCACCCCTCCAGGAGCCGCTCGACCTTGGTGGTGACCCAGGCGTCGCGCAGCACGCCGCCGGCGTTGTGGTCGACCACCAGGATGAGGGCGTGCTCGGGTTCCGGGACGGGGGTGCTCTCCCCCCGACCGAACACGCACACCACGTCGTCGGTGTCCCCGAACAGGTCGCTGTTGACGTAGGCGGCCAGCGGCACGACCCGGCCCAACTGGGACGCCCATTCGGGTACCTGGAGGCCCTGTTCGCGCAGCGCGATCATCCCCTGCTCGGCGAGCAGGCGCCGATCGGGCGCGGTGCCCAGGGCGGCGATCGCGGCCAGGACGCCGAGGCCGGCCGGTTTGCCGGAGGCCGCGGCGTGGGTGATCAGGCCCTCGCCGAGCAGACGCTCGACGTCGAGGCCGGGCACGCGTTCGCCCCACCAGGTGCCGAGCAGTTCGCTGAAGGCGATCTCGGCGTCGAGCGGATGCCGCATGGCCAACAGCGCCCTGGCGGCGCGGAGCATCTCGTCGAAGACGGCTCCGGGAACCGGTTCCGGGTTCGCGGCTGAGGGAGGTGTAGGGGAGGGCACGATCCGAGCGTATGACAGCCTCGGGGCCGGGACTCACGCTCCGGTGTTTTCGCATGGTTTCTCGCGGTTCGTCCCTGCTTGCCGGGACGCAAACGGGGCGCGTCCCGGCGGGCGCGCCCCTCGTCCGCGTGATGCGACGGGTCAGTGCGGTTGTGGCACGGCCCGGTGTCCCGTGAACAGTGTCGTGCTCTGTCGCCTGGTGGTCTTCCGGGTGATCTGCGAGGGCGGCACGGAGTTGATCATCGCCTCCAGGTGTTCGCGGGCGACCCGCTCGACCAGGTGCGGTGTGACCGCGATGCCCAGATGTTCGATGCAGTGCCAGGTGTCGCTGACGCACTGCTCGACGCAGCGGTGGGACAGACCGTTGAACTCGTCGTGCAGACGTGCCGAGATCCGCCGTAGATCCTGGACCGGGAAGGTCTGGAGCATTCTCGCTCACACTCCTGGTTGAAGATGGCCTGGACGGTGACCTCCACCCATTCCACTTGTTCTGAGCGGACTGTCAACCCCTCTCCCGGTGCGCTGTTGATAAAACCTCGGGGGTGCATCGTTTACTTGAGCACCACCATCACCGCAGGTCAACAAGGCGAAAGGGACGTTTCGGACATATGACAGATCTGTTTCCGAGTCGCGAGTCCAAACCGGACAAGCATCTCCATCCTTAGTAATTCAGGGAAAAACGTCTGAGGAAAACCAATGGTCTTCCCGAACGATGGCCCCCGGTGGCCTATTATTTACCTTCCATGGCCGCGCGCGGCCCCCTCCCCGTCGGCCGTTGCGCCCGCACCGGTGTGTCCTATGCTTGAGCCGTGACAGCGGCCGAGAGGAGTCGTGGGACGTGACTCCCGAGGGCCGTGGATCCCCCCGATCACATTCGGCACCGCGCCCTCGACGTTCTCCCGTTCGCGGTCCGATCGCACGGTCGACGGGTCCGCGCGGTCCAGGCAGCCGATCCCCCGGGATCGGGAAATCCGAGGGTTTTGCGGAGGTGTCGAGCAGGTGAGCGCCGAGACGTCCATTCCGCCGCCCCGGACCGATGATGTCGTTCTGACCGACGCGGTCCGATCGCTTCTGGACGATTCCCCCATCGGATTCGCCCTCGTCGGTTCCGATGGCCGGATCGTCGCCGTCAACCGACTCGTGGCGGAGATGCTCGGTCTGGCACCCGAACTCTGTCCGGGCCACGACCCGGCCGAATTACTGAGCGCCTGCGGAGTCCCGGTCGGCGACGCGGAGACCGTCGACCACGGGGGAGGTCGGGTCGTCCGCGGCCGGCATCGCACCGCCGACGGCCGACTGTGGGACCTCACGTGGTTCCCCGTCTCCGACCCCGCCACCGGGGACCCCCACGTCGCCCTCATCGCCGTCCGTGACGGCGGCGAGGTGCACCGGGACGAACAGCGCCTGCGCGCCCTCCTCCAGGTCGGCAACCAGATCGTCTGGACCGCCGACGCCGAGGGCGAGGTCCACGAGGACAGCCCCCCATGGCGCAACGTCACCGGCCAGAGTCCGCAGGACTACCTCGGCCGGGGCTGGTTCGCCGCCCTGCACCCCGATGACCGCTCCGGCGTCGAACGCGCCTGGGACGACGCCGTGCTGGACCGCACCCCCTTCGACGCCCTGTTCCGCGTGCGCACCCGCTCCGGCGGCTACGCCCACTACCGGGCCCGCGCCAAACCCGTCATGGAGGGCGGCGAGGTCGTCGAGTGGGTCGGCAGCCTCGTCGACGTCACCACCGAGCGCGAGGCCGACGAACTCCGCCAGCGCCTCAACCAGCAGCTCAGTGAGGCGGCCATGCGCACCGCCCGTCTCCAGAAGGCCACCTCCGACCTGGCCGAGGCGCTCACCGCGGACGAGGTCGTCGCCGCCATGTCCGAGATCGGCCGCTCCGGTGTGGGCGCCGACCACACCTGCGTGGTCCTCCTCGACCGCAACCGTCTGCGCCTGGACACCGTCGTCGCCTACGGGGACCGCCCGCTGCCCCTGGCCTCCTTCCCCCTCGAACACCCCGACATCGCGGCCCGCGCGATCGCCGACCGCCTCCCCCGGATGGCCGCCGACCCGACCGAGCTCGGCGCCCTCCTGGAGGACGCCCCCGAGGTCGACGAACTGGTCCGACTCACCCCCGAGCGCGCCTGGGCCGCCCTGCCCATGATGGTGGCCGGCCGCCCCATCGGCGCGCTGCGCTTCGCCTTCTCGGCCCCCCGCGAGATCGGCGACGAGGAGCGGGTGTTCCTGGAGGCCCTGGCCGGGCAGTGCGCCCTGGCCATCGGCCGCGCGGCCCTCTACGAGCAGGAGCACAACACCGCCGAGGAACTCCAGCGCAGTCTGCTGCCGGACGAACTCCCCGAGGTGCGCGGCGTGCGCCTGGCCGCCTACTACCGATCCGGTTCCCGCCACGTCCAGGTCGGCGGCGACTGGTACGACGCCTTTCCGCTGCCGGACGGCCGTGTCGCCGGCGTCCTGGGCGACGTCATGGGCAAGGGGATCCCGGCCGCCGCGGGAATGAGTCGCATCCGTAACGCGTTGCGCGCATTGGCGTTCTCCATGCCGGAGCCCGCCGACGTTCTCACCGGCCTGGACCGCATGTTCAGCGCCACAGAGGGCATGGACCAGGTCACCACACTGGTGTACTTCGTCCTGGACCCGGTCACCGGCCAACTCGACCTCAGCAACGCGGGACACCTTCCGCCGCTGGTCGTGGCGGGCGGGGCCCGGCCCTCGCTGTTGGACACCGACCCCGACACACCGTTGGGGATCACCTCACCGAGAGGTCATCACAAATTCTTCGTGCAACCCGGTAACACCGTCGCCCTCTACTCCGATGGACTGGTAGAGAACCGCAAACGGTCCGTCGACTCCGGACTCGACGAACTCGTCGACGTGGCGTCCTCGGCTCCTCCGGAGGTGGTGGGCGATCCACAGCAGATGCTGGAGTACCTTGTTGAGAGCATGCTCGAAGGGTATGAGCAGGACGATGACGTCACTCTGCTCGCCGTCCAACTCCCGGTGATCGATTCCGTGCCGGACCTGAGGTCGCACACGGAGGAGGCTCACCGTGAGAAGGAGCGGTAGACCGTACGAACAAGTCCATTGCCTTGCCTACAGTGAAGAAGCCGTTCCGCCCCGCACGGGGGTGATCCCACGCGGCAGCCCGAGGAGCCGACCGCTTCCGGTGCGTCTCTTGCGGGGGATGATCTCCGAGAGCGCATACGCTTGAAAGACAAACGGCTTCCCCGCTCCGGCGGGGACGATCCCAGGCCGCAGGCGGGAGAGGGCGCGGTGCCCGGTCCCGGTCAGGCGGATCACCGGGTCCGACAATCTCGCCACACGTCCGTTCGAGAGGTGTTTGTGTCATCTGCCAGTTCGACTCGCTCGAAGCAGTCCGAGTCACTGCAAGAGCCCGTCATTCAGCAGCTGATCGAGCGTGGGCGGTCCCAGGGCTATCTTGAGCCCGAGGACGTGCGCCGTGCCTTCGAAGAGGCCGAAATCCCGATGTCGCAGGCGCAGTCCGTGCTCCGCAGCCTCGCGAAGGAGGGCGTGACCGTGCTCGTTCCCGAGTCGGCATCCTCCCGACGCAAGACCACGCGGCGCAAGACGGCGACCACGCGGTCCACCTCGACCAGGTCCACCACGGTCACCACGACCACGAACCGGGCCGCCAAGCCGGTGCGCGCCGCGGCCGCCCAGGAGCAGCCGGAGACGGTCACCGCCGTCGTCGACTCCTCCGAGGCCGAAGCCGACGCCGCCAAGAAGGCCCCTGCTCGCAAGGCCGCGGCCAAGAAGGCGCCGGCCGCGAAGAAGCCCACCGCGACCGCCGCGAAGAAGACCGCGCCGGCCGCCAAGAAGACCACCGTGAAGGACCCCGCCGCGGCCAAGAAGACCGCCGGTCGCAAGACCGCGGGCAAGAAGGACCTGGAGCTGGCTCCGGACGCGGAGGAGTTCGACGAGGACGACCTCGCCGACCTTGAGCACACCGGCGCCGAGCTGGAGCTGGTCGAGGACACCACCGAGGAGGCGCCCGAGAAGGACGCCAAGCCGGTCCGTCCCGAGGCCGTCGGCGCTCCCGTCAAGACCGGGAACGAGGACGAGTCCTTCGTCCTGTACGACGATGACGACGACGCCCCCGCCGCCCAGGTGGTCGCCGCCGGCGCCACCGCGGACCCGGTCAAGGACTACCTCAAGCAGATCGGCAAGGTGCCCCTCCTCAACGCCGAGCAGGAGGTCGAACTCGCCAAGCGCATCGAGGCCGGCCTGTTCGCCGAGGAGAAGCTCGCCGAAGAGGGCGACGTCCTCTCCTTCGAGCTGCGCGACGAGCTGGAGTGGATCGCCGAGGACGGCGGCCGTGCCAAGAAGCACCTGTTGGAGGCCAACCTCCGTCTGGTGGTGTCGCTGGCCAAGCGCTACACCGGTCGCGGCATGCTCTTCCTGGACCTCATCCAGGAGGGCAACCTCGGTCTGATCCGCGCGGTGGAGAAGTTCGACTACACCAAGGGCTTCAAGTTCTCGACCTACGCCACGTGGTGGATCCGTCAGGCGATCACCCGCGCGATGGCCGACCAGGCCCGCACCATCCGCATCCCGGTGCACATGGTCGAGGTCATCAACAAGCTGGCCCGCGTCCAGCGCCAGATGCTCCAGGACCTGGGCCGCGAGCCCACCCCGGAGGAGCTGGCCAAGGAACTCGACATGACCCCTGAGAAGGTCGTCGAGGTGCAGAAGTACGGCCGTGAGCCGATCTCCCTGCACACTCCGCTGGGCGAGGACGGCGACAGCGAGTTCGGTGACCTCATCGAGGACTCCGAGGCGATCCAGCCGGGCGAGGCGGTCAGCTTCACCCTGCTCCAGGAGCAGCTGCACTCGGTGCTGGACACCCTGTCCGAGCGCGAGGCCGGTGTGGTGTCGATGCGCTTCGGTCTCACCGACGGTCAGCCGAAGACCTTAGACGAGATCGGCAAGGTCTACGGGGTCACCCGAGAGCGCATCCGGCAGATCGAGAGCAAGACGATGTCCAAGCTCCGTCACCCGTCGCGTTCCCAGGTGCTCCGCGACTACCTGGACTAGGCCGTCCCGAGTACGTCACGGCCTGAAGCGGCCTGAACCCGTGTGCCCTCACGCTCCAGAGCGCGAGGGCACACGGGTTCTTCGGTGCCTTCGTCGGTCGACGGGTGTGGCGACGCCCGCGTTCCGCACCGTGCGGCCGTCGCGCTCCCACACGCGCCGACCGGACCGGGAACCGCCCGGCCGCGGTGAATCGATCCCAGGTGTGTCGTCCATCCGACGGGTCCATGCTTTCGCAGGGCCTGTAGGTGCGGCATAAAGTCGCGATACCGGGTCGTTATCTCACGGACGGCGATCGCGCGACCCCGCCCTCAGTCCCGGACGACCACGTCGAGGATGCGCGGGGTGCCCGCCGCGGTCTCGGGCGTCTCCACCGTGTGACCCAGATCCCGCAGGGCCGAGGCCAGGCCCGCCACGTCGGCCGCCTCGACCCCTTCGGCCAGCAACGACCTGGCGATGTCCCCCCGGGTGGCCTTGGCCATGTGGCTGACGACCGAACGCCTCACCTCCGCTCCGACGACCCGTTCGCGCAGCACGCGCACCGACACCGACCGTTCGGCGTCGGCGCCCTTGGGCTTGAAGGCGGTGGCGTAGGTCGCCGAGCGGCAGTCCACCAGCAGCCGCCCCTCGGCCAGTGCACCGAGCGGTCCGGCCAGCGCCTTGCGCCAGTACGCGCCCAGCCCGCCCAGGGGCGGCAGCTTCACACCCATCGACAACCGGTAGGGCGGCAGCGCATCCGTCGGCCCGACCACGCCCCACAGGCCGGAGAAGATCAGCACCCGCTCCCGGACACGGTCGGGACGCTCCGCCAGCAGGGAGGGCAGCCCGAGACGGTCGTAGAGCACGCCGGTGTACAGCTCGGCGGCCCGCAGGGTCGGGGCGGAGGCCACGTCCAGATCGCGTTTGACCGCGTCGGCCCGCCCCGGGGTCAGCCCCAGCACCTCCATCGCCGTGTCCTCCGGTCCCGAGCACAGTTCCGTCAACGCCGCCACGACCTCCCGACGGGCGGGGGTCAACACGGGCAGGGTCAACGACTCCAGGGCCACCCGAGGCCCTTCACCGGAGGTGGCCTTGCCCTCGGACGGCGGCAACAGGATGAGCATGATCGCAAGGTCTCCCGGGTCGAACAGCGTGGTCAGCCCACATGGTAGGGCGTGGTCGGCGCCCCGGGGGCGGGTGTCGGAGAGGCCGCCCGCTAGGATCCACGGTCTTCGCCACGGAGGAGGGACACCGGACATGCGCGAGTGGGCGGCACGGGTGACGCGGGACTGGCCGGCCTTGGAGGTCGTCGAGCGCGGCGGATGGCGGTTCGGGGTGGCCGAGGGGGTGACCAAACGGGCCAACAGCGCCCTGCTCATGGACCCCGACGCGGATCCGGCCGAGGTCACCTCCTTCTACCGGGAACGGGGGATGACCCCGTGCGCCCAGATCTGGCCGGGGGAGGAGGAGGCGGACGCCCGCCTGGCCGCACACGGGTACGCGATGGTCGAACCCACATCGGTGCTGGTCCGGGAATCACGGGAGCGCCCCGACGCCCCCGGCGTCACGACGGTCTCCGACACCCCGGGGGCCGATTGGCGTTCCCCGGCGCCGGAGGGGGCGGACGCGATCGCCCGCATCCTGGGGCGGACCACCGCCCTGTACGCGACCGCGCCCGACGGGACCGGCCGCGGATGCGCGGTGCTGTCGGGGAGGTCGGCGGCCGTGTGCGCCATGGTCACCGTCCCCCGGGCCCGGCGGCGGGGCGTCGCCTCGGCGATCCTGGCCGACCTGATGGCGGCGGCCCACGACAAGGGCGCCGACGACGTCTACCTGTGCGTGGTGACGGAGAACACGTCGGCGCGGCGTCTCTACGAGCGCTTCGGCTTCACCGAGCGGTCCCGGTACCACAACCGGGTCCTGGGCTGAGCCGCCCTGAACGCACATCGGCGGCGACCCCCTGCGAGGGGCCGCCGCCGTGGTCCATGTGTGTCCGACGCTACTTGTCGGTGAGCTTGTCGGTCTCGTCTTGGATGTCCGAAGCGATCTTTCGAAGGGAATCGTCGTGCTTGCGCATGTGGTGCGCGCAGAACAGCAGCTCACCGCCGGAGTTCAGCAGCACCCGAACGTAAGCCTGTGCACCACAGCGGTCGCAACGGTCAGCAGCCGTCAGCGGCTGGGTGGGGGCAAGGGTTCCAGTCACTTCGCCATCCTCAATACTCGGCGTCGGTCACCTCAGACAACATCTAACCCGACCCAGACGTTCCCAACCCGGGGCCCTGTACGCCGACAGCGGAATCCGCCTGATTGGTGCCTGGAAATCTCCCTTTGGGGCCTTTGCGGCCGGACATCATTTCTACTCCTCGTTGTACCCCCGGAAGGCCCCGCGCATCCCCGGAAAAGGGGAGTATCCAGGTCGCATCCACCAGAGGTGGTAGTCTCGCGCGGGGCAGCACCCTTCCGACCGCGATTCCCGCTCTCCGGGCCGTACCCGGTCACCATGGAGCCCGCCCCGGGCGACCCGGCCGGCGACGACGCCGGACCCGTACGAACCAGCCCGAACCTCCCTCGGCGCACGAGGTGAACAGACCCGTACGTCGTGGCCTGGCCCTTTTCGTCGGTGCGGCGCGGTACAAAGGGCACGCACCGTATCCGAGCCCCGATGGCCCCCAAGACGCAGGAGATGTCCGAGTGACCGCCTTGACCGCAGCCGTCCACGACCCCGAGGACTATTCCGCCCGGCACCTGTCGGTCCTCGAAGGTCTTGAGGCGGTGCGCAAACGTCCGGGCATGTACATCGGGTCCACCGACAGCCGGGGCCTCACCCACTGCATGTGGGAGATCATCGACAACTCCGTCGACGAGGCCCTCGGCGGGTACTGCACCCGCATCGACGTCGTCCTGCACGGCGACGGCTCGGTGTCGGTCGCCGACGACGGCCGCGGCATCCCCGTCGACATAGAGCCCAAGAGCGGTCTGTCCGGTGTGGAACTGGTCATGACCAAGCTCCACGCCGGCGGTAAGTTCGGCAGCGGCTCCTACACCGCCTCCGGCGGCCTGCACGGCGTCGGCGCCTCCGTGGTCAACGCCCTCTCCGCCCGCGTCGACATCGAGGTCGACCGGCAGGGGAACACCCACGCCATCTCCTTCCGCCGGGGCATCCCCGGCCGCTTCGCGGGGGCGGGTCCCGACGCGGACTTCACCCCCGTCTCCGGGCTGGAACAGGTCCGCAAGATCGCCAGGAAGCTCTCCGGCACCCGCATCCGGTTCTGGCCGGACATGCAGATCTTCATCAAGGGCGCCGAGATCGCCCGGGAGTCCCTCCTGGAGCGGGCCCGTCAGACCGCGTTCCTCGTGCCGGGTCTGACCATCGCCGTGCGCGACGAGCGCGTGGAGGGTGAGGAGAAGCCCTACGAGGAGGATTTCCGTTTCGACGGCGGAATCGGCGAGTTCTGCACCTTCCTGGCTCCCGACGACCCCGTCAGCGACGTCCTGCGCATCCAGGGCAGCGGCAACTTCACCGAGACCGTTCCCGTGCTGGACGAGGCCGGGCACATGGTGCCCGCCGACGTCGAGCGCCGCCTGGACGTCGACGTCGCCCTGCGCTGGGGCACCGGATACGACACCACGGTCCGCTCCTTCGTCAACGTCATCGCCACGCCCAAGGGCGGCACCCACATCAACGGCTTCGAGCGGGCCCTGGTCCGGGTCATCAACGACCAGCTGCGCGCCGTCAAGCTGCTCAGGAACAGCGACGACCCCGTCACCAAGGACGACACCCAGGAGGGGCTCACCGCGGTCGTCACCGTCCGCCTGCCCGAGCCCCAGTTCGAGGGGCAGACCAAGGAGATCCTGGGCACCTCGGCGGCAGCCCGCATCGTCTCCCAGGTGGTCGGCCGGGAACTGCGCGAATTCCTCACCTCCGCCAAGAAGACGGACAAGGCCAAGGCCCGCACCGTCATGGAGAAGGTCGTCAACGCGGCCAAGGCACGGTTGGCCGCCCGCCAGCAGCGCGAGACCCAGCGGCGCAAGACCGCCCTGGAGAACTCGGCGCTGCCCGCGAAGCTGGTGGACTGCCGCAGCGAGGGCCTGGACCGCAGCGAACTGTTCATCGTCGAGGGTGACTCGGCGCTGGGCACCGCCAAGCTGGCCCGCGACTCCGAGTTCCAGGCGCTGCTGCCCATCCGCGGCAAGATCCTCAACGTGCAGAAGTCGTCGGTCGCCGACATGCTCAAGAACGCCGAGTGCGCCGCGATCCTCCAGGTGATCGGCGCCGGCTCGGGTCGGAGCTTCGACATCGACGCAGCCCGCTACGGCCGGATCATCCTCATGGCCGACGCCGACGTCGACGGCGCGCACATCCGCTGCCTGTTGCTCACCCTCATCTACCGCTACATGCGGCCCATGCTGGAGGCCGGTCGGGTGTTCGCCGCGGTCCCGCCCCTGCACCGCATCGAGCTGACCAACGTCCGCCGCAAGCGGGGGGCCAAGCCCGAGGACCGGTACATCTACACCTACTCGGACGCCGAGCTCCGGCGCACCCTGCTCGACCTGGAGAAGCGCAACGTCTCCTGGAAGGAGCCGATCCAGCGCTACAAGGGTCTGGGCGAGATGGACGCCGACCAGTTGGCCGAGACCACCATGGACCCGCGCCAACGCACCCTGCGCCGCATCCGGGTGGAGCAGGCCGAAGAGGCCGCCGCCGTGTTCAACCTGCTCATGGGCAACGAGGTCGCGCCGCGCCGCCGCTTCATCCAGCAGGGCGCCCAGGAACTGGACGTCGCCCGTATCGACGCCTGATCCGGTGCCCGCGGTACGGACTCGGAAGTGCCCCGGGGGTGGGTGGATGCCAGGGGGCTTCGCGACACCTCGTTGATCGAACGGGTTCGATCGGACGCTCGGCCGGGGTCTCCCGGCCGAGCGTCTCGCGTGGTCGGTCGTTGGGCCCGGGTGCGGGGCGCCCTCAGGCGGGAGGCGCCCACACGCCCTCGTCCAGGAAGCGGTCGATCGCCTCCCGGTACGGGGCGGGGTCCAGCCCGCGCTCGGCCACCCAGGCGTCGTTGTAGTAGCTGTGCCGGTAGCGTTCGCCGCCGTCGCAGATGAGGGTCACCACGCTGCCCTGACGGCCCTCACGGAGCATCCGGGCCATCAGGTGCCACACCCCCCACAGGTTGGTGCCGGTCGAACCGCCCGCCGACAACCCGGTGCGGTCGTACAGATGGCGCATGGCGGCGATGCTCGCCGCGTCGGGCACCGGCATCATCAGGTCGATCACCGAGGGCACGAAACTGGGCTCCATACGGGGACGGCCGATGCCCTCGATGCGCGAGGGCATCCCCGTGGCGTGGTCCGGGGTGCCCGTCACCCATCCCGGGAAGAACGCCGAGTTCTCCGGGTCGACCACCGCGAGCCGGGTGTGCAGACGGCGGTAGCGCAGGTAGCGGCCGATCGTCGCCGAGGTGCCGCCGGTCCCCGCGCCCACCACGACCCACTCCGGGCACGGGTGGCGCTCCATCGACAACTGCTCGAAGATCGACTCGGCGATGTTGTTGTTGCCCCGCCAGTCGGTGGCCCGCTCGGCGTAGGTGAACTGGTCCATGTAGTGGCCGCCGCTCTCCGCGGCCAGCCGCTCCGCCTCCGAGTACATCTCCGGCGGGGTGTCCACGAAGTGGCAGCGACCCCCGTACCGCTCGATGAGGGCGATCTTCTCCGGGCTCGTCCTGCGCGGTATGACCGTGATGAACTCCAGCCCGAGCAGCCGGGCGAAATAGGCCTCCGACACCGCCGTGGAACCCGAACTGGCCTCCACGATCGTGGTGCCCTCCTCGATCCACCCGTTGGCCAGCCCGTACAGGAACAGGGACCGCGCCAGCCGGTGTTTGAGACTGCCGGTCGGGTGGACCGACTCGTCCTTGAGGTAGAGGTCGATGCCCCACTCGGGGGGCAGTGGGAACACGTGCAGGTGGGTGTCGGCCGAGCGGTTGGCGTCGGCGATCACCTTGCGGACGGCCTCATCGGCCCATGACCTGCGGGAGTCGCTACATCGGTCCACCCACGGGGTGCCGTCCGGATCTGTTGAGGGTGCCATGGGCAGCAGCGTAGCGGGCGCACGACGAGGCCCCCGGGACGGTGTCCCGGGGGCCTTCGGTCTCGGGCCTCAGTCGAGGGAGCCGCCCGACATCACCGCGTGCATACGGCGGTAGGTGGCCGCCTCCTCGTGCCGGCTCTGCCGCTCCAAGGTCCGGGCCAGCGCGATGTGCGCCCAGTTGTCCACCGGATCCAGTTCGATGATCCGGCGGAAGGTCCGTTCCGCCCGGGTCAGCTGTGCGGAGTGGAAGTAGGCGCGACCGAGCAGCTCCAACAGGGAACGGCTGTCGGGTTCGTCCTCGATCGCCGGTTCCAGCGTCTTGGCCGCGTAGATGGGGTCGCCCAGTTCCATGAACATGCGGGCGCGGTTGTAGATGTCGTACGTGCTCTCTTCCACGAGTGCTCCTCCCGGCGGCACGGGGGCCGTCCTCGGGTCACAACGGTCGGGGAGACGACCGCATTCCCCTGATTGATCCCCGGTCACCGTCGGCGCACACGCCCGCGCCGCCCCGGCTCAGAAGTCGACGGGCGAGATCCGTCCGGTGTCCACGTCGTAGATCGCCCCGGCCACCGCGAGCCCGGCGGGCAGCAGCGGGTGGTGCCGGATGCGCTCCAGGTCGTGCCGCAACGCCCCCTGCTGGTCGTTGTCGGTGTGGAACTCCAGACTGCGGGTGTCCACCCCGTGCTCCTCCATGATGACGTCGTGCACGGCGTCGTCGCCGGGCACGGACGCCATCTTGCAGCGGGTGTGCGGCAGGACCAGCACCCGGTCCACCCCGAGCAGGTAGACGGCCAGCACCAGGGTGCGCAGGGTGTCATCGGTGACCCTGGCCCCCGCGTTGCGCAGGATCTTGGCGTCGCCGGGCTTCAGGCCCAGCATGTCCAGCGGTTCGATCCTGGAGTCCATGCACGTCACCAGCGCCAGGCCGCGTGCGGCGACGGGCTTGAGCCCCGCCAGCGCGTACTGTGCGGCGTAGTCGGCGTTGGCCGTGAAGACGTCCTCGAACGCGCCGCCCGTCGGAGCGGCTCCGTTGTCGTCACTCACCGGTGAATCCCCTCTTTCCGTTGTCACGACGATGCCGTGCACATCGAACCAGATCGATGTGCACGGCATGTTGCGACGAATTCAGCCGCCGGACCTCGGCGTCGTGATGCCGAACTCGGTCCGTCCGCTTCCCACCGTAACGATCGCGCGGGGCAGGGTCTCGCCCGACCCGTCCCGACGGTCGGTCGTGTCGGGCAGCCGGACCGGTTTCCCGTCGGCGCGGGCGGCCCGGGCCGGGCCCCGACCGATCCACGCCATCAGCAGCGTGTCCTCGTCCTTGAGGTAGCGGTGGCAGCGCACACCGCCGGTGGCACGGCCCTTGGCCGGGTAGGCGGTGAACGGCGTGACCTTGGCCGAACCGGCCTGGGTGCCCTCCAGGACGTTGCCCGCGCCCGACACCGTGACCACCACGGAGTCGTCCGGACTGCTCACCGCGCCGAACCACAGCACGCGCGCCTCCTCCGAGAGGCGGACGCCCGCGACGCCGCCGGCGGGACGGCCCTGCGGTCGCACGGTGGTGGCGGAGAAGCGCAGCAGCTGCGCCTCGGAGGTGACGAAGGTCAGGTCCTCCTCACCGGTGGACAACTGGGAGACACCGATGATCCGGTCGCCCTCCTTGAGGGTGATGACCTCGAAGTCGTCCTTGTTGGACGGATAGTCCGGGGCGACCCGCTTGACGACGCCGCCGACGGTGCCCAGCACGAAGCCGGGACCCGGGGAGTCCATCGACACCACCGACACCACCCGTTCGCCCTCGTCCAGCTGGACGAACTCGGTGACCGGGAGTCCGGACGCCAACGGTGGCGCCTCCTCGCCCTCGTCGGGCAGTTCCGGCAGCTCCACCACGGGGACCCGGATCATCCGCCCCAGGTCGGTGACCAGTCCCACGTCCGACCTGGAGGTGGTCGGGATCGAGACGGCGATCGCGTCGTGGCGCACCCGCAGACCCTCGTACATGCGCGGCGGGGTGGCGCCCTTGCTGCGGCCGATCCGCCCGTCGACGTCCATGAGGACGTGGCAGGGCTGGTCGGCCATCTCCAGCGGGATGACCGCGGCCCGAGCGGCGCCGTCGCTCTCGCGCAGGCGGGTACGGCGCGGGGTGGCGAACGCCTTGGAGACGTCGCCCAGTTCCTTGGAGACGACCCGACGCAGCTTCTTGTCCGACTCCAGGATGGAGGTGAGCTCGTCGATCTCCTTGTTCAGCTGATCGCGCTCGGTCTCCAGCTCCAGCCGGTCGAACCGGGTCAGCCTGCGCAGCGGGGTGTCCAGGATGTAGCGGGCCTGGATCTCCGACAGGTCGTAGGCCGCCATGAGCGACTCGCGGGCCGCCGTGGAGTCGTCCGCCTCGCGGATGAGCGCGATGACCCGGTCGATGTCGAGCAGGGCCACGAGCAGGCCGTCCACCAGGTGCAGGCGCTCGCGGCGCTTGCGGCGACGGAACTCGCTGCGCCGGCGCACGACCTCCAGACGGTGCCCGACGTAGACCTGGAGGAGTTCGCGCAGGCCCAGGGTCTGGGGCTGGCCCTCCACCAGGGCGACGTTGTTGATGCCGAAGGACTCCTCCATCGGCGTGAGCCGGTACAGCTCCTCCAGGACGGCCTCGGGGTTGAAGCCGTTCTTGAGCTCGATGACCAGGCGCAGACCCTGGTTGCGGTCGGTGAGGTCCTTGAGGTCGGAGATGCCCTGGAGCTTCTTGGACTGCACCAGCTCCTTGATGCGGGCGACGACCTTCTCCGGGCCCACGTTGTAGGGGAGTTCGGTGATGATCAGGCCGGTGCGGCGGGCGCTGACCTTCTCGATGGAGACGGTGGCGCGGGTCTTGAACGTGCCCCGGCCGTTGCGGTAGGCGTCGCGGATGCCGTCCAGGCCGACGATGGTGCCGCCGGTGGGCAGGTCGGGTCCGGGGACGAACTCGGTGAGCTCCTCCAGGGTGGCCTCGGGATGGGCGATGAGGTGGCGGGCCGCCGCGACGACCTCGCCCAGGTTGTGCGGGGCCATGTTGGTGGCCATGCCGACCGCGATGCCCGAGGCACCGTTGACCAGCAGGTTCGGGAAGGCGGCGGGAAGGACCTCCGGTTCGGTCTCCTGTCCGTCGTAGTTGGGCTTGAAGTCGACGACGTCCTCGTCGATGCCCGAGACCAGGAGTTCGGCCGCCTTGGCCAGACGGGCCTCGGTGTAGCGCATCGCGGCGGGGGCGTCGTCGCCGCCCAGAGAGCCGAAGTTGCCGTGGCCGTCGACCAGGGGGACGCGCATGGCGAAGGGCTGGCTCAGGCGCACCAGCGCGTCGTAGATGGCGCTGTCACCGTGAGGGTGCAGGCGGCCCATCACCTCACCGACCACGCGGGCGCACTTGACGTGCCCCTTCTCCGGACGCAACCCCATTTCGTTCATCTGGTAGAGGATGCGGCGCTGAACGGGTTTCATGCCGTCGCGCGCGTCGGGCAGCGCGCGCTGGTAGATCACCGAGTAGGCGTACTCCAGGAAGCTGCCGCGCATCTCCTCGGAGACGTCGATGTCGATGATCTTCTCGGCGAGATCCTCGGGGGGGTGGGAAGTTGTACGGGCCATGTCCGTAATTCTGGCCCTAGCCAGAGACTGAAACGTACGCGGGCGCGTGGTCGGGCGTGTGTGAGTCGCGCGACTGATGGGTTTCGTCCCACGGAAGACCGCTTTTCGACCTCGGATGTCGGCCCCGAACAGGCGGATCCGCCCCGGCGCTGCCGGGACGGATCCGTGGCCGGTCGGCCGGTGGAGGCGGGCGGGGGTCAGCCGGTGAAGGGGACGGTCAGGGTCGCGCCTCCCTCCGGTCCGGTCCGGACGACGGAGTCGGCCGAACCCAGGGCGCTCCAGATCCGCAGGCGCACGGTCCCGCCGTCGAGATCGGCGAAGTCCCCGGTGACCGGGCCCGGTGCCTGCGTGTAGGTCTCCCATCCGGGAACGTCGTCGGTGGCGAAGTAGCGGTGGGTCTCCACCCGGTCGGCGGTGCCGTCACCGTCGAAGTCGTACTCGACGCGGACCTGCACGGCGTTGGCGACCGAGCCTCCGGAGTCCACCGGCAGGGAGAAGGCGGTGGTGCCACCGGTGAAGGTGCCGCTCACCCCCTCCAGTTCGAGCACGACGGCGTCCGCGGGCGGGGTGCCGTCGCGGTTGACGCCGCCCGCGTCGGGCACCGTGATGAGTCCCTCGGTTCCGGGCGGTGCGGCGGACAGGCCGCCGGAGCCCGCGTGCAGCACGCCGTCCCCCAGGTCGCCCTCCCCGGGGTCGGGCGACGGGGACGGGTCGGGGTCACCGGGGTCACCGGGGTCACCCCCGCCGCCCTCGCCCACGGTGGAGGCCAGGGTGCCCGGAGCCACCTCCAGCTCGGTGCCGTCGGAGAACGTGACGGTGATCGGGGAGGCCCCGGGGTTGAAGGCGGTGTACGCCCGCCCGTCGCCGTCGGAGAACACCGCGTAGTGGGCGGTGTCGGCGGTGACGGAGGCGTCCACGGTGCCGACCTCGGCCAGCGTGGAGACCCACTGGTAGGTGTGCGGCTTGGAGCCGCCCGCCTCGGGCTCGTAGTTCTGCCACTGCGCCTCGAACATCCCCAGGGCGTCGTCGCCGTCCGACAGCGCCCGGTGCGCCCAGTGGATGTCCCGCCAGATCTCGGGCTCGCGGCCCAGCCGGTCCACGAGCGACGTGTACATCGCCCCGGCGTGCTCCGGGTCGTGTCCGAGGTAGAGGGAGCCGGCGGTGATGGGCAGGTAGTTGATGCCGTAGTGCTCCTCGTCGCCGCCGTCCCACCAGATGCGGTAGTCGCCGCCGTCGCCCCAGACCATGCCGACCACGTCGTGGTCGAACCCGTCGGGGAAGGTCTCCCCGCCGTGGTCCTGCCAGTAGCGGGTGACGGTGGAGGCCTGGGTGGTGTGCAGGAACACGCCCAGGTCGCGGAGTTCCTCGTCGCCGGTCAGGGCGCCGAACAGGGCGGTGGCCGAGGCGAAGTGCATGCCCTCGGAAGAGGACTCCTGGTTGTTGCCCGCGGCGAACCCGGCGTGGCCGGAGGCCCAGCCGTGCCCGGCGTAGGGGGAGAAGGAGCGCAGCCGCGGGAACGCGCCGTCCTCGGTGGCCGCCACGTCGTCGATCACCATCCGCACCATGCCGCCCCAGGCGTCCTCGTCCGCCCAGTCGCGGTCGTAGCGGGCGATGGTGGCGGCGGCCGTGACGAGGTAGCCGTAGTGGAAGTCGTGGTCGTTGAGCTCGGTGGTGGCGCCGAAGCTGTCGGGGTAGCCGAGCAGGGTGCCCCAGCCCGCCTCGTAGTGCAGGCCGCGGTCGCCGCCGGCCGTCAGCCACTCCTGGACCCGGCCCTTGAGCAGGCCCAGGAGTTCGTCACGGGCCTCGGTGTGGCCGATGGAGTCGGCGATGGGCACCAGCTGGGCCAGCCGCCCCATCGCCTTGCCGTCCCAGTAGGTGTCGCCGGGCGAGGGGAAGTGCTCCTCCTCCGCCAGCACCTCGTCCAACAGCAGGCGCAGCCGGTCGTGGTCGGCGGAGTCGACGGTGGGCAGGCTCGGCAGGATGCCGTGGGCGGTCAGCTCCGTGGTGAAGGAGGTGCCCAGGGCCACCCGCATCTCCCCGCGCGGGGAGGGGTAGGCCAGGTCGGGGACCTCGTCGTCGCTGTTGTCCCAGTGGTGGGGGTACATCGCCAGGACGGTGCCCTCGGTGTCGCCCTCCAGCGCCTCGGTCTCCACCCGGTAGGTGCTGGTGAGGGTGGCGCCGGCCTCGTCGTAGTCGTACTCGACCACCGAGCCGGTGACGGCGGAGTGGGCGTAGGGGGCGAAGTCCGCCAACGCCTCGGGAGAGGGCAGCAGGGCCACCGAGTAGTGGCCTCCGCCGCCGGTGGGCGCGGTGAAGGTGTTCCCCGACCGCGACCACGCGTCCCCGGTGGGGGCGAACAGGGCGTAGTGGTTGCCGTTGACGGTGACGCCGACCGTGGCACCGTCCTCGTGCCAGACCTGCGGCGCGGCCGTGAAGGACACCTCCGCGTCACCGCCGTCGGTGCGGGCGTGCGCGAAGGGCAGCCCCTGGCCGATGGTGACGTCGAGGACGGCGCCGCCCTCCCACCGGGCGGTCACGGTCCAGTCGCCGCTGTCGGCGACCCGGGTGTCGGGGGAGTCGAGGCCCACGGCGCCCAGGGAGAGGTCCGCGGTGTGCGGGAACTCGTACTTGAGGCCGTCGGCGACGATCCGCGGCTCGCTCGGGTGGCCCATCTCCAGTCCCTCGGAGTGGGGGCGGTAGGTGGCCGGGTGGGCGTACAGGTTCTCGCCGTAGGGGTTGTCGGGGTAACGCTGGAAGATGAGCGAGGACCACCACTCGTTGGTGGGGGCCGGGCCCTCGAAGTCGTCGGTGACCTTGGGCGAGACCGGGGTGCCGTTCAGGTCGGCGGGGCCGGTGGCGCCCGGGGGGAGCGCGTCATCGTAACTTCCCGAGCCGACCGGGACGAGGGCCGTGGCGGCTGCCGCGGGTTCGGCGTCGGCGCCCGCGCCGACGGTGATGAC
>NZ_JAVREP010000015.1:0-119733 GCF_031845465.1 Nocardiopsis lambiniae | reverse complement strand
GCTCTGGGGCGGACCGGGCGGCAGGGGGGCGGGCTGGTACCGGACCGGCGGGACCGGCTGCCCGCCGGTGGGACCGCCGTACGGGGAAGGGGCGGGATCCGAGGGGGCCGGGGCGCCGGGAAGGCCCTGCGGCTGCGCCTGCGGTACCGAGGGCGCCTGGGGGGCCCCGAGGGGATGGTGGCCCGGCTGGCCCTGTTGCGGGCCGCTCGGGGCGAATGGGGCGCTCTGCGGCTGCGCCTGCGGCCCCGGGGGGAGTCCGTGCGGGGGGAAGGGCTGACCGGGCGCGCCGTGCGGCTGTTGGGGGCCGGACGGGTACTGGGAATGTGCGGGCGGGGAACCGAGCAGGTCTTGGCCGTCACCGGACTCCGGCCCGTCGGGACCGTACTGTGGCGGGTTCGGATGGGTGCTGATGGGAGTCTCCGGAGGCGTTGGGGGTGGGACTGGACCAAAGCCCGCGCCCGCGTTGTTTCCACTGGCTTACCGGGGTGACGGGCGTCTCGTCGGCGCCCGTCGTTCCGGGCGGAGACCGGCCTTTCGGTGCAAGGGTAGCCAATATGGGGGCGCGGACAGGACGAAGCACTCCACGCAACGGGCATAATGAAAGACGGAGAGGTCACGGATGTGACCCCGTGCCGGCGCTTTCCCCGCCGAGCGTGGTCCTGCCGGTCTGCCCCGCCGCTGGCTTTGACCTGCGCTATGGTGGCCAGTAGGATATTCCGTCGTGCGCTTGAGTTGCCGTGGGCCCCGATACGAGTACGGATCGGGTGCCGATCCACGCACCATCGTCTGCGCACTCACCACCGGACCGTCCTGAAGAAGTGGCACGGGACGTCCGGCCAAACACCCCGCGCCCGCGGGCGCGTTTCGTATACGAGTCCACCATCCCGAACCAGGGGGATGGGGCAGCCGACTGAAGAGCGAAGGCAAACGATCGTGCGCACCTACAGCCCCAAACCGACCGATGTCCAGCGTCAGTGGCACGTTGTCGACGCTACCGATCTCGTGCTCGGGCGTATGGCGAGCCAGGTTGCCACGCTCCTTCGGGGCAAGCACAAGCCGTACTACGCGCCCCACATCGACACCGGCGACTTCGTGATCGTCGTGAACGCCGACAAGGTCGCCCTCACCGGCAAGAAGCTGGAGCAGAAGCGGGCCTACCGGCACTCCGGTTACCCCGGCGGTCTGCGTTCCGTCGGCTACGCCGAGCTGCTGGAGAAGAACCCCGAGCGGGCCATCGAGAAGGCCGTCAAGGGCATGCTGCCCAAGGGCTCTCTCGGCCGCCAGATGGCGAAGAAGCTCAAGGTCTACGCCGGTTCGGAGCACCCGCACCAGGCCCAGCAGCCGGTTCCGTTCGAAATCATCAAGATCGAGCAGCCCGCCTAGGCGTTCGCGAGACTTCACAGAAAACACGAGGAGAACCGTGGTCGAGCCCACCGGTATCGAAGAGACCGAGCAGGAGTACGTCGAGAACCCGGAGGAATTCCCCTCCGAGTACACGAGCGAGTCCGACGAGACGGTCGCGGCCTACGTGCCGACCGCCTCCGGGCCCAGCGCCGGCACCGGCCGCCGTAAGACCGCCATCGCCCGCGTGCGCATCGCGCCCGGCTCGGGTGAGTGGAAGATCAACGGCAAGCCGCTTGAGGTCTACTTCCCGGACAAGGTCCACCAGCAGACCATCAAGGAGCCCTTCGTCTCCCTCGGGTTCGACGGCGCCTATGACGTCTTCGCCCGGATGAACGGTGGCGGCCCCAGTGGTCAGGCCGGCGCTCTGCGGCACGGTATCGCCCGCGCCCTGGCGTCCCTGGACCCGGAGAACAACCGCCCGACCCTGAAGAAGGCCGGTTTCCTGACCCGCGACGCCCGTGAGGTGGAGCGTAAGAAGGCCGGTCTCAAGAAGGCCCGCAAGGCGCCGCAGTTCTCCAAGCGCTAAGGCTCATGTGCCGGCTCGCGCTCGGCTGAGCTTCGACCCGTACGTCGTCCCCGCCAACACGGGGACGGCGTACGGGTTTTTCCATTTCGCGTGGCTTGTCGGTCACACTGAACTCCACGGCGCCGGACGCGGCGCCACCGCTGAAAGGGGCTGTCGCCCGTGGGACGGCTGTTCGGTACAGATGGTGTACGAGGGGTCGCCGGTCGCGACCTGACCGCCACGCTCGCCCTTGAGCTGTCCATAGCCGCGGCGAGGGTGCTCGCCGCGGGCATCGAGGGCCGCCGGCCCAAGGCCGTCGTGGGCCGGGACCCGCGCGCCTCCGGTGAGTTCCTGGAGGCCGCTGTGGTGGCGGGGTTGGCGAGCACGGGAGTGGACGTGGTGCGCGTGGGCGTGCTGCCCACCCCCGCTGTGGCCTTCCTCACCGGTGACCTCGACGCCGACTTCGGCGTGATGCTCTCCGCCAGCCACAACCCGGCTCCGGACAACGGCATCAAGTTCTTCGCCCGGGGCGGTCACAAACTGGAGGACGCCCTCGAAGACGAGATCGAGGGTCTGCTGGGCGTGCCCTCCACCCCGGCGGTGGGCGCGGCGGTGGGCAGGGTCACCGACGCCACCGGCGGCGGCGAGCGCTACATCGATCACGTCCTCGCCTCGGCCCCGCACGGCCTCCGCGGGCTCAAGGTCGTCCTGGACTGCGCCAACGGCGCCTCCGCCACGGTGGCGCCCGACGTGTTGCGCCGGGCGGGCGCCGAGGTCATCACGATCGGTGACGCGCCCGACGGTCACAACATCAACGAGGGGTGCGGCTCCACCCACCTGGAGGTGCTCCAGGAGACGGTGCGGCTGCACGGAGCGGACGCGGGCATCGCCAATGACGGCGACGCGGACCGCTGCCTGGCGGTGGACGCCGGCGGCAACGTCGTGGACGGTGACCACATCCTCGCGATCCTGGCGGTCGAGGCCAAGGAGGAGAAGCGGCTGGCCGAGGACACCCTCGTGGTCACCGTGATGTCCAACCTCGGCCTGAAACTGGCCATGGAGCGCGAGGGCATCACCGTGACGGAGACCGGGGTGGGCGACCGGTACGTGCTGGAGGAGATGAGGCGCGGCGGCTTCAACCTGGGCGGTGAACAGTCCGGCCACGTCATCCTGCTGGACCACGCCACCACCGGCGACGGTGTGCTCACCGCTCTGCACCTGCTGGCCGCCATGGCGCACCGCGGCCAGGGGCTGGCGGAGCTGGCCAAGGTGATGACCCGGCTGCCACAGGTGCTCATCAACGTTCCGGACGTGGACAAGTCCAAGGCGGCCGACTCCGAGGAGCTGTGGGCGGCGGTGCGCGCAGCCGAGGCCGAACTCGGGGACACCGGCCGGGTGCTCATCCGCCCCAGCGGCACCGAGCCCAAGGTCCGGGTCATGGTGGAGGCGCCCGAACAGGCACAGGCCACCGCGGTGGCCGAACGTCTGGCCGGGGTGGTGCGCTCGGCCCTCGGCTGAGGCGCGGCAGTGGTATCGACACGCGCGTTCGGGTACGGAACCCGGGCGCGCGTCGTCGTGATCGGATGATCGGAAGCGATCGGGGGAACGATGGGCCGGACACGGTACGGGCACGCCTTGACGATCGGCGTGGACATCGGCGGCACGAAGGTCGCCGCGGGTGTGGTCGCACCGGGCGGCCGGGTGCTGGCCCGGGTGCGCACCGAGACCCCCGAGCGCAGCAAGAGCCCGGCGGTCGTGGAGGACACGATCGTGTCGGTGGTGGAGGAGCTGCGCGCCGAGTACCCGGTGCGGGCGGTCGGGGTGGGCGCCGCGGGCTTCGTGGACGAGCATCGCGCGAACGTGCTGTTCGCCCCCCACCTGTCATGGCGGGAGGAACCGCTGAGGGAGGCGCTGTCGTCGCGCCTGGGACTGCCCGTGGTGGTGGAGAACGACGCCAACGCCGCCGCCTGGGCGGAGGTGCGCTCCGGTGCGGCCCAAGGGGTGGACGACGTCGTCGTGGTCAACCTCGGGACCGGGATCGGCGGGGCGATCGTCCTGGGCGGTCGCCTGTACCGGGGCCGGTACGGGCTGGCCGGCGAGTTCGGCCACATGACGGTGGTGCCGGGCGGGCACCGGTGCGAGTGCGGCAACCGGGGGTGCTGGGAGCAGTACGCCAGCGGCAACGCGCTCGTCCGGGAGGCCCGTGAGCTGGTGGCGTCGGAGTCGCCGGTCGCCCGGGCCCTGCATCAGGCGGTCGAGGGGGACGTGCGGCGGATCACCGGGCCGTTGGTGAGCGAGCTGGCGAGCAAGGGCGACCGGGCCTGCGCCGAGCTGATGCGCGAGGCGGGCCAGTGGCTGGGCGCGGGCCTGGCCGACCTCGCGGCGGCCTTCGACCCGGAGCTGTTCGTCGTCGGCGGAGGCGTCTCGGAGACGGGGGACCTGCTGCTCGGGCCCGCTCGCGAGGCGTTCGAGCACGGCCTGACCGGTCGGGGTTACCGGCCCGAGGCCCGGGTGGTGGCCGCGGCCCTGGGCAACGAGGCCGGTCTGGTGGGCGCGGCCGACCTGGCGCGCGACGCGCTGCCGACGCGCCGCCGCCGCATCACGCGCCGTTCCCGCCGCCGCTGACCGGTACCGCGACGTGTCTCCCGGACCCGGGGAGCGGGTCTGCGGTCATCGGAACCTCCGGAGACGATTCTCCGGCCCACCGTGATCCGGTCGTCGTCCCCTGGCGGGAGCACGGCGACCGGGGGTGACCGGGTGAGGTGGAACCGGGAGGTCCGGTGTTCCGGGCGGGGCCGGAACGACCGTAGGAGACTGTCCCGAACCGGCGGCACTTCGTCCACCGGTCGTTACATCCGATCTGTACTCTGGGATTCCACGTGTCTGCTTGATTCGAGAAAGTCACGTCGTGAACCCCATTCTCCCCATGGACGTACCCTGGGCCTTCGAAGGGCACGGGTCGGCGTGGGTGGAATCCCCGCTCCAGTTCCTGTCCGCCGTGGAGGCCTACGCGGCGCACGGACTGTCCACCCAGGGCTGCATCCTGCTGCGCCAGGACTCGGCCGGGCTCGGCGACGTCCACGCCGCGCTGCGCGGCCTCTTCCCCGCCACCCCGCCCGCCGCGCTTGCGCGGCGTCCCACCCGCCCCAAGACCGCCGACTTCAACTGGGTCATCGGCGACGCCTTCTCCGGACAGGTGCAGCGGTCGCTGTTGCGGGCGCCACGCTGCCGCCTGGTGCTGGTCGACGACGGCCTGGCCGTGCGGCACCTGCTGCGGCTGCTGGTCTCGCCCACCGCGCAACCCGTGCTGCGCGCCCGGGTGAGACGCACCCCGAGCCGGCTGGCACTGGGCGCCGCGGCCGGGCACGTCCTGCGCCGGGCCGTGGAGGAGGGGCGTCTCACCGTCTTCACCATGCTCCCGCTGCCCGAGGACCTGTTGGCGGCGGCGAGCACCGCCGGGATCCGGGTGATGCGCCACGACTTCCCGCTGTTGCGCTCCCTGCCCCGGTACGATCACCCGGTCGAACACCGGGTCGTCCTGGGCACCGCCCTGGTCAACGACGGTCTGGTCCGGGCCCCGGAGTACCTGGGGTGGGTGGACCGCCAACTCGCGGAGGGTCCCGTGGCCTACCACCCGCACCGCCGGGAGGATCCCCGGGTCCTGGAGCGGCTGGCCGCCGATCCGCGGGTCCGGTTGGTCCGAGACGGACTGCCCGTCGAGCTGTCCCTGCGCGGCCTGGGACCCCGGCACACGGTCCGGTCGCTGCCCTCCACCGCCCTGGTCTCCCTGCGCCTGCTGGTGCGCGGGGCCGGGATCGGCGTGGACGGTGTTCCCGAGCACTGGTGGACGGATCTGGCGTCGCCCGGACTGCGCGAGGAACTGGCGGTGACCACCGCCCTGGTCAACGATGAGGAGCACACGGGTGGAGCGTGACGGCGACGGCCGGATCCGGGTCACGGCGATCGCCGACTCCGCTTCCCACCTCACGTGGTCGGCGGCCCTCCTGGGCTCCCTGCCCGAGGACACGTGGGACACCGGGCCGTGTTCTTGAGCGGAATCCCCTTGGAACCACCCCGGGCGGGAATGACGGCGGTGACACGCAAAGCACGGATCCGAGGGTGAACGAGGTGATGGAACGGGGTGCCGAAGCCGATCGGCCTCGATCATGCCATTCCCCTGGATGGGTGTCGTCCCTTTTTCCGGAAGCCGAACGATCCCCTTTCGTGAGCGTGTGCCTACGCGCGGAAGTCGGCCTCCTGGAGGGGATCGGCCCTGCTGAGCACAAGTCGCACGGGGATTTCCGCGACTTCTCGGGATTCTTTCAGGAGTGTTCCTCGGGGCCGCGTTCGCGCCGGGGCTCTCATGACACTCCTTCGGCGCTTCGTCTGTTGGCGCGGTAGATGCATGCGTTGTCTCGACCGTCTTGACGAAGGCTTCGGGGAAGGGCGGATGCGTTTTTCTCGCGGTGATGTGCGCCACTTTCGGTCGCGCGGGGCGGGGCGGGGTGAAGGGGGTCGGAGCGCCGTGCCCGATTGACCGAACCCGGTTCTAGTGCGTGGGTCACATCCTCTGTAGAGTGCGGCCCATGGATCTCAACGGAATCTCCGCCCTCGTCTCGGGCGGCGCGAGTGGCCTCGGTGAGGCCACCGCCAGGGAACTCGCCTCCGCCGGTGCCACCGTCGTCATCGCCGACCTCAACGCCGAACGCGGCGAGGCCATCGCCAAGGAACTCGGCGGCGTCTTCGTCGCCACCGACGTCTCCGACGAAGACCAGGTCAAGGCCGCCGTCCAGGCCGCCGTCGACACCGGCGCCCCCTTCCGCGTCGCGGTCTCCTGCGCCGGCATCGGCTGGGCCACCCGCACCGTCGACAAGTCCGGCAACCCCCACGACCTGGCCAGTTACCAGAAGGTCATCCAGGTCAACCTCATCGGCACCTTCAACGTGCTGCGCCTGTCCGCGGCCGAGATCGCCAAGACCGAGCCCCTCAACGAGGACGGCGAACGCGGTTCCATCGTCAACACCGCCTCCCTCGCCGGCATCGAGGGCCAGATCGGCCAGATCGCCTACTCCTCCTCCAAGGGCGGCGTCATCGGCATGACCCTGCCCGCGGCCCGCGACCTGGCGGCCGTCGGCATCACGGTCAACACGATCGCCCCCGGCATCCTGGAGACCCCGATCTACGGTGAGGGCGAGGCGTCCGAGCAGTTCAAGCAGCGGCTGGCCGCCCCGGTGCCCTTCCCCAAGCGACTGGGCACCGCCGCGGAGTTCGCCAAGCTGGCCCGCACCCTCCTGGAGGTCAGCTACGTCAACGGTGAGGTCGTCCGCATCGACGGCGCCCTCCGCATGCCGCCGAAGTAGGGGGAGACCGTGTCCGACGAGGTTCTCTACACGGCCGAGGACGGCGTCGCCGTCATCACCATCAACCGGCCCCAGGCCAAGAACGCGGTGAACGCCGCCGTCGCGCGGGGGATCGCCGAGGCTCTCGACGATCTGGACTCGCGCAAGGACCTGACGGTGGGCATCATCACCGGCGCCGGGGGCACCTTCTGCGCCGGGATGGACCTGAAGGCCTTCATGAGGGGCGAGGTCCCGCTGGTCGAGGGCCGCGGGTTCGGGGGGTTCGCCGAGTCCCCGCCCAAGAAGCCGCTGATCGCCGCCGTCGAGGGCTACGCCCTGGCCGGCGGGTTCGAGGCGGTGCTCGCCTGCGACCTGGTCGTGGCCGCCGAGGACGCCCGGTTCGGCATCCCCGAGGTCAAGCGCGGCCTGGTGGCCGGCGCCGGTGGTCTGCTGCGCCTGCACCACCGCGTCCCGCGCAACCTCGCCATGGAGTTCGCCCTCACCGGCGACTTCGTCGACGCCCCGCGCATGGCCTCGCTCGGCCTGGTCAACCGGGTCACCGCCAAGGGCGGTGCCCTGGACGGCGCCAAGGAGCTGGCGGCCAGGGTCGCCGCCAACGGTCCGCTGGCGGTGCGCGTCTCCAAGCAGATCATCACCGAGTCGGACGACTGGTCCACGGCCGACATGTGGGATCGGCAGAACGAGCTGGCGGGCCCGGTCTTCGTCAGCCGGGACGCCATGGAGGGCGCGACGGCCTTCGCCGAGAAGCGCGCCCCCGTGTGGCGGGGCGAGTAGTCCTCCCACACGTCACCCGTGGTTCGCGCGCGACGGTCGCCCTCATCGAGGGCGACCGTCGCCGTGCCGTCACTCCTTCGCGCCCGGTTCGTTCACGGCCGGCTCCTGAACGGCCGGGTCCCGCGTGACCGCCGGAGCGGTCGCGTCCGACCCGTCGCGCACCACCACGCGGGCGGCCCACCGTGAGATCGCCGTGGTCGGCCGCTCCATCGGACCGGCGCCCAGGGTGAGGCGCCACACCGTGGCGAAGACCAGGGAGGCCACCAGGGTGATCTCCACCGTGTACGTTTCCACCGGCCACGCCCATGCGGGCAGGAGCATCCCGTAGACGGCCCACAACAGCACCCCGTGGGCGGTGTAGAGGGTGAGGGTCATGGCTCCGATGGCCCCGATCGGGTACAGCGCGATCCGTGCCGGTCGGGTCTCGGCCAGGAGGAGGCACAGACCGATCACGGCCATCGCCACCCCGGTGTTGCCCACCACTTCGACGGTGGTGTTGCTGTGCGAGTAGGCCTCGAACAACGACCACCAGGAGACGTACTCGCCGTCCTCGGGCAGGAACCGGCTCAGCGGGCCGAGCAGCAGCCAGGACGAACCGTAGCCGAGGGCGGCCATGCCGACCCCCGCTCCGACCAGCCACAGGCGCACCCTCCGGGACCGCAGGCCGGTGCGGGCGACGATCATCCCGGCCAGGACGTAGGCCATGAACACCGCCGCCGGGTACAGGCCCAGGAACAGGAAGTCCAAAGGGCCTTCCAGCATGTCGAACGTGAACAGCGGCATGCCCTCCACGGAGTCCCCCTCCGAGAGGAGGTCCTCGCCGTCGGACCCCTCCAGGGAACTCCAGTACGCCTCCTTGGACTCCGCCCACTCCGGGTCCCCCCAGGTGGACGCCCACTCCGCCTCGTCCTCCTCGGTCCATCCCTCCTCGTCGGACACGCTCTGGAACCAGCCGTCCACGGGCATCAGGTACTGGGCGGCCAAGGTCGCCTGCGGGCCGATCAGCGCCACCGCCACGGCGAGCGCCACCAGGTGCCGGGTGCGCAGCCACAACAGGGGGATCGCCAGGAGGAAGAACACCCCGTAGAAGTGCAGGATGACCGCCAGGGAGCCCAGGACCGCCAGACCGTAACCGATCGCGATGAGAATGAGCGCGCGCACCGCGATCCGCACCCGGACCCGGTTGCGTTCCGTGCGGGTGCCGGGGCGGCTCCGCCCGGCCAGGAGCACCAGGGAGATCCCGGCCAGGAAGGCGAACAACGCCGCGGACCGGCCGCTCACCGCGATCGAGATCCACTCCACGAGGGTGCCGCCGAGCCCCTCGATCTCCTTCTCGGCGTCGTGGACGTCGACGCCCCCGGTCAGGAGGAGGGCCAACGGCACCCCCATGTGCGCGATGAACACCCCGAGCAGCGCGACCCCCCGAGCCGCGTCCACCCCCACCAGGCGTTCGCGTGGCCGGACGGCCCTCGGTTCCTCGGCGTCCCCCGCCGGCCCTACGGCCTCGACAACGGCCATGCGCCCCCCTGTGCGTCATTCCTCAACGTGCACTGCGATCAACGCGCACCGCGAGCCGGACGGTTCGGTGATGGAGGTCACCGAGGCCGGGGAGCCATCGCCCACCGGGACGAACAGTCATTACTCCGAAGGGTATCGGGGTCGATACTTTGTGTGTGTAGGCTGTCGGCGTACCCCGCCACCGTGGCGCCTCGGTGTTCCCGGTGCCGCACGGACACCTCCAGGAGGACCGACGTGAGCGACCCCGACCTCGGCGGCATGGACCTGACGGTCGTGGCCGTGGCGGACACCGAGCAGTACGTCCGGTTGTCCGCGTCCATGTTCGACGCCCTGCCCGGGCACGGTCACACCGTCGGCCTCGCCGTCGTGCGGTCACCCGTCGCCCCCGCGCCCGCCCGGCTGCGGGGCGCCGTCGCCGACACCGGGCTGGCCGGCCGTCGCGTACCGGTCCTGACCCTGCCCGAGCTGCGCCGTCTGATCCGCCGTCGGGTCCCCGACGTCGTCATGCTCAACTGCACCGCCCGGGTCACCGACGCCCTGTCCGGGATCCTGCCGACCGGTCGCCGCCGACCCGTCGTGGTCTCCACCCTTCCGGTGCCCGCGCTTCCCGCCGGCGAACACGAATGGCTCCACCGGTCCCGCGTCGACCTTCTCGTGCTGCACAGCCTGCGCGAGGTCACGGCGTTCTCCGAACTGGGGGAGAAGATCGGCGTCGGCGCCGAGGTCGCGCTGGCGGGGACACCGCTGCCCATCGTGCGCGAACCCCGCAGGGCCCGCCCGCACCGTGTGGTGTTCGCCGCCCAGGACCACGTTCCGGTGCCGCCGCGCCACCGCGAACGGATCCTGGAGGCGCTCGCCGACCTCGCCGAGAACCGGCCCGACCTGGAGGTCGTCGTCTGTCCGGGCGAGCGGCGGACGGCCGCCCCGGGCGGGGACTACGAGGAGCTGTGGCGTTCCCTGGTGGCGGCCGGTCGCGTCCACGACCACACGGTGCTCTTCCGGGCCGGTCCCGTCGCGGCCCAGTTGGACCGGGCACGGGGACTGGTCACCGTCGGTTCGCCGACGGCGCTGGAGGCGATCTCGATGGACGTCCCGGTGATCGTCCTGAGCGACGTCGGGGACGACGTCGGGGCGACGGTGTTCGAGGACGGGGACCTCTTCGGGACCCTCGACGACGTGCGCGCCGTGCGCTTCCGGGTCCCCTCGCCCCGGTGGGCGCGGGAGAACCACTTCCACCCGCCGGAGCGGGAGGACTGGACGCGCCGCCTCGCCGGGCTGGTGCTCCGTGCCCGGCGCGGGGAGCTCCCGGCCCGGCCGCCCCTGCTCGACGAGTCGGTCCACCGCCGCGCCCGCCGGCGGATCCTCGCCGATCTGGGCGGAGCCCCGTCCCTCCTGCGCCCGGGGCCCCGCGCACCCTGGCCCGCCCACTGAGCCCTCGCCGTCCGCACCCCACCCGAAGGCTGTCCGTCGCGACCGGCGGGTCCCGCGTCCGGGGCCGCCCGGCCCCCTCGGGGAGGCCGGGCGGGGGTCAGCGGAGGGTGACGGTGGGATCGGCGGCTGCCTCGGTGCGCCCGTCGATCAGGGTGGAGGTGTGGTCGGTGAGGGTGGTGTCGGCGACCGGGGCGTCCGGGAGTGCCTCCAGGAGCAGCGGCTCCAGCAGGACCGCCAGGGACGACGAGAACGCGTACGAGAAGTGGTTGTCGTCGTAGTAGGCCAACTGGTTGCCGATCACCCCCGGGCACCGACCGTCCCGGCACAGGTAGTCCGACAGGTCCACCACCCGCACTCCCGCCGGCAGGTCCTCGGCCTCCTCCAGGGGCGAGACCTCCGCCAGGGTGTACGCCCGGTCCTCGGCACAGGCCCCGGCGCCGCCGCGGTCGACGCAGTCGGCCACGTCGAAGGAGAAGCGGGGCGTGTCACGGACCGCGACCACGTCGATGTCGCGCTCCTCCAGCCACCGCCAGTTCTCCACGAACCCGGCCGGCACGTGCTCCAGGCTTCCGTCGCCCTGTTGCGTCAACGTGCCCAGGGTGAACACCGCGTTCGGGCGCATCCGCTCCAGCTCCGCCGTGACCTGGTCGTTCCAGGCGTTGCACTCCTCGTACACCGCGCCTTCGAAGACCTGCTCCTCGGCGCTGAACTGGCAGGCGTTCTTGGTCATGATCACCAGCCGCCACCCGTGGTGTTCGGCGATGGGCAGGAGCGCCTGGAACCAGTGCCGTGCGTGCGAGCTGCCGGTGAGGACCAGTGTGTACTCCGAGTCCACGGCCCCGAACTCACAGGAGATCAGCTCCGCGTCGGGGATGGTCACGTTGCACGCGCTGGTCTGGGAGATGGTGTCCCGCTTCACCGTGGTGGTGTCCGGATACACCGGAAGCGACGGCAGGCTCGCCGCCAGCTCCGGGCTCAGGTGCACGGCCGCCCCGGGGTAGGCGGTCGGGTCGGCGCTGAGTCGCGCGCGCAGCTCGCGCTCGTGCTCGATCCCGGCGTTCCAGAGCAGGGAGCCCAGCAGGACCGGGACCGCGAACAGCACACCGGCGGCCAGCGACCACGACGGTGACCGCCGGTCGCGCAGGACCCGGTCGACACCGCCGTCGACGATCCACGACGTGGCCAGGGCCGCCGCGAAGGAGGCGCCCAGGACCATGAGGCCGCCGGTCATCGACGGCTTCACCCGGTTCGTGACCTCCAGGTAGAAGACGAGCACCGGCCAGTGCCACAGGAACAGCGTGAAGGAGTGCCGGCCCAGCCACGTGAGCAGGCGCAGTCCCAGCAGTCGGTTGGCGGACCACCGGCCGGGCTCCCCGTCGGCGCCGGCCACCAGGATCAGCGCGGCGGCCGTGATCGGCCACAGCGAGGCGTACCCGGGGTAGGGCAGCGAGTCGCCGATGATCACGCCGCAGGAGATCAGGGCGAGCAGGCCGACCCACCCGGCGACGGCGCGCACCGCCCGGGGCACGCGCAGATAAGGCATGAGCAGCGCGAGCAGTCCGCCCAGGGCGGGTTCCCACAGGCGGGCGCCGGTGTCGAAGTAGGCCCACGTCGGCTCGGTCGAGGTGATCCACAGGGAGTAGCCGAACGACAGGGCGAACACCCCGGTCACCGTCGCCGTCACCGCGGTCCGGACCCCGCCGCCCAGGCGTACGGCGGCCAGGGCGACGAGGGTGAGCAGGATCGGCCACAGCAGGTAGAACTGCCCCTGCACGCCCAGCGACCAGAAGTGCTGGACCGGGCTGGAGGCGGAGTCCCGCGCCATGTAGTCGACCGAGCCCAGCGCCAGGTGCCAGTTGACGTGGTAGAGCGCGGCGGCCCGCACCTCGGCGATGACAGCGGTCCAGCCCGACCGGGGCAGGAACAGGAAGGCCCCGATCAGGACCGCGCCCAGGACCACGGCCCCGGCAGGGAAGAGCCGCCGGGCGGTCCGGCTCCAGAACGCGCCGATGCCGATGCGCCCGTCGCGTTCCAGCGCCCGCACCATGGATCCGGTGATGAGGAACCCGGTGAGGATCAGGAAGACGTCGACGCCGCCGGAGACCGTCCCGAACCAGATGTGGTAGACGGCGATGAGCAGGGCGGCGATCCCCCGCAGTCCCTCGATGTCGTCGCGTCGGCGACGGACCTCGGGCACGCGGAACACGGGACTCTGGGCGGAAGAGGACACGGATGGGCCTTGGGCTCGGTGAAGATGAGGGCGCAGGGGGCGGCGGCCATGGGCGCGCGGCTGAGCGCCGGAGGGATGACGGCGCTCGGGGAATGCCCTGCTTTTTCAGTATCCGATGGCTTTGACCGGATCTGGCCATATAAGGGTCGACGTTGTCCAGTCGAGATGAAATCTGTGTTGATGTGTAGCCCTGAGCTGCGGAAACAGTGTCCGAGTTCACACCTGGAAGGCTTATCGGCCTTCCCGTGCCCGTGTTCTTTTTGTTGATGTACGGGGCATTCACGGCAACGTGTTTGACCGAACCCGCGTCCTGTTCACAGCCGGTCGCACGACAGGAGGGAACACGTATGGGGTCGCGCTTCGAGGAGGACGAGTAGGAGGAAGAGGGAGGAGAACTTCTACGCCGACGAGGGCACCTTCGGGGTGCTCGCACCGCTGGACGCCGAAGAGCCTGACAGTGGCTGGTGCCTCCCGGACACACGAGCCCTCCGGATGTACGAGGACCCCCGGACCTGCGCGGTCAGGGGTCCTCGTACATCCGAAAGCGCGCTCAGCCGCGCCCGTCCAGCATGCGGTCGACGCCCCGCTCCGTGGCCGTCCGTCCGGCCGTGGAGACCGGCGGTCAGACTCCGGGTTTCTCGAACCGGGAGGGGAAGGGGAAGCGGTCGGTCAGGACCCGGTGGACCATGGCGGTGGCCTCTTCCTGCTTCTCGGGCGGGGTGTCGAAGTCGTTGAGGCAGAAGAACTCGACGGTGGGGTCGGCCTCCAGCGCCGCGAGCTTCTCCGCGGTGTCGTCGGCGCCGATGTCGATGTAGCGCATCGCGTACTCGCCCGGAACCGCCCGACCGGTGAACAGCGCGTAGTGGTGGTGCAGCGTGGCCGCGACCCCCACATCGGTCAGCGCCCGGAAACGGGCGTGCACCGTGCGGTCGATCGCCTCGGCGTAGCGCTCCTCCAGCTCGTCCAGAACCGAGCGGATCTGCGGGTGGGGGACGTGCTTGAACTTGTGGGTGATGTGCCGTCCGAAATCGGCGGCCAGCAGCTCACGCACGTTCTTGCCCGCCGAGTTCGGCGCCGCCTCCCCGGTCACCGGCTCGCCCACTCCGAACTGGTGCGGGGAGAACGGCAGCCGCGCCGCACCGCTGGCGTGGAAGAACCGGTCGGTGCCCACCGGTCGGGCCAGGAACACGTCGTCGTTGAAGTACAGGTAGTGCTCCGACAGCCTCACCTCTCGGTTCGTCTACGACGCCGAGGGCGAACGCCTGCTGCGCGACGACGGCGACACGGTGACCCTGTTCCTGCCCGGAACGGAGATCTCCTTCAACAAGCAGGAGCTCACCAGCCAGGGGACACGCCTGTACGAGCACCAGGGGGAGGTCATCGCCAGCCGCTCCAGCGGCGGGGACTTGCACTGGATCTTCTCCGAGCATCACCAGATCGGGCAGCTCGCGATCAACTCGCTGACCGGTGAGAGCGTTCGCCGCAGGTTCACCGCCTTCGGCACTGAACGCGGTACCGCCACGGGGACCTGGCCGAACTCGCGCGGCTACGTGGGCGGAGTGGTCGACGAACAGGCCGGCTTCACCCGACTGGGGGTACGCTCCTACGACGGTGAAACGGGGATGTTCATCTCGGCGGACCCGGTCGTCGACTTCGCTGATTCGCAGCAGATGAACGGGTACGCGTACGCGAATAACAACCCGACGTCGTTCACGGACCCCGACGGGTTGTACTACCGTAAGAGCTTCTCCCAGGCCCGCAAGTGGGCCGCTGTCTACCGGGCCCGGCAGGCCGCCATCCGTGCTTACCAGGCCCGCATGGCCGCCATCCGTGCTTACCGAATCCGCCAGGCCGCGATCCGTGCTTACCAGGCTCGGCAGGCTGCCATCCGCGCGGCCAAGATCCGCGCTGCCCAGATCCGCGCCGCGAAGGCCGCCAACGCTGCCCGCAAGGCCGCGGCAATGCGCATCGCCGCCGCCCGCAAGGCCGCGGCCGCGAAGGCCGCCCGTGAAAAGGCGAACCGGGAAAAAATTATCGGGCAAAGAAGTCTCCAAAAGGGCGAAAGGGGAAATTCTTTCCATGGGCCAATGGCGATCTCTCGCGTTATGGGCAAGGGGAAATCCAATGGTTCTAATTTTGGGATGAATGCGATATCCTTTTCTGTTGTAAGATTCAACCGTCCTGAGCCCACGGATGAGCCCTCTGGCACAGAACCAGAGGGGACAAATTATGATCCACGAAATCAGTGTGTCAGGGCAGTTGTTATAGCGGTCGGGGCTGGAATGACTGCGTTTGCTGCAGGCGCGATGGTGGCAGCCCCTGGAACTCCAGTAGTCGCTGTAGTCATTGGAGGGATTGCCTTTGTTGGGGGGTCTGCGCTGATGTACGTTTCAATTCAGGATGCCGCGTATGTCTGCTGATCGTTAGCTTTGTGTAGGGGTGCGTGGAGGAATTTTGATAGATTTTCTTTAGTGCAAGAACAATTGTTTGGGGCTGTAGGTGGCGGGGTAAGATGTCTGTGCTCCGCCACCTGTTTCTATCTCGCGTCTTGCCTGTCTTGTTGTTGTATAAGCTCAAGGGTCATGTGAGTGAAGTATCGCAAAGCGATCTTCGCGCCGTATGTCGTCTCTGTAATGTCTGATTTTGAATGTCCGCCTGATCGGTAATATCAGGAGGCCCCTTCAGTGATCCTGTGGTGATATTTTGTTTCATCCAGAAATTAATTTTTGGCAAAAATGAAAGAGTTTCAATGTTTTCGCGTTTTTGTGCGACATGGTGAATTGATTGGGTGAAATTATGGGTTGGAGAAAATTCATATTTATCTTGCTTGCGGCATCTTTCATTTCTTTCATGCTTGCTTTGTCTGTTCTCTTGTTTGATATATTTTCCCGGGGGTCTGTGGATCCGATTCCTTTGTTGGCTATTTTCTTGTCTCTTATTCCATTGGGGCTTTCGATTTACCATCTCTTCTGGAACGATCGAATAAATTGAGTTCTTTTGTAAGCATTCGGAAGGGTGAAAGCATGCGCTTGCTGGTCACGCCGATGCGGGGACGGGTGGCATCGACAACCTCGATTCTTCGTGTGTCCCGAACGGGAAGGAGGGTTCGATGCAGGGCGGTTTCAAAGTTGCTCTTGGGGTTTGCCGACCGTGAGCGCGTTGAGCGCCCAGTGGGTGTTGCGGGCATAGGCGCGTACTGATCTTTGATGTGTGGGTTGACGTTCGAGTGAGCTGGGAAAACCCTGCTCATGGAGCTTCCCCTCTCCTCTCCCCGCACCCCTGCCGAGTACGAGAAACGACGCCTGGTCGCCGCGGAGCTGTTCGACCAGGGCGAGCTGTCCCAAGCCGCGATCGCCCGCCTGCTCGGCGTGAGCAGACAAGCCGTCCACACGTGGCACACCATCTGGAAGAGCGAGGGCCCCGCCGCGCTGGCGGCCCGCCCCCGCGGCGCCGAACCCTTCCTGAACGGCGCCCAGGAACGCGCCCTGGCCGCCCTGCTGGACTCTGGCCCCACCGAGCACGGATGGCCCGACCAGTCCTGGACCCTGGATCGGGTCAACCACCTCATCAACGAGCACTTCCGCGTCTCCTACGCCGATCCCTCCGGGGTGTGGCGGCTGCTGCAGCGGATGGGCTTCTCCCACCAGGTGCCCGCGACGCGGGCCGCCGAAGGAGACGAGGAAGAGGTCGACCGGTGGCGCACCCAGGTGTGGCCCCGGGCCAAAAGAGGACGCTGAAACCCGTGGTGCGTGGATCGTCTTCGCCGATGAGTGCGGGGCGAGCACGTCCCCGCCCACCCGCCGCACCTGGGGGCGCAGGGGGCGCACCCCGCTGGTGGCCACCCGCCGGGGCCGACGGGAGCGGGCCAACGCCGTCGGATGGCTGTGCGTGCACCCCGCCACCGGGACGGTGAAGCTGTTCCACACCGTGCAGCGCTCTGCGATCACCGCCGCGATGCTGCCCACCCTGCTGGACCGTCTGCACCGGGCGTTGCGGAGCACGGTGGTGCTGATCTGGGACAACCACTCCTCGCACTCGGGCAAGCGGATGACCGCCCAGATCACGGCACGGGACCGGGTGCGGGTGGTGTTCCTGCCCCCCGGTACGCGCCCGAGCTGAACCCGGTGGAGACGCTGTGGGCGCACCTGAAGCGGGTGCTCAGAAGCCGTCTGTTCCGGAGCCTGGAGGAGCTGGAGCAGGTGATCAACGCGCATCTTCGTCTGGTGCGCAAACGCACCGATCTGCTGCGGGGGTTCATCGACTCGGTGGGCTTGGACAGGGCCCGTGCAAGTTCCGGATCAGTGAGGATCGTCCGGTTCGGGCAGACCACAACCGTGCACGCAGACAGGCACGGGAACCCGCGATCATTGTGGTGTCGAAGCCAAATGATCCCGAAGGTCTCCCGTGCCCGCCCTCTCATCATCCCCGATCCCGACCGTGCTCGCGAACCTGAGCCCGATCGATCCACACACCATTCCCGACCTGCGCACCTACCTACGAGCGATCCCCGACCCCCGATTCCTGCGCGGCCTGTGGCACCCCCTGGACGCCATCTTGGCCATCTGCGCCTGCGCGGCCGCCTCCGGCGCCAAGACCATCGAGGAGATCGCCGAATGGGGACAACGCGCCCCCCTGCGCCTCCTGACGGCGCTCGGCGTGCGCCCCCACCCCCTGCACTACCGGCGCTCCCCGGCGGCCTGCACCATCGACCGCGTCCTGTGCCGCATCAACGCCCACGCCCTGGACGCGGCCATCTGCGCCTACCTCGCCGACCGACACCACGCCACCACCGCCACCGGTGATGACGGCGACGGTGCCACCGACAACGCACGGCCCGCACTCCCGGCGATCGCCGTGGACGGCAAAGCCCTCAAGGGCTCGGCCCGGCTCGACCAGCCGCGCCGCCACCTGCTCTCCGCCCTGGCCCACCACCCGCCCCTGACCCTGGCCCAGAGTGAGGTCGGTGCCAAAACGAACGAGACCCGCCACTTCCTGCCCCTGCTCCAGGGCCTGGACCTGGCCGGGCGGGTGGTCACCTTCGATGCCCTGCACACGGTCAAGGAGCACCTCAAACGGTTGGTGAAGGGCAAGGGCGCCCACTATGTGGCCATGGTCAAGGGCAACCAGCCCACCCTGCACGCCCAGATCTCAGGGTTGCCCTGGGGCAGGACACCCATCGCCCACACCCGTTCGGAGAAGGGCCACGGGCGCCGCGAGTCCCGGTCGATCAAGGTCATGGGCATCGCCGACAGCCTCGGCGGTATCTGCTTTTCCCACGCCAGGCTCGTGCTGCGGGTCCACCGCCGCCAGCAGGAGACCGGCAAGAAGCAGACCCGCGAGACGGTGTTCGCCGTCACCAGCCTGGACGCCCACCAGGCCACACCCGCCGATCTGGCCGCCTACGTGCGCGGACACTGGGCGATCGAGAACTCCAGCCACCACATCCGGGACGTGACGTTCGGCGAGGATGCCTGCACGGTCCACACCGGCAGCGCTCCTCGGGCGATGGCGGCGTTGCGCAACCTGGCCATCGGGGTGTTGAAGTCGGCGGGGGCGGACAACATCGCCAAGACCACCCGCGCGATCCGGGACCTACCCGAACACGCTCTGCCGTTCTACGGGATCGGTTACGAACCCGACCTCTCGGGAACTTGAACGAGCCCTGGAGGTGCCGGGAGACGGCCAAAGCGGTGAACACGATGGTCAAGTGCGCCTCGATCGATTCGCGCACGTGGTGAAAGACCGGCCGCGCGGCCAGATCGGACTTGGCCATCCGGAAGGACCGCTCCACTTGGTAGAGGTCGTGATAGGCGTCGATCACCGCCTGGCCGCCCATCACCTCGGGGCCGATGTTGGTGATGTAGCCTTCAGCCCGGCCAGGTCCCGGGCCCGTTGGACCAGGCCCCAGTCCACCCCTTTGGCAGCGCCGTCCAGGCGCACGAACCGGTCCTTCTTCAGCGGCCGAGACCCGTCGGCGACCTTCTCGGCCCGGGTGATCTGGGCGTTGATCGCCCGCTGGTCGCGCTGGTGGCGTTCGAACAGGTACTGGTAGACCACCCTGCGGGTGCGGGCGTTACGGCCGGTGCCCATCACCCGCGCCGATTCGAGAGTCTGCCCATCGGTGAAGTAGGTGCCGCAGGTCTGGAAGTGTTCGGCCAGATCGTAGGGCGCCTTGGTGATGCGCGAGCTGACGATGAACCGTGGTCCCGCTTTCTCCAGGGTGTTGAGGTTGGCGGCCGAGAGCATGCCGGCATCGGCCACCACGACGACGTCCTAGGCCTCGGGCAGGCCTTCGATGAGGTCGGTGACCACGGGCAGCAGCGTCTTGGCCTGGGCTTTGTTGCCCTCGAAGCAGTGCACCGCCAGCGGGAACCCGGTGGCGTCCACCAGCAGGCAGACGAGGATCTGCGGGTCCACGCGGCTTTCCTTACCCATCCCGACCTTGCGCAGACCGTCCTCTTTCTCGGCCTCGAAGTACACGGTGGTGCAGTCGTACATGATCAGGGCCAGGCCCGTGGTGGAGCGGCCGTGGGCCAGGCAGGCGTCGGTGATTCGTCGGCGGTAGTCGTGCTCCTGGCAGCGGGCCAGGCACCGAAAGACGGTCCGCAGCGAGGGTACGGACACGCCGAGTTCTCCCAGGACCCGCAGGGTGTCGGCCTTGGAGGTGGGTTCCACGATGTGGGCGAGCACGAGCTTGGCGAAGGTGGCATCGCGCACGGCATCGAAGCCCAGGCGGGTGTAGGCATCGGCCAGGGTGTCCCACAGCAGTTCGGAACGGGCGCCCACGCCCCTCGGGCCGCTGCCGCTGCCGGTGCCGGTGTGGGGCGCGGGTTCGGGTTCTGTCGCAGGTGCCGGTCCCACATCCAGGTCCAGGGTGAGCTGGCCGGGGTGCAGCCGTTGGTGGCGATCTCCATCAGCGCGGCGAGTTCGGCGTCGTTGTGGGCCGAGCCGATGTGGTCGATGTCCACGATCTGGCGGCCGTTCTTATGGACGATCTGGACCGCTTGCGCGCCTGATGCGGTGGTGACCTTCCGGATGAACGATGCCACTCGTTCACGCTATGGCCGGCACCTTGATTAGTCACCCCAGCCATCCTTCCCGAGCACTATCAGACCAGTTCAGCAGCTTGTTCCTTGCCGCGATGCTCAAAAGTGGCACGAGTCAGGTCGGACACCGGTCACGACCGGGTAACGCATGTCCCACGTCACTGTGACGTGCACAGGGGTGTGGGGCCGCACCGGACGGTGCGGCCCCCACGGATCGGGTGTTCTCCAGGTGTTCTAGGCGTCCGTCTTCTCCGGGCCACGCTGCTCCGGTTCGCCGGCGTCCGGAGCCGCTCCGGCGTCACCGGTGGCCGGGACGCGCACCGGTGCCACCAGGTTCAGCACCCAGTACAGGACGAAGGCGCTGACCAGTCCGACCACCCAGCCGTAGTCGGCCAGCGGTGCCAGCGGCGGGATCAGGCCGTCCTCGGGGAACGGGCCCAGCTTCGCGCCGGTCGCCGCGTCCACACCCGAGTGGGAACCGCCGACGGCCAGCAGGGTGCCGGTGCCGAACGCGACCAGCGCCCGCCAGTTCCAGCCGCCGCCGTACCAGTACTCCGACCCGCGCCGGTACAGGCCTGGCAGGTCCAGCCGGGTCCGGCGCACCACCCAGTAGTCGGCGAGCAGGATGCCCGCCACCGTGCCCAGGACACCGCCGACGGTGCCCAGCCAGGTGAAGATGTAGACGCTCTCGTTCTCCAGCAGCTTCCAGGGGAAGATCAGCACCCCCAGGAAGCAGGTGATGATCGCCCCGGTGCGGAAGTCGATCAGGCGCGGCGCCAGGTTGGCCAGGTCGTAGGCGGGCCCCACCAGGTTGGCGGCGACGTTGGTGGAGATCGTCGCCAAGAGCACGACGAAGATCGCGAACAGCAGTCCCAGGCCGCTGCCCATCTGCGCGACGATGTCGATCGGGTTCCACAGCGGTTCGTCGTAGACGGCGGCGGTGCCCGCCGTCACCATGACGGCCAGCAGCGAGAACAGGGTCATCGTGGTGGGCAGGCCCAGGGACTGGCCCACCGTCTGGGCGCGCTGGGAGCTGGAGAAGCGGGTGAAGTCGCTGATGTTCAGGGTCAGCGTGGACCAGAAACCGATGACGCCCATGAGCGAGGGGAAGAACAGCGCCCAGAACGACGGACTCCAGTCGAGTCCCTCGGGGGCGGCGGCGAGCATGACGCCCACGCCGCCGGCCTCCACGGCCATCCACACCAGCAGGGCCGCACCGCCGACGATCATCAGCGGGGCCGCCCACACCTGTACCTTGCGGACGCCCTCCATGCCCCACAGGATGATGAGCACCTGCACCACCCAGAACACGGCGAAGGACAGCCACAGGGTCCACGGGTTGCCGCCGACCTCGGCGGCGCCGAGCCAGCCCTCGCCGAACATCCGCCCGGCGAGCACGTACACGCCCTGGCCGCCCACCCAGGTCTGGATGCCGAACCAGCCGCAGGCGACCGCGCCGCGCAGCAGCGCCGGGAGGTTGGCGCCGCGCAGGCCGAAGGAGGCGCGGGCGAACACCGGGAACGGGATGCCGTACTTGGCGCCCGCGTGGCCGGTCAGCACCATCGGCGCCAGCACGATGACGTTGCCCAGGACCACGCAGAGGATCGCCTGGCGCCAGTCCATGCCCGCGGCGATCAGGCCGCTGGCCAGGGTCCAGGCGGGGATGCTCACCGACATGCTCACCCACAGGGCGGTGAAGCTCCCGGTGCCCCAGGTGCGCCGGGACATCGGCACCGGCTGGAGGTCCTCGTTGACGTAGGGGCTCTCGGGCATGGACGCGCCCTCGGCCAGGGAGACGCGCCCGTCGGGGTGGGTGACGGCGCTCGGTTCCGGGGTGGGTGGGGCTTGGGTCACGGGGCACCTGCTCTTCGGGGATACGGGGGATCAGGGGGTGGGCTCGGCGTCGGGCCCACGGGTGACGGGGCTTCGTCGGAACGCTGGAGAACTCCGGACCCGTTTCGGGCCGTCGGATATCCTCGCACGTCACCGAGGGTGCGAGGACGGCTCGTAGCGGCTGTCGCCGTGCCCGCCCCGGCAGTGTGCGCGCCCCGTGTGACTTCCGTGTTCCGGGTGGGGCATCGGTCGGTGAAGTCCCCTCGGGCCGCCCGGGGCGCGGGCCCCGGGCGACCGCGTTCAGGACCGTCGGGACACGGCGGGGACCACGTCGCGCCCGTAGACGTCGATGACCCCGTCCACGTCGTCGTGCATCGCGTAGACCGCGAACTGGTCCACGCCCATCGCGCGCAGCCGCTCCAGCTTGGCCACGTGCTCCTTCACCGGCCCCAGCAGGCAGAACCGGTCCACCACGCTGTCGGGGACGAACGCGGTGTCGGGGTTGTCGGCCCGGCCGTGGTGGCTGTAGTCGTAGCCCTGCCGGGCCTCGATGTAGTCGGTCAGCTCCTGGGGGACCGCGTCCGAGTGCCCGTACCGCGCCACCAGGTCGGCGACGTGGTTGCCCACCATCCCGCCGAACCAGCGGCACTGCTCGCGGGCGTGCGCCAGACCCTCCGCCGACCCGTCGGTGACGTAGGCCGGGGCGGCCACGCACACGGTGATCTCCGCCGGGTCGCGGCCCGCGTCGACGGCGGCCTTGCGCACCGCCTTGACCATCCACTCGGTCAGGTACGGGTCGGCCAACTGGAGGATGAACCCGTCGGCCTGCCGCCCCACCAGCTCCAGGGCCTTGGGCCCGTAGGCGCCCATCCAGATCGGCAGCGCACCGTCGCGCACCCACGGGATGCGGAAGGTCGCCCCGTCCACGTCCGCCTCCCGGCCCTCGGCCAGGTCCTTGATCGCGGTCATGGCCTTGGAGAGCCGGGCCAGGGTGGCGGGGCTGCGCCCGGCGACGCGCATCGCCGAGTCGCCTCGGCCGATCCCGCACACCGTCCGGTTGCCGAACATGTCGTTCAGGGTCGCGAACAGGGAGGCGGTCACCTCCCAGGTACGGGTGCCCGGGTTGGTGACCATCGGGCCCACGACGAGGTTCTCCGTGCGCTCCAGGACGCGGCTGTAGATGACGAACGGTTCCTGCCACAACACCACCGAGTCGAAGGTCCACCCGTGGGTGAACCCGAGCCGGTCGGCCCGAGCCATCCGCTCCACCAGCAGATCGGCGGGCGGGTCGGTCTGGAGGACGAGTCCGATGTCCATGTGCTCTCCTCGCGGGTCAGATCAGGTACTGGCAGGTGCCACGGGTCAGGTAGCGGCCGTCCCCGGCCGTGCCGAGGTACGCGCCGCCGTCGACGATGACCCGGCCGCGCGACAGGACGGTGCGGGCCCGGCCCGTCACCCGCCTGCCCTCGTAGGCGGAGTAGTCCACGTTCATGTGGTGGGTCTCGGCGGACATGACGTGCTCGGCGTTCGGGTCGTAGACGACGATGTCGGCGTCGGCGCCCGGCGCGATGGTGCCCTTGCGCGGGTAGAGCCCGAACATGCGCGCCGGGGTGGCGCAGGCCAGCTCGATCCACCGGCGGCGGCCGATGTGCCCGTCCAGCACCGCCTGGTGCAGCAGGTCCATCCGGTTCTCCACCCCGGGCATGCCGTTGGGGATCTTGGAGAAGTCGCCCCGGCCCAGTTCCTTCTGCCCGCTGAAGCAGAAGGGGCAGTGGTCGGTGGAGACCACGGACAGGTCGTTGGTGCGCAGCGCCCGCCACAGGAGTTCCTGGTGCTCCCGGGGCCGCAGCGGTGTCGAGCACACGTACTTGGCGCCCTCGAAGTCCGGCTCGGCGAGGTTGTCCACGGACAGGAACAGGTACTGCGGACAGGTCTCGCCGAACACGTTGAGCCCCAGGTCGCGGGCGCGCGCCAACTCGTCGACGGCCTCGCCCGCCGACACGTGCACCACGTACAGCGGCGCCCCGGCCACCCGGGCCAGCTGGATGGCGCGGTGGGTGGCCTCCGACTCCAGCAGGGCCTTGCGGACCTCCCCGTGGTAGCGGGGGTCGGTCTTCCCGGCCGCCAGCGCCTGTTCGACCAGCACGTCGATGGCGATCCCGTTCTCGGCGTGCATCATGGTCAGCGCGCCGTTGGCGGCGCCGCGCTGCATGGCCCGCAGGATCTGTCCGTCGTCGCTGTAGAACACGCCCGGGTAGGCCATGAACAGCTTGAACGAGGTGATGCCCTCGTCCACGAGCACGTCCATCTCCTTCAGGGACGACTCGTTGACGTCGGACAGGATCGCGTGGAACCCGTAGTCGATCGCGCAGTTGCCCTCGGCCTTGGCCATCCAGGCGTCCACCCCGGCGCGCACCGGCCGCCCGGGGGTCTGCACCGCGAAGTCGATGATGGTGGTGGTGCCGCCCCAGGCGGCGGCCCGGGTCCCGGTCTCGAAGGTGTCGGAGGCGAAGGTGCCGCCGAACGGCAGCTCCATGTGGGTGTGCGCGTCGACCCCGCCGGGAATGACGTAGTGCCCGGTGGCGTCGATGACCTCGGCGTCGCTCCCGGCCCAGGTGTGGGCGGTGTCACCGCCCCTCAGGGCCAGCCCGACCACGGTCCCGTCCTCGATGAGGACGTCGGCCTCCAGCTCGTCGGCGGCGGTGATGACCAGTCCGCCGGTGATGAGGGTGCGTCCCATGGCCGTCCCCTAACCCTCGACCATGGGCCCGTAGGCGTCCGGGCGGCGGTCGCGGTAGAACGCCCACTGGGTGCGGACCTCGTCGATCAGGTCGAAGTCGAGGTCGCGTACGACCAGTTCCGCGGTGGTGTCCGAGGCCACGTCCCCCACGAACCGTCCGCGCGGGTCCACGAAGTAGCTCGTTCCGTAGAAGTCGTTGTCCCCGTACTCCTCGACGCCGACCCGGTTGATGGCGGCGATGAAGTACTCGTTGGCGACGGCGGAGGCCGGCTGCTCCAGCTTCCACAGGTAGCCGGACAGGCCCCGGCTGGTCGCCGACGGGTTGTACACCAGCTGCGCCCCGGCCAGGCCGAGCGCCCGCCATCCTTCCGGGAAGTGGCGGTCGTAGCAGATGTAGACGCCGACGCGGCCGACGGCGGTGTCGAAGACCGGCCAGCCCAGGTTGCCGGGGCGGAAGTAGTACTTCTCCCAGAACCCCTTGACCTGCGGGATGTGGTGCTTGCGGTACTTGCCGAGGTAGGTGCCGTCGGCGTCGATGACGGCGGCGGTGTTGTAGTAGAACCCGGGCTTCTCGATCTCGAACACCGGCAGGACCATCACCATGTTCAGTTCCCGGGCCAGGGCCTGGAAGCGGGTGACGGTGGGTCCGTCGGGGACGCTCTCGGCCCAGCGATAGTGCTCCGCCTCCTGCACCTGGCAGAAGTAGGGCGCGTTGAACACCTCCTGGAAGCCGATGATCTTCGCGCCCTGGGCTGCTGCGTCGCGCGCGTATTGCTCATGGGCGGCGATCATGGAATCGGTGTCGCCGGTCCACTCGGTCTGCACGAGTGCGGCGCGGACGATGTGCGGCATTGTTCCCCTCGTTCCCCCGGAGCCGTCGCGGCCGGCCCGGAAGCGGTCGGTGAGTCCGCGTATGCCCTGCTGGCACGTGGGTGGCGGCGGGGCGGTGCGCGATGAGAATCGCACCTTAGAGAGAGGGGAATGGCCGGTCAATGTCCGACATCCTTGCGAACGCGATTCCTTTGTGTTGCGCGATTTCACAAAACCACACAATGAGGGGCGATGTCCCTTTTTCGCGGCGTGAGGATATGGAGAAAGATCCAGGTTTGGAGGCCCCTCCGGGAGTGGATTTCATAGGTCCCTCCACACCCCGGTCGCCCGCCCGTGAGCCCGGACGTTCGGACGGTGCCGGCCGGGGCGCCTCGCCCTAGGGTGGGGGCATGGCACGTCTGCTCATCGTTCACCACACCGTCTCCCCGGCCACCTGGGAACTCCTGGAGGCGGTGCTCGCCGGGGCGCGCGACGACGAGATCGAGGGGGTCGAGATCGTCTCCCGGCCGGCGCTGGCCGCCTCCGTGTCCGACGCGCTCACCGCCGACGCCGTCGTCCTGGGCACCCCGGCCAACATCGGCTACATGTCGGGGGCCCTCAAGCACTGGTTCGACCTCGTTCACTACCCGGCCCTGTCCTCGGGGCGCACCGTGCCCTACGCCCTGTACGCGCACGGCAACGACGACACCACCGGCGCGGTCCGCGCCGTCGAGGCCATCACCAAGGGCATGGGATGGGTCCGCCACCGGCCGCCGGTCACCGTCGCGGGGGCGCCGACCGCCGCCGACCGGGACGCCTGCCGGGAACTGGGCGCCGTCATCGCGCTGGCGGCCCTGGGCATGTGAGAGCCCCGCCCCGCGCGACGCGGGACGGGGCTCGGGGAACGCGGGGACGTCCTACTGGACGGGCGCCACGATCGGGTCCTCCATGCCGAAGGTGGGGTCGTAGCGCACCTCGGTCACGGTGACCTCCCCCGTCACGGCGACCTGGCCGCTGGCCTGCTCGCCCGGCATGATGGTGACGGCGTCCAGCGGGTCGATGTCGGCGAGGATCGCCCAGTCGTTCACCACCGAACCGTCGTCCAGCACGTAGGTGAAGTAGAGCGGGTTGATGTCGAACGGCTCTTCCGAGTCGTTGACGAAGGTGACGTCCAGCGCGGTGTAGGTCTCGGTGTCGCCGAGGGTGCCGCCGACGGTGCCGGCCTGGGAGACGGTGATGCTCACACCGCTCCCGTCCACCGGGGCCTCTTCGGTCTCCTCAGCGGCGGGGCTCTCGTCGTCGCCGGTGTCCTGGCTCGCCTCGCCGGAGGGCGAGACCGTCGCGGTGTCGTCGCCCCCGCCGGCCATCAGCGCGATCACGCCGAAGATGAGCAGCACCACCAGGATCAGACCCAGGCAGCCGCCCACGCCGAGGCCGACCTTGGCCCCGGTCGACATGCCCTTCTTCGGCGGCTGCGAACCCGGAACGCTGTACGGGTCCCCATAGGGGTCGCCGTAGGGAGGCTGTCCTCCGGGCGGACCGCCGTACGGGGGTTGCCCGCCGTAGGGGGGCTGTCCACCGCTGGGGTCGCCGTAGGGGGGCTGTCCACCGCTGGGACCGCCGTACGAGGGCTGGCCGCCGGTGGGACCGCCGTAGGAGGGCTGTCCTCCGGGCGGACCGTACGGCGGCTGGCCGCCGGTCGGCCCGCCGTAGGGGGGCTGGGGGCCGGACGGGTTATCGGGGTAGGACATCGTGAGTGCTCCGGTCTCGAATGCGAGGCGGCGAAAGGGTCAGGTGCCGCGAGAGGTGCGTCGTGTGCCTCGGACGGAACACGCGCGGCCGTGAAGGGACACTATCCGACGGCGATGACGCGGCGATGGCCGCCGTGATCGTCGCGGAACCTCCACGCACACTCGGATGACGACCGGCGCCCGGAGGTTCGCACAAGAGCCGGGGACTTCGTTCCGGAAGCCGTGATCGGAGAGCGACGCCCTTGGTACGTTGCGCCTATGCGCACGGACTACCACCCCACTCCGACGGAGGTCGTCGCCTCCTGGATCCCGCACGATGCCCGGTGGCACGAGGCGGCCCGGGCGTCGGCCGCCGTCGGTACCGACGAACTGCGCCGCTACGTCATCGGGCTCGTCCACGAACACCGGGACCGGGACCGGGGGCTCACCGACGAGTACGACCTGCGCTCGATCGGCGCGGTCGTGGAGGACCTGGGGGTGGGCGGTCTGGCCGCCGTCGAATGGGGCAAGGTCCGCGACGCGCTGCTGCTGCCCCTGACCAAACGGGTCTAGTCGTCCTCGGGAGGGTGACACTCCAGACATTCGGGCCCGCAGGGGTAGTTGGTCATCGCCATCGACCGGCAGCGCACGCACATCCGGCGTCTGCCGTCCGGTGGGTCGTGCCGCCACCGGTGGTGTCCCGCACGGCAGATCCCCGAGGGTTTCATCGCGGTGTCATCGCGGGCTGCGCTCATGCCCGCACCGTAGCGGAACCGGGACCCGCCCGGAAGGCGTTCGGGGGAGGGCGGTGCCGGGTGGTCAGGCGCCGGTACTACCGTGTGTCGTGGAACGCGCCGCCGACCTGGGCGGACGTGAGCGGGCGAAGGGGGAGGCGGCGTGGTCGACTGGCTGACCATGACCATTCAGGTGGCGTCCCTGGCGATGGCCGGGTGGTGCCTGATCTCGACCTTCCGCGACCGGCCCATGCTCGTGCCGCACCTGATCGGCATGGGGGTCCTGTGGCTGCTGGTGCTCGGCCAGGCCGTGGCCACCGTCGTCGCCATGGTCGGCGGAGAGCGTCCCGAGGAGACGGCCATGTTCGTCTCCTACCTGGCCACCGTCGTCCTGCTCCCGCCCGCCTGCGCCGTGTGGGGGTTCATGGAGCGCAGTAAGTGGGGGCCGGCCGTCATCGCGTTCGCCTGCCTGATCCTGCCCGTCCTGTTCGTCCGCCTCGAACAGCTGTGGAGCCCCGTTGTCTGACACCGCCCCGGACGCCGTGACCGCCGCGACCCTGCGCACCGGCCCCGGTCGGCTCCTGGTCGCCGTGTACGGCGTGTTCGCCCTCGCCGCCACCGCACGCGGCGTCTACCAGTTGGCCACGAAGTTCGAGGAGGCGCCGGTCGCCTACCTGCTCTCGGTGCTGGCCGGTGTCATCTACCTCGTCGCCGCCGTCGGGCTGGCACGCGCCGGGCGGACCTCGCGGCGGGTCGCCCTGGTCTCCTGCCTCATCGAGATGGTCGGCGTCCTCGTCGTCGGCGCCGCGAGCCTGGCGTTGCCCGAGGTCTTCCCCGACGACACCGTCTGGTCCGGGTTCGGCAGCGGCTACTTCTTCATCCCGCTGGTCCTGCCGGTCGTCGGGTTGTGGTGGATCCTGCGGATCCACCGTCTCGACCGTGATTGATCCCGCCTGCGCCGTGACCCGGACGTGATCCGGCCTATACCCTTGGCCCCATGTCAGAGCCCCTTCCTCTGCCGGTGGCCGTCTCGGCCGACTGGCTCAGCGCGAACCTCGACCGGGTCGTCGTGGTCGACTCCCGGTGGTATCTCGACGGTCGGTCCGGCCACGACGCGTACCTGGCCGGGCACCTTCCCGGAGCGGTGTTCGCCGACGTGGACACCGACCTCGCCGCCCCCGCGAGTCCCGAGGGCGGGCGCCATCCCCTGCCCGCCGCCGCGGACTTCGCCCGGACCCTGGGCCGCCTGGGCATCGGCGACCACTCCCGGGTGATCGTCTACGACGACGCCGGCGGCTCCATAGCCGCCCGGCTCGTGTGGATGCTCCGCGTCCTGGGCACCCCCGCCGCCTTCCTCGACGGCGGCCTCCAGACCTGGTCCGGTGACCTGGAGAAGGGGGAGCACACCCCCGGGCCCGTGCACCGCACCCCCCAGCACTGGCCCGCCGACCGGGTCGTGCACACCGACACCGTCCTGGCGACCTCCCGCGAACCGGGTCAGCTCGTCCTCGACGCCCGCGCCCACGGCCGTTACACCGGTGAGCACCCCGCTCCCGTCGACGCCCGCCCCGGCCACATCCCCGGCGCACGCAGCGCCGAGTGGACCGGCAACCTCGGACCCGACGGGCTCCTGGCCGCACCCGAGACGCTGCGTGAGCGCTTCGCCGCCCTGGGCGCCGAGGACTCCGTCACCATCACCGTCTACTGCGGTTCCGGGGTCACCGCCTGCCACGACCTGCTCGCCCTGGAGCATGCGGGTCACCGCGGCGCCCGCCTCTACCCGGGCTCGTGGAGCCTGTGGGGAGGCGACGACTCCCTCCCCGTGGAGACGGGGGTCCCCGCCGGCCGCTGACATCGCCGACAACGGGGGAGGGCCGCCCGCGCCGCAGTGCGCCGGCGGCCCTCTTACGAGCCGAAATAGGATGTAAAGGGAACCAACCCCCCTTATAGGGCGTCCAAAAGGTCAGTGGCCTCCCCCACGCGAAACGAGGAACCTTGCCCATCGAAGTCCTGCTCCTGGTGATCGTCGCCGTGACGGTGGCGGTCGTGGCCGTCGTCTACGCGGTTCGCGCCGCGAAGCGGAGCACCCCGCCCCCGCCCCGGCCCGCCCCCCACGACCCCTTCGCGAACACCGGTGACAGCACCGCCGGCGACCCCCGCGCCATCAAGGCCGGCGACATGATCGACTGGGGCACCGAGCGCACCTGGATCCGCGGCACCCTGCGCCTGTCCGAGGGCGGCTATGACTGGGCCGAGCACTTCCTGGAGGTCGAGGGCGGCAAACGCTGGCTCTCGGTCGAGGAGGACCCCGACGTCGAACTCGCCCTGTGGTCCGGCCGCCCCGACCTGGACCTGACCCCCCACGGCAAGAAGATCGAACTCGAAGGCGTCGTCTACCGGCTGGAGGAGAAGGGCAGCGGCTCCTACCGCTCCGAGGGCACCACGGGCCTCAAGCCCCAGGGCGGGTTCGACTACGCCGACTACGAGTCCGACGACGGCCTGCTGTTGGCCTTCGAACGGTTCGACCACGGCTCGTGGGAGGTCAGCACCGGCACCAAGGTGGCGCCCGGCACCTTCACCATCTACCCCGGGAGCTGATCCGGCACATGCGAGTCGGCATCAGCGCACCCTTCGTCGACACCCGGGCGGCCGACCTGGTGTGGGCACTCGGGCACCCCCTGATCGACCCACTGGCCGTCCGCGCCCTGCGGTCGGGGCCGGTCGGGATCGAACTCCGGGTGCTCGGCGCCTCCCACCAGGTGGTCGTCGCGTCGGCGTACGGGGAGCTGGTGGAGACGGTGGCCTGTCTGCCCGGAGTGGACGGGGGCCTGCCCGGCAGCGCCGAACGCGCGCACGGCGTCGGCCGCTACCGATTCGACTCGCTCGTGGAGACCCTCACCCGCACCGAACTCACCCACAGGGTCGACCGCCTCCACCGTGAGGTGGCGGACGACCCCGGCGGTCTCCTCGTCGCCTTCCCCGGTGACCCGTTGGCCGTGACCGCGCTCCACCTGAGCTCCGATGGAGCGCGCGACGGCGGGGGCCCGCTCCGCTGGCGCACCTGGCACGTCTACCCCCAGAGCGGAGAACTCGTGACCACCGACACCACCCTGTCCGCCCACGTCCGCGGAGAGACCCCATGAGTCACCAGTACGGCAACGCGGAACCGCAGGACAACCGCAACACCATCATCACCCTCTTCGTGGTGATCGGTGGTGTCGTCCTGCTGCTCATCCTGCTGAGCGCCTGCGACAACAGCAGGAACAACAGCGCCCACTGCCCCGACGACGATCACGTGTCCGACCCCTACTATGACGACGACGATTGCCGGTCCTCGTCGGGGTCCTCCTCCGGAGGCGGGGGGTTCTTCTTCTTCGGCGGCAGCGGCTCCAGCGGTTCCAGCGGCTACAACAGCGGCGGCAGCGGCTCCAGCGGCGGCGGCAGCGACTTCCGCGGCGGCGGCACCGGCTTCGGCAAGTGACCCACCGGACCTCCATCCCCTACCGAGACCTGGACTATGAACGAGATCCTTTTCAACAGCCTCGCGGCCCTCGCCTACGCGGGTGTGGGCGTGGCCATCCTCCTCGTGGGCTACCTGCTCATCGACCTGCTCACCCCGGGCAAGCTGCACAAGCTCATCTGGGAGGAGCGCAACCCCAACGCCGTGCTCCTGGTGTCGGCCAACACGCTGGGCGCGGCCGTCATCGTCACGACGGCGATCCTCTCCAGTGACTCGGAGATCGGCCTGGGCGCCGGCCTGCTGTCCACCGCCGTGTACGGGCTGATCGGTCTGGCGGTGATGGCCGTGTCGTTCCTGCTGATCGACCTCGTCATCCCCGCGAAGATCGCCCACATGATCAGCAACCCCGAACCCCACCCGGCGACCTGGGTGAGCGCCTCCGCCCACCTGGCGATCGCCGCGGTCGTCGCCGCCGCCCTCACCTGACCCGCGGCGCGGAGACGCACGGCACAGAAAGCAGTACCCCATCGTGATCGAGTCCCCGGCCCCGAGGCGGCCCCGACTTCCGGTGCCGCCCCGGGTGGCCCGAATCCTCGTGCTGGCCGCGGTGTTCCTGTGCGCCGCCTGCGGCCTGGTGTACGAACTGGCCCTGGTCGCGATCGGCAGCTACCTCCTCGGTGACACCATCACCCAGGCCTCCGTGGTCCTGTCGGTGATGGTGTTCGCCATGGGCGTGGGATCGCTGCTGTCCAAGCGTTTCCAGGGCAGCGCGGCACTGTCGTTCGCGGTCATCGAAGGACTGTTGTCGCTGGTCGGCGGTTTGTCGGTGCTGCTGTTGTACGGGGCGTTCGCCTGGTTCTCGGCCTATCAGCCGGCCCTGGTGCTGTTGGCGTTCGTCATCGGTGTGCTCATCGGCATGGAGATCCCCCTGCTGATGACGCTCATCCAGCGGATCCGCAGGCAGGAGGCGTCCGAGGCGGTCGCCGACCTCTTCGCCGCCGACTACGTGGGCGGCCTCGTCGGAGGTCTGGCCTTCCCGTTCCTGCTGCTGCCGCTCCTGGGCCTGCCCAAGGGCGCGCTGGCGGTGGGCGCCCTCAACGCGGTGGTGGGCATCGCCGTGGTCCTGTGGTTGTTCCGCGCCGAGCTGTCCCGGCGCGCGTACGTCGGCCTCGGGGTGGGGCTGGCCGCGATCCTCGCCGTGCTCGGCCTGGCCTACCTGTACGCGGACCGGTTCGAGGTCGACGCCCGACAGGCCATGTACCGCGACCCGATCGTGCACGCCGAACGCACCGAGTACCAGGAGATCGTGCTCACCCGGTCGATCGACGGCCGGGACGTACGGTTGTTCCTCAACGGCGACCTCCAGTTCTCCACCCTGGACGAGTACCGCTACCACGAGTCGCTCGTGCACCCGGCGATGGCCGGTCCCCACGAGGACGTCCTGGTGCTGGGCGGCGGCGACGGCCTGGCCCTGCGAGAGGTCCTCGCCTACGAGGACGTGGACTCGGTGACCCTGGTGGACCTGGACCCGGCGGTGATCGAGCTGGCCTCCACGGAACCGGTCATCACCGAACTCAACGAGGGCTCCTTCGAGGATCCCCGGGTGGAGGTGGTCAACACCGACGCCTTCCAGTGGCTGCGCGACAACGGCGACGACTTCGACGTGATCGTCGCCGATCTGCCCGACGGCCAGGACGTGGGCCCGTCGAAGCTGTACTCGGTGGAGTTCTACGCCCTGGCCCGGCACGCCCTGGCCGATGACGGGCGCATGGTGGTGCAGGCCGGGTCGCCGTTCTTCGCCCCGGACGCCTACTGGAGCGTGGGCCGGTCCCTGGACGAGGCGGGGTTGCCCGCCACCCCCTACAACGTGGACGTGCCGTCGTTCGGGAACTGGGGTTTCTACCTGGCGACCTCGCACACCGCCCCGGACCTGCGGATCTCCGAGGACGCGCCGACACTGCGCTTCCTGGACGAGGCCCTGCTGGCGGCGGCCCAGGTGTTCCCGAGGGACCGCAGGGAGGGCGAGGACGTGCGGGCGTCCACGCTCATGCACCCGCGCGTCATCGCCTACCACCAGAACGCCTGGCGCGGTTACTGAGCCGTTCCCCTTCGGGGCTCCGCTCCGGCCCCGGCCCGGAACACGGGAACCGGGTCGGAGGAGACGCGGTGGCCGCCGCGTCGACGTCCGCGCCCTCGAAGGGCGGTCGTCGGCCGACGCGCTCCTTCCTCGAAGGCGTCTCCTGCCCAGGTCTCCGGAACCCCGTGGGCGCCCGCCCCGGACGGACGGCGCCCCGACCCGGGTGACCCGGGCCGGGGCGGGCCGACACCGCGCAGCCTTCGTTGTAGGGCCGGTGGGCGGCCGCGCGGTGGATCGGGGAGGGGCCCACGGGAGAGGTCCCGTGGTCGGCTCCATCCTGGCCCACACCGGCTGAGCGGGGCCCTCGCCGCGCCGCGCGGGACGATCCCCTTTACCCCGTCCTACCAACCTTTTTCCGACACGCCGCACGAACCATCACATAACGTCAGCTGTCGAAGCCCAGGCCCATCGCGTCCAGGCTCCGCAGCCACAGGTTGCGCCGCCCGCCGTTGCGGTCCGCGGCGGCCGTGGCCCGCAACGTCAGTTCGATGCCGAGCGAGCGCACCGGTTCGGGCGGGAACGGCAGCGGCTTCTCCCGCACCATCCGCAACCGGGTCCGTTCGGTGTCCAGCCCGTCCAGGCGGTCGAGCATCACCTGGGCGCCGAACCGCGTCGCCCCCACGCCCAACCCCGTGTACCCGGCGGCGTAGGCCAGCCGGCCGCCGTACCCGGTGCCGAAGAACCCCGAGAACCGGCTGCACGTGTCGATCACCCCGCCCCACGTGTGGGTGAACCGCACCCCCTCCAACTGCGGGAACGTCGTGAAGAAGTGCTCGGCGAGCCGCTGGAACGTCTCCGGCCGCTGGTCGTACTCCGGCCGGACCTTCCCGCCGTAGTGGTGGACGACGTCGTACCCGCCCCACAGGATCCTGTTGTCGGCGGTCAACCGGTAGTAGTGGAAGAGGTTCGCCGCGTCCCCCACCCCCTGACGGCCCTCCCACCCCAGCGACGCCATCCGCTCCTCGCTCAGCGGTTCGGTCATCAGCGCGTAGTCGTACACCGGTGCCAGGTAGTGCTTGAGCCGCCGCAGCGGCCCCGGGAACGCCCCGGTGCCCCAGGCGACCTTGGGCGCGTGCAGGGCCCCGCCCCGCGTCTCCAGACGCAGCCCGGTCGGGGTGGACCCGATCGCCCGTACGGGCGTGTTCTCGAAGATCCGCACCCCCGATCGCAGACAGGCCGCCCGCAGTCCCCAGGTCAGCTTGGCCGGGTGAACCATCGCCACCCCGTCCCGCTCGTACAGCGCCCCCAGGTAGGTGGGGGAGGCGATCTCCGCGCGGGTCCGCTCGCCGTCCCACACCTCCGCCGTACCGCCCAGGGCGTTCATCGCCTTGGCGGACGCGTCGAACCCGTCGGCCTGCCACGGCGCGGTGGCCACGAGCAGCTCACCGGTGCGCTCGAACTCGCAGTCGATCCCGTACCGCTCCACGGTCTCCCCGATGGCGTCCAGGTTGGCGCGCCCCTGGCGTTCGAGTTCGGCGATCTCCTCCGGCCAGCGCTCGGCGCCGTTGTCGTACCCGTGGGTGAGGCTGGCGGCGCAGAACCCGCCGTTGCGCCCGGAGGCCGCCCACCCGGCGGTGCGCGCCTCCACCAGGACGACCTCCCGGTCCGGGTCGCGCTCCTTGGCGATGAGCGCCGTCCACAGTCCGCTGAACCCGCCGCCGACCACGGCCAGGTCGGCGAACACGTCGCCGACCAGGGTCGGCGCGGGCTCGGGCACGTCGTGACCGGGTACGTCGGGATCGAGCCAGAAGACCCGGGGGAGGGCGCCCTCCAGCGCTCGGGAGGCCCCTGCGGTGACCGCGTCGGCCATGGGTATCACACACTTCCGTCGGTGATGGGAACGATTCCTGATCCTGATACGTGCCGGGGCACCGACCCGGGCGACGCGCGCCCCGCCGGTGCCCCGGAGCGGGCCCTCAGGCCCGGCGTCGGGCCGCGACGATGTTGACCACGGCCATGATGAGTCCGACCGCGAACAACAGCGTGCCCATGACGTTGACCTGCGGAGGGATTCCGACGCGCGTGGCGCCCCAGATCCACAGGGGGAACGTGGTCACGTCGCCGCTGACGAACGAGGTGATGATGTAGTCGTCGATAGACAGGGCGAACGCCAGCAGCCCGCCCGCCATGATGGCGGGGAACAGCATCGGGAACGTCACCAGCCGGAACGTGGTCCACGACCCGGCGCCCAGGTCCCGGGCGGCCTCCTCCAGGCTCGGGTCCAGGGTGATGACCCGGGCCCGCACCGTGATGGCGACGAACGACACACAGAACATCACGTGTGCGATGACCGTCGTCCAGTAGCCGGTGGTCACGTTCATCATGAGGAACGTCGACAACAGGGCGGCGCCCAGCACCACCTCGGGAGCGCTGATGGCCGCGAACATCACCAGGTTGGTGAGCTGCTTGCCGCGGAAGTCGTACCGGCCCAGGGCCAGACCCAGCAGGGTCCCCAGCGCCCCGGCGACGAACATCGTCAACAGCGCGATGGTCACCGAGTTGTACATCGCCTCGTTGAGGTCGCGGTAGGCGAACGCGTCGGCGTACCACCGCAGGGTGAACCCCTGCCAGGTGATGTTGTGCCGCCCGGCCGGGTCGTTGAAGCTGAACACGATCATGAACGCGATCGGCGCGAACAGCCAGGCCAGAACGGCCCACGTGTACCAGCGTCCCCAGTCGGTCCGGCGTCGGATCCGGGGTGTGGACCGCTTCCGTTCGACGGGGCGGTCGGTGGTCTCGAACGTGGCGCTCACGACGTGTGCACCTCCATGACCCGTTCGGTGCCCAGTGCCCGGGCGTAACTGAAGATGCCGATGAGGAGCAGCCCCATGAGCACGAAGGTGATCGACGCGGCGATGGGGTAGTTGTTGTTGACCAGGTACTGGGTCCGGATGACGTTGCCGATCATCGTGTTGTCGGTGCCGCCCAGCACGGCCGCGTTGACGTAGTCCGCGCTGGTCGGGATGAACGTCATCAGCACGCCCGCGAACACGCCGGGCAGCGACACGGGCAGGATCACGTGGAAGAACGCCCGGAACCGATTCGCGTAGAGGTCGTGGGAGGCCTCCACCAGGTGGGGGTCCATCCGCTCCAGCACCGCGTAGATCGGCAGCACCATGAACGGCAGGAAGTTGTAGGCCAGCCCCAGGATCACCGCGGGAGCGGTGTTGAGCACCGCGAACCCCTCCGGGAGCAGTCCCAGGTCCTTGAGCGGACCCAGCGCCACGCCGTTGTCGGACAGGAAGAACCGCCAGGAGATCGTGCGCAGCACGAACGACACGAAGAACGGCAGCAGGAGCAGCAGCAGGTACGTGGTCTTGTAGGCGCCGCCCTTGAAGGCGATCCAGTAGGCCATCGGGTAGCCCAGGGCGATGCACACCAGGGTGGCGCACCCGCCGTAGAACAGGGAGCGCAGGATCTGCTCCCAGTAGGTCCCGATGGCGTTGACGTAGTTGCCCACCTCGAAGGTCTGCTGGAAGCCGGTGATCACGTTGCCCGTGGTCAACGACAGCGACAGCATCCCACCGATGGGGATCACGAAGAACAACGCCAACCAGGTCCACGCCGGCAGCACCAGGACGTAGGGCGTCAGCTTGCGGTTTCTCATGGGAAGACTCGGGATCGTCCGGCGTCAGCTCTGCGTGACGGCCTGGAACAGGGACGAGAAGCCGTCCTGCTCCTCGGTCGGCAGGACCACGAAGTTGTGCAGGTTCTGGTAGTCGCCCTCGGAGGGGAACACCAACGGGCTCTCGGCCATCTCGCGCAGCGCGTCGGCGCGTTCGCCGTCCTCGGCCGCGGCCCACTCCAGCATGACCTCCTGGGCGTGCGGGACCGGCGAGATGTAGGCGATGTACTCCGTCAGGCCGGTGGCGATCTCCGGCTCGTACAGGAAGTTCATCAGCTCGATCGCGTCCACCGGGGCCTGCGTGGTGTAGGGGATCATGAGGTTGTCGGTCCACAGGGTGGCGCCCTCCTCGGGGATGACGAACTTCAGGTTCGTCCCCTCCTCGGAGTTCTGCTGGTAGATGTCACCGGACCAGGCCATGGTGATCCACAGGTCGCCGTTGGTGAGCGGCTGGATGAAGTCCTGGTCGTAGTAGGCGCGCACCACTCCGGAGTCGCGCTGTTCGCGGAGCTTGTCGGCGGCGGCCTCCCAGTCCTCCGGGGTGGAGTCCGCCGGGATGACGCCGTTGGCGAGCAAACCGAAGTTGGCGATCTCCTGCGGGTCGGAGAACATGCCGACCTTGCCCTCGAAGGCGGGGTCCCACAGGTCCTGCACGCTGGTGATCTCCCGGTCGATGAACTCCGGGTTGTAGGCGATGCCGGTGATGCCCGAGGCGTAGGGGACCGTGTACTTGTTGCCCGGGTCGAAGGTGCTGTTCCTGTAGATCTCCCCCGCGTACTCCGTGAAGTTGGGCAGCCGGGCGTGGTCGAGCTGGACCAGGTAGCCCAGTTCGATGAGCTTGGCCAGCTCGAACCCGTTGGGCAGCACGATGAGGTCGTAGCCGAGGTCGTCCTCGTTGGCCAGTTTGGGCTGGATCTGGCCGAAGAAGGACGCCGCCTCCTGCACGTCCTCCTTGTACTCCACCTCGATGCCGGTGGCCTCGGTGAACTGCTGGATCTGGGTGCGCTCCGAGTCCATGTACAGGGGCCAGTTCGCCCAGCGCAGGTTCCCGGTGCGCTCCTTGCCCTCCCAGAAGTTCGCGTCGGCGGCGGGGTCGCGCTGCTGGCCGCCGACCCCGCAGGCGGACAGGGCGAGGGCCGCCGCGGCAGCCCCGCCGGCCTGGAGGGTGCGACGGCGGGTCAGCCCCGGGAGTTCCAGCGGGCTGCGGCGTGCCCTGGTGAGACCGCGAAGGAGTGCGGGGTCGAGACCGGTGCGCGAGCGGTTGTGCATGTCGTCGTTCCTTGACTTCGGTGATCCGCAGGGGGATGGCGGGGTTTCGGGCGTGGTCGGCGCCGACGGTCGGCGCTCTGAGGTCGTGGATCGCTGCCGCTCGGTCAGGCCAGGAGCGGGTAGGAGTGCCGGGCGTGCCAGGACAGCCACACCGTGGCGCCGCGTTCGGCGACCGGTGCCGAGTCCGAGGCGTTCTGCTGGTACACGGTGATCTCCTCTCCACCGCCGATGTCGACCTGGTAGTGGGTGGCCGCGCCCAGGTAGACGGTCTCGGTGATGACGCCCTGGACGGCGCTGACGTCGTCGCCGGGGCGGTCGACGCCGATGCGGATCTTCTCGGGGCGCACGGTCAGGTGCAGGTGGGTGCCGCTGGTGACGGTCTCGGGCGACCCGGCGACCAGGGCGGTGGCGCCGTCGGCGATCTCCACCCGCCACACACCGCCGACATCGCCGCGCACCACGCCGCGGATCAGGTTGCTGGTCCCGATGAAGTCGGCGACGAACCGGGTGGCGGGCCGCTCGTACACCTCGGCCGGGGTGCCCAACTGCTCCACCCCGCCGTTGTTCATCACCGCGAGGCGGTCCGACATCGTCAACGCCTCACCCTGGTCGTGGGTGACGTAGACGAAGGTGATGCCGACCTCGCGCTGGATGCGCTTGAGTTCCACCTGCATGGCCTGGCGGAGCTTGAGGTCGAGAGCGCCCAGCGGCTCGTCCAGGAGCAGGGCGGCCGGCTGGTTGACCAGAGCCCTGGCCAGGGCCACGCGCTGCTGCTGGCCGCCGGAGAGCTGGGTGGGACGGTGCCTGGCCCGGTGCCCCAGCTCGACCAGGTCGAGCATCTCCGTGACGCGCCGCTTGATCTCGTCCTTGGCGACCCTCTTGCGCTTGAGGCCGAAGGCGACGTTCTCGGCGACGTTCATGTGCGGGAACAGGGCGTAGCTCTGGAAGACCATGTTGACGTCGCGGTGGTTGGCGGCGACACCGGTGACGTCGCGTCCGCCGAGCCGGACGGTCCCCTCGGTGGGGTCCTCGAACCCGGCGATCATGCGCATGGTCGTGGTCTTGCCGCAGCCGGACGGGCCCAGGAGGGAGAAGAACTCGCCCTGCTCGATGGTGAGATCGACGCCGGCGACGGCGTGCACCGTCTCGGAGCCGGAGCGGAAGGACTTGTACACCCCTTCCAGGCTGATCGCGGGTTCCGGCGACGGCGTGGTCCCCTCGTCGGAGGTCGCGGGTGCTGTGGTGCTGATGGAGGCCATGGTGGGGGTGGTCCTGTCGCTTGCTCGTTCCGTACCGGATGGTGGCCGGTCCGCCCGAGCGGACCTGCCGGGGTGGGTCACTCGCCGATGTAGCTCATGACGTGCTTGACGCGGGTGTACTCGTCGAAGGAGTACATGGACAGGTCCTTTCCGTAACCCGAGTGCTTGAAGCCGCCGTGCGGCATCTCTGCGGTGATCGGGATGTGGGTGTTGATCCACACGCAGCCGAAGTCGAGGCGGCGTGAGACCCGCAGGGCCCTTGCGTGGTCCTTGGTCCACACACTGGAGGCGAGGCCGTACTCGACCGAGTTGGCCCACGCGACGGCGGTGTCCTCGTCGGTGAACCTTTGCACGGTGATGACCGGGCCGAAGATCTCGTCGGTGACGAGTTCGTCGCCCTGGCGCAGGCCCGAGACGACGGTGGGCGCGTAGAAGAAGCCCTCCTCGCCGACCCGGGAACCGCCGGCCAGCACCTCGGCGTGGTCGGGGGCGCGGTCCAGGAACCCGCTCACCCGCGCCAACTGGTTCGCGTTGTTGACCGGTCCGAACGCGGCGTCGAGGTTGCTCGGCGGACCGGTGACGGTGCCCCGGGCCTGCTCGGCCAGGGCGGCGGCCAGGTCGTCGTGGACGCCGGGCGCGGCCAGGACCCGGGTGGCTGCGGTGCAGTCCTGGCCGGCGTTGAAGTACCCGGCCTCGGCGATGCCCGCGGCGGCCCGCTCGACGTCGGCGTCGTCGAACACGATGACCGGGGCCTTGCCGCCCAGTTCCAGGTGCAGGCGCTTGAGGTCCCTGGACCCGGCCTGGGCGACCTCGTAGCCGGCCCGGGTGGACCCGGTGAGGGAGATCAGGCCCGGGACCGGGTGCTCGACGAGGGCGCGGCCGGTGTCCCGGTCGCCCGCGACCACGTTGAGAACGCCCGGGGGCAGGAACTCGGCGGCGATCTCGGCGAGCAGGAGGGTCGAGACCGGGGTGGTGTCGGAGGGCTTGAGGACGACGGTGTTGCCGGCGGCCAGGGCCGGACCGATCTTCCAGGCGGCCATCGCCATCGGGTAGTTCCAGGGGGTGATCTGCCCGACGACACCGATGGGTTCGCGGCGGACCCAGGAGGTGTGGTCGGCCATGTACTCCCCGGCGGCGCGGCCCTCCAGGTTGCGGGTGGCGCCGGCGAAGAACCGCAGGGCGTCGAGGACCTGGGCGATCTCCTCGCTCTTGGTGAGTTCGACGGGCTTGCCGCAGTTCTGGACCTCGGCGGCGACGAGCTCGTCCGCCCGCTCCTCCACACGGTCGGCGAACTTGTTGAGGGCGATCTGGCGCTGGGCCGGGGTCTGGTCGCGCCACTCGTTCTCGAAGGCGTTCCGGGCGGCACGGAAGGCGGCGTCGACGTCCTCGGCGGTGGAGACGGGGGCGGTGGCGAAGACCTTCCCGGTGGCCGGGTCGATGAGATCGCTGCGGATTCCGTCGGCCGTGTCCACGTACTCGCCGTTGACGAAGTTGCGCAGGTCTTGGGTCACGGTGCTCTGCTCCCGGGTCGGTCGAGCGCGTCGGTGCGCCGACTGGGCTGTTGGTGCGCGCGCATGGCGCTGTGATCTGCCACACTGCCATCCGACCACGGCGAGATCAAGATCTTCCAATGGATTCCGTTGTAAAGATTAGGTTTCTCAACGGATACTTGACAGAACACTCATAAGTGCGACTATTTCTATTGAGAGGGTCTTGTCACGAGGCCCCCGGGTCGACCCGATCGTGGTCCCCGCGAAACCAGACGACCTTGGAGTACCAAGTGGCAGCGCACCTGAGTCCTGAGCACCTCCAGCGGGCGGCCAAGGACCACCTGTGGATGCACTTCACGGAGATGGCCGCCTACAACGACGCGGACGTTCCCGTCATCAGCCGCGGTGAGGGCGTGTACGTCTACGACGACAAGGGCAAGCGGTACCTGGACGGTCTGGCCGGGCTCTTCGTCAGTCAGGTGGGGCACGGTCGCACCGAGATCGCCGACGCCATCGCCGAGCAGGCCCGGGAACTGGCGTACTTCCCCATCTGGACCTACGCCCACCCCAAGGCCGTGGAGTTGGCCGACCGGATCGCCTCCCTCGCCCCCGGCGACCTGAACCGGGTCTTCTTCACCACCAGCGGCTCCGAGGCCGTGGAGTCCGCGTGGAAGCTGGCCCGCCAGTACTTCAAGGCCATCGGCGAGCCCACCCGTCACAAGGTGATCAGCCGGCGCATCGCCTACCACGGCACCAGCATGGGCGCCCTGTCCATCACCGGTCTCCAGGGGATCAAGACCCCGTTCGAGCCGCTGGTGCCCAGCACCCTCCAGGTGCCCAACACGAACTTCTACCGGGCGCCGCACCACGGCGACGACGTGGAGGCGTTCGGCCGGTGGGCCGCCGACCAGATCGAGGAGGCGATCGTCCAGAACGACCCGGACACCATCGCCGCCGTGTACGTCGAGCCCGTGCAGAACTCCGGCGGCTGCTTCCCGCCGCCGCCCGGCTACCTCCAGCGGGTCCGCGAGATCTGCGACCGGTACGGCGTGCTGATGGTCTCCGACGAGGTCATCTGCGCCTTCGGCCGCCTCGGCGAGTACTTCGGCGCGACCAGGTACGGCTACGTCCCCGACATCATCACCTTCGCCAAGGGCGCCACCAGCGGTTACGTCCCGCTGGGCGGCATGATCGCCCGCGAGCGCCTCATGGAGCCGTTCAAGGAGAAGGGCGCCGCGTTCCTGCACGGCATCACGTTCGCCGGGCACCCGGTGGCCGCCGCCGCGGCGCTGGCCAACCTCGACCTGTTCGAGAGCGAGGGGATCCTCGACAACGTCCGCGAGAACGGGCCGGTGTTCCGGGCCACCCTGGAGCGGCTCCTGGACCTGCCGATCGTCGGCGACGTGCGCGGCGACGGGTTCTTCTACGGCATCGAGCTGGTGAAGGACAAGGAGACCAAGGAGACCTTCACCGACGACGAGTCCCACCGTCTCCTCAAGGGGTTCCTGTCCGGTGCGCTGTTCGACGCCGGCCTCATCTGCCGCGCCGACGACCGCGGCGAACCCGTCATCCAGCTCTCCCCGCCGCTCACCTGCGGGCCCGAGCACTTCGACGAGATCGAGACGATCCTGCGCAAGGTCCTCACCGAAGCCTGGAACCGGCTCTGACCCCGGACCCCCACCTCTCGGTGCCCCCGTCCCCTCGGCGGGGGCACCGCCTTGTCCGGATACGGGCCGCACCTGGACCGGGACGGGGACGGGGTGGGATGTGAGTAGGGGCCGGGTCAGGAGGACCAGGTGAACACGTCGGCCTCGGCGCACACCAGGTGGGCGTCGGTCTGGCCGAACTGGACCACGCGCACGCCCACCCGGCCGCCCGGCGGCACCGCGCCCTTCCAGGAGTACGCGAACCGGCCGCGACCGGTGGCGTGCACCTCGCCGCCCGCCGGGCGTTCGGAGAGCGGGTCCCCGTTCGCGTCGAACTCCACCGCCCGCACCTGTACCTCCGTGCCCGGGGCGATCCCCATGAGGGTCACCCCCACCGACAGGTCGTACAGCCCCTCCTCCGCCAGCGCCCGGACATCGGTCGCCCCGTCCTCACGGCGGTCGAACACGATGTCGTGCCAGACGGCCGGGGCCAGGTCGTTGCGGGTGTCCTTCGTGAAACGGTGATGCTCGGGCATGGAGGTCTCCTCGGGACGGTCCGCCGGTCGGGTCCAGCATCCGTCCCCCAGGGTCACCGATCAACCACCGAAGGTGTCCGTGTCACCTGGGCCAGAAGAACACGTCGGCGGTGGCCGCCGTCACCCGGGCGGGTCGGTCGCCGAACTGGGCCACCCGCACCCGCACCCGGCGCCCCGCCGCCAGGTTGCCCTTCCACGCGTAGGTGAAGTGCGCGTCGCCCGTCGCCTGCACGGGGGAGTCGATGGGCCGGTTGCGGGCCACCCTCCAGCCGCCGTTCCCGTCGGGTTCGTACTCGGTGGCGCGCAAGCGCACCTCCGTGCCCGGGGCCAGACCCTCGATGGTCACCCCCACCGACAGGTCGTACAGGGCGCCGCCCGGCTCATCGGTCCCCACCAGCGCGTACAGCGCCCCGGTGCGCCCGTCGTGACGCCGGTCGAACCGCAGGCTCGCCCACGTCCCCGGTACCAACTCCTGGGCCTCGTCCTTCTCGAACCTGCGGTGGCCGGGCATGTCATCGTCTCCCTCGGAGTAGCTCGGGGGCCGGGCGAAGGTGCCGTCCCGGACCATGCGGTAGGCCTTGTCACCGGGGCAGGAGGTGGCGACGAAGTCCCGGTGCCCCAGCACCTTCCCGGAGATGGAGGTGGCCGGTTCCATCAGCCACGCGCGCAGTCGCCGCACCGCCTCGACCTGCTCCCGGGGGATGCCGTCCCCGGGACCGGTGGCCAGGGTGACGCTGTAGTGCGAGGAGTTCCCGCCCGGCTGGGCCGCCTGGACGCGGTACAGCCCGCGTCCCTCCAGGACGTGGCCGTGCGCGCAGGCCATGAACGAGTTCCCGGTGAAGTACACCGTGCCCGCCCGCCGGGCCAGCCAGGTCCCGTCCGGCGTGGTGGGACACCAGATGTGGCCCTCGTACCGGATGCGGCAGACGACGAACCCCGGCGTGCGGGCCGCCACCGCCCGGGGGCTGAAGCCGTGCTCGGGGGACAGCTCGACCCGCCACCCCCCGAGCGGCACGCCGCGCACCGTCGCGGCCTGTCCGGCCAGGATGACGGCGAACCGGAACGCCTCCGCCCCCGCCCGGTCGGGGCGTTCGAGGAACCGGCCGTCGCGCCCGCCCGCCGACATGGTCACCCGCAGGAACAGGTCGAGCTGGGCCCGGGTGAGCGAGCGCAGGAACGCGTGGGAGGGCACCCGCCCCGGCATCTGCTCGGTCAGGATCCGCTCCGCGGCGGGCGACAGCCGGAACACCGCCGTGTCCACGGTGTACCGCTCCCACCACCCGGGCCGGGCGTCCGCGGTCGTGTCGGGTTCCATCGCCGCCCCGAACAGGGCGTGCAGTGCCGTGCGCACCCGGACGGCGCTCTCGCCGTCGCGCTTCCTCGGCCGCCGGATCACCGGCCGGTGCCCCTCGGTCGTCCACGCCCAGCCGACCAGTTCGACCAGGGCGTCGGGCCACTTGGGCTGGACCGGCAGGTCGCCGCAGGGCGCGGCGGTGCGGATGCGATCGCGTGAGGTGAGCTCCTCGGTGACCGCCCACGCGCGCTCGAACCCCGGGCCCGGGCGTTCGTCCCGGCCCGGCCGCCGGGTCGGGCGGCGTTCCACCGGCCAACGGTGTCCCGGGGTGGTCAGCGACGAGTGGGCTCTGCCCTCCATGAGGACGAGCTCGCGGGGCAGCGCGGGGAACACGTTCACCGCCTGGAGGGGCTGCCACCGGGACAGGCCGGTGGTGTGGTCGAGCGTCAGGACCAGATCGCCCTCGGCGATGTCGCGGAAGGTCCGCCACCCGTCCTCGGTGAGGATCTCCGTCTCCTCGTCGACGCAGTAGCCGATGTCCGCCCAGCCTCGGGAGGGGCCCGTGTGGAAGCGACGGGTGGCGTTCCAGTAGGCGACACAGGCCGAGTGATCCTTGCCGGCGAGGTTCTGGTCGACACTGTCGTAGTGGACGACCAGGCCGGAGCGGGGGTTCGCGCGGCCGGCGGGGGAGGGGCCCCAGCCGAGATCGGACCGGGAAGTGTACTTGCTCGGTCGTGGCATGACTCCATTGTGTCAAGAGGCCACTCCGTTGGGTGCTCGAATGGTGATATTCGATCGGGGGATCCCCGCGTGGCGTCGGGGGTGTCCGACCCTCCCGGTGGGGCACGATGGTGCCCACGTCACGTTCCGGGGAGGTCCACCCGTGCGCTCCGCACACACCGTCGGCATCGTCCGTGAGGCCGAGGCCGCGCTCATGGCCCGCCTGCCCCAGGGGGCGCTCATGCGCCGCGCCGCCACCGGCCTGGCCGTCGTCTGCGCCCGGCTGCTGCCGCGCGTGTACGGATCCCGTGTCGTGCTGCTGGTCGGCGGGGGCGACAACGGCGGCGACGCCCTCTACGCCGGCGCCGACCTGTCCGCCCGGGGCGCCGACGTGCGCGCCGTGCTCGCCGGGGACCGGGCCCACGAGGGCGGACTGGCCGCCCTGCGCGCCGCCGGGGGCCGGATCGCCGACTTCCAGGAGGACACCGCCGAGGACACCCTGTTCGACGCCGACCTCATCGTCGACGGCATGCTCGGCATCGGGGGTCGCGGCGGGCTGCGCGCGCCGCACGCCGTCCTCGCCGGGCTGGCCGCCACCGCCCCGGCCCCGGTGGTCGCGGTCGACCTGCCCAGCGGGGTGGACGCCGACACCGGAGAGGTGACCGGGCACGCGGTCCGCGCCGACGTCACCGTCACCTTCGGCACGTACAAGCCCGGCCTGTTCATCGACCCCGGGGCCGACCGCGCCGGCCGCGTCCACCTCGTGGACATCGGCCTGGGGCCCGAACTGCCCGGTCCGTCCCTGCTGTCCTTCGAGGACGCCGACATAGCGCCGCTGCTGCCCGTCCCCGACGCCGAATCCGACAAGTACCGCCGGGGCCTCCTCGCCGTCCGCGCGGGTTCGGCCCACTACCGGGGCGCCGCCGTCCTGACCGTCGGCGGGGCGCTGCGCACCGGCGTGGGCATGGTCCGCTACGCCGGTCCCTCCCCGGTGGTGGACCAGGTGCTCGCCCGCTGGCCCGAGGTGGTCGCCGACGACGTGGATCCGCTCAGCAGCACCGACCTGGACCCGGGCCGGGCCGCCGCCGTCGTCATCGGTCCCGGCCGGGGTGTGCTGCCCGGCAACGTCGACGAACTCCACGTGGTGCTGGAGAGCGACCTCCCGGTGCTGGCCGACGCCGACGCCCTCACGATCATCGCCGCCGGCACCCTGTCCGACCTGGTCCGCACCCGCACCGCGCCCACCCTGCTCACCCCGCACGCCGGGGAGTTGGCCCGCCTCCTGGACACCGACCGGGAAGAGGTGGAGGCGCGACGCCTGGAACACGTCACCCGGGCGGCCCGCGAATTGAACTGCACGGTGCTGCTCAAGGGATCGACCACGCTCATCGCCCATCCGGGATCGCCGGTGGCGGCCAACGGGACGGGCACGCCGCTGCTGGCCACGGCCGGTTCCGGCGACGTGCTGTCGGGGATCATCGGCGCGCTCATGGCGTCGGGCCTGCCCGCGACGGAGGCCGCGGTGTGCGGCGCGCACCTGCACGGCCGGGCGGCGGTCCTGGCCCACGACGGCGCCCCGATCAGCGCCTCGGACCTGCTGTCGGGGATCCCCCGGGCGATCGCGCGGATCCGTGGCCACAACAGGACGAAGGGGATGTGAGGTGAGCGGAATGTGACACTCTGGGTGCTCCTCGACCGTATGGCCGGATGGATTCCCCCATGTCCCCGATCCCCCCTCCCGCGCTCCTCCTCGCGGCACCGCTGCCGTCCGCCCTCCGGTCGGCGTCGTGATCCACGTCCTGCTCTTCGCCACGGGTCTCGCCGTCGCGCTGTGCCTGGAGGCCCGGTTCATCGTGCACGACCGCCGGGTGTCCCGCGAGCCCGTGGACGGCCTGGTCCGCCTGGTGCTGCGGGCGGTCCCGCTGCCCCTCTCCTGCACGCGGCTCTACCTGGGACTCGTCGTCATCGTGCTGGTGGTGTGGAACGTGGAGCCCACGGCCGTGCTCCAGGGCTGCGCGATGATCACCGCCTACGGGGTCGTCGGCATGCCGGCCGTCGACAAGGCGCTGCGCCGCCTGCGCACCGGTAGGGGGCCGGGCGGCCGGCCGGAACCGCACCCGCTGCCACCGCGCACTCTCGCCCACCGGAAGAGGAGGGTGGTCGGGGTCGTGCTCCTCGCCGTCGTGATCGCGCTCTGCGGGGTGACGGTCGACCTCACCGACGGCCTCACTCGGGGTTCCGGGGCCGTCCTCGTGGCTCTGGCCGTCGTGGGGTCGGTGGTCGTGCAGGTCCTCATCGTCCCGCGCATCAGGCTGGCCGGCACCCATCTGTACCTGCGCGGAGGGCGGCGCACCACGATCGTCCCGGTCGAACTCGTGGCCGGCGTCGAGCCGGGGAGGCGTTCCCTCACCGTGCGCCTCGCCGATGGGACATCGGTGACCTCTGGTTCCTGGGGCCGCACCCCCGGCCGTAACCGTTGGCTCGCGGACCGCGTACGCGACTTCGTCGCCGCCACCCGACCCGCGACCGAAGACCTGCCGCCTCGGGGCTTGGACCGGGAACGGACGATCCAGGGGAACCTGTTCATGGCCTGGACCGGTGCGGGACTCCTGGCCCTGCACCTCTGGTGAACGGCAGGGAAACCGTCGGCCCGGTCGACGCGTCAATGAAAAAGACGAATCGGATGTCCCCTGTCCCGGAAGGATCCCCCGTGTCCCGTTTCCCCGGCGCATCTTTCCGGCACCCCATCGCCCCGCGCGGGGAAACCCGGTGACACGGCGCGGGAAGACCCGCCACCGCCCCCACACGACCCCCGAATGGCAACGCCGCGGGGCACGGCGGCGCGCCGACCGCCACGTACGCGCGTGGCCCGCCGCGCGCCCCGATCCGGCCGACGCACCGATGCGACCGCTCACCGCCTGGACGTTCGCGGTGCTCGCCGTGATCGCCGTCGGCGGCTTGGCCGGCACGGGTCTTGCCGCGCTGGCCTCATACCAGGAGGAACACCGGGTACTCGCCGAGCGGGGCCACCCGGCCACCGCCCGCGTCGTGGCGGTGGTGAACGGCGATCCGCGGGTCTCCTTCACCACCGCCGACGGCACCGAGGTCACCGCCATCGCCCGTGGTGGCCACGACCACGGCGGGCCCCGCGACGTCGCGGTCCGCCACCTGCCCGGCGACCCCGCCGTGGTGGTCACCGAGGGGTACACTCCGCGCCCCTGGTGGGTGGTGGCCCTCACGCTCCCCGCCGTCCTCGGCCTGGGCCTGTGGTACCTCCCGGGTTCGCTGCGCGACGCCCACCACCGGCACCGGGTTCGCGCCCACAAGGACGGTGCCGAACGCACCGCGCGCGAGGCGCGGCGGCGGGTCCTGCCCTGGACGGTAAGCGCGTCGACCCTGGTCACCGCTGCGGCCGCCACCGCCGCCTTCGTGAGGATCGCGCCCTACCCGGCCCTGATCGCGGCGGGCGTCCTCGCCACGGGCGCGCTCGCCCTCGGCGCCCGGGCACTGCTGCTCCACGCCGAGCACGCCCCGGCACCGCGGCCGCCCCGCCCCATTCGGCTGCTGCCCCGGGGCACGGGCGTGGTCCTGTGCTGCGCCGCCTTCCTGAGTGTCCCGCTGGGGTTGTCGGCCCACGGCCTCACCGGCCTGTACCTGGAGCACCGCGCCTTCGCACGCGACACCACCGCGGCCGGCACGGCCGAGATCCTCAGCCAGGGCGAGGTCGGCGGCCGAGGCCCGTGCCGCTGGTCCGCCGACCTGCGATACACGGCCGACGGTCTCACCTACGAGCAGCGGGTGACGGAGTTCTGCTCCGACGACGCCGTGGACCTCCTGAAGGGCACCACCGAAGTCGACGTGGAATGGCCGGCGTCCGACCCCGCTCGCGTTCGTGTGGTGACGGCCGAATGAGCGCGCACCGTCAGCGGCGATCGAAGCGCAGGCCGGCCTCGCAGCGGCGGCCCTACCGTCCGAGCCAGGGCCGTTCCTTCCTCGAACCGGTCGGACTTCCCCGGGGTCTGGCCGAGGTCCGCCTGGACCGGCTCTCGACCCGGGACGCCATCGGAATCAACATCGGGCTCGCGCTCCGCGGGCTCCTCGGCCTCATCGGACTCTTGGGCGGCGGGGGCGACCTCATCACCCGCTGGGAGTACGCGACCCGCGCCTACGAGGTCGACGGCCTCGCCTGCACGGCGACCACCGACATGCCGGGCCTGGACCTGGAACCGGGCGAGGAGGCCCGGGTGGCCTGGGACGCCGACGACCCGAGTCTGGTCCGGGTGGAGGGCGTTCGGTGAGCCACAAGGGCAAGCTGCTGGTTCCCGCCGGCACCGGGTCAGCGCTCAACGCCCTGTACCGGTACGCGGAGCGCGCACCGGTGAGGGTCCGTCCTCCGGCGCGTTTCCGGGTGCTTCCGGGCGGAGCCGTCCGGGCACTCCGGGTGTCCGCTGCGGTCATCGGGATCGCGGGAGGCTGCGCCGCGCTCCTGTGGGGGAAGTACGCGGTGCGGTCCACAGCCGCCCTGACCGGGTCGGGCACCGCCGAGGTCGTCGACGTTCGGACGGTGCCGTCCCGCAACGGGGAGTGCCCGGGTCGTGCCCTGGTGGCGTACAGGGCGGCCGAACCGCCCTATCGGACGACCCTGAAAGTGGAGTGCGACGACCTGCCGGCGCTGGAGTCGGTGGGGCGGATCGACGTACGGTGGTCCGCCACCGCCCCGGAACACGTCCGGTGGGTGCGATGAGGCATCCCGAACAGGCGCACGTCGACCTCCTCGAACGCCTCATGCCCGAGCACCGCGTCGGCAAGAACGACAAGCCCATGAGCGGTTGCGGGTTCCTCCTCCTGGTCCTGCCGCTCGCCGTGGTCCTCGGCCTCGTCCACGGTCTGGGTCTCGCCGCCGCCACCGAGGCCCACCTCAAGCGGGCCGCCTTCACGGCGGAGGGCCTCCTGGTCGAGGCGACCGTCCTCGAAGTCTCCTCCGGTCGGATCATGGTGGACTTCGAGACCGACGCCGGGGAGCGGCTGATCACGTGGGCGGACGGCCACCACCGGCCCGACCCCGACCGCACCGTCGAGGTGCTCCACCTCCCGGACGCCCCCTGGGTCGCGCAGACGGTCGACCACGAAACGTGGCCGGGGTGGCCCCTGGTCCTGACCGCCCCGCTCCTGCTCCTGGGGGTGTTCGCCCTCCACCACCGGAACGGTCTGCGGGCCGGCTGGTTCGTGCGCCGGTTCCGGGTCCACGTGCAGGGCCCGCCGCAGCCTCCCCGGCCCTTGGCGCCGCTCCTGACCATCGCCGTGGTCCTGGCGGCGGTCGCGATGGTGCCGGTCGCCGTGGTGGCGTTCACCGACCGGACGGCGGTGATCACGGCCCAGACGTCCTTCCTGCTCGTTCCCGTGCCCGCGCTGTCGGCGTGTGCGCTCATCGCGGCCGTCCGGGCCGCGCTGCGGTACGCCGAGGACCGCCCTGTGCGACGGTTCCCCCGCCCGTTCCGGCTGCTCCCCCCGGGCACGGCGCGCGGACTGCTCGCCGCGCTCATGGCAGCCCTGACCGTCTCCCTGTTCCTGCTCGGCGGCTCGGCCACGGCACCCGACGCCTTGCGCGAACCGGTGGCGGGCACCGCGGAGGTGGCGGATGTCCGGGCCGCGGAGGGTGGGACGTTCGTGAGGCTCCGCTACGAGGTCGACGGGATCGTCCACGAACAGGAGGTCCGCGTCGGAGAGGCCGCACTGGAACGGCTGTTGACGCGGGACACCGTGCCGGTCGAATGGGAGGCCGACGATCCCGCCCGGGTCCGGCTGAGAGGAGGGACCGAATGAGCGCACGTCCCGACCGGCGACCCGCGCCGACGGCCGCGGACCTCTCCTGGCTGTGGTGGGTGCCCTTCCTCGTCGCGGCCCTCGCCCTGGTCACCGAGTTCCTGTCGGAGTGGGTGGTGCGGTGGTTCGCGGTGGTGCCCCGCCCCGCGCGGATCGTCGCCGTGCGCGACGGGGACCCCGTGGTGCTCGTCGATGTCGGCACCGGGACCCCGCTGGAGGCGCTCGCCCACGGCTCGCACACGTCCGGGGACCCGGTGGAGACCACCGTTCGGCACGTCCCGTTCGTACCGGAGGCGGTGGTGCTGGGCGACCACGTGTCCCCCTGGCCGTTCGTCGTGCTCACCGTCCTCCTCTGTCTCGGGTCGCTCGTGGTGTGGGCCCCCTGGGGCCTGCGCGCCGCCTGGAACCTGCGCCGCCGACGCCCGCCCCGCAGCCGCCGCCGTCCCCACAGGGACCGGGATCGGGGGACCGACCTGTGGGGTCCGGTCCTGTCACGGGCGATCCCGGGGGCGGCGTGCGCGGTGGGCGGCGCGCTGCTGGGCGGATGGGGTTTGATCCGGGCCTCCGTGAGCGGGGAGTCCCCCGACCTCGGGGCGTTGGCATCGCTCTTCGCCGCCTGGCTGCTGCTGCCGCCCGGGATCGTCCTGGCGCTGCGGGCCCTGCTGCGCTACGCCGACCGCGCCCCCGTGCGCGTCGTCCCGGACCGGGTCCGGACCCTGCCCCCGAAGGTGGCTTCCACGGTCCTGGTCCTCGCCCTGATCCTCGCGGCGCTGAGTCTCCCGGCCGGGTTCGGCTGGGGCGCCTACCGGGAGCACCGCGCCATGGCCGTCACCGAGACCGGCACGGCCCTGGTCTCCGAGGTTCGGACCAGGGACGACCGAGGCGCTTGCCGGGCCGAGGCCGACCTGCACCACACCGTCGCGGACCTGCCCTACCGGACGACGATCGACGTCGACTGCGCGGACGTGTCGCACCTGCGGAGTGAGCGATTCGTCCCGGTGGAGTGGTCCGTGGCCCGGCCCGAACACGTGAGGTGGATCCGGTGAACCCGTCGGAGCACGATCAGCGGCTGATCGACTTCCTCCACCGCCTGAAACGGGAGCGCGGCCCGGCCGCGACGCGTCGGCGGCCCCGACGGGACCACGTCCCCACCCTGATCGCGGTCCTCCTCCTGGGGGGTCTGTTCGGTGCCCTGGTGTTCCTCGCCTCGGCCGAGACGGTCCGGCAGATCGCCTTCGCCCACCACTCCCGCACCGTCGAGGCGACCATCGTGGAGATCCGCCACGGCGAGCCGGTCGTGTCCCTGCGCACCGAGGCGGGCGAGGAGGCCACCGTCCTCGCCCATGGGACGTACCGGCACGGCGACCCCGTCGGGGTCACCGTCCGCCACCTGGTCGATCACCCCGAACAGGCGGTCCTGGCCGACCACCGGTGGACCCCGTGGTGGGCGCTCCCCCTCGCGGTCGTGGTCCTCTTCGGCGTACACGCCCTGTGGGCGCCGACGGGGATCCGGGCCGGGTGGGCCTGGCGCCGGGCCAGGGCCCACGTCCAGGGCCCCGAACCGGGCGGGTGGACACCGCGCGCCCTCGTCGGCCCCGTCGTGGGCGCGACCCTGCTGTCGGTGGTGGCGATCGGTCTCGCCGCGCCGCCCTTCGCCCGGGGAGGAGTGCCGGCCCTGGCCGCCGCTCCCGAGGGCCTCGTGCCGGTGGGGGTCGCGGCGATGTTCGTCGTCGGCGCGGGCACCGTGGTGGTCCGGGCCTGGTACCACCGGACCGAGCGGGTCCCCGCGGCGCGCCCCCCGCGCCCGTTCCGTCTGGTGAGCGGTGGCGTGTTCTGGGTCCCCGCGCTGGTGGCGTGCGCGGTGTCGGTGATCGTCGTCCTCGTCTCCTGGCCCCTGGACGCCCTGGTCGACTGGGAGCACCGGGAGGAGGGCGTCGCCGAGGTCATCGGGGTGACCTGCCGTTCCCAGGGGCGGGGGAGCTGCGCCGAGTACCTGGTCCTGCGCTACGAGGCCGACGGTCTGACCTACGTCGAGGAGGTCTCGGGGGACTTCGCCCCCGGTGGTGTCCCCGTCGAGTGGAACGCCGAGGACCCCACACGGGTGCGGGTCATCGGATGAGCGCCGGCCCGGTGGTGGTCACAGGTCCCGGGCGGCGTCCAGTCCGAGTTTGACGATGTCGGTGATGAAGTAGTCGCCCGGGTCGCGTTCGTCGCGCAGCAGCGGCAGCCGCTCCTCGTCCACCCACATGAACTCGGTGTGCTTCTCCGGCTCCAGCCGGGGCGCGTCCAGGTCGCCCTCCACCCGCACCAGGTAGTCCACCTCGTGCCGGGTGACCCCGTCGCCCGGGTCCCAGTCGATGCGGAACAGCTCGGCCACGACGGTGCGCAGCCGCCAGCCGGTCTCCTCCTCGACCTCGCGGACCAGTCCGGCCAGCATGGTCTCCCCGGACTCGACGTGCCCGCCGACGATGTCCCAGCAGTGCGGGAACACCTTGCGGTGCGCGGACCGCCGCTGGGCGAAGATCCGCCCGTCGGGGGCGGCGATGATCGCGCCCGCCACATGGACGCGTCCGTCGGAGGTGTCGGGGAAGACGATCCCCGGCGCCACGTCGATGTCGTCGATCCCGTGTGTCATCGGCCCTCCCGTACGGTGTGCCCCCACCCTACGGCTCCTCCGCGCCCCCGTCCCCGCCGCCGCCCCGGTCGCGGCGGGGGAGCCGCAGGGTGAGGAGTTTGGCGCGCGGGGCCAGTCGGCCGGCCAGCTCGAACACGCCCTCCGTGCGCGAGCGGTCCTCGTCCAGCACCGAGAACAGGTTGACGCCCAGGTAGAACGTGATCGCCCCGTAGGCGACCTCCCGGGCGGGCAGCAGCCGGCCCAGCGCAGAACCGCCCACCACGCGCTCCCACTCGTGCTCGATGAACGCGATCCACGGTTCGGCCCGGTCCCGGATCTCCTCGCGCAGCTCGGGTTTGGTCACCGCCGCCGCCACCAGCTCGGAGAACTCGGTGATGTAGCCGCGTTCCAGGTCGGTGCGGTAGATGCGGGTGGCCGCCTCCACCAGTTCCTCCAGGGTGCGGGCCTCGGCGACGAGTTCCCGGTACATGGCCATGCGCTCGGCGCTGGACCGGTCCAGCGCGGCCAGCAGCAGTCGATCGACCCCGCCGAAGTGGTAGAAGACCAGCGCCGAGTTGGCCTCGGCGCGCGCGGCGATGGCGCGGGCCGACGCCCCGGCGTAGCCCTCCTCGCGCAGCACCTCGGTGGCCGCGCCGATCAGTCGTTCCCGGGTCTCCTCACTGCTCCGCCGCCCGCCGCCACCGCTCTTGGCCATGCCCTCACCCCTCCGGCTGTTCCGATGTACTTCATCATACGGTTTAATCGAGTGATTAAACCGGTTGATTCAACCGATCGATGAAGGAGTTCGCCGTGTCCGAGAATCCCTTGACCAGCGGTTCTCGCTGGTTGCTCGCCGGCCTGATCCTGATCCTGCCGATCACGGTGCTCGTGATCCGGGTGACCCACTGGGGCATGCTCGACCAGACCGCCCTCTTCTACCTGGGGCTGCCCACCGCGATCGCCCTCCTCGTGGTGTTCACCGCCCGCCCCAAGAGCGGCACCGGCGTCTCCATGGCGGCCCTCACCGTCGTCCTCGCCATGGCCGCCCTCCTCCTCGGCGAGGGCATGGTGTGCCTGATCATCGCCGCACCCCTGCTCTACGGCATGATCGCGATCGTCTCCGGGATCGCCTCGCTCATCGCCCGCGGCGGTCGCGGCTCCCAGCAGGCCCTGTTCGCCGTCCCGCTCCTGTTCGTCCTCACGCTGGAAGGCGTCGCCGGGATCACCTTCCTGCCCCGCGCCGACCAGGGCGAGGGCTCCGTGTTCGTCGACGCCGCCCCCGCCGACATCGCGTCCGCGCTGGCCGCCCCGCCCGCCTACGGCCCCTTCGAGGCCCCGTTCCTGCGCGCCGTCCCCTTCCCCGAACCGGTCGCCGCCACCGGCACCGGCCTGGCCGTCGGCGACACCCGCGCCGTCGAGTTCACGCCGCGCACCACCTTCCAGATCGGCTCCGAGCCCACCCCGCGCCACCTCGACCTGGAGATCGTCGAGAGCGAGGTCCGCGCCGACGGCGGTCGCGTCGTGTTCGAGGTCGCCGAGGACGCCACGTTCGCCCGGTGGATGGACATGCACCGCGCCACCGCCACCTGGACGGCCGAGGCCGACGGCACCCGCATGACCTGGACCATCGACTACGACCGCACCTACGAACCCTCCTGGTACTTCGGTCCGATCCAGGCCTACGCCACCGACCTGGCCGCCGGCTACCTCGCCGACACCTTCGCCGACGAGGCCCTGCGATGAACCCCGAACTCCCCGCCCTCCTGGTCCGGGGCGTCGGCCTGCTCGCCCCGTTGGTCCCGCTCGTCGGACTGTGCCTGTGGCGGGCGCCCCGACCGCGCGAGACCGCCGGAATGATCGTCTCCACCTCCTGGGCCCTGCTCACCCTCATCCCGCTCAACCTCTACGCGGTGCGCGTCGGCTGGTGGTCCTTCCACGCCGAGGGCGCCGTGTGGGCGGGCCTGCCCGTCGACCTGCTCCTCGCCTGGGCCCTGCTGTGGGGCGCGCTGCCCGCGCTCATGCTCCGGTTCCTCCCGGTGCCGCTGCTCACCGCGCTGCTCGTGTGGGTGGACATCATCGTCATGCCGCTCGCCGAACCCGTCGTCGTGCTGCACGACACCTGGCTCATGGGCGAGTTCGTCGGCTCGGCGCTGTGCCTCATCCCCGCGCTCATGCTCGCCCACTGGACCCGGCGGAGGCGGGCCGCGCCCGCGCGCGTGTGGGCCCAGGCCGTGCTCTCCTTCGGGCTGATGGTGGTGCTTCCGCTCGCGGTCGTCGGCGTTCTGCCCGGGGCGGAGGTCGCCGTCCCCGGCGGGGTGCCCGTCGCCCTCCAGCTCTTCGCCGTGGCCGCCCTGCCCGGCCTGGCCGCCGCCCGCGAGTTCGCCCGGGTCGGGAACGGCACCCCGCTGCCCTACGACCCGCCGGAACGCCTGGTGACCAGCGGCCCCTACGCCTACCTGCGCAACCCCATGCAGACCACCATCGTCGCCGTGTACCTGGTCCTGGCCCTGGTGTTCGCCGACCCCCGCCTCCTCGTCGGTGCCGCGGTCGCGTTCGCCTACGGGGCCGGGTTCGCCGCCTGGCACGAGGGCGAGGGGCTCCGCACGACCTTCGGCGACGACTGGGACCACTACCGCCGGGGGGTGCGCGCCTGGATCCCCCGCCGGCGCCCCTGGCCCGACCGGGCGCGCGGCACCCTGTACGTCGCGGCCGACTGCTCCATGTGCCGGGGCCTCGGGGCGTGGATCCGCGCGCGCGAGCCGATCGCCCTCACCCTCCGACCCGCCCACGAACACCCCGAGGTGCTCCACCGGCTCACCTACGAGAACCCCGACGGGGTCCGCTGGAGCGGGGTGTCCGCGCTGGCCCGCGCCCTGGACCACCTGAACCTGGGATGGGCGTTCCTCGGCTGGGCCCTGGACCTGCCGGTCCTGCGGCACTTCGCGCAACTGTGCGCCGACGCCTTCGGGGCCGGGCCCCGGCCCTCCCGGGCCCTCGAACCCGCCCCCTGACGCCCGGGGTCCCCGCCGTTATGCTCGGTCGGGCCGGTCGCCGTCGGGACGCGCCGGCCCCGAACCCGTTCGCCCCCCGACGGTACGAGGACCTCCATGGAAGAACAGGCCATGCTCGCGCGGGACCTGGTCCTGCGCGTCTGTGCCGGCGCGACCGAGCTCGACCCGCACTGGATCCGGGTCGACGGCAAGGTCACCACGCCGTTCCTGGTGCCCCGCGACCGCAATCTCGTGCGCGCCGTCATCGCGTCGGGCCGGGCCATGGGGGTGGAACGGCTGCTGGTGTGCCGGACCCGGCCCGAGTTCTCCTACGAACCCGTCACCGAGATCCCCCTCGACACCGACACCCTCATCGACCTGGTGCGCGGATGGGGACCGCACCCGACCGACTTCCTGGTGTGCGTCGAGGACTTCTCGGCGGCCGTCCTCATCACCGCCGACGACCTGACCATCGCCGCGGGCCCGGCCGACTTCGTGCGCGAACTCGTGGGCGCCGACATCCCCCAGGCCCGCTCGCACTTCGCCTCCCGCGCCGAGATCGAGAAGACCCCGGAACTGGTCCGCGCGGCCCGGCTCTACCGCTGCGCCGGCACGGATCCGAAGCGCGTGCCCGGCCCCGACCTCCACGAACGCCTCGCCGCCCACGGTGACCGGTTCAGACGGGGATCGCCCAAGGCCGCCCGCGCGCTGCGCGCTCTGCGCGGGGCATCGGGGTGGGCGGCGCTGGGAGTGGCGGCCATCGCTCCGATCGCGGTCTCCGCCATCGCGGCCCCGGTGCTTCCGGTGGTGATCACGCTCTTCGTGGTGCTGTTCCAGCTGGCGCTGATCGCCCGCTCCCGCACCGTGTCCTTCGCGACCCTCCTGCGGACCGCCGCCCTCGGGGCGATCCTGCTGTGGCCGCTGGCCCTGATCGAGGGAGCCGTCAACGAGGCGGTGGGGAGCGAGCCCCTGGGGGTGGTCGGCTACACCTACGTGGCCGTCACCGTCGAGGAGATCGGCACGCTCCTGCCGCTCGCGCTCCTGCCCCTGGTCGCCCTCCGGCGGGCCCGGCGTCTCGCCGCCGTCGACTTCGCGCTGCTGGCCGCCGCCTCGGGGGCCGGCTTCCAGCTCGCGGAGCACCTCGTCACCGCGCTCACGGTGGGCGGTACCGGGGGAGGGGGGTGGTTCCTGCCGGGGGGCAGCGGTGTCATGGACCGGGAGACCGGCGCGGTGGTCGCGGTGTTCTCGGGGCACGCGGTGACCACGGGGCTCGTCGGCGCGGCCCTCGGCCTGGCGATCGTCGGAGGGGGACGACGACTGTGGCTGCTGCCGCCGCTCGCCTTCGTCCTGGCGTTCCTGGAACACCTCAACCTCAACGCGCTCCTGGCGGGCGCGGCCCTGCACCCGGCCTCGGGCGTGGTGCTGAACCTGCTCGGCGGAGGCGCGCTCACCCCGTTCTTCCTGGTGGCGCTGCTGGTCTGCGCGGTGGCGCTGGACTACCGGCTCATCGCGACCGCGGCCGAGAGCACCCCGCCGCTGCCGGGGCTGCCGCCGCTCGCCGGGCTGCGCCGCCGGGCGCGCGGCCGGGCCGTGGCGACGCGGGTCCGGGTGCCGGGGGACATCGCGCCGGGGTTCCGCCGCGCCGCCCTGGCCTGGGCGGAACTGCCGGTCACGCTCACCACCACGCTGTCGATGATCGTCCACGAGCTCGCGGCCTCCACCATCGCCGCCCGACGGGGACCGGCGACCCTCGGCGACACCTGGCGTTTCCTGCGAGAGCGCCGCGCGAACGCCATGGGCGAGGCCCGTTCGGCGGGGCGGCCCTGGCGGCATCACCCGTCCCAGAGGGAACTCACCCGCACCGCCCGGGACCTGGCCCGACGCCTGGGCCTGGCGGCCACCGGCGGGGTCACAGCCCTGACCGCGTCGGCGGCGGTTTTCGTGGCCGTCGTCCCGGCGACGGCCCCCCACACCCCGGCGGGCGAACCCGGCTACGCCCTGCTCGCCCTGGACCGCCTCCAGGGGTGGTTCGCGCTCGCGTCGACGTCGGAGACCGTCTGGGCGACGCTCCTGCTGGCCTCGGTGTTCGTCCTGCTGCTCTCCGGCAACGGCGTTCCGCACGTCCACCCGCACATGCGCGACTTCCTGCGCTCGCCCACCGCCAACACCGGCGCGGTCTTGGGCATGTTGGCCCCCGGCCAGGTCGCCTACGCCGCCGTCGGTCTCGTCGGCCTGCTGCTCCCGCGCGCCGTCGACCGTCTCCTCGTCCGCTGAACCTCCGACACACCCGGCCTCGAACCCTCGTGGGGCGAGGACCGCGAGTGTAGACTGGCAATGAGCGGGTCTGTAGACCCGTTTCGAGAGAGCCCGGTACTCCGGGACGAGGGTGTGACGACAGAGCAGGATCCGGATCCGTTCTTCCGGGCCGCCATGCCACTTCGGCGCAGGCATGGAACCTGTCCCCTCTCCCGCACGCGCGTGATACGTTCACGCCCCCAACCGGCCCGGTGCGAGCACCGCTCGCCCGGCCCGGGGATCGTGGAGCACTCCACTCATGGCCGCTTTCACCCGACGCCCGCCCGCCGTCTCCGAGACCCCTCCTTCGGTCCCCCGGCTGAGGCTCAATCCCATCCCGCATCGGGGAGCCGTCCTGGACGGCGGCTGGTGGCCCAGGTCCGGTGACCCGGTGGCGGAACTGCCCGGACTGGTCCTGGCCATCGACGACCGGCTGGGCCCCGTCCACCTGCTCGAACTGGGGGTGACCGGCTGGTACCACCGCCCCGACCTCCTCGCGGTGGCCGGTCGCGCGATCCGTCTCTCCTGGTCGTTGGAGATGCCGCCCGACCTCGTGGTCGCGGTCGGCCGCAACGGCACGCGCACCCGCCTGTTGGTCGTACCGCCCGGCGCGACGACGTTCGCCGCCTGGTCCGCACTCGATCTGGCCATCCTGTCCACGAACACCGAGAAGGCCGCCGAGACCATGGACGTCGCCGGTATGTCCCCTCCATCACCCCGTACCGCTCCGGAAACGGACTGGGAGTCCGAGGGCGGTGAACTCTACGACGAGGATCGGCGTGCCCACCCCTCGCGCAGGGTCGCCGTCTCACGGGAGGAACGCGACGGGCGGACCCTCCTGCGCATCTCGGGCGACATCGACCTGATGACCGCCCCCGGGTACCGGACCCGTCTGTTCGAGGTGCTGCGCGACGGCGGTGACAGGGTGGTCCTGGACCTGTCCGGAGTCACCTTCTTCAGTGCCGCCGGACTCTCCCTTCTCGCCGAAACCCGTGCCCGCGCCGAGCGGGCGGGGGTCGACCTGCGCCTGGCCGCGCCCTCGGCACGGGTCGTCAGACTTCTGGAACTCACCGGGACGCACGGTCTCCCGCCACTTCACCCGACCGTGAGAGAGGCCTTGTCCAGATGACCCGTACGAACGGAACCTCTTCCGAGCGGCGAAGGGGGAGCGACTACGCGGTCCTCTCCCGCGAGGTGAGCGAACGCGGACTGCTGCGCAGACGCCGGGGCCACTACACGGCGCGGATCGCCATCACGCTGTCGCTTCTCCTGGCGGCCTGGACGGCCTTCGTCCTGATCGGCCCCTCCTGGTGGCAGATGGTGACGGCCGTGGTGCTCGGGCTGATCTTCACCCAGACGGCCTTCATCGGACACGACGCCGGGCACGGACAGATCGCCGAGAGCGAACGGGCCAACCGGCTCATCGGATGGATCCACGGGGACCTGCTGGTGGGGCTCGCGTTCGGCTGGTGGGTCGACAAGCACGATCGTCACCACGCCCACCCCAACCACGAGGGCAAGGACCCCGACATCGCCGGGGCCGCCCTGGCCTTCAGCCGGGAACAGGCCCTGCTCCGCCGCCGTGGGCCGGGCCGCTGGCTGGCCCGGAGCCAGGCGTGGCTGTTCTTCCCGATGCTGCTCCTGGAGGCCTTCCACCTGCACGTCGCCTCGGTGCGCTGGATCGTGAAGGGCACCGGTCCCTCCGTGAGGACCCGGATCGTGGAGGGGGTGCTGCTGGCGCTGCACCTCGGCGGCTACCTGACGATCGTCCTGATGACCCTCACCCCGCTTCAGGCGCTGTGCTTCGTGCTGGTGCACCAGGCGGTGTTCGGCCTGTACATGGGATGTTCCTTCGCCCCGAACCACAAGGGCATGCCGGTGTTGGCGGAGGAGGCCAAGGCGGGCTTCCTCCAACGCCAGGTCCTCACGTCCCGTAACGTGCGGGGCGGACGGGTGGTCGACCTGGTGCTGGGTGGACTGAACTACCAGATCGAGCACCACCTGTTCCCCTCGATGCCCCGCCCCAACCTGCGGCACGCCCAGCCGCTGGTGCGGGCCGCGTGCGAGCGGATCGGGCTGGCGTACTACGAGACGGGGTTGCTGCGGTCCTACGCCGAGGTGCTGGGCCACCTGCACCGGGTGGGCGGACCACTGCGGCCGGAACTCGAATACTGAGGCCCTGAGGCCCTGAGGCCCGGCGACCCCCTCAGCCGACGCGCCTGGCGAGGACCTGGCCGTGCCAGTCGCCGACGGTGAAGGTCTCGGTGGGGGTGAAGCCCTGGCGGGTGTAGTAGGCGACCAGACGGCCCTCGTTCCCGGCGAAACAGTCCACGCGGAGCAGATCGACGTCCCGGCGGCGGGCCTCCTCGGCGGCGTGCGCCAGGAGGGCCGCCCCCACGCCGTGGCCGGCGAAGCGGCGGTCGGTGACCAGCAGGCGCACGTACACCTCGGGTTCGTCGACGGGCGGGATCTCGGGGCCGGGGGCGGTGTCGAGGACGAGGGCCCCGACGGGCTCGCCGTCGATCTCCGCGATCCAGGGCTCCGAGTCGGTGAGCAGCCTCTCGACGCGTGCGACGGCCTTGGGCCGAGAGGACCAGGACTCGGTGCCCCACTGTCCGGTGCGGCCGTGGGACACGAGCCATTCGACGGCGGAGTCGAGCATGCCGAGCACGGTGGAGAGGTCGTCAGGGCCACCTGCTCTGATCTTCATCCCGGAACCCTAGACGGGGCCGGACGGGGCGATCAACGCCGTTTCGCTCTCCGACGGGCAGTCGCCCCGGCCTCGGATGAATGCGGGAGGCCCCGACCACGAGAACCCAAGTCCGTGGTCGGGGCCTTGCTGTTCGTTCTATCCGTCTCGGCGGACAGATGAGATCAGGCCGGCCCACTCGGCCTGCGCGAACATCAGGTGCCCTGCCTCGCGGTTCTGGGTGTCTCGAATGGCCGATCCACCTGGCAGGTCGGCGACCTCCACGCAGTTCTGCGACTGCGGGTGACTGTAGGACGACTTGCGGAACGCCTCGTTTGGGATATTCGAGTTCATGATGGCTTCCTAGGTGATCATTTCTTTCAAACGCTCCACGGTCTGCTCAGGTGTCATCGCCGCGCTGTGCAGATGGCCGAAGATGTTGCGGTAGCGGGCTACCTCCTCCGGAGACTCCAGATACAACCCATCGGTGTCGGTCTCCAGGTAGACCACGGAGGGGTCGACCACCTCAGGGAAGTCCATGATGACGAACGGGCCACCCAGACCTGGCGTGAGTCGCCGCTCAGGTGTCATCTGGATGGTCGTCGTCGGCGCTTCAGCGGCTTCAAGCAGATACTCCACCTGCTGGCGGAGCACATCAGGGAAATCGGTGAGTGACAGCAGGATCGACTCGGAGAACACCGCCCAGAGTTCGGGCGGGTCCGAGGCGAGGATGCGTTGCCGCTCGATGCGGGCGTCGATCGCCCGCTGGATGCCGTGCTCGTCGCTCATCCTCGCGGCCCGAGCCACCGCCCGGATGTACTCGGGCACTTGGAGTAAGCCCGGCACCACCAAGGGCTCCCAGGTGGAAATCACGGCGGCCTCTGCCTCAAAGCCGATGAACTTGCCGCTCAGGACGTCCTTGTAGCGCGACCACCACCCTGATTCCCTCGACTGCCGGGTGAGGTTCAGGATCTCGTCGCGTTCCCGTTCTTCGGTCACTCCGTAGGCGTCGAGGAGGGCCTTGATCTCGTTGATCTGGGGCCGCTTCTTCACTCCTGACTCGATGTTGCTCACGGTGGTTCGCGAGATCTCGGTCGCCTGGGCGGCGTCGTCCAAGGTCATGCGGGCGTTGGTGCGGCGACGGCGTAGCTCTTCGCTCAGGCGTCGTCGCCGGACCGTGGGGCTGTAGCGCTGCGTCATGGCACTCCCGGAAGCGTTGATGCCCCGATCGTAGACCCTGTGGCCCCGAACTGGACATTCAGGGATTTCAGGGGCGGGATTTCAAGTTGCTCTTGAAAATCGGAAATTCAGGTTCGATGATTAGCCTAACTTGAAGTCCCGAATCTGCCGGGACTCCCACCCGGCACCCTGACCGGAGGTGTGCGCTCATGGCGCGATACCGCTACCTGAACCGCTCCGAACTGGTCGCCGCCCGCCGGCCGGCCACCGAAGTCCTTCGCCTGCGGCGACCCCGCCGAGCGTCCCGGGCCCGCATGTACGTCACCCACCCGGGGCGCGACCTGGCCCCGCTCGCCTTGGCGGTGCGGCAACTGCTCGGTCACACCACCACCCCGGACCCGGCACCGATGCCGGCCGCCGTTCCGGCACCGGCCGCGAACCCGCCCCAGGTCCCGGCCGCAGCCTCGGACCAGGCCCCGCACCCGGTCGTGGCTCCGACCTCGGCACCGACCCCGGTCCCGGCCTCCGGTTCGGGGTTCGCCGCAGCGGTGGCGTCCCGGCCGCGCATCCAGGCCCTTCGTGAGGGGACCCGCTCCCGTAGGGAGCCCGTCCCGACCACGGGCAAGGCCCCCGCGCGGTTGCGGGCCCGGACGGCCGCGTTCCAGAGCACCGCCCACCTGGTGGCCGACCGCTCTGCTCTGTGGCGCGACGAGCTGGCGGCCTCGCGGATCGTGGCCTGGAACCTCGGGAGGGCGGCGTGATACGGCGCATCTGCGATATCCGCGAGTTTCCCTCGATCCAGACCCTGGGGTTCTGGGCCAACGTCCACCGGGTTCCGCTGCGCTACCTCGGACCCACCCTGGAAGGTCGCGCGGTGTACGCGGCCACGCACGGCACGGCGACCCGGGTCGCGGTCACCTCCGGACGCGACCCCCACCCGCTGCCGTTGGTGTGGCGCAGCCCGTTGGAGGTGCTGTGACCAACGATGTTCCGGATCCGATGGTGCGGGTGCTGGACGACCTCATCCACGGACGCTGGGTCCTCACCCTCGAACCCACCCCGAACGGCGGCACGGAGGTCGTCGCCTACCGGCCGATCGGCTGGACCGGCTCGGGAGATCCGCACGAGCGCCTGGCCGCACCCGACCACGCCGTCATGCGCGACCTCCTGGCCCGCCACCACACCACAGAAACGGCCACGGAGCAGGACATGGGCGAGAAACCCCGGTGTACCGACCCGGCCGCCGACCCGATCCCGGACGATCTCACCCCCGAGGAGCGGGCAGCGGTGATCCGCCAGGGTGAGGTCATCGTCGAGCAGCGCGCGGCAGACGCCCCGCTGATCGGCGAGCAGCGCCGCAGATACGCCCACGGCGACTGACCGCCCACTCTGCCCCCGAAGCCCCCGCGCGCCCGGACCCCATGCTCTTCCCCGGGCGCGCGGGCCACGGCCAGGCCGCGTCCATGCTTCGACGCACCGGTCGTCGGCGAGAACCGTACAGGGGTGATCCCGATGGGAGAACCGGAGCACGTTTCCCAGATCGAGTCCAGGTACGACGGGGCGGTGGAGCGCACCGCCCATGTCATCCAGGAGAACGGTTTCATCGTGGACCGGCCCCTGCGGGACCGCGATGCCGCCAAGTGCACCTCGTGCGCTTCAGGGCCGAACGGTCACTGACCAACCGGACGGCTGAACCACGAGGCCGACACCTGTGAAGGTGTCGGCCTTTTCCGTTGTTCCCCTGCCGTCCCGCCGCCGCGTGGCTACCGTGGTGCGGGTCCTGTCAGACGAAGCCACAAGGACCAAACCATGGCCGATCCGACCACGGACATCCCCAGCTACTGGGACCGGTACATCCAGGGCATCACCCCGCAGGAGCCGGAGGAGGTATCGCCCCCGGCTCTGGAGTGGACCCAGTACCCGGGGCACGGGCCCGGCCCCGAACTCCTCGGTGAACCCTCCACAGCCCTGGAGTTGGGATTCGGTCGGGGCAACGCGGTTGCCGCGCTGGCCTCCCGCGGGATAAATGCCACGGGGGTGGACGTGTCCCCGGTGGCGGTGCGCACCGCACGGGAGCGGTGGGAGCATCTGGGCGCGGAGTTCCATCACGCGGACGTCGTCGAGTTCCTGGCGAGCACCACACGGCGGTGGGAGGCGATCCACTCGATCTGGGGGGCGGCGTGGTTCACCGATCCGGCAGTGTTGTTCCCGCTGGTGTACGACCGGTTGGAGCCCGGGGGGCGGTTCGTGTTCTCCCACGCCCCTGCGGTCCCGGGATCGTACGGGGTGCAGGGCATGTACGGGGCCGGGTTCAACGGCCGCCGGGTGTGGGTGTACCGGTGGGCCCACGAACCCGAGGAGTGGGAGGACATCCTGACCGGGCACGGGTTCGCCCGGGTGCGGGTGTGGGAAGAGGCGGCACCGGAGCCCGATCATGTGGGAACGGTGATCGGGGTCGCCGGCCGGTAGGTGCGGGTGTCCGCGTGCGCGGGGCTCAGGCCGGCCGCCCTTCGGTCCATCCCCGCGTGCGCGGGGCTCAGGCTTAACGACCTGGGCGAACGCGGGGTGTTATCTCTGCGTTATGTGCTCTCGGCGGTGTGAAGGACTTCCGCCTTCGGCCACTCTGGCACGAGGATCGGCACGGCTTCAAGGCCTGCTTCCATCGGTGCCCCTCGCGATCGGAAGCGCTCGGCAGGAGTGCGGCTTTCACCACCTTCGCCCCCGGGACGGGGTGGCGGTGCCCCGTCCCGTCACGGGCCTCAGACCGGGGTGACGCCGCGCGGCGGCTCGAAGGCGCGGACCGGGGGCGGCGTTCCGTCGAACCGTTCGACGCGCACCCGGGTGAGCTGCCCCGTGCAGCCCTGGCTCAGCGACGACGTGCCCTCGTCGACCGTCAGCGCGTTCGGATTGCCGTGTACGCACGTGGCCTCCGCCGCCGACGGGTCGTACCAGGCGCCCGTCGACAGCTGTGCCACCCCCGGCCGCAGCGCCTCGTCGACCACCGCGCCCGCCAGGCACGAACCCCGCTCGCCGACCACGCGCACGATGTCGCCGTCGGTCACGCCGTGGGCCGCCGCGTCGTCCGGGTGCAGGCGCACCGGCGCTCGGCCGTGGACCTTCTGCCGCATGCTGTGCGCGCCCATGTCCTGCTGGCCGTGCAGCCGCCCCGTCGGCTGGTTGGCCACCAGCACCAGCGGGAACTCCCCATCGTGGTCCGACAGCACCGGCCCCGCCAGCCACACCGGGTGCCCCGGGCAGTCCTCGTACCCGAACGAGGCGATCGTCTCCGAGAACAGCTCGATCCGCCCGCTCGGCGTCCGCAGCGCGTGCCCCTCGGGGTCGGCGCGGAACTCCCCGAGCAGCGCCTCGTCCTCGACCCGACCCGGCATCTCCACCCGGCCGGCGGCCCAGAACTCCTCGAACCCCGGTACTTCCAGCCCGCGCCGAGCCACCAGCGACCGCCACCGGTGGTAGATGACCCGCATCCACTCACCGCTCGTGCGCCCCTCGGTGAACTCCTCCCGCACCCCCAGGCGTTCCGCCAGGTCGGCGTAGGTGTCGTACTCGTCGCGGGCCTCGCCGTGCGGCGACACCGCCCGGGGCATCGCCCGTACGCTCAGGTCCCCCTGGCTCGCCGTCAGGTCGTCCCGCTCCAGCACGGTCGTGGACGGGATGACGATGTCGGCGTGCCTGGCCGTCGCGGTCCAGTGCGTCTCGTGTACCACCACGGTCTCCGGCCGTCCGAACGCCCTGGTCAGCCGGGCCAGGTCCTGATGGTGGTGGAACGGGTTGCCGCCCGCCCAATAGACCAGCCGGATGTCCGGGTAGCGCCGTTCCCCACCGTCGTAGTGATAGGCCTTGCCCGGGTGCAGCAGCATGTCGGCGACCCGCGCCACCGGGATGAAGTCCTTCACGGCGTTGTCGCCCTGCGGCAGCCGGGGCAGCCCCAACGGGGTGGAACCGCCGCCGTAGTTGCCCATCGACCCGTACCCCGACGCGAACCCGCCGCCGGGCAGGCCCACCTGTCCCAGGCAGCACGCCAGCGCCAGCCCCGCCCACAACGGCTGTTCGCCGTACCGGGCCCGCTGCACCGACCAGCCCACGTTGACCAGGGTCCGCCCCCGCGCCATCCGCCGCGCCAGCGCGCGCAGTTCGGCGGCGGGCACCCCGCTGATCCGCTCCGCCCACTCCGGGGTGCGTGCCGTCCCCGGCCGCCTTCCGCCCTCGTCGTGCTCGCCCAGCACGTAGGAGCGCACCGTGTCGGCGCCCACCGTGTACCGGTCCAGGAAGTCCGTGTCGGCCAGGCCCTCGGTGAACAGCACGTGCATGAGCGCCAGCAGCACCGCCGTGTCCGTGCCCGGCCTCAGGGAGAGCCACTCGGCCTTGACGTCGTCGGGGGTGTCGTCGCGCAACGGCGACACCGACACGAACTCCACCCCCGCCTCGGAGGCCGCCCGCATCGCCGGCCCGGCGGTCTGCGCGGCCCGACCGCCCGAGGCCGTCCACGTGTTGGACACCCGCAGCCCGCCGAACGTCACCAGCAGGTCGGTGTGCTGGCGGACGGCCTCCCACGACGGGGCCCGGTGCAGCAGCCGGTTCGTCGCCGGGGTGCCGATGAGGCGCGGGAACAGCGTCTCGACCGCTCCATGACTGTAGGTCGTGCGCGAACGCGTGTAACCGCCGATGGTGTTGAGGAAGCGGTGCAGCTGGCTCTGCGCGTGGTGCACCCGCCCGGCACTGCCCCAACCGTAGGAGCCGCCGTAGATCGCGGCGTTCCCGTGGGCGGTGCGCACCCGGTCCAGCTCCCCGGCGAGCAGGTCCAGCGCCCGCGTCCACCCCACCTCGACGTACTCGTCGTCCGGGGCGCCCCGCCGCGGATCCGGTCCGGGGCCCCGCTCCAACCACCGCCGCCGCACCGCCGGCCGCGCCACCCGCGAGGCGTGGTGCTGGGCGATCGGCGTGTTCTCCATGACGGGGGACGGCGCCGGGTCCTCGGGGTCCGGCCGCACCCCCACCACCCGGTCGTCGCGGACCAGGACCCGGTAACCGCCCCAGTGGGCGCTGGTCGGGTACGACGTGGTGGACATCGGCGCTTCCTTCTTCCGGCTCTCACGGCCCCACGAGGGCCCGAATCCCACTCTATGTACCGTCGAATGCGATGATGGGCCGCGCGTCCCACGTGGGCCGGGTCGCACAGGTCACAGGTCACAGGGAACGGGAGCGAAGTCGGATGGGCGGACTCAGGTCGCGACGGTCGGTGCTCGCGGTGCCGGGCTCCAATCCCCGGTTCGTGGAGAAGGCGCGGGGACTGGACGTGGACGCCTTCTTCCTGGACCTGGAGGACGCGGTCGCGCCCTCCGAGAAGGAGGCCGCCCGTGCCACCGTCGTCGCCGCGCTCAACGACGGCGGCTGGGGCGACAAGGTCCGTACGGTCCGCGTCAACGACGTGACCACGGCCTGGGCCTACCGCGACGTCATCGCCGTGGTGGAGGGCGCCGGCGCCGAACTCGACGCCCTGGTCCTGCCCAAGGTCACCTCGGCCCGCGACGTCCAGTGGCTCGACACCCTCCTCACCCAGATCGAACGCGCCGTCGGCCTGCCCGTCGGCCGCATCGGCATCGAGGCGCAGATCGAGGACGCCAAGGGCCTCGTCGCCGTGGACTCGATCGCCGCCGCCTCCCCGCGCCTGGAGACCCTGGTGTACGGGCCCGCCGACTTCATGGCCTCCCTCAACATGAAGAGCCTCGTCGTCGGCGAGCAGCCCCCCGGCTACGACACCGGTGACGCCTACCACCACGTGCTCATGCGGATCCTCACCGCCGCCCGTGCCCACGACCTCCAGGCCATCGACGGCCCCTACCTCCAGATCCGCGACGTCGACGCGTTCCGCCGCGCCGCCGGCCGCACCGCCGCGCTGGGCTACGACGGCAAGTGGGTGCTGCACCCCCTCCAGGTCGAGGCCGCCAACGAGGTCTTCGCGCCCTCCCAGGAGGACTACGACCACGCCGAACTCATCCTCGACGCCTACGCCCACGCCACCGAGGTCGACCGGCGCGGCGCCGTGATGCTCGGCGAGGAGATGCTCGACGAGGCCTCGCGCAAGATGGCCCTGGTCATCGCGGGAAAGGGCCGGGCGGCCGGGCTGCGGCGCACCCGGGTGTTCACACCCGACGCCTGAGCCGGGAGGCGTCGTGACCGGCTCTGACACGCGCCCCACCCGCCTCTTACCGACCTCTCACCCGGATGGGGCAGCATGTGGGCCATGGACGCCACCACCGCCACCGTGCTGGTCGCCGATGACGACCGCGCCATCAGGGAGTCGCTGGAACGCGCCCTCCAACTGGAGGGGTACGCGGTCCGGACCGTCGCCGACGGGGTTCAGGCGCTCGCCTCCGTTCACTCCGACCCCGCCGACCTGCTCATCCTCGACGTGATGATGCCGGGCGTCGACGGCCTGGGCGTGGCCCGAGTGCTGCGGGCCGAGAACGACCGCACGCCCATCCTCATGCTCACCGCCCGCGTCGAGACCCCCGACCGGGTCGCCGGACTCGACGCCGGGGCCGACGACTATCTCGCCAAGCCCTTCGAGCTGGACGAACTCCTGGCCCGGCTGCGCGCCCTGCTGCGCCGGGCCGCTCCCGGGCCCGAGGGCACCGAGGAGGGGCCGCTGCGCGTCGGTGAACTCAGCCTCGACCCGCGCGCCCGCCGGGTCTGGCGCGGCGATCGCGAGGTCGAGCTGTCCAAGACCGAGTTCGACCTGCTCGAACTCCTGGTCCGCAACGCCGGGATCGTGCTGGACCACGCCACCATCTACGACCGCATCTGGGGCTACGACTTCGGCCCCGACTCCAAGAACCTGGCGGTCTACATCAGCTACCTGCGCCGCAAACTGGAGGACGGCGGGCAACCGCTCATCCAGACCGTGCGCGGTGTCGGGTACACGCTCCGCCCGCAGGGGTGATCACCGTGGCAGACGAGCGCATCCGGGGCGGCGTGCTGTTCCATCCGAGCGGATGGCGCCTGGGCACCCGTTTCGCCGTGATGTTCGCACTGGTCGTCGCGGTCACCATCGCCCTGGTCGGCACCCTGGCCTACACCACGGCCGCCGCGCTCATCCGCGCCGACGCGCGCGAGGACTTCAGCCGGGTCGTCACCGCGCTGTCCGACCAGATCGTCTCCCTGTACGAGAACCAGGACGGCACGCTCTCCTCGGACCGGGGGCCGGTCCTGGCCGGCAAGGACCTCCAGATCCACCACATCCTGCCGGACGGCCGCCGTCAGGTCGCCGTCGCCGACGGCGCCTCCGAGGTGGCGCTCTTCGCGCCGACCGCCGAGGACATGGAACTCGCGACCGCCGGTGAGCCGGGTGAGGCCCTCACCCGCGAACAGACCGTGCAGGGCCAGGCCTACCGGGTGGCGACGGTGTCCCTGGGCGACGGCGCGGGGGCCCTCCAGGTCATCCAGCAGATGTCGCCCACCGAGCGGATGCTCGGTCGGCTCGCCACCCAGATCCTGTGGGTGGGCGTGCTGGTCGCCCTGGGCGCGGCCTGCGTCGGGTGGCTCATCGGCCACCGCACCACGGGGCGGCTGGCCCGCCTCACCGACGCCGCCGAGTACGTCAGCTCCACAGGCCGGCTCGACCCGCTCGCCGGGCGCCCGGACACACCGGTGGGGGAGGCCGGGCACGACGAGGTGGGTCGGCTCGGCGACGCCTTCAACGCGATGCTGGCCCGTCTGGCCCGTTCCCAGGAGGAACAGCGACGGCTGGTCCAGGACGCCGCCCACGAGCTGCGCACCCCGCTGACCAGCCTGTACACGAACATCCAGGTCCTCGGCCGGGCCGACCGGCTCACCCCGGAGGCCAGGGGCAGCCTCATCGAGGACCTGCGCGGGGAGACCCGGGAGCTGACGTCCCTGGTCAACGAACTGGTCGGGTTGGCCACCGGCGACCACGAGGACGAGACCCCCTCACGCGTGGTGCTGGCCGACGTCGCGGAGAAGGTCGCCGCGCGCACCCGGCGGCGGACCGGCCGCGAGATCGTCGTCGACGCCGACGACAGCGCCGTCCACGGGCGCCCCGGGGCGCTGGAGCGCGCCATGGCCAACCCGGTGGAGAACTCCGCCAAGTTCGACCCGGACGGCACCGCGCCCATCGAGATCCGGATCCGGCGCGGCACCGTCGAGGTCCTGGACCGGGGGCCGGGCATCGACCCCGAGGAGACCGGCCGGGTCTTCGAACGCTTCTACCGCGCCACCTCCGCGCGCGGACTGCCCGGCTCCGGGCTGGGCCTGTCCATGGTCCGGGAGATCGCCCGCGCCCACGACGGGGAGGTGTTCGCCCGCAACCGGGAGGGCGGAGGCGCCGTCATCGGGTTCACCCTCCCCGAGATCACCCCCGCCGATCCGCCCTCGGACGGGCCCGCCTAGAGAACCTGTGCCCTTGGGCGGTCCCGCACGGACCGAAGCGGAGCGGAGGTGCGGGGAAACGCGGTCTACCGCCGGTGGGAGAACCCGCCGACGGGCGGTGCCACGCCCTCCGCCGCCGCCTCCCGGTAGATCCGTTCGAACCTGGCCAGGGAGTGCTCCAGCCGGTGGGGCAGGGACATCTCCCGACTGCGCGCGCCCATGGCCCGCCGCCGCGACTCGTCGGCCACCACCTCGTCGACCCGGGCCGCCAGTTCCTCGGGGGAGCCCGGCCGGTACAGGTACCCGTTGACGCCCACCTCCACCAGGTGGGGCAGGGCCATGGCGTCCGCCGCGACCACCGGCAGCCCCGAGGCCATCGCCTCCAAGGTGGCGATGCTCTGGAGTTCGGCGATGCCCGCGATGGTGAACACGTCGGCCGCCCGGTACACGTTCGGCAGGTCCTCGTGGGAGACGAACCCCAGGAACACCACCCGGTCGGCGACCCCCTCGGCGACGGCCAGCTCCTCCAGCCTCGTGCGGTGGGCGCCGTGTCCGGCCAGCACCAACTGGACCTCTCCGGAGGTGCGCGCCACCGCCCGGATCAGCTCGTCCGCCCGCTTCTCCTCGTCCAGCCGCCCCACGAACAGCATCGTCGTCCGGTCGGGGACGCCCAGCCCGGCCCGGATGCGCCGCCGCCCCTCGGCGTTCTCCGGCGCGGGCCGGAACCGCACCAGGTCGATCCCGCACGAAACCGGCTCCACGGGTCGGCCGAACCCCTGTTCCCACAGCAGCCGGGCCGCTGCCGGGGTCGGCGTGGTGACGTGGTCCACCCGGGACAGCACCGCGCCCAGGTCCCGCCAGGCCAGCCGGGCGGCGTGGGGGCGCAACGGCGCCGGGACGTGCACGTAGTCGAAGAGGTTCTCCGGCATGAAGTGGTTCGTGGCCACCACGGGGATGCCGTGCGCACGGGCCGCGCCCGCCAGCACCCGTCCGATGAGGAAGTGGTTCTGGATGTGGACGGCGTCCGGACGCAGCCGCTCCAGCAGCCGGTCGAGATGCCCGCGGACCCCCACCGGCACCGCCAGCCGCACGCTCTCGTGGACCAGGGACGACATCGACCGCAACCGGTGCTCGACGACCCCGTCGCGTTCGACGACGTGCGGGCGTCCGTTCGGGGAGGCGCACACCACGTGCACCCGCACCCCGCGTGCGACCAGACCCCGGGCCAGCCGGGCGGTGAAGTAGGCGGCCCCGTTGACGTCGGGCGGGTAGGTGTCCGTACCGATGAGCACGGTCGTACGGCCATCGGGAGCGGCCGTCGGTACCTCGGCCGCCGGTGGTGATTCGGGAAGGAACGAGGTGGTCATATCGGGGTGTCTCCTGAGCCGGTGCGCGTCGGGTCGCCGTGTAGGCACGAGTGTGGAGCACCCGCGTTGACCATCGCCGACCTCCGGGTGACGGTGTGGCGACCGGCCAGGTAGCACACGACGCGAGGAACGATACTCTTCGTCATCATGCGTGTACTCTGGCGCACCGTTCCGTTGTCGACCGGTGTTCCGTCGCCGTCGAAGCCGTCACGAGGACGCTATTCCCGTTCGCGGAACGGGGCCAGAGGGCGGGCACCCCCACGTGCGCCGGGGGCCACCACGCCCCGACGGTGGTGCCACCCCCACCCTCCAACCGCGACGGGGGCGGGGCCGCGTTCGCGACCCCGCCCCCGGTGACCTCGTTCCCGGTTCCCCTCCCGGGGTCCCCGAGGTCAGTCCTCCTCGGCCTCGTCCTCCACGGACGCCGCGCTCTGCTCGCCGAGCGTCACGGTCACGTCCCGTACCGAACCGGCGCCGCCGGCCCGCACCCCCAGGGTGATCTCGTCCCCCGGACGGTGCGAACGGATCTCCGCGATCAGCTGGTCCGGCGCGGTGATCGGGGTGCCGTCGATCGACACGATCACGTCGTCCTTGCCCAAACCGGCCTCGTCCGCGGCGCCGCCCTCCGTCACGTCGACGATGGTCGCCCCGCCGTCCCGGCCGCCGGTGATGGTCGCCTCGATCGCCGGGTAGCTCGCGCTGCCCTCGGTGACCAACTGCTCGGCGATGGGCTTGGCCTGGTTGACCGGGATGGCGAACCCCAGACCCACCGAGCCGCTCTCCTGGGAGAGCCCGGCGATCGCGGTGTTGATGCCGATCACCTCGCCCGCCATGTTCACCAGCGGGCCGCCCGAGTTGCCCGGGTTGATCGCCGCGTCGGTCTGGATCGCGTTGATCACCGTGGAGGTCTGCCCGTTGCCGCTCTCGGTCGCCCCCGTGTTGACCGGCCGGTTCAGGGCGCTGACCACGCCCGTGGTCACCGTTCCGGGCAGACCCAGCGGCGAACCGATCGCGACGACGTCGGCACCCACCCCGATCTGATCGGAGTCGCCCAGTACGGCGGGCTGCAAGTCGTTCTTCCCCTGGGTCTGGATGACGGCGATGTCGGACACCGGGTCCGAGCCCAGGACCTCGGCGGACGCGGCGGTCCCGTCGTTGAACAGCACCTCCAGGACCCCGCCCTGCGCGGCGTCCACCACGTGCGCGTTCGTGAGGATCTGCCCGTCGGAGGAGATGACGACGCCGCTGCCGCCGCCGTTGGCGGTCTGGATGGACACCACGCTCGGCAGGACCTTCTCGGCGACCTCGCCCACCTCGCCCTCGGTGGCGGTCCCGCCCTGCTCACCGCCGAGGGAGCTGACCGGGCCGCTCAGGCCGTCGGGGAAGAGGTAGGCGGTGCCCAGCGCGGCGGCCGGACCCACGATCAGGCTGGTGACCAGGGCCGTGGCCGCGGCCACCCCCACGATCCGGCCCGAACCCCGCTTGCGTTCCGGTGGCGGACCGGCCGGGACGGCGTGCGGGTGAGGGCCGTACGGCGGTCGGCCGCCGGGCGGCTGGAACGGGCCGCCGAAGGGCCCCTGGGGTCCCTGCGGTCCCCGTCCGTGCGGACCCTGTGGGCCCTGCGGACCGTGCGGACCCGGGCCCTGCGGGCCCTGCGGGCCGCCGGGTGCCCCCGGCATCGCGCCGAAGGCGCCGCCCTGCGCGGTCGCGTACGGTACCCCGCCGGGTACCGGCCCGGGGCCGGTCGGTCGTGGGCCCTCACCGCCCTCGGGCGGGAAGGAGAAGGCGACCCTGTCGGTCTCGTTGGGACCCGTCGCCCAGTGCGGCGGCTGATCGTGCGGGGCGAACCGGGGTCCGGTGCCCTCCGACGGGCCGGGAGCCCCCGCGTCCCGGCCGTCGGAGGGCACCGCGTTCTGAGGGGGGGTGTCTCGGGGAACGGTGGACCCGTATCCGTCGGAGACGCCCCCCGCGGGCCCGTCGGCGCCGGTCGCGGGGTGGTTCTCCGCGGTCACGGCTTCGGGCTCGTTACCTGGTGTGGGTTCGTTGGGGTTCAACTCATCCTCCGACTGACGGGACGATGTTCCGATCGATGTGCTCCATCATGCGGCGCATGGGTTAGAACAGGGTGAGAGCCCGATATACCAGGGTTTCGAGTCTGTTCTCCTCCGAAGAGGTGGGCGCTCGGAGGCTACTGTCCGTATCGATGCTCTACGTGTTCTATGCACCTAGATGTCCGGAACACTATCGCGCCGCGACCGAACCGACACAGACCGAAGGGCCGACCTTGATCAAGATCGTGCTGGCCGATGACGAGCATCTGGTCCGGGGGGCCATCGCCGCACTCCTCGGCCTGGAGGACGACCTGGAGGTGGTGGCCCAGGTCGGGCGCGGCGACCTCGTCGTCGACGCGGTCCGGGAACACGCCGCCGACGTCGCCGTCCTGGACATCGAGATGCCCGGCGCCACCGGCCTGGAGGTCGCCGCCCGCCTCAAGGAGGCCGTACCGGCCTGCGGCGTCGTCATCCTCACCAGCTTCGGCCGACCGGGCTACCTGCGCCGCGCCCTGTCCGCCGGGGCCCGCGGATTCCTCGCCAAGGACGCGCCCGTCGAACAGCTCGCCGGCGCCGTCCGCCGCGTCCACGGCGGCGGACGCTACATCGACACCGACCTGGCCGCCGCCGCCATGGTCGGCGGCGAGAGCCCCCTCACCGACCGTGAGACCGAGGTGCTGCGCGCCGCCGCCGACGGCGCCACGGTCGCCCGCATCGCCGCGACCCTCCACCTCACCGAGGGCACCGTCCGCAACTACCTGTCCAACGCCATCGGCAAGACCGGAGCCGCCAACCGCATGGCCGCCATCCGCACCGCCCAGGACATGGGCTGGCTCTGACCCGGCGGCGCCTCTTCACCGAGCCTCCGCTCCGCCGACCCCCGGAACCTGCGCGGAAGCCCTCGCGGAGCCGTGTCCCGGTGTCAGAGGAAGCGCAGCACCAGCATCGCGGTGTCGTCGGTGTGGCCGCCCGGGGCGTACTCCTCCAGCTCCCGGTCGATCCGGCTGATCACGGCCTGCGCCGACAGCCCGGCGCAGCCGGAGAAGATCCTCTCCAGGCCCGTGTCCCCGAGCATGTCGGAGTTGCTGCGCCGCTCCGTCACCCCGTCGGTCACCGCCAGCACCACCTCGCCGGGACGGATGTCCACGTTCTCGGTGGTGAAACCGACGTCCTCGAACGCCCCCAGCAACGGCTGCGAGGCGCCGAACTGCTCCACCCCGCCCTTGGGGCTCAACCGCAACGGCAGCGGATGCCCGGCGCACACCATGCGCACCCGCATCCCGCCCCCGCCGTCGGTCGCCGGGGTCATCTCCCCGTACAGCATCGTCAGGAACCGGGTCGAGGTGTTCTCGTCCAGGATCGCCATGTTCAGCCGTTGCATGATGTGCGAGGGCGTGAACCCCTCCTTGGCCAGCGCGCGCAGCGTGTGCCGGGCCAGACCCGTCACCGCCGCCGCCTCCGGGCCGGTCCCGCACACGTCGCCGATGGCGAAGCACCACCGGCCGCTGGCCGCGAACACGTCGTAGAAGTCGCCGCCGACCACGTTCTTCTCGTCCGCCGGACGGTAGAACACGGCGTGGTCCACGTCCGGGATGACCGGTTCCTTCTCCCTGGCGGGCAACAGACTGCGCTGCAACGCCACGCTCATCGCCGCCTGCCGCTCGTGCAGACGGGCGTTCTCCATCGCCGACGCCACCCGGCGGCTCAGGTCGTCGGAGACGTCCACCTCCTCCCGGGTGAAGTCGTCCGACTCGTTCTTGCCGATGGTCATCCGGCCCAGCTCGCGTCCGTGCGCCACGAGCGGGATGCTGATCGCCGGCCCGCGCACCAGTTCGCGCACCAGACCGTCGTCGATCTCCCCCTCGCCCAGGTCGGTCGGACCCCACAACGGCCGGGGGTCGCGCTGTTCGCGCGGCGGCGCCCCCGACAGCAGTTCGCGCAGCACGTCGTTGTAGTTCTCGTTGCCGTGCATGACGTGGGTCAGCCGCGACACGCCCAACTCGTTGATGGTGTGGATGGCGCACCAGCGGCCCAGCCGTGACGTGATCAACTGGGCGGCCAACGCCCCCGTCATCCGCTCGTCCAACGTGCCCGCCAGCAGGTCGCTGGCCTCGGCCAGGAAACTGAGCGAGGCCCGTCGGCTGAGCTCCACCTCGGCCAGGCGCGCGCGTTCCACGGGCAGCGCGATGAGGTCGGCGCCCTCCTGGAGGCGCCGGGCGGCGGCCGGGGCGAAGTGCCGGACCCGACGCGACGCCACCCCGAGCAGACCGGTGACCCGGCCGTCGACGATGAGCGGCGCCGTCACCAGCGACCGCATCCCGGCGCGCGACAACCGGCCCCGGTGGGCGCGGGCGATCATCAGGTCGTCGTTGATCATCGCGCCCGCCTCCGGCGCCGCCGACGGGAACGCCTCCTCGGTGCGGATGCGCAACGGTCGCCAGTGCGCGCCGCCGGAGGTGAGTCCCACGGCCGCGCGCACCTCCCACATGGTCTCGTCGGAGGTGGCCAGGGCGATGTAGGCGGCGTCACCGCCCAGCGCGGTGGCGGAGTACTCCACCGTCCGCTCCAACAACTGGGGCAGGGACAACCGGGAGCCCAGCGCGGCGTCCAGCGACGACCAGGGCGTGGGCCGGGCGGGCCGGTTCGGGGAGCGGCGCGGCACGGTCGGCGCCTCCAGCGACGCGACTCCGTCGCCGACGTCGTCGATGCGGAACCACACCGCCTTGTCGTCGCGCCCGTAGCTCACCCCCCAACTCGACGCGATCGCCGATGCCAGGGCCAACCCCAGACCGCCGCTGCGTTCATCGCCGCGGGAGGGGGAGGTGTCCACGGACAGCGGACCCGCCTGGGGGACCGCTCTCTCGGGGGCCGCGTCGCTCACCATCACCTCGGTGGCCCCCTCCAGGCGGCGCACCGTCACCTCCAGGGGCGAGCGGGCGTGGATGACCGCGTTGGTGACCAGTTCGCTGACCAACAGGATCACGTCGTCGAACGGGTCGGGCACACCCCAGGACAGCAGGGTGTCGTGGACGAACTCGCGGGCCCCCGCCGCCGTCTCGGGCGCGGGCGGGAACTCTCGTCGAGCGACCTTCAAGGTGTCATGTGCCGGCAAACCGTCGGGTCCTTCATCTGGATACGGACTCGGGAGAGGTGTGGACACTGACACGATACGCCGACCCGGGGGACCGGTCCTGTCCGGACGGCTCCGGGACGGGGCAGGTCGACCGAAGGAATCGACATGCCGGACCCACCTGTGCCGGTCGGCGCGGGCGGTTAGTGTGAGTCGACACGTCCGCACAGCCCGGTGGTGATCGATGGCACGGTCACGGAGGAGGGGTTCGATGCCCGAGGCGGTCGGTGAAGTGGCCGACGACCAGCTGGACGAGATCCTGCGCGCGCTCTACCGAATGCGCGACGGGGACTTCAGTGTGCGCTTGCGCAAACGCGGCAGCGGCACGATCAGGGAGATCGCCTCGGTGTTCAACGAGGTGGTCGACCACAGCGAACAGCTCAGCAGCGAACTCAAACGCGTCGGCGGGGTCGTCCGCAACGAGGGTCGCCTCAACGAGCGCATCAACGTCAACCCCTCCCGGGGCGCGTGGGCCGAGAGCGCCACCGCCCTCAACACCCTGCTGGACGAGGTCGCCGAACCCGTCACCGAGGTGGCCAGGGTCCTGGACGCGGTCGCCGAGGGGCAACTGACCCTGCGCGCCTCCACCCAGGGGCGGCGCGGTGAGCTCAAGGGCGACCTGCTGCGCCTGGCCACCACCGTGAACCGGATGGCCGACCAGATGAGCGGCTTCACCCAGGAGGTCACCCGGGTGGCCCGCGAGGTGGGCACCGAGGGCAAGCTGGGCGGCAGCGCCCGGGTCGAGGGCGTCTCCGGCGCCTGGCGCGAGGTGACCGAGGCGGTCAACCAGATGGCCTCCCGGCTCACCCTCCAGGTGCGCGACATCTCCGAGGTCACCACCGCGGTCGCCCGCGGCGATCTGAGCAAGAAGATCACCATCGACGTCCAGGGCGAGATGCTGGAGCTGAAGGACACCGTCAACACGATGGTGGACCAGCTCTCCACGTTCGGTGACGAGGTCACCCGGGTGGCCCGCGAGGTGGGCACCGAGGGCAAACTGGGCGGCCTCGCCAACGTGCGCGGTGTCCAGGGCATCTGGAAGGACCTCACCGACAACGTCAACTCCATGGCGGACAACCTCACCAACCAGGTGCGGGACATCTCCCAGGTGACGACGGCGGTGGCCCGCGGCGACCTGACCCAGAAGGTCCAGGTCGACGTGCAGGGCGAGATGCTCGCCCTGAAGAACACCGTGAACACCATGGTCGACCAGCTCGACTCCTTCGCCGACGAGGTGACCCGGGTGGCCCGTGAGGTGGGCACCGAGGGCAAGCTGGGCGGTCGCGCGAACGTCAAGGGCGTCTCGGGCATCTGGAAGGACCTCACCGACAACGTCAACTCGATGGCCAACAGCCTCACCTATCAGGTGCGCAACATCTCGCAGGTGACGACGGCGGTGGCCGCCGGTGACCTCACCAAGAAGATCACCGTGGACGCCCAGGGCGAGATGCTGGAGCTGAAGGACACCATCAACAAGATGGTGGACCAGCTGTCGGCGTTCGCCGACGAGGTGACCCGCGTGGCCCGCGAGGTGGGCACCGAGGGCAAGCTGGCCGGACAGGCCCATGTCCGCGACGTCTCCGGGGTCTGGAAGGACCTCACCGACAACGTCAACTCCATGGCCAACAACCTCACCTACCAGGTACGGCAGATCTCCATGGTCACGCGCGCCGTCGCGGCGGGCGACCTGACCAAGAAGGTCACGGTCAACGCCAAGGGCGAGATCCTGGAGCTCAAGGAGACCATCAACGTGATGGTCGACCAGCTGTCGGCGTTCGCCGACGAGGTGACCCGGGTGGCCCGTGAGGTGGGCACCGAGGGCAAACTGGGCGGTCGCGCCGACGTCAAGGGCGTCTCGGGCATCTGGAACGACCTCACCGAGAACGTCAACTCGATGTCGCACAACCTCACCACCCAGGTGCGCAACATCTCCGAGGTCACCACCGCGGTCGCCGCCGGTGACCTCACCAAGAAGATCGACGTCAACGCCCAGGGCGAGATCCTGGAGGTGAAGACGACGGTCAACACGATGGTGGACCAACTGTCGGCGTTCGCCACCGAGGTCACCCGCGTCGCCCACGAGGTGGGCAGCCAGGGACAGCTGGGCGGCCAGGCCAAGGTCGAGGGGGTCTCCGGCACCTGGAAGCAGCTCACCGACAGTGTGAACGGCCTGGCCGGAAACCTCACCACGCAGGTGCGCGCCATCGCCGAGGTCGCCAACGCCGTCGCCAAGGGCGACCTGACCCGCAACATCCAGGTCGACGCCCGCGGTGAGATGGAACAGCTCAAGGACAACATCAACCTGATGGTGTCCAACCTGCGCGAGACCACCGCCACCCAGCGCGACGCCGACTGGCTCAAGTCCAACCTGGCCCGCATCTCCGGGCACATCCAGGGACACCGCGACCTGCACGAGCTGGCACGCCTCATCATGAACGAGGTGACGCCGCTCATGAACGCCCAGCACGGCGCCTGCTACCTGCCCGAGGACATGGACGACGAGGAGGTGTTCCTGCTCTACTCCGGGTTCGGGTTCGACCCGCAGGAGGAACGCAGCCGCGTCCGCAAGGGCGTCGGCCTGGCCGGGGAGGCGCTGGCCCAGCAGGCCGAGTTCCAGGTCGGGAACCTCCCCGAGGGGTACGTCACCATCTCCTCCGGCCTGGGCGGAGCACAGCCGCGCCACCTGTACATCCTGCCGATCCTGTCGGAGGAGCGGGCCCTGGGCGTCCTGGAGTTCGCCTCCTTCGACGAGTTCCGGGAGATCCACAAGAACTTCCTGCGCCAGCTGGTCGCCCTGCTGGGCACCACGATCAACACGATCCTGGCCAACAAGCGCACCGAGGACCTCCTCGAACAGTCCCAGCAGCTCACCAACCAGCTGCGCGAGCGCTCCAACGAGCTCCAGCGCCAGCAGGAGGAGCTGCGCAACAAGAACGCCGAACTGCGCCAGAAGGCCACCCAGCTGGCCAACCAGAACCGGGCGATCGAACTCCAGAACCAGCAGATCCAGCGGTCCCGCAACGCCCTGGAGGAGCGCGCCCACCAGCTCCAGGTCTCCTCCAAGTACAAGTCGGAGTTCCTGGCGAACATGTCGCACGAGCTGCGCACGCCGCTCAACAGCCTGCTCATCCTGGCCAGGCTGCTCGCCGACAACGCCGAACAGAACCTCACGCCCAAGCAGGTGGAGTTCGCCCAGACCATCCACAAGGCCGGCAGCGACCTTCTGCTGCTCATCGACGAGATCCTGGACCTGTCCAAGGTCGAGGCGGGCCGTGCCGAGGTCCAGCCCAGCGACGTCTCCATCGACCAGCTCGTCGACTACGTCGAGGCGACGTTCCGACCGGTCACCGGCGACCAGGGGCTGGCGTTCGCGGTGGACGTCTCCCCGGACATCCCCGACACCCTGTGGACCGACGAGCAGCGGCTCCAGCAGATCCTGCGCAACCTGTTGTCCAACGCCGTCAAGTTCACCCCGCAGGGCGAGGTGCGACTGCTCATCGAACCCGCGTGGGCGCTCGACGACGCCGACCTGGAGATGTTCGTCGAGAACGAGGAGATCATCGCGTTCACCGTCGCCGACACCGGCATCGGGATCGCCGAGGACAAGCTCCAGGTGATCTTCGAGGCCTTCCACCAGGGCGACGGCGGCACCTCGCGCCGCTTCGGCGGCACCGGGCTGGGGCTGTCGATCAGCCGGAACTTCGCCCGTCTGCTCGGCGGCGAGATCCGGGTGCAGAGCGTGCCCCGGCAGGGGTCGACCTTCACCCTGCTGCTGCCGGTCCGCCTGCCCGACGACGCCGCCGAGCGCGCCGGTGAGGACAGGGGACTGGACTCGCTGCCCGCCCTGGAGTCGGGCCGCGACGCGGATTTCGGGATGCCCTCGGAGGAGTTCGACGCGGCGGTGGCGGCGCTGACCGATCCGGGCGTCGAGCCGCTGCCCACCGTGCCCGTGCTCAAGGTGATCGAAACCGTCACGGAGAGCGGTGGCGAACCCGAGGCGGAACGGGACGGGGAGCCCCGCACCGACCCCGAACGCCGGGCGGTCCTGACCGGGCGCAGGGTCCTCATCGTCGACGACGACGTGCGCAACGTGTTCGCCCTCACCAGCGCCCTGGAGGCCCAGGGCCTGGAGGTCCTGTACGCCGACAACGGCCACGAGGGCATCGCGAAGCTGGAGGCCAACGAGGACATCTCCCTGGTCCTGATGGACGTGATGATGCCCGACCTGGACGGCAACCAGACCACCGAGCGCATCCGGCAGATGCCCCAGTTCGCCGAACTCCCCATCATCTCGCTCACGGCCAAGGCGATGCAGGGCGACCGCGAACGCAGCCTGGCGGCCGGCGCCACCGACTACGTCACCAAGCCGGTGGACCTCGACCACCTGCTCGACGTCATGCGCCACTGGCTCGTCGCCGACCCGGCGGTGACCGCGGCCGGGTCGGCGACGGACCCCGGGGGCGCGGGCACGATCGGCTCCGGAAACCGGCACAATGGCGCGGAAGGAGACAGCACTCGCATCATTCGCGTGGATGACACCGGCCCCAAGGGGAACACCGGCAACGACGACCCGACCGAAGACCTGGAGTGACCGCCGTGACCCAGAAGGCCAACATCCTCCTCGTGGACGACCGCGACGAGAACCTCATCGCGTTGGAGGCGGCCCTCACGTCCCTGGATCAGAACCTGATCCGTGCCGGTTCCGGGGAGGAGGCGCTCAAACACCTTCTGGGCACGGACTTCGCGGTCATCCTCCTGGACGTGGTCATGCCCGGGATGGACGGCTTCGAGACGGCCGCGCACATCAAACAGCGCGAGAAGACCAAGGACGTGCCGATCATCTTCCTGACCGCCCAGGAGATCGATCGGCACCAGGTCTTCCGCGGGTACGCCTCGCGCGCGGTCGACTTCCTGCTCAAGCCGTTCGACCCGTGGGTGCTGCGCTCCAAGGTCGAGGTGTTCGTCGAACTCCACCAGCTCAAGGCGCAGATGCGCGAACAGGCCCGCGCCCTCCAGCGCGACCTCGGCCAGGAGACCGGAGAGCCCGGCAAGGTGCTGGCCGAGCAGCTCGCCCAGGGTTCCGGGCAGGTGCGGGAGGAACTGGCCGAACTGCGCCGGCACATCGTCGACGCCTACCAGGACACCGACCAGCCCCTGGTCGAAGGGGTGCGACGGGTGGACCGGGCGTTCTCCCGCCTGTCCACCCTCATCGACACCCTCCACGGCCCCGAGGACTGACGGCGAGGCCCGCCGAGCGGGTCACGACGACACGGGGTTCATTCGGGGCGGGGCGGTAGGGCCAGACCGATGTGCTCCCCGATCTCCTCGATCAACCCGAGGTCGGCGAGCCGGAAGCTGCCCCGGTTGCTGCGCCGGATCAGGGTGAGCGCCCCGCGCACCCCCCGGCTGCCGCGCAACGGAACCGACAGCAGCGACCCGGCGCCGAGCATCGCCAACAGCGGCGCGCCCGAGGAGGCGCGGCCCAGCACGCCCTCCTCCTCGATCAGCGGGAACAGCAGTGACTGTCCCCGGCCGAGCACCTCGCCGGGGATGTCGGCGTCCTCCGTCGCGGCTCCGGCGACCTCCTCCCGCTGCTCGTCGGTGGCGTCGTGGGGGGCGGCCACCACGGCTCGGCGTGCCGCCCGCGGATCCTCGGGCAGGTCGCACACGTCCACGATCACCCAGTCGGCGTAGGAGTCGGCGAGCAGTTCCGCGGCGTCGACCAACGCCAGCGGTTCCCCCGCCCCGCCCGGTCCGGCCGAGCGGAGCAGCAACCGTGTCATCCGGGTCAGCACGTCCAACCGGCGGGCGGCCAGGACCACCACCTGGTCCTCCACCTCCGGCTCCAACGGGGCGGGACCCTCCTCCTCGCCGCCGTTCATCGGCGGCGACATCGCCACCAGCACCAGCGGATTCGGTTCGGTGGGCAGCTCCAACCGGGTCAGGGCCAGGTGCACGTCCTCGGCCCAGCCGCGCTGGGCCAGCCGCGACTCCAGGTCGGCGTCGCCGTCACCGCGCAGCACCGCCGCCAGCCACGACCGCATCGCCGCCCGCCGGCGCAGATCCACGAAGTGCACGAACGGTTTCCCGGTCAGGTACCCCGGACCGCTGCCCAGACGGGAGGCCCCGGCGTTGTTGATCCGTCGGATGTAACCCTCGTGGTCGAGCAGCACCACGGGAACGCTCAGTTCGGTGAACATCGCCCGCAACAGGGCCCGGTCCCCGTCGTCACCCTGGCGACGCTGGTCGGGCGTTTCGGCGTGGGCCCGCGCCAGCTGCGCCCCCGCCTCGCCGAGCAGCCGTTCGGAGTACTCCAGTTCGGCGAGCGTGGCCTCGGCCGTGCTCTGGCCGTCGTCCGGGTACATCGTGTGCGTATCGCGCAGGGCCGCGATGCGCTCGCCCAGAGCGGTGATCTCTCGTTGCAGCTCCGCCAGGTGCACGCGGGCTCTCCCTGTCATCGCGGTCGGCTTGACCTCCCCGACGCTAACGGATGTGCGCCCCCGCGTCGCCACGGGGCTACCGTGGTCCTGGAGAGCAAGGAGGCCGGATCGTGTGGATCGAGCGCCTGGCCCGTGACATCGGCGCGCTGGGGCGGAGCGAGAACACCACCCTCGAACGCGCCCTCGACCAGATGGGTCGGGCGGCGGCCCAGGGCGTCCCCGGATGTTCGGCCGCGCTCCTGGTCGTCTGGCGCGAGGTGGAGGGGGCCGACGGCTCCCCCCGACACGTCGTCACCGACTACGGGGCCTCCCACGCCGACCTGGCCGCCGCCTTCGAGCACCAGTACACCACCGACCAGGGGCCGGCGGTGGAGGCGGTGCGCGAGATGAGCCAGGTGCGGGTCGGCGACGTCCTGCGCGAGTCCACCCGGTGGCCGCGCTACACCAGCATGGCCGTGCAGTGCGGGGACCGCTCCTCCCTCACGCTGCCCAGCCCGCTGCCCGGGGTCGGGGCGGACAACGACCGGGTGATCACCTTCGGGGTGCACTCGGTGCGCCCCGACGCCTTCGACGACGACGCGGTCGCGTCCCTCACCGCCGTGCTCGCCGAACACGCGGCAGCCTCCCTGGTCAACGTCGGCCGACGCACCGACGAGGCCAGGCAGAGCGCGCACATGCGCCGCGCCATGTCCGCGCGCACCCTGATCGACCAGGCCAAGGGCATCATCATGCACGCGCGCGGCTGCGACGCGGACACCGCGTTCGAGGCCCTGCGCGAGGTCGCCCAGCGCAATCGCAAAAGGGTCGTGGACGTGGCCCGCGACCTCGTCGCCGAGAACACCGGGCTGCGCCCCGGGGCCTCCGGAGGGTGACCCCGGCCCACCCGGGGTGAGGGGACGGCGGGCCCGCACCGAAGGCGTTCGTGAGAAGGACGACGTCGGCGGGCGGGCGATGAGTCCCGAGTGTGACCGAAAGGCGCGATGATGGGCACGGGTCGATCCGACAGCGGCAAGGAGTGGCGAGCGTGACGTCATCAGACATCTCGATCCGTCGCGAGGACGACGTCGTCGTCGTCACCCCCGTGGGGGAGATGGACGCGGTGACCTCACCGGCCCTCGCGAAGGCGTTGGACGCGATCCTGTCCCACCCGCCCCACGGGGTGGTCGTCGACCTCACCAAGGTCGGTTTCTGCGACTCCCGGTGCATCGGGGTCCTCGTCGCCGCCTACCGGCAGGCCCGCGACCTCGGTGTCGGGCTGGTGGTCGCCGAACCCCAACGGCAGGTGATGCGCCTGTTCATGATCGCCGGCATCGACCAGGTCATCCCGATCATCGAGACCGTGGGCGGGGCCGTCGACGGACTCAAGGGCTGAACAGCCGACCGTCGTCGAACCGGAGGTCCTCCACCCGGCGGTCCAGGAAGTGCAGTCGCACCAGCGACCCCTCCCCGCCGCCGCTGATCTCCAGGAAGTCGCAGATCTGCCGGGTGATCCACAACCCGTAACCCCGGGGCCGCAGATCATCGGAGGGCCGGTATCCGATCAAGGGGTCGATCGGGCCCCCGCTCTCGTCCGACACGTCGCACACCCACCGGTCCGCCGCTCGCCACACGTGCACGCCGCCCTTGCCCGCACCGTGCTCCAGCACGTTCGCGGCCAACTCGTTGACGGCCGTCACCATCCGCTCCACCTGTTCGAGGGGCAGCCCGGCCGCCTCGACCAGGGCGGTCAGCTCGCGGCGCAGCCGCGGCAGCGACGGGCCGATCTCCAACCGGTGGACGGGGCCCTTCACCGCGAGCGGTTCGGGCGCGGCGGGTCGGGCACCGAACGCGGCGCTGCCCAGATAGGACGGGTTCGGGTAGGGGCCGTCGGCGCCGACGAGCATCGGGTGGGTGGCGATCACCGCCGCCCGCTCGCGCGCCGACAGGGACCGTTCGTCGTGCACGCACACCAGGCGCATCCGTGCCGGCGCCAGCGCCGTGCACAGCACCGACTCCCAGCGTCGCCATTCGCGGGCCTCCAGGGAGCCCTCGGGCGACGACGGCGGCTCCGCGACGACCAGGACCGGATCGCCGGAACGGCTCGACGCCAAGCGGTGCAACGACGCCAGGGCGCGGCCGGGAGAGGCGTAGAGGCGTTCGCGCTCCACGACGCGTACGCGCGCGCGCTCGTCCTCCGACAACGCGGACACGAGCCCGTCGACGCGCTCGTCCGACACCGCCAGAACGGTGTACAGGTCCGCGTCCAACGCGGCGCGCAGCGTCCCGGTGACCATTGCGTCGGGCCACCGGTCGTGGCGGAAGATCAGGCCCTGATGTTCGAAGGTCATTGATCCGTGGTCGGCGGGACGGTGCCCGGGTCGGGTGTCACGGCGCCCGGTCCCGGGTGCCACCCTCCGAGGTGTACCCGGTGCGCCCCCCGGTGTGTCCACCGGGGGGCCTCCGACAGGGACGCGGAGGAGATCCACGGGGGTCAGCGCGTGGCCCCGGACAGCACGAGGCCGTCCGTCTCCTCATCGAGTTCGTCGCGTCCGGCCTGTTGGGGCCGGGCGCGCTCATAGGCGATCTCGGTCTCGATCGCGATCCGCTGCCAGGTGAACCGGGAGCGGGCTCGGTCCACCGCGGCGATGCCGTACGCGGAGCTCATCGTGGCGGCACCGAGCACGGCGCGCACGGAACGCGCGACCTCGTCGGGGTGGCCGAACCGCATCAGCACGCCGCTGGTGCGGTGCAGGACGGCGCCGGGGATCGCCCCGGTCGCCTTGGCCACCACGGGCAGGCCGCACGCCATGGCCTCCAGCACGGCCCCGCCGTAGGGGTCGTAGGAGGCGGCGGACACGTACACGTCCGCCGAGCGCAGGAGGCGCGGGAGTTCCTTGCGCTCCACCGGGCCGACCAGGTGCAGGCGATCGTCGACGCCCGCCTCCTTGGCCCGGAGCTGGACGCGCAGGGCGTCCTCGTCGAGGGAGACGTCCTTCCGTTCGGAGGTGGAGACCAGGAGCAGCTCGGCCTCGGGCAGCCGCAGCAGGGAGTCCACGAGGCGGTCGGCACCGCCGCTGGGGTCCAGGGAGGTGACCGAGACCAGACGGGGGCGCTCGCCGCGGGCGGCGCGCCAGTGCTCGGAGGACACCCCGCCCTCCATCGTGAAGTGCTCGGTGTCCACACCGAAGGGCACGACGCTCACGTGGTGCCGGGGGACCCCCAGGCGGGCCAGTTCGCCCTGTTGGTCGGTGGAGCCCACCAGGACCCGGTCGGCGCGACCGGCCAGGATCGACTCCATGCGGGCGCGCTGGGGGGCCCTGTCGAGCCCGGAGCGCTGCTCCGCGGCGTTGAGCGAGTGGAAGGTCTGCACCAGGGGGATCGCGCTCTGATCGCGTTCGCTGTGCGCCTGGGCGTGCAGGGCGGCCAGGCCGCTGGTCCAGCCGATGGCGTGCAGGACGTCGGGGCGGTCCTCATCGAGGACGGCGGCGAGGGCCGTCCCGAAGACGCCCGTGTGCTCGGCGTGCTCGTCCTCGGACAGCGGCCTGGCGGGCCCCGCGTCGAGATGGGTCACGGAGACGCCGCGCGCCATCCGGGTGCGACCCTCGGGCTGCTCCGGGTCGCTGCGGCGGACGTAGACGGCCACCTTGTGACCGCGCTTGGCGAGTTGTCGGGAGAGGGCGCACAGGTGCAGGCTCGCGGGGCAGGCCGGTTCGCCCCGGTGGGCGGGGAGGGGGTTGGCGTGTTCGGCGATGATCGCGATCTTCACTGGACTGATCTCCTTGGACACGAGCGGGTGTCCGTCGAGGTGCCCGGGGGACTCCGGAGCGGGGTCGGAGTCCCCCGGACGGGCGGATGGTTCAGGGGACGAACGGTTCACCTGGGGCGGAACCGACGGCGGGTACGCCGAAGGGGGGCGCTCGGCGGTGAATGCGAAGCGGCCCGGAGAACGGGCGCGCAGAGCCCCCGTGGGGTGAAGAGGAGAGGAGAGAGAATCAATGAGGGCAGACGCACGGGAACCACACCAGACGACCTGTTCGAAGGGCTAACATTCGCCACCGTGCGTAACCGACAAAGGTTGCACGGCAGTGGTCGTGTGTGTCTGCGTCTTAGACACCCAACACGGCCATTGTCTCAGACATGTCCGTCGCTGACAACCGGTCGACGATTTTCGACCGGGTCCGGACATCGTGAACCGGATGTTCGGGGCCGCCCGTGAAGCAGGGTGCCGGGGGGCCTGCCGGATGCTCCGTACGGCCGCTACTGTCGAGGCGGAGCAACGCGTACTCCGGGCAGCACTTTTCGGCACTCGAATCCCGTGCGGGAACTGCATATCCGGGTGTTTTCCGTCATGATGTACGCGGATTTTGACCGACTCCGGCAGGGGGTCGGTACGGTTGCAGAATCCAGACGTTGAACGGGATTCGACCAATGGTCCGGCGCACGTGTCGGGCAGCGGCCACGGCCGACGAAACGGGAGGAAGGGCGTATGGGTGTCGCTGGTGGGGAAGTCATCGTCACGGCCCTCACGCACCGGGGCGCTATCCGTCCCGCCAATGAGGACGCCATCGTCATGGGCGCTCTGACCGTCGCCAGTGCCAACATGACCTCTCCGGTCCGTTGTGTACTGCCGGTCGGCGAACCCGTCATCCTGGCGGTCGCCGACGGCATCGGTGGTCAGGCCGCCGGTGAGATCGCCTCCGAGCACGCCGTGCACCGCATGGCGGAGATGGGACCCCGGCTCGGTGGGACGGACGAGATCGCCCAACTGTTGAGCAACATCGATGAGGAGATCAAGGACCACGCGCTCCAGCACAGCGAGTTCGCCGGGATGGGGACCACCGTCGCCGGGGTCCTGCTCAACAACGACGGCAACTTCTGGTTCAACGTCGGCGACTCCCGTACCTACCGTCTGGACGGCCGCCGCCTGATCCAACTCTCCGAGGACGACTCCCCGGCGCTGCCCCCTTCCGAGGACGGCCGTCCCGTCACCACGAACTTCATCACCCAGTCCCTGGGCGGCAGTTCCGGCGGCAGCATGGTCCCCCACGTGGGCCGGGACGACGCCGCCGACCCCAGCGCCTGGCTGATGTGCAGCGACGGCCTCTCCGACCTGGTGCTGCTCGAAGAGATGGAACGCATGATCGCCGAGGCCGGCAGTGACGAGGCCGCCGTCCACGCCCTGTGGCAGGCCGCCATGGAGGCCGGCGGCAAGGACAACATCAGCATCCTGCTCGCCCGCCGCGTCTGACGACCGCGACACCCACCCGATCCAGGGGATACCGGCCCGTTCCGTACGAGGGGCCCGCGCACCGGAAGGCGCGCGGGCCCCTCGTCCTCTCGGCCGGTCCCCGTGACTACTCGGTGGGGGAGTCCTTGCGGAGCCGGACGGCCACGATCGCGATGGCGGCCACGGCGATCACGCCCACCCCCGCGAGCACGATGACCCCCACGGGCAGCCCGCCCTCCTCCTCGGCGGCGGCCTCGGAGGCCTCGACCTCCTCCGCGGGGGCGCTCTCGGCGGCCGTCTCCTCGGCGACCCCGCCCGGCTCCGCCGCGTCCTCGGGAGCGGCGGCGGCCACGGCCTCCTCCGTCACCGTGAACGTCAGGCCGTCCTGGATCGGGTGCCCGTCGGAGGACACCACCCGGAAGCCGATCGTGTACTCGCCGGCCTCGTCCAACGTCAGCAGGCCCACCGAGACGTCCAGCCCGTCGAAGGCGGGCTCGCCGTCCTGGTAGGTGGTCTCCCCGTCCGGCCCGGTGACGACGACGGCGCTGCCGGACCCGCCCGCCATGGGCTCGTTGTTGAAGGAGAGCACGACCTCCTCCGGGACGGTGTCCAGGGTGGCGCCGTCCTTCGGGTTCGAACCGGTCAGGACGTCGTGCGCCAGGGCCGGGGCGGGCGCCGCCATCAGGACGGCGGCCACCAGCGCGGCCGGGACGAGGGCGCGGCGCAGGGGGGAGGCGTGGGTACGGGTCATTCTTCTCTTCTTCTCTCGGGCTCGGTCCGCACCGGGAACGCCGTCGGCTGATCCCGGTCTCATCGCGTGCGCCGCTCAGGCGGCGAGGGCGATGGCGGGCGGGCCGCGCGGTCGGTGCGCCGAGAGGGCCGGGGCCGTCGGGACCACCGGGGCGACGGCCGCGGCGATCCCCGGGGTCGGGGGGAGGGGGAGGGCGCGGGCGCGCGCGGGAGGCAGCGCCCGGGACAGCAGGGCGGCCAGGGACCACAGCGCCGACTCCCCGTACGCCAACAGCGCCGAGGCCAGCAGGGCGGCCCACAGGTGGGCCAAGAGCATGCCGGGGGCGAACCCGAACGCGTGCGCGAGCACCCCGTGGCCGGAGTGGTCGACTCCGGTGTCGAAGGTCGCGAAGGCGGGGTCGGCCGACCCCTGGAGGATCAGGTGCAGGATCACCTGGAGGGTGGCCATGACGGCGAAGATGTCGCCGAAACCGCGCATGACGCGGGTGAAGTGCCACAGCACGGGCGCGAGCACGACCGTGGCCAGGACGAATCCGCCCGGACCGGCCGGTCCGCCGGCCCACGGATCGTGTCCGGCCCAGGCCAGACCCGTGCACGCGGCGGCCAGTGACGCCGTGCGCAGGAGGCGGAGTGTGCCGTGAGCGGGTCGCACGTGAGAAAACCTAGATCCTGTCCGGTGGGCCCGCAAGGGCGCGAAGAGGCCGTCGGGTGCGATCCCCCGCCCACCCGACGGCCACATCGGTCTCCGGGCCGACCGTTCCGTTCCACGCGGGCCCGCCCGTTCGGGGACGGGGCCCTCTTCCCGGTCCTAGACCGCGGGAGCCAGCTCGCGACGCATGTAGCGACGCTCCTCCGGGGTGGTGCCACCCCAGACTCCGTGGGCCTCCCCGGACCGCAACGCCCACCGCAGGCACTCTGGGCGAACAGCACAACCGCGGCAGACGGCGAGGGCCTGTTCGGTGTCGGCCCTGCCGATCCCGGTGCTGCTCACCGGGAAGAAGATCTCGGGGTCGTACGCACGGCAACTCCCCTGCGTGACCCAGTCCTCGCTCTCGTGGTACAGGCGGTTCACGTGGTGCCTCCGATCCGTGGCTGTGTGGTCCCTGGCCGGTGGCCCGCACCGTGTCCCCCACGGCCGGGTCGGCGGAAGTCGTCGCGCCCCGCCGCGGCCCGTGCCCTCGGTGGAGGGCCGGTGGGGTGACCGTAGGGTGTCCGGTCGCCCGGAGCTGCGGCGAAGCGATGCGACTAAGTGTAGTACTACATCGGGTCGTACTACACGGGGTCTGCTTGGAAACCCGCCCGATTCCCAGGGACTTTCGTCGGTTTTCGAGTCCCGTGCGCCCCATCGGGGCCGGGGGCGCGGCACGCGCGGGCCGCGCCGGGTCGGGGGCGGGGACGGCCGGAGCCCTTGCGCGGAGCGGCTTTCGTCGAGGCCGGGAGGGGTTCGAGGGCATCCGCGCGGCGGGCGCGCGGCGCCCCCGCGTCACGGGGCCGACACGGGCATGGCGTTATGTCGCGAGGTTTCCACCGAATTGATGTGACTTAATGCACGCTTAATATTGCTCGTTCAGGCTCTATGTTTGACCCCGACACCCGTGGCCCGCATTCTCGCGCCGATGGTGCCGCCGCGTCATCACGACATGCGGCCCCACCTCGGGACCGACGCCGAATCCCCTGATGGGCAGGGCGTCCGCCACGCCATCGATCGTCGCGCGGCGGGGTGCGAGAGCCTTGGTCACAGGCTTGGAACGGGACTAAAAGAACAAGCCTTACCCGATCACTTCCCCGCGAAACATCCGCGACGATTCCCTCGGTAATCCCATTGACCTTCGTTCGCTAGTTTCGTTCGACGTGCCGCATCTACGAACGAATCTCCAAGCCCGCGACCGTATCGACAACGGAGCGCGCGGCTCCGCACATCGTGCCGGTGCCGCGAGCCCTGGGGACGTGCGCCTGGCACATCCCGAACCCGAGGACGGCCCGCACCTGTGGTCCCTGGCCCGGGCCACGGGTATGGACCTGAACTCTCCGTACGCCTACACACTCTGGTGCCGTGACTTCGCGGCGACGAGCGTCGTCGCCCGTGACGACACCGGCCGACCGATCGCCTACCTCACCGGTTACGTGCGACCCGACAGCCCGGACACCTACTTCCTCTGGCAGGTCGCCGTCGACCCGGCCCATCGGGGCCGCCGCCTGGCCCGGTACATGCTCGACTTCATCGGTGATCGGATCGTCGAACGAGGGATCGAGCACCTGGAGGCGACCGTCACCCCGGACAACACCGCGTCGCGTGCGCTGTTCGCATCGTTCGCACGCGATCGCGGGGCACGGATCACCTGGTCCGCACTCTTCTCCGAGGAGCACTTTCCGAAGGAGGACGGGGAATCCCACGAGCCCGAAGACCTCGTGCGCATCGGCCCCCTGGGGCTCCCCGACGACGAGCAAGCGTGAGTGCCACCGGCCACCCGCACCGGATCGATCGCTTCGGCGATCGGACATACCCTGAGCCCGAGAACCTGGGGAAAGGAACCGAGGAACCCACGATGGAGACCTTCGAGCGCCTGGAATCCGAAGTCCGCGGATACTGCCGGAACTGGCCGGTGGTCTTCGACCGTGCCGTCGGAAGCCATGTCTATGACGAGACGGGCCGTCCCTACCTGGACTTCTTCGCGGGAGCCGGATCCCTCAACTACGGGCACAACAACCCGGAGCTGAAGTCCGCGCTCATCCGCTACCTCACCGACGACCGCATCGTCCACAGCCTGGACGCCTACAGCGTCGCCAAACGCGACTTCCTGTCGACCTTCGAGGAGATCGTCCTCAAACCGCGAGGCCTGGACTACAAAGTCCAGTTCCCCGGTCCGGCGGGCAACAACGCCGTCGAGGCCGCGCTCAAGTTGGCCCGCAAGTACACCGGCCGCGAGACGATCGTCAACTTCACCAACGGCTTCCACGGCATGACCCTGGGCGCGCTGGCCGTCACCGGCAACTCGATGAAGCGCGGGGGCGCGGGCGTGCCCCTGGGCCACGTCGCCACCATGCCGTTCGACAACTACATGGACGGGCGCACCCCGGACTTCCTCTGGCTGCGCAGCCTCCTGGAGGACAGCGGCAGCGGACTGGACAAGCCGGCGGCCGTCATCGTCGAGTCGATCCAGGGCGAGGGCGGCATCAACGTCGCCGGCGCCCAGTGGCTGCGCGAGCTGTCCGAGCTGTGCCGTGAGTACGGCATCCTCATGATCCTCGACGACATCCAGATGGGCTGCGGCCGTACCGGCGACTTCTTCAGCTTCGAAGAGGCCGGTATCGTTCCGGACATCGTCACCCTGTCGAAGTCGATCAGCGGCTACGGTCTTCCCATGGCACTGACCCTGTTCAAGCGCGAACTGGACGTGTGGGAGCCCGGGGAGCACAACGGGACCTTCCGCGGCTTCAACCCCGCCATGGTCACCGCCACCGAGGCGCTGCGCCGTTACTGGACGGACGACGCCTTCGCCAACGCGACCAAGGCCAAGGGCGACCTCGTGGCCGCCCGCCTGGACGAGATGGCCGCCGAGCACGCCGAGTTCGGCGCCCACGTGCGCGGTCGGGGCCTGGCCCGCGGGCTGGCCTTCACCGACACCGACCTGGCCAAGAAGGTCGCCGCCGAGTCCTTCGAGCGGGGGTTGCTCCTGGAGACCTCCGGTCCCGAGGACGAGGTCGCCAAACTCCTGCCGCCGCTCACCATGACGGACGAGGAGCTCACGGCCGGCCTCGACATCATGGCCGACGCGGCGCGCGCGGCGGCCAAGGTGGCCCAACCCGCGTAAGTCCACCGTTCGTCACCTTCGCCGCCGCGGGGGTCCGAAGCGGCATCGCGGGGTCGGTCGGTCACCCGTTCGGGGTGGCCGACCGGCCCCGCGTCGTTCACACCGGTAGTCACGTGCGCACGAGCGCACCAACGAGGAGGAACCCTGTGATCGTTCGCAGCCTGGACGAGATCACCGACACCGAGGCCGACATCAAGACGGAGAACTGGCGCAGCCGCCGGATCGTCCTGGCCAAGGAGAAGGTGGGCTTCTCCTTCCACGAGACCGTCCTGTACGCGGGCACCGAGTCGACGTTCTGGTACGCCAACCACGTCGAGCTGGTGCACTGCATCGAGGGCGAGGCGGAACTGACCAACGAGGAGACGGGGGAGAAGCACATCATCACCCCGGGCACGCTCTACCTCCTCAACGGCCACGAGCGGCACACCGTCCGGCCCAAGACCGACTTCCGCGTCCTGTGCGTGTTCAACCCGCCGGTCACCGGTCGAGAGGTCCACGACGAGAACGGCGTCTACCCGCTGGTCGTCGAAGAGGACGGTGCCCCCGCCTAGGCGCCCGCACGCCAGGGCGGCCACCTCGCCCGGCGGATCACCCACCGGAGAAGACGTCTCCGAGAAGGGGCACCGGCGCGCGTCCCGCGCCCGACGGTGCCCCTTCGCGTGGGCCGGGAACCGACGGGCACCGGGCCTCCGGACGGGCCTGGACGGGACCACCCCCATTCCGGTCGTGTACTCAGAGTGATGAATCCTGCGCTCAGGGGTATATATCGGCGTGAGAACGGACGCTTTTCCGTCCTCGGATAACCAGTACATAACGGACCCCCGGGGTCTCGTTACCTCCGTGGGGCGTCGGGGAGGGAGAACCCCGTACCCGGGGCCCGAGTACGTCGTCGACCGACGTCGGCGCGGGTCGGGGCCGCTCCGAGCGGTCTCCGGCCGCCGGGTCTCCTTTTGCGCGGCGCCCCCCGGGGTCACCCGAGGGCGCGAAGGATCGCGCGAGTGATGCGAGGAGTGAGAGCGAAGATGCAGGTACCAGCGAACAGGCTGAGTCGTTTCGGTCGCAGGGACGCGTTCCGTCTGGCCGGTGCGGGGGCCGTCACCCTCGGGCTCGCCGCGTGCACGCGCGTCGATCAGGGCGGCAACGGCGAAGAGGGCGGCGCCTCCACACTGGAGCGACTCCGGGAACAGGGTTTCGTGTCCGTCGGGTTGTCCAACGAGATCCCGTTCGGGTTCGTCGACGGTTCGGGTGAACCCGCCGGGCAGTCCCCGGCCGTGGCCCAGGCCGTCTTCGAGGAACTGGGCGTCCCCGAGATCCAGGCGTCCCCGGTCTCCTGGGACGGGCTCATCCCGGGGCTTCAGGCCAACCGGTTCGACGTCATCGCCGCGGGCATGTTCATCACTCCGGACCGTTGCGAACAGGTGGCCTTCACCGAGCCCACCGCCACCTCGCCCGAGGCGTTCCTGGTCGCCGAGGGCAATCCGCACGACATTCAGCACTTCACGGACTTCGCCGACAACCCGGACATCAGGCTGGCGGTGCTCAACGCCTCGGTGGAGCAGACCTACGCCGAGCACTTCGGAGTCCCCACGGACCAGATGCGGCTGATCCCCGACCAGACCACCGGCTACGAGCTGCTGGACTCCGGCCGGGTGGACGCCGTCTCCATGCTCAAGGTCTCCCACGAGTACCTGCTTCTGGAGCGCGGCGGCGACTTCGAGGTCACCGAGGCGTTCTTCCCCGAGATCGACGGTCGTGAGGAGAAGGGCTGGGGCGGTCTGTGCGTGCGCCCCGCGGACAGCGCGCTCCTGGAGGAGATGAACCGGGTCATCGCCGAGTTCACCGAGAGCGGTCGCCTGCTGGAACTGGGCGAGGAGTGGGGCTTCACCGAGGCCGACCTACCCGACGGCACGACCACCGACGAGCTCTGCGAAGCCTGAGCCCGCCGTGGAGTTCCTCATCGACCGCTTACCGCTCTATCTGGGCGGCGCGTGGGTCACCGTCCAGCTGACCGTCGGCGGTATCGCGCTGGCGTTCGTCCTGGCCATGTTCTTCGGCGTCCTGGGGACCGCGCGCAGTGGGCTGCTCCGTGCCGTGTCCACGGTCTACGTGGAGGTCTTCCGCGGGATCGCCGCGCTGGTCCTGATGTTCTGGATGGCCTACGCGCTGCCCCTCCTGACGGGGTTCCAGCTGGACGGCCGGTTCGCCGCGATCCTCGCCGTGGGCCTCAACGTCGGGGCCTACGGCGCCGAGGTGGTGCGCGGTGCGATCAACGCCGTGCCCCGTGCCCAGACCGAGGCGACCATCGCGCTCGACATGTCCTGGGCCCAGCGGATGCGCCTGGTGATCCTGCCGCAGGCCTGGGCGCAGATGCTGCCGACCTTCGGCAACCTGTCCATCGAGCTGATGAAGGCCACCGCCGTCGCCTTCCTGATCGGCGTCGCCGACATCACCGCCGTCGCCGAACAGATGCGCCAGGCCACCGGCGAGACGGTGCTGGCCTTCAGCGGCGCCCTGATCCTGTACTTCCTCATCGCCCAGGTGCTCATCTTCGGCGTGCGCCTCCTGGAACGGCGTGCCAACCGCAGACTCGGTCGCACACCTCCCGGCGGCAGGGGGCTCCTCGCCCTGCTGCGTCCGCCGGCGGTCACCGCATCGGGGGGTGCGAAGTAGATGATCTGGGATTTCGAATGGACCTGGCAGGTGATGCCGGACCTCATGCAGGGGCTGGCGGTCACCGTCCAGGCGACCGTGTTCGGGTACCTCATCGCCCTGGTGTTGGGCCTGGCCATCGCGATGGTCCGCCGTGTTCCGGTGATCGGCACGATCGTGCACGCGGTCATGGAGTTCATCCGCACCACCCCGTTGCTGGTCCAGCTGGTGTTCGTGTTCGCGTTGGCGCCTTCCACCGTGTCGGCGCTGACCGTCGGCATCGTCGTGCTGGGCGTGCACTACTCGGCCTACACCGCCGAGGTGTACCGGTCCGGCATCGAGGGGGTGCCCAAGGGGCAGTGGGAGGCCGCCCGGGCGCTGAGCCTGCCCGCCGGGCGCACCTGGGGCGCCGTGGTGCTGCCCCAGGCGATCCGCAAGGTCATCCCCGCACTGGGCAACTACCTCATCGCCATGTTCAAGGACACCCCGCTGCTGCTGGCGATCACCGTGACCGAACTGCTCGCCACGGCCCGCCAGGTCGGCAGCGCCGGCTTCCGCATCGTGGAGGCCTACACCGTGGTCGGATTCCTCTTCCTCCTGGTGAGCATCCCCTCCGCGATCCTCATCCGACGACTGGAGCGACGCTATGCCGCCGTCTGACGCCCAGGCGCTGATCACCTTCGATCAGGTGGTCAAGCGCTTCGGTGACCTCACCGTGCTGGACCACCTGGACTTCTCCGTGGCCCCCGGCGAACGGGTCACCCTGATCGGGCCGAGCGGATCGGGCAAGACCACCATCCTGCGCCTGCTCATGACCCTGGAGAGGGTCACCGAGGGCACGATCATGGTGGAGGGGGAACCGTTCAGTCACATGCCGCGCGGTGACCGCCTGGTCCCGGCGAACGAGGCCTACCTGAGCGCTCGCCGCAAGCGCATCGGAATGGTGTTCCAGCAGTTCAACCTGTTCCCCAACATGACGGTCCGCAAGAACCTCACCGAGGCGCCGGTGCACGTCCTGAAGCTCTCCCGGGCCGAGGCCGACGCGCGCGCCGAGGAGCTGCTGGAGCTGGTGGGACTGTCGGACAAGATCGACGCCCATCCCACACAGCTCTCGGGCGGTCAACAGCAGCGGGTGGCGATCGCCCGCGCGCTGGCGATGCGGCCGGAGATCCTGCTGCTGGACGAGGTGACCTCGGCGCTGGACCCCGAGCTGGTCGCCGGGGTGCTGGACGTACTGCGCACGATCGCCGAGACCACGGACATCACGATGCTGTGCGTGACCCACGAGATGGGTTTCGCGCGGGACGTGTCGCACCGGGTGCTCATGTTCGACGAGGGGCGCATCGCCGAGGAGGGGACGCCGGACGAGATCTTCGGCGACCCGCGGGAGGAGCGCACCAAGTCCTTCCTCAAGTCCGTGCTGGACAACGGACACTGACGTACGCGCGGCCCCGGGTGGGCGATGCCGGCTCCGGCGTCGCCCACTCTCCGTCTTCGACCTGGTGACGACATACCGTAGCCGTTAAGTAGCTTTTAGTTTCCCCTTGGGCAGAATGAGTGCTCTGAGACAGGGGGGACTCTTGTGACCATGGTGCGACGATGGGGGCTCACCGGGTGGTCGGGCGCCGCCCTCCTGGTGGTGGCGGTGGCCCTGCTCATCGACCCCGCCCTGCGCAACGACATCGCCGTGGAGGGCGCGTTCCTGCTCCTGGTCTCCTGGGCGCCCATGCTCATCGGCGGCATCCTGGCCTGGGCCCTGGTCAAGGCCTTCGGAGACCGGGACGCACTGGACCGGCGCACCGCCGCCGCCATGGAGAGTCATCCCATCAATCGCGAGCTGGTGTGGCTGGCCCTGTTCGCGGTGGGATTCGTGGGGTGCATGGTCGTACTGAGCACCATCCTGAACATGTACGGATCACAGACCGGGACCGACCTGGCCATGTCGGCCTCCCTGGTGTCCCGGCTGCTGTTCCTGTTCACCCTGCCACTCCTGGTCATGGACCGGTCCGGTGTGGTCATCGACGGCAAGGGCACCGCCATGCCCGCCATCGCGCTCAAGGTCGACAGTCCCTGGCGCTGGCTGGGAATGATCCCGGTGGCCGTGGTGCTGGGGCTCATCGGCTTCACGCTCGTCCCCTACGTGGGTCTGCCGGTCCTGTCCTTCCCGCTCATCGGGTTCGTGCTGGCGTTCGCGGTGATCTCGGTGTGCGAGGAGATCTTCTTCCGCGGCATGCTACAGACGCGCCTGGAGATGCTCATGGGGCGCTGGGGCGGGATCGTGGCCACGTCGGTGCTGTTCGCGCTCGTCTACGCGATCGTCCAGCCCTATGACGCGGTGGCCCAGCTCCCCGGGAACGGTCTGGTCTACGACATGGGACTGTCCCTGTTGACCTATGCGACCGCGGGTCTGCTCTACGGCTACCTGTGGACGTGCTTCCGCAACACCTGGCTCAACGTGATCCTGCGGATCGGGGTGTTCCTCGTGCTGATGCCCCCGGACTTGCAAACCGGGATCATCTAGAACAATCACGAACAGGCAGCACTGAAAGCCCGACTCTCCCCGGGATGTCCCCTCGCCCCTGCCCCGCCGGCACCCCCATTGCCGCCTCCACGAGCCGAAACCTGCGCAAACTATGCTCGATAAGTGCAGGTGTTCGTGTGCATCTGGGTACAGAAGCTCCATAGCGGTCGTGTTGCGGTCATTTTCCCCTCATGGGGTTGTCACCGGCCGGTCATGAAAAGGGGGGAGTCTGCCAGCTGTGAGCACGGAACCCGTATCGACGTCAGCCGGTCCCAGTACCGCCGAACCTCCCGAACTGCCCCCCGACAGGTTCATGGACAGGGAGGAGGGATGGCTCCGCTTCAACCAGCGTGTCCTCGAACTGGCCGAGGACGACGACATCCCACTCCTGGAGCGCACCCGCTTCCTGGCCATCTTCTCCAGCAACCTGGACGAGTTCTTCATGGTCCGCGTCGCGGGCCTCAAACGTCGATTGGCCACCGGGCTCTCCGTCGCGTCGTCCAGCGGTCATCACCCGCGTGACCTGCTCGAACGCATCTCGGAGGTCACCCACGACCTCATGCTCCGGCACGCCTCGTGTTTCGAGCACAGCGTCGCCCCCGCCCTGCGCGAGGTCGGCGTCCGCATCGTGCGCTGGAACGACCTCGACGCCGCCGAACGCGAGTACCTGCACGGCTACTTCCGCCGGTCCATCTACCCCCTGGTCACCCCGTTCGCGGTGGACTCGGCGCATCCCTTCCCCTACATCTCCGGGCGGTCGCTCAACCTCGCCGTCACCGTCCGCGACCCGCGCGACGGGCGCCGCATGTTCGCCCGGGTCAAGGTGCCGGGCTCCCTGCCCCGGTTCATCGAACTCGGCACCAAGAGCGGTGGCCGGTTCGTGCCGGTGGAGGACATCATCGCCGCCCACCTGCCCCAGCTCTTCGAGGGCATGGAGGTCAAGGACCACCACGCCTTCCGGGTCACCCGCAACGCCGACCTGGAGGTGGACGAGGACGAGACCGACGACCTCGTCACCTCCCTGGAGAACGAGCTGCTGCGCCGCCGCTTCGGCCCCCTGGTGCGCCTGGAGGTCGAGCAGGACATCAGCGAGGAGATGCTGTCCATCCTCGCGGAGGAACTCGGTGCCGAGGAGGAGGAGATCTACCGGGTCCCCGGCCCGCTCAACCTCGCCGGCCTGTCCCAGATCGCCGATCTGGACCGGCCCGAACTCCACTACCCGCCGATGGTGCCGGTCGAGCCGCGCGCGCTCACCTCCGGGGACCTGTTCGCCGGCATCCGCGAACGCGAGGTGCTGGTCCACCACCCCTACGAGTCGTTCGCCACCACCACCGAACGGTTCCTCGCCCTGGCCGCCGTCGACCCCAAGGTCGTCGCCATCAAGCAGACCCTGTACCGCACCAGCGGCGACTCGCCCATCGTGGAGGCGCTCATCGAGGCCGCCCGCGCCGGGAAGGAGGTCGTGGTCCTGGTCGAGATCAAGGCCCGCTTCGACGAACAGAACAACATCCAGTGGGCCCGCAAGCTCGAATACGCCGGCTGCCACGTCGTCTACGGGGTCGTCGGCCTCAAGACCCACTGCAAACTGTCCATGGTCATCCGCCAGGACGACGACGGACTGCTGCGCCGCTACTGCCACGTCGGCACCGGCAACTACAACCCCAGCACCGCCCGCATCTATGAGGACTTCGGGCTGTTCAGCGCGTCCTCCGAGGTGGGCGAGGACGTCAGCGACCTGTTCAACAGCCTCACCGGCTTCTCCCGCAAGAAGCACTACCGCAGGCTCCTGGTGGCGCCCGCCGCGCTGCGCGAAGGGCTCCTGCAACAGATCGCCGCGGAGATCGACAACGCCCGCAAGGGCGAGCCCGCCCGCATCCGCATCAAGGTCAACTCCCTGGTGGACGAGGAGATCATCGACCACCTCTACCGTGCCTCGCAGGCCGGGGTCGGCGTGGACCTGTGGGTGCGCGGCAGCTGCGTCCTGCGCGCAGGGGTGCCGGGACTGTCGGAGAACATCAGGGTCCGCAGCATCCTCGGCCGTTTCCTGGAGCACTCCCGGATCTTCGTGTTCGCCAACGGGTGGCGTCCCCAGGTGTGGATCGGCAGCGCCGACCTCATGCCCCGTAACCTCGACCGCCGGGTGGAGGCCCTGGTCCGCATCTCCGACGGTGAGCAGTGCCGCCGGCTCATCGGCCTCATGGACCTGGCCATGTCCGACGGAACCTCCTCATGGCGGCTACAGGCGGACGGGACCTGGGACCGCGTCACCCACGGTCCGGACGGTGAACCGCTCGCCGACCTCCAGGACAGTCTGAGACGCGATCGGCACCTGCGAGTGGTGGAGGGCGCATGAGCGCGGACGGGACCGAGGGGATCGATCCGGTGCGGGCGCACAGCGCCCCCCGCACCACCGCCGTCGGCGGCTATCTCGAACCCATCCGGGCGGGCGGCGCGCTGCTGTGGCGGGAGGGTGGGGACGGGGTCGAGGTCGTCCTCATCCGGCGTCCCGCCCGGGACGACTGGACCCTGCCCAAGGGCAAGCTCAAGAACGGCGAGCACCCCATCATCGGGGCGGTCCGCGAGGTGCGGGAGGAGACCGGGCTGACACCCGTGCTCGGCCGCCGACTGCCCCCGCAGCGCTATCTCAAGGACGGCTGGCCCAAACAGGTCGAATGGTGGGCGGCGACCTCCGCCGAGGCCGACGCCCCCATCGACTACCAGGCCAACGAGGAGGTCGACCGGGTCGAATGGGTCCCGATCGCCGAGGCCCGGGACCGCCTCACCTACGACCACGACGTGGAGGTCCTGGACAACTTCCGGGCCGGGCCCGTGGACACCTTCCCCGTCATCCTGCTCCGGCACCTGTCGGCGGGGGAGAAGCGCACCTGGGACGACAGCGACCTGCTGCGCCCACTGGACGAGAGCGGTCGCGCCGACGCCCTGGCCCTGCCCCGGGTGCTGGGCGCCTACGGGCGGCCCCGGGTGGTGTCGTCGGCGGCGGCGCGCTGCACCGAGTCGATGCTGCCGTACACGGTGGAGGCCGACGTGTCGATGCGCACCGAACGCGCCTTCACGGTGCGGGAGGGGGCGCCGTCCTACGACGTCATCGCCGCCCGAGAGGCGTTCGCCCGCATCCTCGACGAGGGGTGGCCGACCGTGGTGTGCACGCACGGGGAACTCGTCCCCGACCTGATGGAGGAGGCGCTCACCCGCCTGGGGGCGCCGATCACCCAGCAGATGGGGTTGCGCAAGGGGTCGTTCTGGGTGATCCACGTGAGGGGGGGCGAACTCGCCGGAGTGGAACGGCACGCCGTCCGGGGGTAGCCGAAGGGCCTTTCGGGGGCGGTGCCATGATGGCGGCATGGCTGAGTACAAGGTTTCCCGGAGCGTCATCGTCGACGCCCCCGCCGCGCGGGTCTTCGGACTTCTCGCGTCGCCCGCCCTGCACCCGGAGTTCGACGGATCGGGGACCGTGCGCGGCAGTCTCTTCGGTCCGGACGTCCTGACCGAGGGCGCCGAGTTCGGCATGGACATGAAGATGTTCGGGCTGCCGTACCGGATGACCAACCGGGTGGTGGAGTACGAGAAGGACCGGCTCATCGCCTGGAGGCACTTCGGCCCGCACCGCTGGCGGTACGAGTTGGAGGAGTCTCCGGAGGGCGGGACCCGGGTGACCGAGACCTTCGACTACTCGAAGGGGGTACCGGCGTTCTACGTGCTCGCGGGGATACCCGCGCGCAACGCCGAGGGGATCGAGCAGACGCTGGTGCGTCTCAAGAAACTGGCGGAGCGGGGATGACGGGGCGGCGTGGCCCCGGCCGGGGGCCGGGGCCACGCCGTCGTACACGGTGTGAACGCGCCGGATCAGTAGTAGCCGTGGCCCCCGTCGTCCTCGCCGCCCCACCGGTCCCAGTCGCCGTGACCGGAGTACCCGTGGAGCGGAGAGGCGGGCTTCATCCCGTGGTGGCCGTGGTATCCGTGGTATCCGTCGTGACCACCGGCGGAGGCGGGCGCCGCGGTGAAGCCGAGGGCGGCCCCGGCGGCGAGGGTCATCAGGGCGATTCCAGCGATGCGCTTCACGAAAAAAATCCTCACTCTATGTAGTTGGCTAATGACCAACAGTTGTGACTTTAGGTCGCGTCACCGTGTTTGGCCAGTTCATCGCCTTGATTCTTCGCACGCCCCCGCCGAAGCGGCACTCATGTGCGGTGGTCCTGGGGTCCGATCGAACGGACACCCGCACCACGAGCGGCGGAAGGAGGGACCGCCCGTCGGAGCGCGTCGCCCCGGGCGAGCGGGCGGAACGGGCGATGATCCGCCGGGCCGGGACCACCCCTCTTCCCGGAGGCGATCTTCGGCCGACGGTGTTCTCGGGTCCGTCCCGAACCACCGCCGAGGCCCGGCCATCTCACATATCCGCACCGTTCCTCGCCGTCCGGGTCCATCCCGGCGGATCGCTAGAGTTCGGGCAGTGCCCCGTGCCCGTGGTGGACGCGGGGGAACCGTCGAGACGCAGTTGGGGGACCACTGGTGGAAACGACCTTCGGTGACGTCTGGCAGGAGGTGCTGACCACCCAGGCCGAACCGGAACAGTGGATCGTCATCGCCGCCGCGGCCTTGGCCTTGGCCGCCGTCCTGTTCAACCCCGTGTGGCGGGTGGGCCGCAACGTCGTCACCATCGCCCATGAGGGCGGTCACGCGCTGGTGGCCCTGCTCAGCGGCCGTCAGCTCACCGGTATCCGCCTGCACTCCGACACCTCCGGTGTCACGGTGTCGCGCGGCAGACCGAGCGGGATCGGCATGATCCTCACCGTCTTCGCCGGGTACGTCTCCTCGTCGATCATCGGCCTGCTCGGCATCCTCGTGCTGATGACGGACCACATCACCGCGCTGCTGTGGCTGAGCCTGGTGGTCCTGGCCGCCATGCTCCTGATGATCCGCAACATCTACGGCGTGATCTCCGTGGTGGGCACCGGTGCCATCGTGTTCGCGGTCAGTTGGTTCACCCCGACGGAGGTCCAGGCGGCCTTCGCCTACCTGTTCATCTGGTTCCTGCTGTTCGCCGGCGTCCGCCCGGTGTTCGAACTCCAGCGGCAGCGCGTCCGTCAGCCCTCCCCGCACTCGGACGCCGACCAGCTGGCCCGGCTCACCGGCCTCCCGGGCACCCTGTGGGTGATGGTCTTCGCCCTGGTCAACATCGCCGTCACCGGCCTGGGCGTGTGGCTGCTGCTCATCGCCTGACCGACCCGGCGTCCTCGCCGTCCGGAACACGGGAAAGGGGCGCGACCGCCGTGGTCGTGCCCCTTCGTCGTCTTCGGTGGCCGATGGCGGCCACCGGGCTCAGCTCACGTTGCTCCTCGGCGCGGCGAGTGCCTCGGAGACGGTGCCGAACACCGGGATGCGGGTGTCGAGCGCCGTGATCCGCAGGGTCTGCATCACCCGCGGGATGGGCGAGGCGATCGCCAGCACGGCCCGCTGCTCCCGGGCGGTCTTGTGCGCGCGGATGAGCACGCGCAGCCCGCTGGAGTCGATGAAACGCAGATCGGCGCAGTCCAGGACGACGCGGCCGTCCGGCTGGGTGACGAGCGCCTCGGTGACCGCGTCCTGGAACCGGTTCTCGGTGGCCAGGTCGATCTCCCCGTCCAAGGCCAGGACCCGGCCGGCATCGTGCAGGGTGGACGAGATGGTCAGGTCGGGCATGGCGACTCCGGCGTATTCGGGGCGAGCCCGACGGGTCTGCGGGACGGGCCGTACGCCACGCCGGGCCCGGGCCTCGACCGGTACGTTCAGTGCGTTACCGCGGTAGCCAAGCTGATGGTTCATCGTGTCCTCGCGTGCTGCCCCGAAATCATCGGGGCCGGGGATGTGACGCCGTTCTCCTCCGCCTCGGGGGACTCGCGGAGCGCGTCCACCCGTGGAACGTCCGGGTGCGGTTCGGAAGTTCCTTCGTGCGGTCCGCGTGTCACCGGTATTCGGAGATCGGCGGCGTGCCGCTCGGGGCGACTCCCGCACCCTTCACGACATCAAGAACCCGCCTGTCGGGGCGGTCATTCCCTCCCACGGGAGGGGCGGCGGCCGGATCGGTGGCCGGGATCTTCGGGAGACGGTGATCGTCGGGTGCCCCGCGGGGCGCCGAACGTCCCGTGCTTCGGCCGCTCAGCCTCGGACTTTACCACAGTGCCGTGGCCGTTTCGTGACGTGAGAGACGCAAGGTCGTGCTCGTTGCGGTTTGCGCATCGCGGCGTCGATGAGGTAGTCGTCACAGACACCGGGCGTTCTCGATGGGTTCGGTCTCCGGCGTCGGTCCCCCGTCCCGCTGTTGGAGCGCCCACACACAGGCCGACAGCGTCAGGGGCACGGCCACCGTCAGCGCGATCGCGGGGATGGCCACCCCCGAGTCGTTGACGGCGAACCCCACCAGCGCGGTCACCAGGGAACCGGTCAACCCCGCCCGGAGCGTCGGCGCGTACTCGTAGGCCCGTTGCAGGGCGCCGATGCGCCAGTTGGTGGGACGGTTGAGCACCGCGAACAGGAACACCAGCGCGCACGCCGCCAACAGGGTCAACTGCCAGTTACCGAGGGTGCCCAGCATCGCCCCGAGCTTGCGGGCCAGCACCGTTCCCGCCTCGCCGTCCGCCACCTGGGCGGCGAAGGCACCGAAATGGCTGCGCTCCTGCGGTGGGCGCAGGTGATCGAGCCAGGCCAGCAGCGTGATCGCCGCGACGGCCGTCACGCCCACCCCCGCCAGCCGCAGGAACGTCACGCGCACGCCCGCGATCATCATCGTGGTCACCGCGAGGCCCGGGATGAGCGCGATCACCCCGCCGAAGTCGGTGCCCAGGCCGGGCCAGCCGATGATGAGCACCGACGCCGACCCGATGGCCAGGGTCACCGGGACGGCGGCGCGCCGCCGTCCCCGCCGGATGAGCACGTGCGCGATCCCGGCCACCGTCATGAGCATGCCGGTGGCGAACGTGGCGAACGCTATGTTGCCGATCCCGTAGAACCGGCCGCCGACGATCGGGGAGTACCCGGTGGGCGAGTTCATCTGGAGATGGGCGCCGAAGCACAGGTCGACGAACAGCACCAGCGTGGTCGCCCCCGCCACCACCGTCATCGGCCCCAGGATGGTGCGCCGCCACGGGCCGGCGACGGCCAGGGCCACCACCAGCGCGTCGGCGGCCAGCACGCACCCGAGCAGTGCCACCGGCGGCGACTCGGCCGCCCACCACGGGATGAGATTGGCCAGATAGCTGGCGACGGGGAAGGCCGCTCCCGCCAACGCCACGATCCGGGTCACCGACAGCACCAGTGCGCGTTTGCCGCGCTGCCCGTCGGAGTAGCGGTGCAACGCGTAGGCGGCAGCCGCGTAGATGAGCAACTGCACGGCCACGAGACCGCTGAAGAACCCGGGGATGGAGGCTCCCACGACCACGGCGGCCGTGTTGAAGTCCACCAGCCGCTGCACGGCCCGGTCGGTGTCGGCGGTCCGCCCGGTCACGTGCCACGGTCGGCCGTTGAGCGGGACGTCCGTCCGCATCCCCAGTTCGGTCAGGACCGTGGGGGTGACGTCGGTGAGCGCGACCAGTCCCCGGCGCCGGGTGGACTCCGAGGCCAGGAACCCGATGGGCCCGGCCGGGCCCTGCTCCGCGACCTGGGCCGACAACGCCGCGGTCAGCTGGGAGGGGCCGCTGTCCATGGACACGCCCACCACCATGAGCGACGCGCCGGTGGGCAGCATCGCGATCAGGGTGCGCAGCCGTCCGTCGAGGGCGGTCAACGCCTCGTCCAGGTCCCGTTCGGGCACGTCATCGCGGTCCGGGCCGTCGGAGTCGCCGTTGAAGGGGTCGGCCTCCTCCGCGTCGGGGTACAGCCGGGTCAGGTCGGACAGTTCCACCGCCGCGAGGGAGACGCCGTCCAGGCGCTCGTCCAGGTCGCGCATGTCCGGGAGGTAATGGTCGACCCGCCCCCGACCGTCGGCGACGCCGAGCGCGGCCCCGGGACCCACGGCGAGCGTGGTCCCCCCGTGGCGGCGCACGGTGTCGCCGAGCGCTCCCACCGGCGCGGCGAACCGCGACGCGGCGTTCTGGCGCACATAGGAGTCGAAACCGGGGATGATCGCCCCGGAGCCGGTGCGTTCCGGTTCCGGGGCCGCCTCACAGGTCCCGAAGTCCTCACGGGCGGCCAGGGCGCGCTGCCCGGCCGACACCGACAACCACCCGTCGGTGGGGCAGGTGCGGGAGGTGGCGGTGCGGATGGACACGTTGCCGATGGCCGACCGGTCCGCCATGTCCCACAGGGTGGGCGTGTGCTCGGGGGTGATGTCCTGCCACAGCAGACCCGGCACTCCCACGAGCACCACGGGTTCCTCGCGGTGCCCGGGCACGTCCGGTTGCCGTTCCGCGGCCTGCGGGGCCGCGGTCGCCCGTGTCCCGTCCGCACCCGCGGCCGGTGCACCGCCGGGATCCGCCCACGCCGCCGGGGCGGCGCACAGCAGGGCGGCGAACGCCACCGTCGACGCGCACCAGCGCGCCGACACCGTGCCGATCGTCCCCGGACGCGCCGCCCCCGCGGCGCGGGTCCCTCGGGTCGCCGCCCGTGGGGCGTCGGCCATCCCCCGATGCGCCGACGCCGCCATGGCGAACCGTCCTGCCATCGTGGACCCCCCGTCGCACGTTCAGCCTGACTGGTCGCTCACCCTAGCGATCCCGGCGGCCCCATCGGGGGATACTCGCCCGCTCCGCCCGAATCCGGTCCGGGACCCCTGTGCCTCGGGTCGATCCGGAACGGCCCGGTTCAGGGGGCCAGGCCCCAGCCCTTGAGCACCTCGGCGGTGTCGGGCCGCGGACGTCCCCGGGTGACCCCGCCGGGGGTACGGGAGAAGCGCGGAGCGGGACCAGGGACGACCCGCTCGCCCTCGCGGGTCAGTGTGCCCCGGGCCCGCACGTGCGGGTGATCGGGTGCCTCCTCCAGGGACAGGATCGGCATCACGCACGCGTCCACCTCCTCGAACACCGCCGCCCACTCGTCACGGCTCCGGGTGCGCAGGACCTCGGCGAACCGCTCGCGCAGCCGGGGCCACCCCGTCCGGTCCCACTGGTCGGGCAGGTCCTCCGCGTCGAGCCCGGTGCCTGCCAGGAACGCCGCGTAGAACTGCGGTTCGATGCAGCCCACCGACACGTGCCGGCCGTCGGCGCACTCGTAGACGTCGTACCAGGGGGCGCCGGTGTCCAGGTAGTTCGTCCCGCGTTCGTCGCTCCACGAATCACGGGCCCGGTCCTCGTGCACCATCGACATCAGCAGCGACGAACCGTCGATCATGGCGGCGTCCACGACCTGGCCGCGCCCGGAGGAGTCGCGTTCCACCAGGGCGGCGAGGACGCCGGTGACGGTGAACATGGTGCCGCCCGCGAAGTCGCCGAGCAGGTTGATCGGAGGGACCGGCGGGCCGTCGGCACGGCCGATGGCGTGCAGGGCGCCGTTGACGGAGATGTAGTTCATGTCGTGTCCGGCGGTCAGGGCCAGCGGGCCGTCCTGGCCCCAACCGGTGACACGGGCGTAGACCAGCCGGGGATTGAGGGCCAGGCAGGTCTCGGGACCCAGCCCCAACCGCTCCATCACCCCGGGCCGGAAACCCTCCAGCAGGACGTCGGCCCGTTCGATGAGGTCACGGGCGAGCGTCCGTCCCTCCTCGGACTTCAGGTCGGCGCCCAGGACGGCACGGCCCTCGCTCATGTGGGGACCGGGGAGACCGGTGTTCACCGCCTCGGCGGCCTGCGGTCGGTCGAGGCGGACGACGTCGGCGCCCAGGTCGGCCAGCAGCATCGCGGCCATCGGCGCCGGTCCGAGGCCGGTGAACTCGACGACGCGGATTCCGGTGAGGGGTCCCATGTACGCGGCCTCCAGGAGGGGGTGTGGATTAGAACGACGTTCGGTTAATTGTGCCGGGTCCGCCCTCGCGGCACCAGGGAGGGCCCCGGAGGGCCATCGGGGCAAAAGCAATGAAAAGCCGCTTTTCTTTTTTCGTACCCTTCCCATTTTCGGTGAGTCCGAAAATTGAACAATGGTCTGGTGCTAATGTGTCCGATGCTCGGACGGCCGACGGCGCCCTCGCCACCTGCCACGACACGGTCGCCGAAACGACGGGGGCACCGCACGGTCCCCGAACGTCCCTCTCCCAGTGGAATCGCAGGAACAGCCATGCCCCGTACCCGGACGACCGCCCAACGCCGCCCCCGAGGCCGTCGCCGCGCCCGACGCCGCCTTCCCCCGCCGCTCCTGGCCGCCGTCACCGCGGCCGTCCTCGCGCTCGGCGCGGGCGGTACCGCCCTGGCCGCCCACAAGACCGTCGTCCTCGACGTCAACGGCACCGAGCGCACCGTCCACACCTTCGGCGGCACCGTCGCCGACGCCCTCGACGCCGCCGACATCACCCTCGCCGACGGCGACCTGGTCGCCCCCGCCCTCGACGCCCCCGTCGCCTCCGGCGAACACGTCCTCGTCCGCTCCCCCCGCGACCTCACCGTCGAACTCGACGGCCACCCCCTGGCCCACAGCGTCAACGCCGCCACCCTCGGCGAGGCCCTCCGCCAGATCGGCCTGGACCCCGAGGGCGTGGCCCTCTCCACCGCCCACGACACCCCCATCCCCACCGACGGACTCACCGTCACCGCCGAACGCGCCCCGCGCATGGTCGTCCTGCGCGACACCGTCCGCACCGAGACCCGTTCCACCGGGGACACCGTCGCCGACGTCCTCGACGCCGCCCACGTCACCCTCGGCGAACACGACATCGTCACCCCCGACCCCGACACGGCCGCCGCACCCGACATGACCGTCCGCGTCGTCCCGGTCCTCGGCGAACCCGTCACCGAGGAGATCCCCATCGAGGCGGAGACCGTCGAACGCGAGAACCCCGACCTGCCCGAAGGCGAACGCGAGACCGTCACCGAACCCGAGGACGGCGTCAAACGGGTCGTCACCGCCACCGTCCTGCACCACGGTGAGGAGGTCGAACGGGTCCTGGAGGAGGAGGTCGTGACCGCACCCGTCGAGGGCGTCGTCGACATCGGCACCAAGGCACCCGAGGGCACGCCCCCGGCCGGCGGCGGCGCGGCAGCCGACCTCAACTGGTCGGCCCTCGCCCAGTGCGAATCCGGGGGGAACCCCTCCGCCGTCAACTCCGCGGGCGGCTACCACGGCCTCTACCAGTTCAGCCCTTCCACCTGGCAGTCCGTGGGCGGCACCGGCCTGCCCTCCGAGGCCACCCCACAGGAACAGACCCAACGCGCCCAACAGCTCTACAACGCCGTCGGCGGCGACTGGCAGAGCCAGTGGCCCCACTGCGGCGTCCACCTCTTCGACTGAGCCGAGCCCGCCCGGCCCGCGACCGACGGCGCGCCCTCCCGGGCACCCGCCCCGGGAGGCGGGCCGGCGGCCCACGGAGGACACCCCCCGCCGACCTCCGGAACCCCGGCCGCGCCCTCTCCTCCCCGGGGATCCGCCTCCCCGGGGACCTGGCAAGATGTGGGGGTGACACAGACACCCGCACCCGACGAACGATCCCGCCTGCTCACCCCCGCCGACGTGCGGGTCCTGGCCGAGCGGCTCGGAGTACGGCCCACCAAGACCCTCGGGCAGAACTTCGTCATCGACCACGGCACCGTGCGCCGCATCGTCAGGGTCGCCGGGGTCGGCGAGGGGGACGTCGTCGTGGAGGTCGGGCCCGGTCTGGGCTCCCTCACCCTGGCGCTGCTCCCCCACGTGCGCGCGGTGACCGCCATCGAGATCGACCCGGTGCTCGCCGACGCCCTGCCCGGCACCGTCGCCGACCATGCCCCCGAACTCGCCGATCGGCTCACGGTCGTCCTCGCCGACGCCATGCGCATCGCCGAGGTCCCCGGCCCGGCCCCCACGGCGCTGGTCGCCAACCTGCCCTACAACGTGTCCGTTCCGGTCCTGCTGCACCTGCTCGAACTCCTGCCGAGCCTCGAACGGGTCCTGGTGATGGTCCAGGCGGAGGTCGCCGACCGCATCACCGCCACCCCCGGCGGTCGCATCTACGGCGTCCCCTCCGCCAAGGTCGCCTGGTACGCCGGCGCCCGCCGCGCCGGCGCCGTCGGCCGCACCGTGTTCTGGCCCGCCCCCAACGTCGACTCCGGGCTGGTCGAGCTCATCCGCCGACCGCGGCCCGAGACGAAGGCCACCCGCGAGGAGGTCTTCCGGGTGATCGACGCCGCCTTCGCCCAGCGGCGCAAGACCCTGCGCGCCGCCCTGGCCGGCTGGGCCGGCTCGGCCCCCGCCGCCGAGACCGCTCTGCGCGCCGCCGGGGTCGACCCGTCCGCGCGGGGCGAGTCCCTGGACGTGGCACGCTTCGCCGCCATCGCCGAGCACCGCCCGGCCGACGCCCCCCGCCCCTGACGGCCGGCCCGTGACCGATCCCCCGTTCGACACCCCCTGAACGCACACGACGGGGGCGCGGCCCCCGTCGCGCCCCCGTCGTCGCCGATCCGGTCACTCCCCGTCGTCGGGACCCCTTGGAGCGGCGGCCCGTTCGGCCGCCACCCGCGTCCTGGCCCGCGAGCGCTGTAGCGCCCGCACCACCCCGACCGCGACCAGCCCGACGACGAGCACCGGGATCGCCCACCAGACGCCGAACTCCCAGTCTCCGGTGCCCCGCACGACGAACGCGACGGCCAGACCGAGGAACAGCACCCCCGCGAGCAGCGACCCCCAATCGGTTCTACGCTTCGCCATGCAGTACCTCCACAACCCCGACGCGCGTGTCGGTGTCGACTCTGATCAGCGGGACCTCGTCGTCCCCGGTCTCCCGGGCCGGTCCGTAGTCCTCCTCGAACGTCGAGGAGAAGCCGAAGCGATCACGCGCCGAACCCCCCTCGTCCCCGGCCGGGGCGGGACCCTGGAGCACACCCGCGCCGAACGTCGCGGTCAACTCCACCCGGGCGTCGTCGGGCAGCACCAGCAGCACCCTGCCCGCGCCGACCCCCGCCGACACGTCCACGCCCTCCCCGGGTTCCAGGTCCTCCAACGCGGTCAGGTCCACGGTGACGTCGCCCATCGTCAACCGGTGCTCACCCGCCTCGGCCGCCGCGACCGTCGTCGGCCGCCACACCTCCTCGCCGATCCGCATCCGGGTCACGTCCACCGTGGACACCGTCACCAGTGCCAGCGTCAACAGCACCCCCAAGAACCCCAGCCCGCGCGGATTGCCGACCCAGGTGCCGACCACCGCGAACAGACCGACGAGCCCCAGCCCCCCGGCCAGGAAGAACACGCCCGTCTCGGGCCCCAGCAGCAACCGCGCCGTGTCGGCGCTCCACAGGGACGAGATCCTCTCGAACACGATGATCGGCGCCAGCACGGCGGCCGTGACCAGGGTCCACAACGCGCACGACCCCAGCGGGAAACCCCGTCGGCACGCCTGGTCCCCGGAGGGCTCCGGCCGCCCGGCGGCGTCCCCGGGCCCCTCGTCCTCCTCATCGCCGCCCGGGCCCGGCTCGCGGTCGCGCAACGTGCGCTCCGCCACCACCGCCAGGTCCACCGGCCCCGCCGGAGCCGAGGCCCACGGCTGCGCCGGGTTGTAATACGTCGGAACCGGCCCCGGAACGGGCGGCTGCGGCGGCGGCCTCTTGGCGCGCAACTCCTCGCCCAGACCGGTGAGCGAGGTCCGCAGATCCACCCCGCGTCCGCGCGCCGCCAGCACGCCCAGCACCAGCGGCACCGCCAACACCAGCGTCGACCAGCCGAACCCGCCGACCAGACTGAACGCCGTCGCCACCGCCAGGCCCAACGCCAACAGCTTCAACACCGCCCGGGACGGGATGCCCCGGTCGAGCATCTGCTCGATGGTCGCCGGCCCGCCCTGGGCGTCGCGCATCAACATCCACGCGGCGAGGTACAACAGCACACCCGTGCCCCCGGCGAACGCGGTCAGCGCGAACGCCGCACGCCACACCACGGGGTCGACATCGGTGTAGTGCCCCAGACCCGCGCACACACCGGCGAGGACCCGATCGCCGTCCGCCTTGCGCAACTCCCGGACGGGCGTCGGGTCCGCGCTCGACCCCGGCGCACCGGAGCCCTGGGGGACAGGTCCCTCACTCATGGTCACTCACCGCACTCTCCTCACACACCCATGGTCACCCGAAGCGTCGACCAGGGGAATCCGGGACGACCCTGACCCCACCCTGACCACGGACCAGGGCACGTCCGGGGGGCGCACCCCGATGCCCGCCGCCCACCGCCCGGTGCATGCTGGTACGGCGGGGGCACCCGTGCGCCCCGCACACCACCACGCGCACGGACGGAAGTCATGGACAACGGAAGCGGTGATCGGCCGGTGACGAGCACGGTCGCGGACACCCCGCGGCTCACCCGCGCGGTCGACGGACGACTCCTCGGCGGTGTCGCGGCGGGCCTGGCCCGCCACCTGGGCCTGGATCCCATCGTCGTCCGACTCGCCTTCATGGCCCTGGCCGTCGGCGGTATCGGCATCGCCGTCTACGTCGCCCTGTTCTTCTTCGTTCCCGCGGAGACCGCCGAACGGGAGGGCGACCCCGAGGCCAGGACCGCCGACAACCGGCGCAAGGGCCGCGACATCTCCCAGCTCGTCGCCTACCTGGGCCTGGCCGCCGGGCTCGGCTTCCTCTTCCTGCTCTTCGGCGGCGTCTTCGACCCGCTCCTGTGGTTCGTCGTGTTCGGCACCCTGGGCGGCGTCATCCTGTGGCAGCAGGCCAACCCCAACCAGCGCGACGAGTGGATGACCAGCACCGTCGGCCGGGGCGGCGGCAAGGGACTCATGCGGGCCGGCGCCGGGGTGCTCCTCGTCGTCATCGGCGTCATCGGGTTCCTGGTCTTCCAGGAACAGCTCCAGAACGCCCGCGCCGGCCTGACCTTCGCGTTCACCCTGCTCGCCGGCGTCTCGCTCATCGTCGCCCCCTGGATCATCGGCCTCATCCGCGAACGCGACGCCGAGCGCCGCGAGCGCATCCGCAACGCCGAACGCGCCGAACTCGCCGCCCACATCCACGACTCCGTCCTGCACACCCTCACCCTCATCCAGCGCCGCGCCGATGACGCCCGCGAGGTCCAACGCCTCGCCCGGGTCCAGGAACGCGCCCTGCGCAGCTGGCTCTACCAGCGACCCGCCGACGCCGAGACCACCGTCTCCCCGGCCCTGGAACGCGTCGCCGCCGAGGTCGAGGAGGAGCACGGCGTGCCCATCGACGTGGTGTGCGTGGGCGACTGCCCGGTCGACGACGGACTGCACGCCATGCTCCGCGCCGCCCGCGAGGCCATGGTCAACGCCTCCAAGTACGCCGGCACCGACACCATCTCCGTGTTCGGCGAGGTCGAACCGGAGGAGGTCCTGGTGTTCGTGCGCGACCGGGGTACCGGATTCGACCTCGACGACGTCCCCGAGGACCGCATGGGCGTGCGCGGTTCCATTCTGGGCCGCATGGACCGCCACGGCGGATCCGCACGCATCCGCACCGCTCCCGGCGAGGGCACCGAGGTGCAGTTGCGCATGCCCCGCATTCCCCAGATGTAGAGGTGCCCGAGCGATGGGTAGAGTTCCCGTTGTGGGAGACGACAGCAGCACGACCTTCAATGACGGTGACGCGGTTCCCCGCGTCGTGATCGTGGACGACCACCGCCTGTTCCGCAGCGGCGTCCGTGGCGAACTCGGAGACTCCGTCGAGGTGATCGGAGAGGCCGGAGACGTCGACAGCGCGGTGCACGTGATCGAACAGGCCCGGCCCGACCTGGTCCTGCTCGACGTGCACCTTCCCGGCGGCGGCGGGGTCGAGGTGCTACGCCGTGTTCTGGCCCGCCACCCGCAGATCCGCTTCCTGGCCCTGTCGGTCTCCGACGCCGCCGAGGACGTCATCGGCGTGGTCCGCGGCGGCGCCCGCGGTTACGTCACCAAGACCATCTCCGGCAAGGAACTGGCCGACGCCATCGTGCGGGTGGCCGACGGCGACGCCGTGTTCTCCCCGCGCCTGGCCGGGTTCGTCCTGGACGCCTTCTCGGCGACCGACGCACCGCCCGTGGACCCCGAACTGGACCGCCTCACCCAGCGCGAACGCGAGGTGTTGCGGCACATCGCCCGGGGCTACGCCTACAAGGAGGTCGCCAAGGAGCTGTTCATCTCCGTCAAGACGGTGGAGACCCACGTCTCGTCGGTGCTGCGCAAGCTCCAGCTCTCCAACCGGCACGAACTCAGCCGGTGGGCGACCGCCCGCAGACTCGTCTGAGCCCCCCGGGGCCCGCGGGCCCCGGGGAGGCCGGTCCGCGCGGTCAGCGCAGCGAGTCGAGCATCCGGCCCAGGAACTCCTCCTCGGCCACGCCCGTGATCACCCGCGCCGGACGCCGCTCGTCCCCACCGGGACGCGGCCGCAGATCCGCGACGGTCATCCCGCGCGTCAGCGCGCCGGCCAGTTCCACCCGTACCGGGGCCTCGAAGGCCTCCGTCACCATGGACGGGTCCACCAGTACCGCCGCGGCCAACGGATCGTGCATCGCGCACTGACGCACACCGAAGATCCCCTTGTAGAAGTCGGCGTAGAAGTCCAGGAACTCCGAGGTGCGCCCGGCCTTCTCACCCGGCACCCCCTTCAGTTCCTCCAGCCACTCCGTGGTCGCCACCGTCTTCATGGTGATGTCCAACGCCACGAGGTCCAGGTCGAACCCGGCGGCGAACACCGCCTCCGCGGCCTCCGGGTCGTTGTTGATGTTGGCCTCGGCGTGCGAGGACACGTTGCCGGGCACCCGCACCGCGCCGCCCATCACGACCAGCTTGCGCACCAGACCCGGCAGTCCCGGCTCCAGCCCCAGCGCGATCGCCAGGTTGGTCAACGGGCCCACCGCCAGCACGTCCAGCTCGCCGGGGTATTCCCGGGCCAGCCGTACCAGCAGCTCCGCCGCGCTCTCCGCCACCGGCCCACCGGCGGGCGGGGGCAGCTCCACCCCGCCCAGACCGTTGTCACCGTGGACGTGCGGGGCCAACCGGGGCGCCTGCACCAGCGGCCGGGACGCGCCCACCGCCACCGGGACACCCGGTCGCCCGTACAGCTCCAAGAGCCGCAGGGCGTTGTCCGCCGTCACGTCGACGCCGCCGTTGCCGAACACCGCGCCGATGCCCACGATCTCGACCTCGGGTCGCGCGGCGAGATAGGCGAGGGCGACGGCGTCATCGATCCCCGGATCGCAGTCGACGAACACGCGCATGATGTGGAGACCCCCCGAACAAGAGTGACGGCCCCCGCTCACACGAGGGCCCGGAACAGAGAAACAGACTAAACCGGACGAACATCCGATCCGGCCGCGAAGCACCGTGAGCCGGCGGTGGCGGGCGGTGTTGTCGTCCGACGGTCGTAACCTGGAACCCGTGTCCTCCCAAGAGCAGCTTCTCGAAGGTCTGAACGGTCCGCAGCACGAGGCGGTCACCCACGGCGGTGGCCCGCTCCTCATCGTGGCGGGCGCCGGGTCGGGCAAGACCCGCGTCCTCACCCACCGCATCGCGTATCTGATGGCGGCCCGGGGGGTGCGTCCCGGAGAGATCCTCGCGATCACGTTCACCAACAAGGCCGCCGCCGAGATGCGCGAGCGCATCTCGGCCCTCCTCGGCGCCCGGGCCGCGGCCAGCATGTGGACCATGACCTTCCACTCGGCGTGCGTGCGCATCCTGCGCCGGGAGGCGCACCGTCTCGGCTACCCGAGCGGGTTCACCATCTACGACTCCGCCGACTCCGCGCGGCTCATGCAGCTCGTCTGCAAGGAGATGGACCTGGACCCCAAGCGGTTCCCGCCCAAGTCCTTCTCCGCCCAGATCTCCAACCTCAAGAACGAACTGGTCGACTACGACACGTTCGCCGAGCAGGCCCAGACCGAGCAGGAGAAGAAGCTCGCCGAGGCCTACAAGCTGTACCAGCGCCGTCTGCACGAGGCCGGCGCCATGGACTTCGACGACCTCATCATGGTCACGGTCAACCTGCTCCAGATGTTCCCGGACGTGGCCGAGCACTACCGGCGCCGTTTCCGGCACGTCATGGTCGACGAGTACCAGGACACCAACCACGCCCAGTACGTGTTCATCCGCCGACTGGTCGGCGTGGAGAGCGACCCCGACACCGCCGTCGTCCCGCCCTCCGAGCTGTGCGTGGTCGGTGACGCCGACCAGTCCATCTACGCGTTCCGGGGCGCGACCATCCGCAACATCCTGGAGTTCGAACGCGACTTCCCGAACGCGCGCACGATCCTCCTGGAGCAGAACTACCGCTCCACCCAGACGATCCTGTCGGCGGCCAACGCCGTCATCGAGCGCAACGAGGGACGACCCGCGAAGAACCTGTGGTCGGAACAGGGCCAGGGCACGCCCATCGTCGGTTACGTCGCCGACAACGAACACGACGAGGCGGCGTTCGTCGTCGGGGAGATCGACCAGCTCACCGACGACGGCTCGATCACCCCGAGCCAGGTCGCGGTGTTCTACCGCACCAACGCCCAGTCCCGGGTCTTCGAGGACGTGTTCATCCGGATGGGCCTGCCGTACAAGATCGTCGGCGGAGTGCGCTTCTACGAGCGCAAGGAGATCCGCGACATCCTCGCCTACCTGCGGGTCCTGGCCAACCCGGAGGACACCGTCAGCCTGCGGCGCATCCTCAACGTTCCCAAGCGCGGCATCGGTGCCCGCGCGGAGGAGTCCCTCGAACTGTTCGCCGCCCGCGAGCGCATCACGTTCGCCCGGGCCCTGCGGCGGGTCGACGAGGTCCCGGCGATGGCGACCCGCTCGGTCAACGCGGTCCGCAACTTCACCGCGCTCCTGGACGAACTCGCCGCGGGGGTCCCCGGGTCCACCCCGTCGCAGATCGTGGAGATGGTGCTGGCCAAGACCGGGTACCTGTCCGAACTCACCGAGTCCAAGGACATCCAGGACGAGAGCCGGGTGGAGAACCTGGAGGAGTTCGTGGACGTGGCCCGGGAGTTCGAGAACACCTTCTCCGCGCTGCTGGAGGACGAGGCGGCCCTGGAGGGGGAGGAGGGGCCGGGAACGGTCGAGGAGGCCGAGCCCACCCTGGTGGACTTCCTGGAACGGATCTCCCTGGTGGCCGACACCGACCAGCTCCCGGACGCCGATGCCGAGGGCGGGGTGGTCACCCTGATGACCCTGCACTCCGCCAAGGGGCTGGAGTTCCCCGTCGTGTTCCTGACGGGGTTGGAGGACGGTGTGTTCCCGCACATGCGGACCCTGGGCGACAAGACCCAGCTGGAGGAGGAGCGCCGTCTGGCGTACGTGGGCCTGACCCGGGCCGAACGTCTCCTCTACGTGAGCCGAGCCGCCGTGCGCAGCGCCTGGGGCAGCCCGTCGTACAACCCGGCGTCCCGGTTCCTGGACGAGATCCCGCCGTCGCTGGTCGATTGGCGTCGGGGCGAGGCCACGGTGCTGAGCGCCCCGCCCGGTCGCGGCATCGGCGGGGCCCGTCGCGGTTCGGGCTTCGGGGGGGAGGGCTTCGGGGGCACCTTCGGGAGCAGGAAGACCACCGCACGCACGACCGAGGCGCCCTCCCTGAGCGTGGGCGACCTGGTCAACCACGACTCGTTCGGGATGGGCCGGGTCCAACTCGTGGAGGGCTCGGGGGACAAGACCAAGGCCCGCGTCGACTTCGGCGCGGACATCGGCGAGAAGGACTTCCTGGTCAAGTACGCCCCGATCGAGAAGCTCTGATCCGCCGGATTCGGGGGATGGAAGCCGAGACCTGAGGCCCACAAGGAGTTCTGTGGGCCTCTGTCGTTTTTGTCCGCTGGTTGTAAGGCACGACACGGGCAAGGATCGGCGAACGCGTCACGAGCACTCCCCGAGAGGGGTAGTGTTGGCCAAGACCGAGCGAGCCGGACGCGATCACGCGGACGGGCCGGTCCACCTCCCTTCCGAAGTTCACCGGTTCGAAGCACCGCTTCGACCATGTAAACTCGGTCGGGTCGCTCCGAAAAGGAGCAAAACCCTTCACTTCAGAAGGTTCCAGAAAACGCCGATTTGGCGGGACACGGAAACGCTGATAAAGTGAAGACACAACAAAGCGGAAACGCAAACGTCTTCCACGGAAGAGCACGAGCGGACCTTGTGGTCCGGGGCTTGTACGGGAAGAACGGTTGTTTCTTGAGAACTCAACAGCGCGTGTTCGATTTTCTTTAAGCCATGTTTGTTTTGGCCCCGTCACACACGATCAGTGCGATCGGG
>NZ_JAVREP010000014.1:0-135103 GCF_031845465.1 Nocardiopsis lambiniae | reverse complement strand
GGCAGCGACAGCGGGGGCACCCGCCAGATGCTCTCCTCGGGCACGTGCAGCGGCTGCCGGCTGGTGGTCAGGATCCGCACCCGGGGACAGTCGCGCAGCACCGCCCGGCACAGCCGGCCGATCGCGTCGACGGCGTGCTCACAGGTGTCCAGGAACAGCAGCAGACTCTGGGTGCGCAGCGCGGTGATGACGGCGTCGGTCATCGTGCGGGCGTCGTCCTCGACCGCCTGGAGGACCCCGGCCACGGCGCGCAGCACCTGGTCCTCGGTGGAGGCCTCGCTCAGATCGACGAAGCGCACCCCGTCGGGGAACCGGCGTATCACCCGCTCGGCCAGGTGCAGGGCCAGCCTGGTCTTGCCGATCCCGCCGGTCCCGGTCAGCGTGACCATCCGGGCGGTGCCCAGGAGGCGGCCCAGATCGACGATGTCGCGTTCACGGCCGACGAAGCGGATGAACTCGCCGGCGGACAGGGGCAGGTTGTGGCGAGGAGGAGACATGGCCTCGATTACTAGGGCACCGAACGGCCCACGACACGGATCGGTCCGGACCCGGGCGCGGAGAACAGCTTGCATCAGTGTCGCATCCCCTACCCGAACCTGTCCCGGGAATGGCCGGTTCCGGCATGAGCGGTCGGAAACCGCCCATGCCGGTCGCTTCCGCGTCGCGGAGCGGCTACTCTGTGCCGTCTTCCGGGCCGCCTTCCGGGCCGCCGGTCGGGGTCCAGGTCGCCGGGTCGGCGGCGGCCTGTTCCCCGCTGCCCATGTCCTTGACCTCGTGGTCGCCGTCCTCGTCGAAGGGCGGGAACCACACGAAGGGGATGCCCTTCTTCGAGGCGTACTGGATCTGCTTGCCGACCTTGGCGGTGGAGTGGAACACCTCGGTGTTGAACCCGCGCGAGCGCAGCAGCTCACCCGTGGCCAGGGCCTCGCGACGACGCTCGGCGTCGGGCACCACCACCATGACGTCGGTCGGGCAGACCCGGCCGCCCTCGATCCGGCCCTCGGCGACGAGCTTGGCGAAGATCCGGGTCAGGCCGATGGAGATGCCCACACCCGGCAGCCTGCGCCGGATGAACTGCCCGGCCAGGTCCTCGTAGCGACCGCCCGCGCAGATGCTGCCGTAGCCGGGGTCGTCGTCGAAGGACGCCTCGTAGACCGTGCCGGTGTAGTAGTCCAGCCCGCGCGCGATCGACAGGTCCGCCACCACCGCGCCCTCGGGCAGGTCGGCCAGGTCGTCCATGACGAACGTCAGCTCCTCCAGCCCCTCCTCCAGGAGGGGTGAGGACACGCCCAGATCACGCACCCGGGCGGGTACGTCCGCGCCGGTGCCGCGGATCCGGGCCAGCGCGAGGCAGGCCCCGGCCTGGTCGTCGGTCAGCCCGGCCTCGACCAGGATCGCCCGGACCCCGGCGTCGCCGATCTTGTGGAGCTTGTCCACGGCGCGGATGACCGTGATCGGGTCCTTGACGCCCAGACCCTCGTAGAAGCCCTGGAGGACCTTGCGGTTGTTGACGTTGAGCGTCCAGGCCGGGATGTCCAGGCCGCTGAGCACCCGGTGCACGATGCGCGGCAGCTCGGCATCGAAGTGCAGCGGTACGGAGTCGACGTTGATGACGTCGATGTCGCACTGGGTGAACTCGCGGAAACGCCCCTCCTGCGGTCGTTCGCCCCGCCACACGCGCTGCATCTGGTAGCGCTTGAAAGGGAACGTCAACTCGTTGAAGTGCTGGGCGACGTACCGGGCGAAGGGCACCGTCAGGTCGAAGTGCAACCCCAGCCTGGCATCGGATTCGTCCTTGGGGTCGGCCTGGAGACGGTGCAGGGTGTAGACCTCCTGGGAGGTCTCGCCCTTGGCCATCAGCACGTCCAGGTTCTCCACGGACGGGGTCTCCACGGACGCGAAGCCGAAGGACTCGAATCCGGCGCGGATATGGTCCAGCCAGCGCTGCTCCACGGCCCGGACCCGAGGGGTCCATTCGGGGAAGCCACTGATGGGGGCGGGGCGGACGACGCGCTGATCGGACATGCGGAGTTCTCGGCTCCCTGGAAGTCGTATCGGGAAGGGCGCCTCGCGAGACGGAACGGAGGCGTGCCCATCCTACGACCAACCGGGGCGTGTGCCGGGGGATCCGGGCATGGCCACCACCGGCCCACGTGGACGGTTGTGGGCCGGTGGGGCTCCGGCGAACGGTCGGGACCGGTGGCGACCGCTCCGACGCCGAAGAGCGAGACGTCGGTGGCCGGTCGCGTCCGGGGACGTCGCCGACGGCTCTCGCGGGGCGGTCGGGTGCTCGTGCCAGGAGTCGGTTCCGCGACCGCGTACGTCATGCGGGAGCCCTGCCTCCACCGTAGACGCAGTGGACGGTGCCGGACAGGGATCGGCGCGGCCGAAAGCGGCCGAAAACGGTCGCTCACAATGTCGTAAAGTCCCTCCCCCGGGGTAGGGGAGTGTGCTTGCATGATCACGCTCGGTTCCCGGAAGGGGACGCACCGCCATCGAACCTCCTTCAGAGGTCCGATGGTCCTTCGTCCTGCCCGGGATCCGTCCCTCCGATGATGTGAGAAAGCGGACCCGCGCCACCACTGTGCCAAAACGCCGTCCAAAACGGCCGTCCGGTGTTAGGTTCCAGGAGCGGCGACCCTCGCGGGGGTATCGGACCCGAGAGCGCCGTGCCCCTCGAAAGACCGGGCCGTGCGGGTCCCATCCGTTCGTTCGGCCCCGGCACTCTCGCTAGGACTAACTGTGATCGATCCAGCCAAAAGCACGAACGATGTCCACGCCCCCGGCGCACTGTCGACGAAGATCATCATCGCCGGCGGCTTCGGCGTCGGTAAGACCACGTTCGTCGGTGCCGTCTCGGAGATCCCGCCGGTGCGCACCGAGGCCGCGGTCACCGCGGCCAGTGTCGGGGTCGACGACCTCTCGCACACTCCGGACAAGACCAGTACGACGGTGGCGATGGACTTCGGCCGCATCTCACTGGACACCGACCTGACCCTGTTCCTGTTCGGAACGCCCGGGCAGCAACGGTTCTGGTTCATGTGGGACGACCTGGTGCGCGGGGCCCTGGGGGCGGTGATCCTGGCCGACACCCGCAGATTGGAGGACACCTTCCAGGCGCTGGACTACTTCGAGCGCCAGTACCGGTTGCCCTTCGTCGTCGCCGTCAACGAGTTCGATCCCGAGGGGCTCTACAGCGCGGAGGAGCTGCGCGACGCCCTCGACCTCACCCCCGACGTCCCGGTCGTGCGCTGTGACGCCCGTGACCGCAAGTCCGTCGTGCGCGTGCTCGTCACCCTCGTCAAACACGCCATGGCGGTGGAGGCCCGTCAACGCGGCCGACGCCAACTCGTCTACTGATCCGGACCGGCCGGCCGCCCGTGCCGTGCGGCCGGTTCCCCGAACGTGTGCGTTCGGGGTCTTGTGAGGTGTGTGTCCGGCGTTACCCTGTGGGGGTGTTCGGACGAATGGCGGAAAGCGTGCGCCGTCTGCTGGGTAAGCCCGGCGCGGTGGATCTGCGGCCTTATACCAAGCTCCTGTCGGCGATCGAGGCCGAGGAGGATGGTCTGCGTGAGCTCGACGACACCGAGCTGACGGACAAGGCCATCGAACTCGGCAACGCCGACCTCCCCTACGGACGCGACGACCTCGTGTCGCTCTGCGCGGTCGGCCGCGAGGCGGCCCGGCGCGCCCTCGACGAGCGTCCCTTCGACGTGCAGTTGCTGGGCGTCATGGCCCTGCTCGACGGTCACGTCGCGGAGATGGCCACCGGTGAGGGCAAGACCCTGACCGGTGCCCTGGCCGCGGCGGGCTTCGCCCTGCGCGGCCGGCGCGTCCACGTCATGAGTGTCAACGACTATCTCGCCCGCCGTGACGCGGAGTGGATGAAACCGCTCTACGACATGCTCGGCGTCACCGTCGGCTGGATCACCGAGGAGTCCACGACCGCGGAACGGCGTGACGCCTACTCCTGTGACGTCACCTACGCCCCGGTCAGCGAACTGGGCTTCGACGTCCTGCGCGACCGCATGGTCACCGACGTCGCCGACCGGGTCGTTCCCGCACCCCACATCGCCATCATCGACGAGGCCGACTCGGTGCTCGTCGACGAGGCCCGGGTCCCCCTGGTCCTGGCCGGCGCGGCCGAGCGGGTCGACGCCGACGTGGAGATGGCCGACGTCGTACGCGTCCTCAAGCCGCGCCTCCACTACGAGATCGACTCCGAGGGCCGCAACGTCCAGCTCACCGACGCCGGCATCGACGTGGTGGAGAAGGCGCTGGGCGGCGTGGACCTGTACGCGGACTCGGAGGAGGAGTCCTCGCTCCTGCCCCAGGTCAACCTGGCGCTGCACGCCCACGTGCTGCTCCAGCGCGACGTGCACTACGTGGTGCGCGACGGCGAGGTCCGCATCATCAACGAGTCCCGCGGTCGCATCGCCCTGCTCCAGCGTTGGCCCGACGGCCTCCAGGCGGCGGTCGAGGCCAAGGAGAAGGTCGCGGTCAGCGAGACCGGCGAGGTGCTGGACTCCATCACCGTCCAGTCGTTGATCCTGCGCTACCCGACCCGGGCCGGCATGACCGGTACCGCGATGGCCGTCGCCGACCAGCTCCGCGAGTTCTACGAGCTGGAGGTCGCCGTCATCCCCTCCAACAAGCCGAACGTCCGGCAGGACCACGGCACCCACCTCCACGCCACGCGCGAGGAGAAGGAGGACGCGCTCCTCGCGGAGGTCGAGGAGGTGCACGCCACCGGGCGTCCCATCCTCATCGGCACCCAGGACGTCGCCGAGTCCGAGCGGTTGGCCGACCGGTTGCGCAAGGCCGGCCTGGAGTGCGTGGTCCTCAACGCCAAGAACGACGCCGACGAGGCCGCCGTCATCGCCGAGGCGGGCACGTACGGTGCCATCACCGTCTCGACCCAGATGGCCGGACGCGGTACCGACATCCGGTTGGGCGGCAGCGACATGGCCGACCGCGAACGCGTGGTCGAGGCCGGTGGTCTGTACGTGATGGGCTTCGGCCGCTACCCCAGCAGCCGCCTCGACGGCCAGTTGCGCGGTCGCGCCGGCCGCCAGGGCGACCCGGGCGACTCGATGTTCTTCGTCAGCATGGACGACGACCTGGTGGTCAACAACGCCTCGGAGACCTCCGGTTACACCACCGACGACCACGGCGAGATCACCGACCCGGCCTGGTTGTCCATGGTCGATCACGCCCAGCGGGTCGCCGAGGGGCAGCTGCTGGAGGTGCACCGCAACACCTGGCGCTACAACCAGCTCATCGACGTGCAGCGCGACGTGGTCCTGGAACACCGCGAACTGGTCCTCTCCGGTGACGAGGGCGACCGGCACGTCAAGAAGGACCGGCCGAAGGAGCACGGGGCGCTGGTCGAGGAGGTGGGCGAGGAGAAGGTCGCCGAGGCGGCCCGGCTCGTCACCCTGTACCACCTGGACCGCGGCTGGACCGATCACAACGCCTTCCTGGCGGAGCTGCGCGAGGGTATCCACCTGCGCTTCCTGGGGCGCCGTGACCCCTTGGACGAGTTCAACCGCGACGCGGTGCCCGTCTTCAAGGGCTTCCTGGACGAGGCGCGCGCCCGGGCGGCGGAGAGCTTCGGCGAACTGGAGGTCCGGGACGGCGAACTCGACGTCTCCACGGTGGGCGTCAAGCGTCCGTCGATGACGTGGACGTACATGGTCCACGACCACCCGTTCAGCTCGGCGATCGAGGCCCTGGCGGGGCGGGTCAAGGGGCTGATGGGCAAGGGCCGGTAACCCCGGAATCATCCTCCTTCTTTTTTCGGGTGCGGGTCGGGACTTTGGTCCCGGCCCGCACTTACTTTTGTCGGCTACTCTGCTGAAAAGCCTCCATGGAGGCCGAATCGCCATGCACAATTGACGCGGCCGGGTTAACATGGCTGCGTTTTCTATGGAATCCGAGACGGTTGGGGCAGAATCCACTGTGGTCCACGAAATCGGCGCGCAGGAAAAGATCAGTTACGGACGCAACGACCGCTTCCTCGGCGGTCCGGTGGGCGGTGGCCAGTTCTGGATCGACGAGACGGGCCGATCGGTGGCCAAGATCGGCGGACCCAAGGAGTGGCGCCCCACACCGATGATCGATGTCCGGGTGGGCGATGTGTTCAGTGTCGGGGGCCAGGTCTGGCGGGTCACCGATATCGTCGACGCCGAGTCCACTTCCGCTTATCTGCTGGCCACGCGCGTTAGTTGAGAACAGTGCCCGGGAGTTCACCCCGGGTTGATCTTCCTTGTTTGCTTGAGTCGGGAATCGCAACCTCGTGCAACCTTTTCGAGAAAGGTCGCGGAGAGTGGCGGTTCCCGATTTCCATGCCACTCCCGTTCTCTCCGGGTGAGCGCCCGGTGACGTTGCGCGCCGATGCCGGCGCAGGTCATCCCGGGCTTTTCGGTCGGCGTCGAGGCGAATCGAGACGTTCCGGTTATCTGAAGGAGGGTGTTCGCGTTACCGCTGCCTCGTTACCGTCGTTCGGGCAGGGCGCGCCCCGGTCGGGGACGCCGCGCCCGTCGCCCCCCGGTCGGCCCCAGGGGCTGTCCCCCGCCCCTGGGCCTGGCCGGCCCCCGCGTCCCGGCGGGGCCCTCTTTTCCTTCGCGTCTTCCCCGCGCCCCATCGGGGCGCTGTCGTGTCCGCGATCCGGCTCGGTGTTCAGAACCCGTTCCAGTGAATGCTCTCGGGAGGACTCCATGCACCGGAAGGGTTCGTTCGTTGTCGGGGGCTTGCGGTAGAACGTGTTCCAGTATTACGCTCTGGCCATGCCCGGCCCGGTGAGGGCGTCCGGTGGTTCGGTCACCGGCGCCAAGGACGGCCGGTTCAGAAGGATCGTCGCCCGCCGGAATCGGATCGCGCCCCGACCCGGTGGGCGGCGGCCTTCGTCAGGCCAGAAGGCGGGAGATCTCCTCGAAGGTGGGGCACGGCCAGATCTGGCGACATCCCCCGCACGCTCCCCCCTCGTCCTGGGGGTGGTGCAGTCGCAGCAGCTCCGCGCACACCCCCGCCAGGGTCGACACCTCGTTGCGCGCGTTCGCGTAGAAGGCGACGTCGTTGATCCGGGCCAGCGCGCTGTCGGAGCCGCCCGGAGGTATCCCGACCGTGTCCGGTTCCCAGGGGACCGCCCGCGCCGAGCGTTCCCGGATGCCCTCGACGCACCGGAGCAACTTCGCGTGTTCGATGGCGGTCCCTTGCGTCGGCCTGGTGAACGGCATCGCCGATCTCCCCCCAACGGGTGGATGCGCAGCTACATCTGGTGACTCAGCGTATACCCATCATCGCGGAATGTCGCGACACGGACATCGGGTGAACGCGGGGGTGAAGGCGTGCGGAACGGGGAGCGGGCTGCCCCCAAGGGGAGGGACAGCCCGCCGGGAAGGGGTGCCGGGCTCAGTGGCAGTTGCCGCCGCAGCCGCACGAACCGCCGTTCTGGCAGCCGCAGCCGCAGCCCGAACCACAGCCGCAGGCGCTCGGGGGAGTGGTCAAGGGGTGGGTCATGTTCCCTCCTCGGGATCGGTCCGAAGTCCGGTCCACCGTGCCCGGGCGGCACGGTTCCCGACAGATGACCTGCCCGTGGCGGGGCTTTCCCAATCCGAGGGGACTTCATCGACGAACCCTGACCCGACACGCCGGCCCTCGGCGCCGATCGGAAGGCCCCGTACCGCCCGGTCTCCGACACCGGACCTCAGGCGAAGAAACCGGGGGAGCTGCTCGGCCGGCGCGTCATTCGGTAGAGCCAAACCTGACCGATGAGCATGACCGGAATCGCGGGGGTCAGGACCGACCAGACCAGGACCGCCGTCGTGTCCGGAATCGAGGCGACCGGCAGCCCGGAGGCCACCGCCACCGTCACACCCGGCACGGCGATCGCGATCGCCGAGGTGTACCGCGACAGCATCGGACCGGACGTCCCCAGGGTCGCCGCCAGGGCCACGGCCATCACCGCCGCCGGGATCGCGGCCGCCGACGGATCCACCGGTCCCGGCCCCGACACCGCGGCGACCACCGTCACCAGGGTCGCCGCCAGGGCGACACCCGCCCACCACCGGGTGTCACGGGCGGCCACGTCCGCGCTCTCGGCCGTCGGATCCTCGACCAGACGCTCGGCGCCGAAGGCCGCGCCGCGCAACGCGAACAGGGACACCACGGTCAACGCGCACGCCACGGTGAACGGGGTCACCGCCGGATCCCCGGCGATCAGCGACGCCGTCACCCACCCCCAGGCGAGGGCCAGGGTCCAGCCGCCCGCCACGACGGCGCCGTCCCACACCGCCCGCCACCGGTCGTCCGGCACCCGGGAGCGCAGCCACAGGCCCGCGTCACGGACCAGCAGCCCGGCGGTCAGGACCACCAGGACCGGCCACAGCTCCGCCACCACGTGGTGCTCCAGCGCGGGGAACAGTCCGGCCAGGACTCCGACCAGGGAGACCAGCCACACCTCCGAGGCCAGGAAGTACGGGGCGATCGCCGCCACCACCCGTCGTCGCTGCGCGGGACCGCGGGCCACACGCGGCATCAGCATGCTCAGGCCCACGTCGGCCCCGGCCAGGACCAGGTGACCCACGAGGAACAGGACGAGCAGCAGGGTGGAGAGAACGTCGAACATGGCACACGGCTCCGGTTCAGAACGTGGGGTCGGGGACGGGGGCCTCGGCGGGCTCCCGGTCGCGGTGATCGGCGAGGGGGCCGCCCTCGGGACCGCGCCGGGCATAGCGCACCAGCAGCCAGTAGGTCACACCGGCCAGGACGGCGAACGCCACCGTGAACAGACCGAAGGAGAGCGCGGCGGCTGCCGGGGACAGGGGTGTCATCGCGTCGGCGGTCGTCAGGTGGTGCACGACGGTCCAGGGCTGGCGGCCGGTCTCCCGGAACACCCACCCGCCGATGCTCGCCAGGTAGGGGGCGACCGGGAGCACGACCAGTGGCGCCAGGAACCACCGCCACCGGTCCAGGCCGCCGAGCGGCCAGGCCAGCAGCAGGACCGGCCCCAGGAAGAACATCAGGGCCCACATGCCCATCATGAGGGCGTCGGCGGTCAGGCCGATGGCGGGGTGCACCGCGCTCCCGGCCGCCTCGACGGCCTCGATCTCCGACGCCGAGTAGGTCTGTCCACTGGTGGGCGGCGCCTGGCCGAACAGCTCGAACTGCACTCCGCCGAAGACCGCCACCGGGATCGGCACGAGGCACATCACCAGCGTCCCGTAGCGGATGCCGCGCGCGAAGATCCGGTGCGGGTCGTTCCCGCGCCGCAGGTGGTACGCGCTCACCGCGATGACCACCGCGCCGCCCACCAGCAGGGTTCCGGTCACGACGTGCCCGAACGCCACGGTGGCCGCGGGGTTGGTCATCAACGCCACCGGATCGGTCGGATGCGCGACCCCGTCCACGATCTCGAAGCCGACCGGATGGCGCAGGAAGCCGTTGGACACCAGCACCCACCACGCCGACAGGTACGCCGTCGCCGTCACCACCGCGAAGCAGGACAGGTGCGCCCACCGGCCCATCCGGTCCCACCCGAAGATCCACAGACCCAGGAACGTGGACTCGATGAAGAACGCCGTCATCGTCTCCAGGGCCAGCGGAGCCCCGAAGGCGTAGCCGTACATCTTCTGGAGGCCGGTCCAGTTCACCGCCAGCTGGAGTTCCATGACCAGCCCGGAGAGCACGCCCATGCCGTAGTTGACCAGGTACAGGCCGCCCCAGAAGCGGACGGCGGTCATCCGGTCCCGGTCGCCGCCCGCCGTCGCCCGCAGCTGGGTGACGAGGATGTAGGGGGCCAGGCCGAGGGTCAGGGCCACGAACATGTAGTGCGTGGCCGCCGTGAACGCGAACTGGAGCCGCGCCAGAAGGAGGGGATCGTCGAACATCGCGGGGCCTCGTGATCGTCATCGGGAACACGAGAAGCATCCGGTGGAGGTCCGGTGCCGGGCATCGTCCGCGGGAGGGCTTTCGTCCGCCTCCTCCGGTGGTAGTCGCCCCCGCGCCCTACTCCGTGAGGGCTACGGGACAGCCCCGAGAGGACCCCGGGACCGACTCAGGGTGTCGTCCCGTCCTCGCTCCACCCCGGGGTGACCAGGGCCGACTCGTAGGCCAGCACCACCAGTTGGGCCCGGTCGCGCACACCCAGCTTCACCATGGCCCGACTGACGTGGGTCTTGGCGGTGGCGGGGCTGAGCACCAGCTTCTCGGCGATCTCCTCGTTGGACAGCCCGCGCCCCACCAGCGCCACCACCTCCCGCTCCCGGTCGGTGAGGCCGTTCAACCGAGGTGAGGGCGAGGGGGCGGTGCGCGGGCGGCTCGTGTAGTCGGAGATCAACTTGCGGGTGATGCCGGGGGACAGCAGGGCCTCGCCCCCGTGCACCACCCGCACGGCCTGGAGCAGGTCGCGCGGCTCGGTGTCCTTGACCAGGAAACCGCTCACCCCCGAGCGCAGCGCCTCGAAGATGTACTCGTCCAGGTCGAACGTGGTCAGGATGATGACGCGGGTCGCCCCGAGCGTCGGTTCGGCGATGACGCGCGCGGCGGCGGCCAGGCCGTCCACCCCCGGCATGCGGATGTCCATGAGGATCACGTCGGGGCGTTCGGCGCGGGCCAGCCGCACCGCCTCCTCGCCGTCGGCGGCCTCGGCGACCACCTGGATGTCGGCCGCGCTGTCCAGCAGCGCGCGGAAACCGGCCCGGACCAGAGCCTGGTCGTCGGCGAGCAGCACCCGGATCAACGTTCCCCCGTTCGGTCGGCGGCGGAACCCTCGATCGGCAGTCGGGCCCGCACCCGGAACCCTTCACCATCCAGCGGACCGGCGTCCACGGTCCCGCCCACCAGGGCGGCCCGCTCGCGCATCCCGGTGATGCCGTTGCCCGGTGCGGGCACGCCCAGCGTGCCGCGGCCGTCGTCGACGACCTCGATCAACAGCTCGGTGGGTCGGTATTCGACGCGCACGGTCGCCCTGCCCGCCCCCGAGTGGCGCACCACGTTGGTCAACGCCTCCTGCACGGTGCGGTAGGCGGCCGAGTCGGTCCCCGCGGGAAGCCGGGTCGGGGCGCCGACCAGTTCGACGTCCACGGCGATACCGGCGCCCCGGGTGGCCTCGGCGATCTCCTCCAGCCGGTCGATCCCCGCCACCGGGGAGCGCGGCGCGCCCTCGTCCACCGCCCTCAGCACACCGAGGATGCCGCGCAGTTCCACGAGCGTGTCCTTGCTGGTCCGCTTGATGGTGGACAACGCCTCGGCGGCCCGCTCCGGCTCGTTCTCCATCAGGTACAGGGCGGTCCCGGCCTGCACGTTGATCAGGGAGATGTTGTGCGCGACCGTGTCGTGGACATCGCGCGCCAGCCGCAGCCGCTCCTCCGAGGCCCGCCGCAGCAACTCCTCACCGCGGGTGCGCTCCGCCTCGGCCCGCCGCTCCCGGTCCGCCCTCAGGTACTCCTGCCGCCAGCGCACCACCTCCGCCGAACACAGCAGCACCAGCACCCAGCCGACGATGCCCAGCGCCTCGGGGCGGAACGTTCCGGAGATCGCCAGTTCGTAGCCGTTGAGCAGGACGAACTGGCCGATCCCCAGGCTCCACCCGAACGCCCGGTACCCCCACCGCACCAGGCCGTACAGCACCACGGCGGTGCACACCATGATCATCCCGTCGGGGAACCCGAGCGGATAGTAGACGGTGGCGGCGGCCACGGAGACCAGCCCGACCGTACGGGGGAAGGCACCGCGCCACAGCAGGGGGAGGCAGGCCAGGGCGATGATCGCGTACCCCCACGGCCAGGCGGTGCGGCCGTGCGGTTCCGGGGCGATCAGCTCGACCGCGAGGGTGCTCCCCACGGAGAGGAACGACAGTCCCAGGACGATCCAGGTGTCGGTGCGCGTGGGACGCGGGAGTGGTGCTGTCACACCCTCGACGGTACGGCCGGCACGCCGGGGTTTCCGTCCCCCCTCGGGAGACGATCCGCGTGTCGGCCGTACTCCCCGGGGAGTACGCCGGGGGCCGGGGCGGCCGGGATCAGAAGAGGTCGTCGGGCGGGGCCGGGGAGTCGACGGCGTCGGTGTCGCGCACCGGGGCGCGGCCCGAGACGAACCGGTCCAGCTCCTCGTCGGCGAGCAGACGGGCCATCTCCGTGTCGCGGTGGGCCCGCCTCGACAGCCCGTCCACCGGCAGCGGTCCGGCGGCGGCGGTCAGCACCAGGTTGCCGAACCGGCGACCGCGCAGCACCCCCGGGGCCGCCGACAGCACCACGTGCGGCAGCACCTCGCGGACCGTCGCCACCTGGCCCCGTGTGTGCGTCAGCGCGCCGCCGTCGCCCACGTTCACGACCAGGAGACCCCCGGGGCGCAGCACCCGGGCCGCCTCCGCGTAGAACTCCACCGACGTCAACCGCGCCGGGGTGCGGGCTCCCGCGAACACGTCGGACACGATCAGGTCGGCGCTCGCGTCGTGTCGGGCCGCGATCCACTCCCGGGCGTCGCCGATGCCCACCCGCAGCTGCGCGCGCCGGTCCCACGGCAGTCGGCGCCGCACCAGCTCCACCAGTGGAGCGTCCACGTCGACCGCCCGCTGACGCGACCCCGGCCGGGTGTGCGCCACGTAGCGGGCCAGGGTGAGCGCGCCCGCGCCCAGGTGCAGGACGTCGATCGGCTCCCCCTCCGGGGCGACCAGATCGGCGGCGTGCGCCATCCGGCGCACGTACGAGAAGTCCAGGTGGGTCGGGTCCGCCAGGTCCACGTGCGACTGGGGCGTGCCCTCCACCACCAGGAACCACGAATCGGCCCGGTCGGCGTCGGCGAGCAGCTCCGTGCCCGGCGCCCCGATGACCTCGTCGTCGTCCTTCGTCCTGCGTCCGCCCATGTCCCCGTCCCCCTCGATCGCCCGCCCAGCGTAGTCGTCCACAGGCGGGGCGTTCGCCGCGCGGACGCACCCCCGGTGGCGCTAGCCTGGGGTTCCCCTAGTTCTTCCAACACCCGCGCCCCGACGGGGCGCGTTCACCGAGGAGTGGCCGTGCTACTGCGGATGTCGACCCTGTTCCTGCGCACCCTGCGTGAGGACCCGGCGGACGCCGAGGTGCCGAGCCACAAGTTGCTCGTCCGCGGCGGGTACGTGCGCCGCGCCGCCCCCGGCGTCTACTCCTGGCTCCCCCTCGGCAAGATCGTCCTGGAGAACGTCGCTCGGGTCGTGCGCGAGGAGATGGACGCCATGGGCGGCCAGGAACTCCTGCTCCCCGCGCTGCTGCCCAAGGAGTACTACGAGGCGACCGGCCGCTGGGAGGAGTACGGCGACACCCTCTTCCGGCTCAAGGACCGCAAGGGCGCCGACTACCTGCTCGGCCCCACCCACGAAGAGGTCTTCACCCTCCTGGTCAAGGGCGAGTACTCCTCCTACAAGGACTTCCCGGTCATCCTGTACCAGATCCAGGAGAAGTTCCGCGACGAGGCGCGCCCCCGGGCCGGGGTGCTGCGCGGTCGCGAGTTCCACATGAAGGACTCCTACTCCTTCGACATCGACGACGCCGGACTCCAGGAGTCCTACGACAAGCACCGCGCCGCCTACATCCGGATCTTCGACCGGCTGGGCCTGGAGTACGTCATCGTCGCGGCGACCTCCGGCGCCATGGGCGGATCGGCCTCCGAGGAGTTCCTCGCGGTCGCGCACACCGGTGAGGACACCTTCGTGCGCAGCACCGGTTCGGACTACGCCGCCAACGTCGAGGCCGTCACCACCCCGGAGCCGCCCGCGCTGTCGATCGAGGGACTCCCCGAGGCGAAGGTCCACCACACCCCGGACACCGCCACCATCCGGACCCTCGTCGACCTCCTCAACGAGTTGGACCTGGGCCGCGACTTCACCGAGGCCGACACCCTCAAGAACGTCCTGGTCAAGACGCGGGCCCCCGGCTCGGAGGAGTGGGAGCTGCTCGCCGTCGGCCTGCCCGGCGACCGCGAGGTGGACTTCAAGCGCCTGGAGGCCGCGCTGGAGCCCGCCGAGGTGGCGCTGCTGGACGACGCCGACTTCGCCGCCAACCCCTTCCTGGCCAAGGGCTACATCGGCCCCCGCGCCCTGCTCGACAACAAGGTCCGCTACCTGGTCGACCCGCGCGTGGTCACCGGCACCGCCTGGGTGACCGGCGCCGACCGCCCCGACCACCACGTCCTCGACCTGGTGGCCGGCCGCGACTTCACCCCGGACGGTGTCATCGACGTCGCCGACGTCCGCGACGGCGACCCCTCGCCGGACGGACGGGGCACCCTGTACACCGCGCGCGGCATCGAGATCGGCCACATCTTCCAGCTGGGCCGCAAGTACACCGACGCCTTCCAGGTCGACGCCCTGGGCCCCGACGGCAAGCCCAAGCGCATCACCATGGGCTCCTACGGCATCGGCGTCTCCCGCGTGGTGGCCTCGGTCGTCGAGCAGTCCCACGACGACAAGGGCATCGTCTGGCCGCGCGAGATCGCCCCGGCCGACGTGCACGTCATCGGGACCGGCAAGGGCGCGCAGATCGAGGAGGCGCTGCGCGTCGCCGGCGAGCTGGAGTCGCGCGGGCTGCGCGTACTGGTGGACGACCGCAAGGGCGTCTCGCCGGGTGTGAAGTTCACCGACGCCGAACTGCTGGGCGTGCCCACCGCCGTCATCATCGGCCGGGGCCTGGCCGACGGTGTGGTGGAGCTGCGCGACCGCGCGACCGGCGAGCGCGAGGAGGTCGCCCTGGACGCGATCGTCGATCGTGCCGTGGCCGCCTGCCGCGCCTGAACCTTCGAGGACGGCCCCGCTCCGAACGATGCGGAGCGGGGCCGTCCTCGTGTGTCCGAGAGGGTCAGCCCCCGTCGAAACCGGGGAGGGCGGTCAGTTCGCCGCCGCGTTCCAGGACCCGCAGGGTGGCGCCCTGGAGGTTGCGCGCGCCGGTCGTGCGCATCCCGATGTCGCGGGCGGAGGTCAACCACAGGTAGGCCCGGACCGTCGACTCCTCCAGACCCAACGCGAAGGCGTCCAGGGAGGCCTCGTCGCGCTCCTTCGGCAGCGGGTACGACGCCAGGGCCGGCGAGGGTTCGACGTCGTGCGCGGCAGCCAGGGCGTACAGCCCGTCCCGCAGCTCCTTGTGCGTCAGCGCCGCCTCCAGCGCCCGGGAACGGTACTCGTCGTCGCCCCCGGCCCCGCCCAGGAACTCGTAGCCGTACACCGCCGCGTGCTCGGCGCTCAGCGCCTCGGCCAGTGCCCGAGGGCCGTCGTCCATCGCCTCGACGGACAGGTCGGTGTCGCTCATCGGGCACCTCCCCCTTCCTCGTGTTCGCCGTTCACGCCCGCGCCAACAGGTGGGCGTGCCCGGCCTCGCAGGCTCCGATGCCGCTGATCAACTGGGCCAGACCGGGATCGGTCACGGCGGCCGACTGGTCGATGCGCGCCGCCGCGGCCGAGGTCTCCAACACCCGCAGTCCCTCGGAGTCGGGAGCGGCGTCCGGCGCCGGGTCCGTCGGCCGCGCCGACGGGTCCTCCTCCGGGACGACCGCGTCATCGGGCAGCGCCGCGGTCAACGCGTCCACGTGCTCCAGGTGGTGACCCCGCAACCGCTCCAACAGGTCGGTCGGTCCGGCGCCGGTCTCGATCGCCTTGGCGTAGCGGGCCGTGATCAGCTCCTTCTCCCGCAGCAGCGAGCGGATCACGTGTTCGTCGGGGGTCACGTCGGCGGGGTACCACTCGGTCCCACCGCACCCGCTCAGTGCCACGATCGCGGTCCCCGCCATCGCGGCGCCCAGGACCGTGCGGCGGCTGACGCTGACGTTGCCCTGGCCCACGCGCTCTCCCCTTCCGTGCCCCGCGTCGTCCTCGACGCCGGCCGACCCCATCTTTCCACGCCCCGAGCCGGAAGCGCTCCCTCTCCGCACCCCTTACGACGCAGGGCATGTGGAGCCCACGGGATCCTTCGCGGTGCGTCCCCGCCACGGACGGCGACCTGGAAAGGGTCCGGGTGTGGATACGCTTGCACCACAACCGCCGTCGTACGCGACGCGCGGCCGGTTCGCGTCCCCACCGGGGGAGCGGACCCACCAGTCGAAGACTCACGTACAGAGCTGGACCGCCCCGCGATGGCCGCACGGGCGGAATTCTCGCCTTGAAGGGGCAGACACCACATGGGAGCGCAGGCGCGTGAAGAGCGCATCGCCGAGCTGCTGGAACCGGTACTGGCCGCGGCCGGACTGGACCTGGACGCCGTCGAGCTGACACCGGCCGGCAAACGCCGGGTACTGCGCGTGGTCGTGGACTCCGACACCGGGGTCGACCTCGACACGGTCGGCGAGGTCAGCCAGGAGATCAACGCGATCCTGGACGACGCCTCCGACGTCATGGGCGAGCTGCCCTACGTCCTGGAGGTCACCTCCCCCGGTGTGGACCGTCCACTGACCCTGCCGCGTCACTGGCGGCGTTCGCGAGGCCGCCTGGTACAGGTGGCCCTCGCCGACGGAGACCAGGTCACCGGTCGGGTCACCGACGCCGACGACGAGGGCATCACCCTGGACGTCGAGGGCCGGCCCCGCGCCTACACCCATGCCGAGATCGGCAAGGGCAAGGTACAGGTGGAATTCCGTCGTGCCGCCGACACCGACGCGGCGGACTAGAGGGGGAGCCCCGTGGACATTGACATGAGCGTTCTGCGCAGCCTGGAACGCGAGAAGGACATCTCCGTCGAGCTGGTCGCCCGGGCCATCGAGGACGCCCTGCTGATCGCGTACCACCGCGAGGAGGGGCCGGAGAAGAAGGCCCGGGTCGAACTCGACCGTTCCACCGGGCACGTCACCGTGTGGGTGGCCGAACTCGACGAGAACGGCGATGTCGTCGGCGAGTCCGACGGCACCCCCACCAACTTCGGTCGCATCGCGACCTCCACCGCCAAGCAGGTCATCCTCCAGCGGTTGCGCGACGCCGAGGACGAGCTCACCCTGGGCGAGTTCGCCGGGCGCGAGCACGACATCGTCTCCGGCATCATCCAGCAGGGCAAGGACCCCCGGAACGTCCTGGTCGACCTGGGCCGGATCGAGGCGGTCCTACCGCCCCAGGAGCAGGTTCCCACCGAGACCTATACCCACGGCGAGCGTCTGCGCGCCTATGTGGTGCAGGTCCGCAAGGGTCACCGCGGCCCTTCGGTCACCCTCTCGCGCACCCACCCCAACCTGGTGCGCAAGCTCTTCGAGCTGGAGGTCCCCGAGATCGCCGACGGCACCGTCGAGATCGCGGCGATCGCCCGTGAGGCCGGTCACCGCACCAAGATGGCGGTCCGTTCCCACCGGGGCGGCGTGAACGCCAAGGGCGCCTGCATCGGCCCGCTCGGCAGCCGCGTGCGCAACGTCATGGCGGAGCTGCACGGGGAGAAGATCGACATCGTCGACTTCTCCGAGGACCCCGCGGTGTTCGTGGCCAACGCGTTGTCCCCGGCCAGGGTCAACTCCGTGGAAATCCTCGATATGGCCGCTCGGGTCGCCCGGGTCATCGTCCCGGACTACCAGCAGTCCCTGGCGATCGGCAAGGAGGGGCAGAACGCCCGCCTGGCCGCGCGTCTGACCGGGTGGCGCATCGACATCCGCTCCGACGCGGAGACCACCGGAGCCGTCGATGACGAGGCCCGCACGGGCGGTCGCGACGCCGCGACGGACGGCTAAACGGGTCGCGCCCATGCCTCGACGCGATATGGTGGCCGAAGACGGTCCCGACCGTCCCATGCGCACGTGCGTGGGGTGTCGGTCGCGGGCAGACCGATCCGACCTCGTTCGGATGGTGGCCGAGGGCACGGCCGTCATCCCCGACGTTCGAGGTCGACGTCCGGGCCGCGGTGCCTACCTGCACGACGATCGCCGTTGTTTCGAAACGGCCGAACGCCGCCGGGTGTGGTCCCGCGCTTACCGGAGGGAACCGGGTGACACCGGGTGGGACGTCTCACGTGTGGCGACGCTGTTCGGCGTCGCCCCGCATGACCCACCGGAGAACCCGTCCCGATAGGGTTGGAATGTCCGGGCCGACCTCTGGGTTGTAGTGATCGAGGTCGGTGTGCAGTGCTGTGTCCTGCACACGTAAAGAACGGCCCATTGTTGTGTAGCGATGAGGAAGCAGGTCGAGATTGCGATGAGCGCCTGATGAGTACGCAGCGATGAGTACGAGCTAACAACGGTCCGGCACAGGCCCATGTCCCGGACCGAAGCTGAAGGAGAGTAGTGGCGAAGGTCCGGGTGTACGAACTCGCTAAAGAGTTCGGAGTAGAGAGCAAGGCCGTCCTGGCCAAACTCAACGAGATGGGCGAATTCGTTCGTTCGGCGTCCTCGACGATAGAGGCTCCGGTCGTGCGACGCCTGCAAGAGGCTTTCAACAACGGTTCCGACGGTGGCAAGAAGGGCGGGGCTCCCAAGCCCGGTCCGCGCGCCTCCGGCGAGACCTCTGCGGCCCCCAAGCCGGGGCCCGCTCCCAAGCCGGGTCCGAAGCCGGGACCCGCGGCTCCCAAGCCGAGCGCGCAGGCTCCGGCCGCGCAGCCCCCGGCTCCCGCCGCGCAGGCTCCGGCCACGCCGGCACCGGCGGCGCAGACCCCGTCCGTTCAGGCCGAGTCCGCGCGTCCGCCGGTCGCCCCCAAGCCGGGTTTCAAGGCTGCGAGCACCGAGTCCGGCGCGCGCCCCGGTGGCGCGCCCCGTCCCGGCCCGCAGAGCCGTCCCGAGCGTGGCGAGCGTCCGCAGCGCGGTGACCGTCCCGAGGGTGGCCCCCGCGGTGACCGTCCCGAGCGCGGTGACCGTCCCGAGCGTGGCGAGCGTCCGCAGCGCGGTGACCGTCCCGAGGGCGGGCCGCGTGGCGACCGTCCCGAGCGCGGTGACCGCGGTCCGCGTTCCGAGGGCCGCAATCCCCGTCCGGGCCCGCGCCCGTCCGGTCCGCGTCCCGGTAACAACCCGTTCCAGACCAACGCCTCGGGCATGGGTGCCAAGCCGGCCCCGCGTCCGGGTGGCGGTGCCCCGCGTCCCGGTGGCGCCGGTGCTCCGGGCGGTCCCCGTCCCGGCCCGCGTCCGGGTCCGCAGGGCGAGCGCGCCCCGCGTCCCGGTGGCGCCGGTGCTCCGGGCGGTCCCCGTCCCGGCCCGCGTCCGGGTCCGCAGGGCGAGCGCGCCCCGCGTCCCGGTGGCGCCGCCGGTGTGCCGCGCCCCGGTGGTGCGGCCGGCGCTCCCCGTCCGGGCGGTCCCCGCCCCGGCGGTCCGCGTCCCAGCCCGATGAACATGCCCTCCTCCCGTCCGAACCCGCCCGCGGGTGCCGGTCGCGGCGGAGCCGGCGGCGGTCGTCCCGGTGGCGGCGGCGGTCGTGGTCGCGGAGGTGCCCCCGCGGGCACCGGTCCGCGTCCCGGTGCCGGCGGTGGCGGTGGCGGTCGTCCCGGTGGCGGCGGCTTCGGCGGTCGTCCCGGTGGCGGCGGTCGCGGTCGCGGCGGCGGTACGGCCGGTGCGTTCGGTCGTCCGGGCGGTCGTCCCGGGCGTGCCCGCAAGTCCAAGAAGCAGCGGCGTCAGGAGTTCAACGACCTCCAGGCCCCGTCCTTCGGCGGCGTCAAGATCCCGAGCGGCAACGGCCAGGTCATCCGCCTGTCCCGCGGCGCATCGCTGGCCGACTTCGGTGACAAGATCGAGGTCAACCCGGCGTCGCTGGTCCAGGTGCTCCTGCACCTCGGCGAGATGGTCACCTCGACCCAGTCCCTTCCGGACGAGACCCTGGTGCTGCTGGGCGAAGAGCTCAACTACCGCATCGAGGTCGTCAGCCCGGAGGACGAGGACCGCGAGCTCCTGGAGTCCTTCTCCATCGACTTCGGTGAGGACGACGGCACCGAAGAGGACCTGCGTGCCCGCCCGCCGGTGGTCACCGTGATGGGTCACGTCGACCACGGTAAGACCCGACTGCTGGACACCATCCGCAAGACCAACGTCGTCGGCGGCGAGGCCGGCGGTATCACCCAGCACATCGGTGCCTACCAGGTCGCCACCGAGGTGGACGGCGAAGAGCGCAAGATCACCTTCATCGACACCCCCGGTCACGAGGCGTTCACCGCCATGCGTGCCCGTGGTGCGAAGGTCACCGACATCGCGGTGCTGGTGGTCGCGGCCGACGACGGCGTCAAGCCGCAGACGGCCGAGGCCATCGACCACGCCAAGGCGGCCGAGGTGCCGATCGTGGTGGCGGTCAACAAGATCGACGTCGAGGGTGCGGACCCGCAGCGGGTCCGCGCGCAGCTCACGGAGTACGGTCTGGTGGCCGAGGAGTACGGCGGCGACGTCCAGTTCGTGGACATCTCCGCTCTCCAGGGCACCAACCTCGACTCCCTGCTGGAGTCGATCGTGCTGACGTCCGACGCGGCCCTGAACCTTCAGGCCAACCCGGACATGGACGCGCAGGGTCTGGCGATCGAGGCCTACCTGGACCGCGGTCGCGGTTCCATGGCCACGGTGCTGGTCCAGCGCGGCACGCTCAACGTCGGTGACTCGATCGTCTGTGGCGACGCCTACGGTCGCGTTCGCGCCATGCTCGACGAGCACGGCCAGAACGTGCAGAGCGCCGAGCCGTCCCGTCCGGTGCAGGTGCTGGGTCTGACCAACGTGCCCAGCGCCGGCGACAGCTTCCTGGTCGTCAAGGACGACCGGGTGGCGCGGCAGATCGCCCAGCAGCGCGAGGCGCGCGAGCGCTTCGCCCAGCAGGCGAGGTCGGCCCGTCGGGTCACGCTCGACACCTGGCAGCAGCACCTCAAGGAGGGTGAGCGCTCCGAGCTGCTCCTCCTCATCAAGGGTGACATGTCCGGTTCGGTCGAGGCGCTCGAAGAGTCGTTGCTCAAGATCGACGCCGGTGGCGACGAAGTGGGTATCCGGGTCATCGGACGCGGTGTCGGTGCGATCACGCAGAACGACATCAACCTGGCGGCCTCCGCCGACGCCATCATCGTCGGCTTCAACGTTCGGCCCGAGGGCAAGAACAGCGAACTGGCCGACCGCATGGGCGTCGACATCCGGTACTACTCGGTCATCTACCAGGCCATCGACGAGGTCGAAGCCGCCGTCAAGGGTCTCCTCAAGCCCATCTACGAGGAGGTCAAGCTCGGTTCGGCCGAGGTCCGCGAGGTCTTCAAGGTGCCCCGGATCGGCAACATCGCCGGTTCGATCGTCCGCGAGGGCATCATCCGCCGCAACACCAAGGCCCGGCTCATCCGCGAGGGGGTCGTCATCTCCGACAACCTCAACGTGGAGTCGCTGCGCCGGTTCAAGGACGACGCGACCGAGGTCCGTGAGGGCTTCGAGTGCGGTATCGGTGTCGGTTACAACGACATCCGCGTCGAGGACGTCGTCGAGACGTACGAGATGCAGGAGAAGCCCCGCGACTAGTCGCGAGGCCTGATCCATCGGGGCCCCGGACACGAGTGTCCGGGGCCCCGCCTTTGACGGTTCACAACACCACAGGTGATCACTTGTACGTTGGGGCGCTGACCCTGGACGTCCTTCTCGGTGACGTCCACTCGCTCAAACAGAAGCGTTCGCTGGTGCGGCCGGTCATCGCCGAGCTGCGCCGCAAGTTCTCGGTGTCGGTCTCCGAGGTCGGGGAACACGATCTGTACCGTCGCGCCAAGATCGGTGTCGCGGTGGTGGCCCCGACCGCGGCCCACGCCCGAGAGCAGATGGACACCTGCGAACGCTTCGTCGCGGGCCGTCCCGAACTGGAGTTGTTGTCCGCCAGGCAGCGACTCTTCAATGAAGAGGAAGACTGACGATGGTTGACGCCGCACGCGCGCGCAAGATCGCCGACCGTATCCAGCGCATCGTCGCCGAGATGCTGGACCGGCGGATCAAGGACCCGCGCCTGGGATTCGTCACCGTGACCGACGCCCGCATCACCGCCGACCTGCGCGACGCCACGGTGTACTACACGGTGTTCGGCGGGCCCGAGGACCGGGTCGCCTCCGCCGCCGCACTGGAGAGCGCCAAGGGTGTGATCCGCAGCGAGGTGGGCCGCCAGACCGGTATCCGCCACACGCCGAGCCTGACCTTCGTCATCGACGAGGTGCGGGAGAACGCCCAGCACATCGAGGAACTGCTGGTCAAGGCGCGTGAGTCGGACGCCGAGGTGGCCAAGCGGGCCGGCTCCGCCAGCCCGGCCGGGGACGCCGACCCCTACAAGGCGCCCCGCGAGGTCGAGGACGACGAGGAGTAGTCCTCGGCGTTCTTCGGGCCCGTGGCCCCAGGCAGTACGACAGGACGGCGGCATGACGCCGCCGTCCCCCTTTTTCCCCGAGGAGACCGACCGATGGCCGAGAGCGGCGTCGTGGTGATCGACAAACCCGCCGACTGGACCTCGCACGACGTGGTCGCCAAGACCCGCGGGCTCGCGCGCACCCGCAGGGTGGGGCACGCGGGCACCCTGGACCCGATGGCCACCGGGGTCCTCGTGCTGGGGATCGAGAAGGGCACCAAGCTGCTCGGGCACCTGACCCTCACGGAGAAGGCCTACGAGGGCACCGTCCGCCTGGGGCTCACCACCAACACCGACGACGCCGAGGGCGAGCCGAGGGAGCGGATGGACGCGTCGGGGGTGACCGACGAGGCGGTCCACGCGGTGGTGGCCACGCTCACCGGCGAGATCATGCAGGTCCCGCCGCAGGTCAGTGCGATCAAGGTCAACGGCGAACGGGCCTACAAGTCGGCGCGTGAGGGCAGGGAGGTCGCGCTCAAGGCGCGGCCGGTCACCATCACGTCGTTCGCGGTCACCGACATCCGCCGGGCCGCCGACGAGGTGGGCGCGTTCGTGGACGTGGACGTCTCCATCGTCTGCTCCAGCGGCACCTACATCCGGTCCCTGGCCCGCGACATGGGCGCCGACCTCGGCGTCGGCGGCCACCTGACGGCGCTGCGCCGCACCCGGGTGGGACCCTACGACCTGACGCAGGCCCGCACCCTGGACGAACTCGCCAAGGAGTTCACCCAGGTCCCGCTGGCGCAGGCGGTCGCGGTCGCCTTCCCGGTGCGCACCCTCACCGAGGAGGAGACGCGCCGGGTCCGGAACGGCAACAGGATCGACCCCAGCGGACTGGGACCGGGGCCGATCGGGCTCTTCGCCCCGGACGGCCGGGTGATCGCGCTGGCGGAGAACCGCCGCGACCACATGAAGCCGCTCGTGGTGTTCGAACCCGCCTAGGGTGCGCCCTTCCGGCCCCCGCCGCGCTTCGGTTCGTGCGAGGCCGCCCGGGGAACGGGAACCTTCGGCCGCTACGTCGACGCCCTCGTGCCTCGGACGTCTTCTCCGCCGGCCTCCAGAACCCCGTGGGCGGCCTCGCGCAGGAACTCCGTCAGCGCGGCGGTGAGTTCGGCGGGGCGCTCCACCGACGGCAGGTGCCCGGTGTCGGGCAACTCCACCAGGCGGGCTCCGGGGATCCCGGCGGCGTACAGATCGGCGACGTCGCGCACCTCGTGCACCTCCGACAGGCCCTTGACGACCAGCGTGGGCACGCCGATCTCGGCCAGCCGCCCGTTGGCGGGCGGATCGATCCACCGCGGCGTGTTGACGGGGGAGGACCACAGGCGCGCGAACAGCTCGCGCAGCATCAGCAGGCTCATGTCCCAGGCCTCGGGCGCCATGTCCTCGGGGATCCGACCGGGACCCAGCACCATGAATCCGGCCTGGGCCCTGGCCATCGCGGCCACGTCGGCGGGATCGGGCTCGGCGTTGCCCGCCCGGTACCGGTCCAGGCGCTCGGGGGGAACGGCGGTACCCACGGCGGCCGTGGCCGCGTCGGTGAACGACTGCGGCCACCGGTGCCCGGACAGCCCGGGGCAGACCAGGGCCAGCGCGTCGATCCGGTCGGGGGCGGTCAGGGCCGCGTCCACGGCGTAGGCACCGCCGAACGACGCGCCCACCAGGCTCGCCCGGTCGATCTCCAGGGCGTCCATGAGGTCCAGCAGGTCCCGGTGGTGTTCCACCGGCCCCTCGTGGTCGGCGGAACCGCCGTACCCGCGCCAGTCGTACCGGACCACCCGGTGGCCGGCGGCCAGGGTGCTGAACTGGTGGTCCCACATGCGCCGGTCGGCGACCCCCGCGTGCACCAGCACCACGGCCGGCCCGGAACCGGCCTCGTCATAGGCGAGTCGGGTCGAACCCGTGTCGATCATCGGCATCCGGGCAGGCTAGCGGCCCCTCCACCGACTGTCGACCCCCTCCGCCCCCGGCGGGCCGGGGTTCTCAACGCGCGCGTCGTCCACACGACCCGGTGAACCCGCCGGTCGTCGGGCGAACGGGCGGGCCGTCGTTCCTCCCACCGGGTCCGTCATCGGATCATGGCCCTCGACATCCGAGGGCGCGTCGACGCCCACCACTCCTCGGGGTGCCGCTGGCGGCCCGGTGCTCGGGACGGGTCGTGCGGGGCTCGTGTCGGTACGGGGGCGGGGGACGTGGCAGGCTTGGACGGGGAGGTCTCCGAGACCCCCCGAAAGCCAGAGACGAAGGGGAGTCGAACGTGCGGCGATGGGACGGGCCGGAGGGCGTGCCCTCCGAATGGGGGCGGTCCGTGGTGGCCGTCGGTGTCTTCGACGGGGTGCATCGGGGACACCAGGCCCTCCTGGCGACCGCGGTCGAACGGGGACGGGCCCTCGACCTGCCCGTGGTGGTGGTGACCTTCGACCCGCACCCCGAGGCGGTGCTGCGCGGCGTCGCCCCGGCCGTGCTCACCCCGGTGGAACGGCGCATCGCCCTGGTGGAGGAGTACGGCGCGGACGCCGTGTGCGTCATGCCCTTCACCAAGGACCTGTCGGCGCGCACCCCCGAGGAGTTCGTGCGCGCGCTCCTGGTGGACCGGCTCCACGCCGCCGCCGTGGTGGTCGGCGAGGACTTCCGGTTCGGGCACCGGGCCGCCGGCGACCTGGGCGTCCTGACCGAACTGGGGGTGGAGTACGACTTCAGCGTGGACGGTGTCGCCCTGGTCGCCGACGGCGAGACCATCACCTCCACCCGGGTGCGCGCGCTGCTGGGCGAGGGCGCGGTGGCCGAGGCCGCCGAACTGCTGGGCCGCCCGCACCGGGTCGAGGGCGAGATCGTGCACGGCGCGGCGCGCGGTCGCGAACTGCTCGGTTTCCCCACCGCGAACATGGACCTGGCCCCCCACACCGCCGTCCCCGGCGACGGCGTCTACGCGGGCTGGTTGAGCCGGGTCGAGTCCGCCGCCGGGCACGAGTCGCTGTGGCCGGCCGCGATCTCGGTGGGCTCCAACCCCACCTTCGACGGTGCCGAGCGCACCGTGGAGGCCTACGCCCTGGACCGCGACGACCTGGACCTGTACGGGGTGCGGATGACCGTGGACTTCACCGCGCGCATCCGGGGCCAGGAGCGGTTCGACAGCATCGACGACCTCATCGTGGCCATGCGTCGTGACGTCGACCGCTGCCGCGAGATCCTGGTCGTCGACTGAGCGGGGGAGATCTCCCCCACGCTCCGTGCGCGCCCGTGGCCTTCGTGTTTGGGGTAGGGTGGGTCCGTCCACGTGTGCCCCGCACGAGGTCACGGTTCCGTGACCTGTGGTGGGGGAGCGCGATGCCCTCCCGTCATCGACGGGAACCGCGCAGCACACGCGACGGTGACTGTTCGCACGCGCGGTCACCGCGTCTGATCCCGGCCCCTACGGACCGGGGTCGCCCTGCGTGCCGATTCTCCAGAAAAGGAACGACGTGTCGATCGACGCCGCCACCAAAGAGAAGATCATCGCCGAGTACGCCACCGGCGAGGGTGACACCGGCTCCCCCGAGGTCCAGGTCGCGCTGCTCACGCACCGCATCACCGAGCTCACCGAGCACCTCAAGGACCACAAGCACGACCACCACAGCCGTCGTGGCCTGCTCCTGATGGTCGGCCGCCGCCGCCGTCTCCTCAAGTACATCGCCAAGCAGGACATCACCCGCTACCGCTCCCTCATCGAGCGTCTGGGTCTGCGCCGCTAGGCTCGTCGGAGGGAGCGGCTTCGGTCGCTCCCTCTTTCTTAGTAGGGTGTACGTGTCGTCGGTCACGACCGCACGACAGCCACAGATTCAACAGAGACCACCCGCGTCCTCACCACTCCCTCGGCCGCAGAGTCGAGGCCGGTCCTCGGTAGTGGCCTCCGGAAGGTTCCCGCAAGGGAGCCCCGTGGGCTTCGATCGATGACCGGCCGTCATCAACTCCGGGGCACGGACGCGGGAAGCATGACCACGCGCCCACGGCATCGAGCCGTGCGGCACATACCAACGCGAACACGTGCAGTAGGAGGTCGCCCATGGAGGGCGTTTACTCGGCCGAAGCCGTCATCGACAACGGCAAGTTCGGCACCCGTACCATCCGCTTCGAGACCGGTCGCCTGGCCCGCCAGGCCGCCGGCTCCGCGACGGTGTACCTGGACGACGAGACCGTCGTCCTGTCGGCCACCACCGCCTCGAAGCGGCCCAAGGAGAACCTCGACTTCTTCCCGCTGACGGTGGACGTCGAGGAGCGCATGTACGCCGCGGGCCGGATCCCCGGTTCCTTCTTCCGGCGTGAGGGCCGTCCTTCCGAGGACGCCATCCTCACCTGCCGCCTGATCGACCGGCCGCTGCGCCCGTCGTTCAAGAAGGGCCTGCGCAACGAGATCCAGATCGTCGAGACGATCCTGGCCCTGCACCCCGACCACCTGTACGACGTCGTGGCCATCAACGCCGCCTCGATGTCCACGCAGATCGCCGGGCTGCCCTTCTCCGGTCCGCTCGGCGGCGTGCGCGTCGCCCTGATCGACGGCCAGTGGGTCGGTTTCCCGACCCACACCGAGCTCAACGACGCCACCTTCGACATGGTGGTCGCCGGTCGTGTCCTTGAGGACGGCGACGTCGCGATCATGATGGTCGAGGCCGAGTCCACGGTGAACACCATCAAGCTGGTCGCCGAGGGGGCCGTCGGCCCCAACGAGCAGACCGTCTCCGAGGGCCTCGAAGCCGCCAAGCCCTTCATCAAGGTGCTGTGCCGTGCCCAGCAGGCCGTCGCCGACCAGACCAGTCGCGAAGAGGGCCAGTTCCCGATCTTCCTCGACTACGAGGACGACGTGTACGCCGCCGTCGAGGCCGCGGTCCGCGAGGACCTGGCCAAGGCGCTCACCATCGCCGACAAGCAGGAGCGCGAGACCACGCTCGACGCCGTCAAGGCCACGGCGGCCGAGAAGGTCGCCGAGGGCTTCGAGGGCCGCGAGAAGGAGATCGGCGCCGCCTTCCGCTCGCTGACCAAGAACCTGATGCGCGAGCGCGTCCTGCGCGACAAGGTCCGCATCGACGGTCGTGGCCCCAAGGACATCCGTCCGCTGTCCGCCGACGTCGGCGTGCTGCCGCGGGTCCACGGCTCGGCGCTCTTCGAGCGCGGTGAAACCCAGATCCTGGGCGTCACCACCCTGAACATGCTGCGCATGGAGCAGATGGTCGACACTCTCAATCCTGAGAGGACCAAGCGCTACATGCACAACTACAACTTCCCGCCCTACTCCACCGGCGAGACCGGTCGAGTGGGCTCGCCCAAGCGGCGCGAGATCGGGCACGGCGCCCTCGCCGAGCGCGCCCTCATCCCGGTCCTGCCCGCGCGCGAGGAGTTCCCGTACGCCATCCGTCAGGTGTCGGAGGCGCTCGGCTCCAACGGGTCCACCTCGATGGGCTCGGTCTGCGCCTCCACCATGTCCCTGCTGTCGGCCGGTGTGCCGCTCAAGGAGATGGTGTCCGGCATCGCCATGGGTCTGATCAGCGAGGGCGACGAGTTCGTCACCCTCACCGACATCCTCGGCGCCGAGGACGCGTTCGGCGACATGGACTTCAAGGTCGCCGGTACCCGTGACCTCATCACGGCGCTCCAGCTCGACACCAAGCTCGACGGTATCCCCGCCGAGCAGCTGGCCCTCGCGCTCCAGCAGGCCCGCGGCGCCCGTCTGGCGATCCTCGACGTCATGCAGGAGGCCATCGAGCGTCCGGCCGAGATGAGCCCGAACGCTCCGCGCATCCTCACCGTCAAGGTCCCGGTCGACAAGATCGGCGAGGTCATCGGCCCCAAGGGCAAGATGATCAACTCGATCCAGGACGAGACCGGCGCCGAGATCACCATCGAGGACGACGGCACCATCTACATCGGTGCCACCGACGGTCCCTCCGCCGAGGCCGCCCGCGACACGATCAACCAGATCGCGAACCCGACCATGCCCGAGGTCGGCGACCGCTACCTGGGCACCGTCGTCAAGACCACGACGTTCGGCGCGTTCGTGTCGCTGCTGCCCGGCAAGGACGGTCTGCTGCACATCTCGCAGATCCGCAAGCTGCACGGTGGCAAGCGGATCGAGAACCTCGACGACGTCATCGGTATCGGCGAGAAGATCCAGGTCGAGATCCGCGAGATCGACGACCGCGGCAAGCTGTCTCTGGTCCCGGTCGAGGTCGTCGAGGCCGAGTCGGCCGCTTCGGCCCCCGCCGCCTCGGCTCCCGCCGAGGAGGAGGCCCCGGTCGCGGCGGACGAGCCCGCCGCCGCGGACGACGACAACGGTGACGAAGGCGCGGCCCCGCGTCGGCGCCGCCGTCGCTCCGGCGGCCGTTCCGAGAACACCTGATCCCGCTTGATCACGTGAGGGGGCGGTCGCACCATGGGGTGCGACCGCCCCCACCGCGTATCCTCGGGCGCCACACCGACACGACGCATTCGACGCGAAGAAGAAGGATTCATGAGCTCTGTCCCCATCGCCGCCGAGCAGGAGCCGGGCACGACCGTGACGCTGCTGGACCCGGACGGCGGCTCCGGCCTGGTGCGCCGGACCGTGCTGCCCGGTGGCCTGCGCGTCGTCACCGAGCACATCCCGGGCGGCCGGTCGGCCGCCTTCGGGATCTCGGCGACCACGGGATCGCGTGACGAGGACGCCGCGCACGCGGGGTCGGCGCACTTCCTGGAGCACCTGCTGTTCAAGGGGACCGACACCCGTTCGGCGCTGGAGATCTCCGCGCTGCTGGACGGTGTGGGCGCCGACCACAACGCCTACACCACCAAAGAGCACACCTGCTACTACGCGAAGGTCCTCGACCGGGACCTTCCGCTGGCCATCGACGTCGTCGGTGACATGGTGGCCAACTCCGTCCTGGACGCGGGGGAGGTGGAGACCGAGCGCGGCGTGATCCTGGAGGAGATCGCCATGTACGAGGACGAGCCCGCCGACCTGGTGGACGACGTCTTCGCGGCGCACTTCTTCGGTGACACCCCGCTGGGCCGCCCGATCCTGGGCACCGCGGACAGCATCAAGGCGCTGCCCCGCGACCGGATCTTCGAGCAGTACCGGGACGCCTACGTGCCCGCGGAACTGATCGTCACCGCCGCCGGCAGTCTGGACCACGACCAGGTCGTGGCGCAGGTCCGCGACATGTTCGCCGACCGGCTGTCCGCCGCCGGTGACGCCCGTCCGGCCCGGCCCCGTATCGACGGCGGCCCCGTCACCGTTCACGGCGGCACGGTGGTGCAGTCGCGCGACACCGAGCAGGCGCACATCATCCTGGGGTCGGAGGGCATCACGCGCACCGACCCGCGCTGGCACGCGCTGCGGCTGCTCAGCGCCGCCCTGGGCGGCGGCATGTCCTCGCGCCTGTTCCAGGAGGTGCGCGAGAAGCGTGGACTGGCCTACTCCGTCCACGCCTACCACATCGGCTACGCCGACACCGGGACGTTCCAGATCTACGCCGGGTGCCTGCCGGAGAAGGCCGACGAGGTCATCGGGGTGTGCCGGGACGAGCTGGCGAAGGTGGCGGCGTCGGGTATCACCGATGAGGAACTGCGTCGGGCCAAGGGGCAGATCCAGGGGTCCCTGGTACTCGGCAGCGAGGGCACCAACGCCCGGATGGGCCGACTGCTCTCCCACGAGTTGAACCACCCGCGCCACTTCTCCATCGACGAGGACCTGGCCCGGTTCGACACCGTGACGGGCGCCGAGGTGGCCGAGGTCGCCGCCGAGCTGCTGTCCCGGCCGCGCGCGCTGGCGGTCATCGGCCCCTACGACGAGGGCCGCACCTTCTGATCGACCCGATCCACGTTCCCGGGCCCGTCCTCCGCACGCGGAGGGCGGGCCCGGTCCGTGTTCAGACCGACAGGTCCCGACGCAGGTCGGCGCGGGCCCGGGCGACCCGGGAACGGACGGTGCCGATGGGGACGCCCAGGGCCCGTGCGGCCTCGGCGTAGCTCAGCCCCTCGACCCGGGTGAGCAGGAACGCCCGTCGGCGTTCGGCGGGCAGTTCCTCGATGAGCGACCTCAGGGCGAGGTGTTCGTCGAACCGGTCGGGGGCGATGCCCTCGAACACGGCCTCTCCCGCCCACCGGGGACGGGCCGAGTCGTGTCGATAGCGGTCGGCGACGGTATTGCGGGCGATGGTCAACAGCCAGGCCCGGACGGGGCAGCGGCCACCGAACCCGGGCAGCGCGCGCAGCGCCCTCAGGTAGGTCTCCTGGACGAGTTCCTCGACCCGGTCGGCGGGGACCCGTCGGGCGATGTGGCGGGCGACGTCGTCGCGGGTACCGCGGACGAGGTCCTCCAAGGCGTCGGGGGACCCGGTGCGGGCCTCGGCCGCGAGGCGGTCGAGTTCGTCGGAGGGCGTGGCGAAGGTGGACGCGGTGACGGTGGACGTGGACACGGCTCTCCCGGTTCCGGGCGCGCGCCGGTGGACCCCGGGCGCGCGGGGACGATGTGGGGCACGCCCGGCGTGGTCGGGCGTGCGAACGCGCCCGGGGCCTCGGGAGCCTTCCGGGCGACCGCGGGCACACCGGGCGGCCGTCGGCCGGATCAGGGCCGGTCGGGGACGGTCACCGGGTGCCGGGGGAGAGCGGCGGGGCCCGCAGGGCCAGACTGTGCCGCAGGTAGGGGGCGGTGGGCACGGGGACCGGCCGGTCGAGCGGCCGGGGACGCGGTGGATCGGCCGGGACGCGGACCGCGAGGGGAGGGAACAGCGGGAAGAACGCGGCGGTGAGCGAGCGCAGGTAGGCGAAGAGCGTCGACTCCCCCTGACGCAGCCACCAGGCGCACACCATGGCGGCCACGAGGTGCCCGGCCGGCATCCCGGCCCCGCCGTCCAGGACGGGGGCGAGGGCCTCGTCGTGCCCGTGACCGGCCGACGCGGTGAGGGAGAAGACCAGGTGCAGGGCGAGCTGGCCCCACAGCATCCAGCCGGTGATCGCCCCCCACCGCCGTTCGCGGCCGGTGAGGACCCAGGCCGAACCCAGGATCACGAGCGCGCCGAGCAGCAGCCCGAGGGGCGGCACCCCCTGCCCGGAGGAGGCGGCGTGACCGCCCACGGACACGGCGACGCACACCGAGGCGAAGGCCCCGGTGCGAATCGCGCGCAGGGGCGTCCGCTCCGACATTCCACCATCGTCGCACCCGGTCCGCCCGTGTCGGCACCGGGTCGGGCGGCCGTGGCGGGGCGCCGTGGATCGGGTCGCGGGGTGGTCCGACGGTCCGGGCGCGGGCGCCGCCCGTGGGGCCGTCGGGCGGCGCCGGTCCCCTCGGGCCCGGGTCAGGGTTCGAGGAGGGTCCGTCCCACGTAGTCCCCCTCCTCACAGCCCGGAGGGACGGCGAACACCGCGGATCCGACGGTGGTGACCCATTCGTTGAGCAGGTCCAGCTCGTCCAACCGGCGCTGGATGGGGACGAACTGGCGCACCGGGTCGGCCTGGAAGGCCGCGAAGAGCAGTCCGGCCTCCGGCGTCCCGTGATCGCGCAGGTCGTAGTTGTAGCCGCGCCGGAAGATCCGTTCCCCGGGATCGTCGGTGCGTGCCCGCCGCACGTGCGCGAAGGCGGGAACGACCGTCAGCCCCGAGGCGTCCGTGGCCGTCAGGTCCACCTCGTCGTGTTCGCCGCCGCCGGTCAGCGGCGCCCCGTCCGCCACCCGTCGACCGATGACCGCTTCCCGGGCGGGCCGGTCCAGTTCGTCCCAGGTGTCCAAGTGGGTGACGATGCGCCGCAGCACCAGCCCGGTGCCGCCCGTGAGCCACCCCTGGTCGGTGTCGCGCCACACCAGATCGTCGAAGTCGGCGGTCCCCGGACGCGGGTTGACCGTCCCGTCCACCTGCCCCATGAGGTTGCGCATGGTGGTGCCGTCGGACTCGGAGCCGTGGGCGCGCCGGAACCCGGTCTGCGTCCAGCGCGGCACGGTGAACGCCCGGGCGTCCTTGCCGAGCATCCGCACCGCGTGGGACACGGTGACCGGGTCGTCGGCGCACACCTGGATCAGCAGGTCCGCCTCACCCCGGTCCGGGTCCAGGTCGTCGTGGTCGAACTCCGGCAGTGGCCGCAGCCACTCCGGAACGGCGCCCGGATCGACCCGTTCCACCAACCCCCGGCCGAACCCGAAGGTGACGGTGAGCCGGGCCGGGACGGTGGCGAGTTCGGGCTCGGTGTCGGCCAGGGCCGGCTCGCCCCGGGTCAGACGGGCGGCGTCGTCGCTGAGCAGGCGCATCAACCGGCGCACCCCGTCGGCGTCGACCTCCCGCCCCAGGTCGAAGGCGGCGAACGAGGCGTGGGACTGCGGCGGTGTCTCCACTCCGGCCTGGTGGGGGCCGTGGAAGGGGACCGTCCGCTCCCCGTTGAGCACGGCCTCCTCCGCCACCGGGGGCGGATCGGCCGTCGCCCAGCGGTGGCCGAGGGCGCCGCCCGCGGCCCCGACCCCGGCGGCGGCGCCGCCCAGAAGGAGTCCGCGTCTGCTGATCCGCGAGGCCATCAGTGCCCCTCGTGCCCGTCGCCGTCGTACTCCTCGTTGGCGCCGGCGTACTCCTTGACCGGTGCGGTGAACGCGGCCGTGGACCCGTCGGCGAACTCCACGGTGACGGTCGCCTCGGTGCCCGGCTCCAGGTCCTCGGTGAGGCCCATGAGCATGATGTGGTCACCGCCCGGCTCCAGGGTCCGGGCGCCCCGCGGGGCCACGGGGAAGCCGCCGTCGATCTCGCGCATGGTGGCGTCGGCGCCCTCGGTGACGACCTCGTGGAGTTCCACCGTCTCGGCGGCCGGGTGACCGGCCGACACGATGACGATCTCGGCGTCGGAGCCGTTGGCGATCTCGCCGAACACACCGGTCATCCCGTCCTCCGCGGTGACCGCCTTGACCCACGGGTCGGTGATGGAGAAGGCGTCCGCCTGCTCGCCGGAGGGGGAGGGGGTGCCCTCCGGTGCGGTCTCCGGAGCGGTCGAGGCGGCGCCTCCGCCCCCGCAGGCGGTGAGGGTCAGAGCGAGCAGGGTGGCGACCGACAGGGTACGGACGGTACGGGTGGGGTTCATGGTGCCTCCGGTGCGGGGCCGCTCCAGCGCGGCCGTTCACCCTTTCGAGTCGGATTCCGGAGCCGTTCGGTTCCCACGTCCTTCTCGTCGGTTCCCGCGTCTCCCTCGGACGCCGCGGAGCGGGTCACGACCTGCGTTTGCGCCGGGCCACCGAGATCCTCTTGGGCGCGGCGGCGTTGGCGGCGCCGCGCACCACCACCTCCAGCAGCCCCTCGCCGTAGTCGGCCTCGATGTCGCTCTCGGCGACCCCGTCGGGCAGGCCGATCTCCCGCCGGAAGGCGCCCATGAACCGCTCCGACGAATAGTGGACGACGGTGCCCTCCTCGTCACGGCGGCGCTCTCCGCTGATGGTGAGGACGCCGTGGCTCAGGCTCACGGACACGTCCTCCTCGTACACCCCGGGCAGCTCGCAGCGGATGATCAGGTCCGCGCCCCGGGCGAGGATGTCGGTGGGCGGGCTCCAGGCGTCCGCGTACCCGCGCTCGCGGTGTCCGGCGTGCCCCGTCTCGATCGACGCCATGGCGTCGGAGACGCGGTTCATCTCCGTGATCATGTCCATGACCCCGTGGAACGGGTTGGTGAACCTCTTCGGCGTCATCGTGCGCTCTCCTTCCTCAGCGTTCGGGCGTACGGTGGGTCGGCCTCGGGGGGTACGCGGTGGTCTCGGTCCGGTGCCTTCGGGGTTCGTCCTTCAACGCCTTGAGCAGCCCCCAGCACATGAACAGCAGGATCACCGCGAACGGCAGGCCGGTCACGACCGAGGCCGCTTGCAGGGCGGACAGGGCGTCCGCACCGCCCAGGACCAGGAGCACCAGGGTGACGGCGCCCTCGCTGACCGCCCAGAACGCGCGCTGGAACTTGAGCGGCCTGGTGTCGCCCCCGTTGGTGAGCGTGTCCACCACCAGGGATCCGGAGTCCGAGGACGTGACGAAGAAGACCGCCACCACGATGATCAGCAGCGTGGCGACGATCAGACCGAGGGTCTGTCCCAAGGGCAGGAGTTCGATGAGCCGGAAGGCCCGGTCCTCCTCGGCGAGGGCGTTGAACCCGCCCCCCTCGAACAGGTCGAAGTACAGGCCCGATCCGCCGAACACCCCGAACCACAGCACCGAGACGATGACCGGGGCGAACAGCGCGCCGATCACGAACTCCCGGATGGTGCGCCCGTAGGAGACACGTGCCAGGAAGATGCCGACGAACGGTGCCCAGGAGATCCACCAGCCCCAGTAGAAGATGCTCCAGGCGGTGGTCCAGCTCGCGGCCTGCTCGTCCATCAAAGGGCTGGGGAAGGACAGGCTCCACGAGACCAGGCCGGCCAGATAGTCGCCGAGACCGGTGCTGGTGATGCTGATGATCCACAGCTTGGGGCCGAACAGGAAGATGATCGTCATGAGCGCGATCGCCAACCACAGGTTGATCACCGACAGGCGGCGGATGCCCTTGTCGATCCCGGCCAGCACGCTGATCAGGGCGATCCCGGTGATGACGATGATGAGCACCGAGTGGACCAGCGCGTTCGACTCGATACCGAAGAGGTACTCGATGCCGCCGCCGATCTGGAGCGTGCCCAGCCCGAGCGAGGTGGCCAGCCCGAAGATCGTGCCGAACACGGCGACGATGTCGACGATGTTGCCCGGCCAGCCGAAGACCCGATCGCCCAGCAGCGGGTACAACGCGGAGGCCGGGCGCAGCGGCAGCCCCTTGCGGAACGTGAAGTAGCCCAGGGACACGCCCAGGGCGATGTAGATCGCCCAGGGATGGAAGCTCCAGTGGAAGAAGCTCAGTGCCATGGCCTGCTCCGCCGCCTGGACGACCGGTGCGCCGTCCTCGCCGGGGAGGTATTCCGAGGAACGCGGCCAGTGCAGGTGGTGGATGGGCTCGGAGACGCCCCAGAAGACCAGACCGATGCCCATACCGGTGGTGAAGAGCATCGCGAACCAGGCGACGGTCCCGAACTCCGGTCGGGAGTCGTCCGGTCCGAGCCTGATGCTCCCGAAGCGGCTGAACATCAGGAACAGGGCAAGGCCCAGGAAGAACGTCGTGGAGAGCACGTACAGCCACCCCAGGTTCACCCCGATCCAGTCCCGGGCGGCCGTCGCGATGTTCAGGAGCGGATCGGTGAACACGATCCCCAGGATCACGAAGGCGAGGATGACGATCCCGGAGGTCGCGAACACGGCGGGGTTGGTGTGTTCGCGAATGTAGGTGCGCAGGGTCGAGATGACGACTCCTTTCCGACCTCGGAAGGTCGGGGGCTCCTTACCGGGTGATGTGTCGGCCGGGCGCGGGGGCCGCGGCCATGGACGTGTCACCGGAATCGTAGGAGCGCGCCCGGTCCCGGCGGGGGAACCGGTCAGGTGCGGAGTGTCTGCGACGGATCGCCCCGATCGGGCGGAGAACGCGGATCAGGGGCGCTCGGTGAGCCCGTCCAGGGTGCGGCCCACCCGGCTCAGCCAGTCGACGATCACGGCCAGTTCCTGGGGGGAGTAGCCGTCGTGCAGCTCGGTCATCGCCTGGCGCATCCCGGGGGCGAGCGCGGCGTTCATGTGCCCGGCGCCCTCGGTGAGGCGGACGGCGATCTTGCGTCGGTCCTCCGGGTGGCGGGTGCGCTCGACGAGCCCGTGGGCCTCCATGCGGTCGATCACGCCGGTGACCGATCCGGTGGAAAGACACAGACTCGTGGCGATCTCTCCGGGTGTCATCGTGCCCGCGACGCGCAACAACGTGTAGCACTGGAAGTCGGTGGGGTTCATCCCGGAGCGGTCGGCCATACGGTGCAGGAGCTTGATGAGGCGGACGGCGAGCATCTGCCCGTCGGTCTGGAGCGATTCGTAGAAACCGAACCTGGCCGCGTTGTCGGGTTCGGCGGGGGAGGCGGTCGACACGGTGTCCATTGTTCCTCTCTCCCCGGCTTTCGGCCTTCGATCATCCCGAGTCTACGACGGGTCGGACACTTCATCTCGCCCGTACGGATTGGAACGGAAAGTCCGGGGAAATAGTTCGCTTGCCGAGATTCATGGTTTTCGAGATTATTTGTCGTGACATGACCCGTCCAGGGGAGGCAGACATCGAACCCGTTCTGAGCGAGCCGGGCCCGCTCCGTATCCATCACGTCCACGGTGACCCGCGGGCGGCGCTCGACCAGGTGCTCCGCGACCACCTCCACCACCGGCTCCGCCAGGCGGAGACGACCGATCCGGAGTTCGCCGCCGGGACCGCCGCCGAGACCGTCGGGTTCACCCTGCGGGGCGGCAAACGCCTGCGGTCCACACTGGCCTGGTGGGGCTGGCGGGCCGGTGGGGGCCCCGTGTCCGGACCCGTCGCCCAGCACGCGCTGGCCGCCTGCGCCTCTCTGGAACTGCTCCAGACCTGCGCCCTGGTGCACGACGACGTCATGGACGGCTCCGGGACGCGGCGGGGCGTGCCCTGCGTCCACCGCGTCCACGAGGGCGAGCACCGTGAGAACGGCTGGTCCGGGGAGGCCCGGCGGTACGGCGAGTCCCTCGCCGTCCTGGTCGGCGACCTCGCCCTGGCCTGGGCCGACGACATGCTCTCGGGCGCTCTGCCCGGCGTGCTCCGACCGGAGGCGGGACGCACGGTCTGGCGGGAGATGCGCACCGAGATGATCGCCGGCCAGTTCCTCGACGTGCACGGCCAGGCGACCAGGTCCCGCTCGGAGTCCCTGGCCCTGCGCATCGACCTGCTCAAGACCGCGTCCTACACCGTGGAGCGTCCGCTCCACCTGGGGGCGGCGATGGCCGGAGCGCCCCCGGCCGTCACCGACGCCCTGCGCTCCTACGGCCGGGACGTCGGCGTCGCCTTCCAGTTCGCCGACGACCTCGCGGGCGCCTACGGCGACACCGCGACCACCGGCAAACCCGTCGGGGACGACCTGCGCGAGGGCAAGACCACGCTGTTGCTGGCGCTCGGCACCCGCCTGGCGCTCGAACGGGGCGACACCGAGGCCCTGGAACTCCTGGAACGGGTCGGCGCGGGGGCCGCCCCCTCGGAGGCGTCCGCCGTCCTGGAGAGGCTGGGGGCCAGGGAACGGGTCGGGGAGCACTGCCGGGGCCTGGCCGCCCGCGGGGTCTCCCACCTGGAGGGGGTCGAACTCCCCGACCCGGTGCGGACCTTCCTCACCGGTCTGGCCGAGCGCATCGGGGAGGAGGCGTGACCACTCCCACCACGCCCGGCCGCGGCCGGGTCGTCGTCATCGGGGCCGGGCTGTCCGGCCTGGCCTGCGCCCTGCACCTCCTGGGAGCCGGCCGGGACGTCACGATCCTGGAGCGCGACCCCCACCCGGGCGGCCGGGCGGGCCGCCTCGACCTGGGCGGTTTCCGTTTCGACACCGGCCCCACCGTCCTGACCATGCCCGAACTCCTGGAGGAGGCCCTGGCCGCGGTCGGCGAGACCGTCGCCGACCGCCTCGACCTGGTCCCCCTCCGACCCGCCTACCGGGCCGCCTTCGCCGACGGTTCCACCATCGACGTCCACACCGACGCCGACGCCATGGCCGCCGAGGTGGCCCGGACCGCCGGTGAACGCGAGGCCGACGGGTACCTGCGGCTCCGCGACTGGCTGACCAGGCTCTACCGGGCCGAGATGGGCACCTTCATCGACGCCCAGTTCGACTCCCTGCTGGACCTGGCCCGGCCGGACCTGCTGAGGCTGGCCGGGCTGGGCGGGTTCGGGCGGCTCTCCACCGCGGTGGGACGCCACGTGCGCGACGAGCGCCTACGGCGGATCTTCTCCTTCCAGGCCCTGTACGCCGGGGTGGCGCCCCGACGGGCCCTGGCCGCCTACGCGGTCATCGCCTACATGGACACCATCGCGGGCGTGTACTTCCCCCGGGGAGGCATGCGCGCGCTGGGCGACGCCCTCGCGGGCGCGGCCGTCAAGGCGGGCGCCGTGCTCCGCTACGGCGACGCCGTCACCGACCTGGAGCGCCGGGGCGACCGGGTCACCGCCGCCGTCACGGCCTCCGGGGAGCGCTTCCCCTGCGACCAGGTGGTGGTCACCGCGGACCTGCCCGCGGCGTACCGGCTGCTCGGCGTCGCACCCCGCAGAAAGGTCCCGCTCCGCTTCTCCCCGTCCGCGGTGGTCCTGCACCTGGGGGTGGACCGGAACTGGGAGCGACTCCATCACCACACGATCTCCTTCGGCGCCGCCTGGGACCGGACCTTCGACGAGATCATCCGGCGGGGCCGCGTGATGAGCGATCCGTCCCTGCTCGTCACCCGACCCACCCACACCGATCCCACGCTCGCCCCCGAGGGACACCAGTCCCTGTACGTCCTGGCGCCCGCGCCCAACCTGGCCGCGGGCCCCATCGACTGGGACACCGAGGGACCGCGCTACCGCGACCGACTGGTCGCCACCCTGGAGGAGCGCGGCCTCACCGGGCTGGACGCCTCCGTCCGCGTCGAGCACCTGGTGACCCCGGCGGACTGGGCCCGGCAGGGACTGGCCCGCGGCACCCCGTTCTCCCTCGCGCACACCTTCTCCCAGACCGGGCCCTTCCGGCCGCGCAACACCGTTCCCGGTCTCGCCAACGTCGCCCTGGCCGGGTGCGGCACCACGCCCGGGGTCGGCCTTCCGACCGTGCTGATCTCGGGAAAGCTCGCCGCCGCCCGCGTGGTGGCCCGAACGGGGGGAAGATGAGCACGGCCACCTTCGAACTCGACGCGGCCGGGATCACCCCGGAGCCGCTGCGTCGGGCCTACCTGCGCTGCCGGGAGCTGCACGCGCACCACGGGCGCACCTACTTCACCGCCACCCGGGTCCTGCCCCCGGAGCGGCGGCCCGGGGTGCACGCCCTGTACGGGTTCGCCCGCTGGGTCGACGACATCGTGGACGAGCCCGGGCCCGGGGTCACCGCGGTCGACCAGGCCGCCCGACTGGACGAGGTCGACGCCGACCTGGCACCGGCGCTCGACGGCGGGGAGCCCGGCGAGCCGGTGCTCCGCGCCCTGGCGCACACCGTCGAACGCTACGGCCTGCCCGCCGCCTACTTCACCGCCTTCATGCGCTCCATGCGCATGGACCTGACCGTCACCGACTACCGCGACCTCGACCACCTGCGGGAGTACATGTACGGGTCGGCGGCCGTCATCGGCCTCCAGGTGCTCCCCGTGCTGGGCACGGTGGTCCCGCGCGAGGAGGCCGAACCGCCGGCGGCAGCCCTGGGCGAGGCGTTCCAGCTCACCAACTTCCTCCGCGACACCGCCGAGGACCTGGCCCGGGGCCGGGTGTACCTGCCCGCCGACGTGCTGGCCGACCACGGGGTGGACCGTGACCTGCTGACGCACTGCGCCCGCACCCGCCGCCCCGACCCGCGCGCCCGCCGGGCGATCGCGGCCCTGGTCGAGGTCAACCAGGACTTCTACCGGGCGGCCGAACCCGGCATCGCGATGCTCGACCCCGTGGCACGCCCGTGTGTCGCGACCGCGTTCCGGCTCTACCGCGCCATTCTGGACGAGATCACCGCCGCCGACCACGACGTGTGGAGCACCCGCCACCGCGTCTCCGACGCCCGCAAGTTCGCCGCGGCGGTGCCCGCCCTCGCCCGTTCCCTGCTGGCCCGATCGGTTCCACGCCCCCGCCCGGTACTCGAAAGGTAGGCCTCGCGTGACCTTCCCCGACCCGACCCCCCGCCGCCTTCCCCTGCGGCGCATGCCCGACAACGCCTGGAACACCCAGGACCCCACCTGGCGCGAGGGGTCGCCCGGCATCATCGCGGCCGCGCTCAAACGGGCGATGGCCCGGCCCTCCGGCAACTGGTACGTGCTGGCGGCCTCCTCCGAGGTCCGCGCCGACCGGCCCTTCGGCCGGCTGGTGGGAGGTGTCGAACTGGTCGCCTGGCGCACCCCCGACGGAACCGCCCATGCGGCTCCGGGAGCCTGCCCGCACCTGGGCGCGCCCCTGTGCCGGGGGGCGGTCGACGACGGTCGCCTGGTGTGCCGCTGGCACGGGCTGTCCCTGGGCACGGAGGGCTTCCCCGGCTGGAGCCCGTACCCGGTCCACGACGACGGGGTCCTGGTGTGGGTGCGCCTGGACCACGTCGGCGGCGAGGAACCGCTGGAGACCCCGGTCGTCTCCGAGCGGCCGTCCCTGGAGGGGGCGATCGTCGCGGTGGAGAGCCTCGCCGGCCGCTGCGAGCCCGAGGACGTGATCGCCAACCGCCTCGATCCCTGGCACGGCTCGTGGTTCCACCCGTACAGCTTCGTCGGGCTCCGGGTCACGGAGGTGCCCGAGGGGCCCGACCCCGACCCGGACCGGATGGTGGTCGAGGTGGGCTTCCGGGTGGCGGGTCGATGGGGCGTCCCGGTGCGCGCCGAGTTCCGCTGCCCCGGGCCCCGCACCGTGGTCATGCGCATCATCGAGGGGGAGGGGCTGGGCAGTGTCGTGGAGACGCACGCGACCCCGCTGGGTGTGGACGAACGCGGTGTGCCCCGCACGGCGGTCGTCGAGGCGACCGTCGCCTCCTCCGAACGCACGGGGTTCTCCATCGCCCGACGCCTGGCCGTCGCGGTCCGCCCCGTGATGCGGGCCACCGCCCGCCGGCTGTGGCGCGACGACCTCGCCTACGCCGAACGCCGCTACCTGCTCCGCTCCACCGGCCGCTTCCCGGGCTGACCGGACATGTCAGTGCAGATGCCGTCGTACTTCAGCGGCGAAGGTCGGCGCACCCGTGCGTTCCAGCAGACCCGGCACGCCGACCACGGTCGTCCGTTCTCACCGGGTGTTCTCCGCTGGGTCGGTCGCTTCGTACAGTCCCGTTTCCTCGCCTTCGGTCGCCATGGTGTCCAGGATGGCCTCCCGCTCCTTGCGTGAACGCTCCTTGTATCCGAGCAGGTCGTTGAGCATGACCCGTCGGTGTCCTCCCCTCATGCTGTAGGGGATCTTGTCTTCCGTCAGTAGTCCGACCAGGGCGGGGCGGGAGGTGCCGAGGAGGTCTGCGGCCTCCTGGGTGGTCAGCATCGTGTTGTGCGGGGCGATGGAGATGGCCGATCCCTGGGAGAGCGCCTCGACGACATCGCGAAGGACGGAGTGGAGCTCTTCGGGAAGCGCGATCTCAGACCCATCCGGGCCGACCAGGGCACCGTGCGTGGCGCGCAGGCCGCGGGCGAGCCCGGTCGGCTCGGAGCGGTCGTCGGGCGGAAGGACGGTGTGCTCGTGCGGTGTGGTGGCCATGCCTTCGATCCGTCCTCTTCGAAAAGAACGAGAACCCTACCGTCGGGACCAGCGGGCCAGGGCGCGGGCGGGGGCCAGACGACCGCGCCGGGGCACGGTCCACAGGGTGTGGCCCGGCAGGCCCCAGCGTGACAGCAGGGCGTTGGCGGCCAGCAGGCCGGAGGCCGCGGCCCGCTCCATGAGCGCCACCGGCAGGTCGGTGCGCACGTGGTCGCCGGCCAGGACCAGGAACGGATCCGGGGTGGCCGTCCCGGGCCGGTCGCGGTGCGAGCCCGGTGCGAACAACGGGCAGTCCGCGCGCAGCTCGTGCCGGGAGTCGACGACGCCGGTCGTCGCCAACTCCGGGTACACCGCGACCGCCTGCTCCCACAGGCGCTCCCGCTCGCGGTCGGGATCACACCCCTCGGAGAGGGCGTAGGCGTGCAGCTCCACCACCGAGCCCCGGGTGCGTCCGGCCCATTCCCGGGCCCTGTCGTCGTACCGCTCCAGGACGCTGACGTTGTCCAGGGTCGGGTACCCGGCGGTGCCCAGGAACGCCGGCCGGTGCGCTCGGACCGGCCGGTCCAGCCAGTACCGGGAGACCAGGAACGGCGGGGCCGACTCCAACCGGGACACCCGGGCCCGCCAGACGGCGTCCCCCAGAGCGGGCGAGGCGGCGACCAGGGCCCGTGCGCCCGGCAGGTCGGCGGCCAGCACCACCGCGTCGAACTCCCCGTGGCCGGGGAGCGAGAACCGCCGTCCGGTCCCGGGTTCCACCCGCTCCACCGGGGTGCTGGTGCGCACCTTCACGTCCAGTCCGGCCAGGTGGCGGACGAGCGGTTCCCACAGGGACTCCGAGAAGGGGGAGCGCGGGACGTCGAACACCAGGCCCTCGGACGACCCCAGGAAGTACAGGTGGAACATCACCGCCAGCTCCGCCGCCGAGAGGCGCTCCGGGGCGGCGAAGAAGCTGCGGGTGAACACCTCGAACGCCAGGTGCCGGGCGGTGGGCGGGAACCGGATCGCCTCCAGCATGTCCCGCGCGTTCACGTGGTCGAGCCGCTCGTAGACCCCCGGCACGTCCACGTCGAGCAGTTGCAGCGCGGCGGGGACGTTGACGCGGGCCAGGTCGCGCAGCGGGAAGCTGGGGCTGGCGGCGGCCAGGGCCGCCGCGTTCCACGGGGGCGTCGCGGGGAGCCCGGAGAACCGGTCGCGCGGCCCGTCCCGGTGCACCAGCGGGTAATCCTCCAGCGGTACCAGCGAGGACAGCCCGGGATCGGCGCGGCGCAGCAGGCCCCGCAGGTTGTAGTACTGGCGGAAGAACGCGTGGAAGCCGCGGTCCATCGCCCCGCGCGAGCCGTCGGCCAGGACCGTGTCCCAGCCGCGCAGCCGCCCGCCCGGGGACTCCTCGCGCTCGAACACCGTCACCCGCACGCCGCGCTCGGCGAGCCCGCAGGCCGTCGCCAGCCCGGCGATCCCGCCGCCGACCACCGCCGCCTCGGGTGTCGCCTGCGTGCGGGGGCCGACCGGCGGGGCGGGCGGGATCTCCTCGGCGAGCCGGTCGCGCACGTGTTCCGGGCGGCTCACCGTCCCTCCTCCGGGCGCATGCCCGCGAACGTGTGCGTGATCCCGTACTGCCAGCCCGGCATCGGCGCGGACGCCACCGACACCAGGCCCGCGCGCCGCATCCGCTCCAGCAGCGCCCGGCGCCCGTCGAACTCCAGGACGCTCCGCCACAGGTACCGGAACAGTTCGTCGCTGCCCGACAGCGCGCGCCCGGCGGGGATGATCACCCCCCGGCACACCGCCGACCACACGGCCCGTGCCGACACCGAGTCGGCCACCGAGTACTCGTGCAGCACCAGTCGGCCGCCCGGTCGCAGCAGGTTCCGCATCACGCTCAGGGCCAGGTCCGGGTCGGGGCAGTTGCGGATCAGATAGGCGCCGAACACGGCGTCCACCGGGCCGCCCAGGTGCTCGGCCGCCCACTCGGGGGTCAGCTCCTCCGCTCGCGCCCGGTGGAACGACACCGTGTCCGGCCAGGACTTGGCGCGGGCCGCGGTCAGCATCCCCTCCGAGGCGTCCACGCCGATGATCCGGGCCGAGGGCGCGATGCGCAGCAACGCCGCCGTGGACGCCCCGGTCCCGCAGCCCAGGTCCAGGATCCGCGGTTCCGGCGACAGCGCGCCGGGGTCGAGCCGGCGCGCGGACAGGCCCAGGTGGGCGTGGTAGCCCGGACTGGCCGCCACCAGGCGGTCGTAGGCGGCCGAGGCGTGGTCGAACCCGTCGGTGACCTCTCCGTCGCGCTTGGCCCGTGTCGTGGTTTCCACGCATCCTCCCGGTCAGTTCTCGCGTGTACACGGCCTCCCCGGGCAGAGTGGGGGTATGAACGACCATGATGTGGTGATCGTCGGCGGGGGAGCCGCAGGGCTCACCCTGGCCCACCGCCTGGTGGGCGTCAACCACCCCGGAGGCGGGCCGGTGCGTGTCGCCCTGATGGAGCCCCCGCCCGGTCCGCACACCCCGCCCCCGCGCACCTGGTGCTTCTGGGAGCCGGAGGGCGGCGACTGGGACCACCTGCTGGCCGCCCGCTGGCGGCACCTGACCGTGGTGGGCCCCGACGGCGCCGCCGCCACCGCCCCGGCCGACCCCTACGTGTACAAGATGTTGCGCTCGACCGCCATGGAAGCCCACGTCAGGGCCGGGTTCGGCGACCGGGTCGAGCAGGTCCCGCTGCTGGTGGAGGAGGTCCTCGACGGGGCCGACCGCGCCGTGGTGTCCGGGGTTCTGCCCGACGGGTCCGTCGCCCGGTCGACCGCCCGCTGGGTGTTCGACTCCCGACCGCCCCGGCCCCTTCCGGTCGGCCGCACCCTGCTGCTCCAGCACTTCCGGGGCTGGTTCGTGCGCACCCCCGCCGACTCCTTCGACCCCGAGGCGGCGGTGCTGATGGACTTCCGGCCGCCCCAGCCGGAGAACGCGGTGGCCTTCGCGTACGTGCTGCCGCTGTCGGCGCGTGAGGCGCTGGTGGAGTACACCGAGTTCGGGCCCGAGCCGCTCACCACCGAGGAGTACGACCGACACCTGGCCGAGCACTGCGCGCGGCTGGGCCTGGAGGGGTTCGAGGTGACCGACGCCGAGCAGGGCGTCATCCCCATGACCGACGCGGCCCTGCGCACCCGCGTCGGACGGCGGGTCTTCCGGATCGGCGGCGCGGGCGGCGCCACCCGCCCCTCCACCGGGTACACGTTCAGCGGGGTGCTGCGCCAGACCGAGGCCGTGGCCGCCGCCCTCGAACGGGGGCGGGTGCCGGTGCCGCCGGTCCCGCACCGCCGGCGCCATCTGGCCATGGACGCGGTACTGCTGCGGGCACTGGCCACCGGGCGTGTGCGGGGAGCGGAGTTCTTCACCGACCTGCTCGCCCCCGAACGGCTCGGCGACGTACTGGCCTTCCTCGACGGCGGCACCCGCCTGCCCCGCGAACTGGCCCTGGGCCTGAGCACCCCGATCGCCGCCATGTCCCTGACCGCGCTGGACCACCTGTGGTACTCGGCGCGCTCGGCCCTCACTCCGGGGCGAGCACCCGCATCGCCTCCGGCAGCGACCCCAGATGCCCGCCATCGGCCCGTGCGTTGAGCGAACGCCAGCCCGCCCCGGCCGTGTAGACCGTCACCGCCTGGGGTGAGGCCGCCGCGGCGCGGGCGGTCTCCCGCAGGGCCCGCACGCCGTCGGCGTCGCCGACGTGGGACCACAGCACCACCGCTCGGGGCGCGGTGCGGCGCACCGTCCGCACCGTGGCGTCCACGGGGGTGCACGGGCCCAGCACGAGGCGGGGGACGCCGCGTTCGCGCAGGGCGGCGGCCAGCGCCTCCACCGGAAGACTGTGCGTCTCCTCGGGGGCACAGGCCAGGACCACCGGCCGGGCGTCCGGCGGGATCGGGTCGGGGTGCGCCGGCACCCGCCGCAGCGCGGAGGAGACGCACCACGACAGCAGGTGCTCCACCTCCACGTGGCTGCGGGTGTCCTCCCACTTGCGGCCCATCCCGTAGAGCAGCGGCATCGCCAGGTCCTCCCAGGTGGCGATCACCCCGCGTGCGCGCAGGGACCGTTCGATGAGCGTTTCCACCAGGTCGGCGTCCAGCCGCATCGCGGCCCGGGCGGCGCCCTGGAGGGCGGGGGCGCCTCCGCCCAGCGGCAGCGTGTACCCGCCGGGTCGCCCGTCCGGACGGCGCTCGCCGACGCGGGGCGCGGGGACGCGCCCGGGGCCGGTCAGCACCCGTTCGGCGGCCACCGCCGGGGGCAGTCCCTCGCCGACCAGCCGGCACAGCTCGCGCAGCCGGGCCACGTCCTCGGGCGCGTAGCGGCGGTGCCCGCCGGGACTGCGCTCGCGGGGCCCGATCCCGTAACGGTGGTCCCAACTGCGCAGCGTGGAGGGGGCGATCCCGAGCAGGCGGGCGGTCGCCCCGGGGGACAGTGCGTCCGACATGACACCCCAAGCGTTGCACAAGCGCCGCGAGTTGCCGCGCTCTTCACTCACCACCGACTCTAGCTGCGAGGACACCGAAAGGGAGGGACATCATGGACCTGGACACCACACGTTCGGCCGACCCGCGCCTCGCCATCGTCCATCGCATCGGGGCCGGGCTCCTCGGGTTGGTGCTCGTGGGCTTCGGCGTCACCAGCCTCTTCGTGCGCCTGCCGTTGTTCGACACCCGGGGCGAGGTCGTCGCCGGACTCACCACCAACGGCGCGCTCGGCTTCCTGTCGGTGGCCATCGGATCGCTCCTGCTGTGCGCGATGGTGGTGGGCGGGACCTATTCATCGACGGTGTCCGTACTCGTCGGTGCGGGTTTCATCGTGAGCGGACTGGTCAATCTCTTCCTCATGGACACCGCGAACAACATCCTCGCGTTCTCGATGCCGAACGTCATCTTCAGCCTCGTCGTCGGTATCGCCCTGCTCACCGTGGGCATGTACGGCCGGTTCACCGGCGGTCTGCCGCACGACAACCCGTACCGGCTGTACCGTGAGCGGCGCCGTGACCGCCGCCTGAGCGGGGCGGCCCGATGAGCGGTCGGACGGCCCTGGTCACCGGGGCGACCGGGTACATCGGCGGACGGCTGGTCCCGCTCCTGCTGGACGCCGGGTACCGGGTCCGTTGCCTGGCCCGCGACCCCGACAAGCTCCGCGATCACCCGTGGCGGGACCGGGTGGAGGTGACGCGGGGCGACGTGGCCTCGGGGGAGGGGCTGGCCGCGGCCCTGGAGGGCGTCGAGGTCGCCTACTACCTGGTGCACTCCATGTCCGGAGGGCGCGACTTCTCCGACACCGACGCCCGAGGGGCGCGGCACTTCGCCGACGCCGCCGCCGAGGCGGGGGTGCGGCGCCTGGTCTACCTCGGCGGGCTGGCCCCCGAGGGGGTCCGCCTGTCGGACCACATGTCGTCCCGGGAACAGGTCGGCCGCATCCTGCTGGACGCGCCGGTGCCCGCCGCCGTCCTGCGGGCCGCCGTCATCCTCGGGTCGGGGTCGGCCTCCTTCGAGATGCTGCGGTACCTCACCGAGCGCCTGCCGATGATGACCACGCCCCGGTGGGTGCGCAGCCGGGTGCAGCCGATCGCCGTGCGCGACGTGCTGCGCCTGCTGGTGGAGGCGGCCGAACTGCCGCCGGAGTGCGACCGCACCTTCGACGTCGGCGGTCCCGACGTCCTGACCTACGCGGAGATGATCCAGCGGTTCGCGAAGGCGGCGGGTCTGCGACCGCGCTGGATCCTCCCCGTTCCGGTGCTCTCCCCGGGACTGTCGAGTCTGTGGGTCGGACTGGTCACCCCTGTGCCGCCGGCCATCGCCCGCCCGTTGGTGGAGTCACTGCGCCATGACGCGGTGTGCGGCGAGGACGACCTGTCCGACCTGCTCGACGACCACGCCCGCCTCGGTTTCGACCGAGCGGTGGAACTGGCGCTGCGCCGCACCGCCGAGGCCCGGGTGGACACCCGGTGGACCTCGGCGGCCTGGGCGGGCGCGCCGTCGGATCCGTTGCCCAGCGACCCGGACTGGGCGGGCGGCAGCCTGTACACCGACGAACGCGTGCGGGAGGTGCCCGCGCCGCCGGAGGCGGTGTGGCGCGTGGTCGAGGGGATCGGCGGGACGCGCGGCTGGTACTCGTGGCCGTTGGCCTGGGCCGCGCGCGGGTGGATCGACCTGGCGGTGGGCGGGGTCGGCCTGCGCCGGGGGCGTCGCGACCCGGGCCGACTGCGGGTGGGCGACTCCCTGGACTTCTGGCGTGTGGAGGAGGTGGTGCCGGGGGAACTGCTGCGATTGCGCGCGGAGATGCGGCTGCCCGGTCCGGCGTGGCTGGAGTTCACGGTGGAACGCCGTGAAGGACGCACGTTCCTGCGCCAGCGCGGGCTGTTCTGTCCCCGGGGCCTGCTGGGGCATCTGTACTGGAAGGCGGTGACGCCCTTCCACGGGGTGGTCTTCGGATCGATGTCGCGCAACATGGCCGAGGCCGCCGAGCGGGAGGCCCGCGCCCCGGTCTCCGCCTGAGGACCCTCCCCGCCGTTCCCAGACGCCGGAACGGTGTAGAGTCGCGTTCCGTAAAACCTCGCAAATCGAGATACTTGTTTTCCGTGGCTTAGGGGTCGCGGTGGAGGGGAACGCACGTGAACGAGGAGAGACGACCGGTGGGCCGGTCGCGCTGGTGGATCGGGGCGGCCCTGCTGGTCGCCCTCGTCTGGCTGGCCGGCGCGGGACCGCTCGGCGCGTTCCTGGGACGATTGGGCGAGGTCCAGACCAACGACCGGTCGGCGTTCCTCCCGGTGGGCGCCGAGTCCACCGAGGTCACCCGGATCGCCGAGGACTTCGACCGGCAGGACGCCGTCCCCGCGATCGTCGTCTGGGAGGGGACGGCCGACCTCACCGAGGACGACCTGGCGGGCATCGCCGACGTCACGGAGGGGATCGGGGCCGAACCCTGGATCTCCGGTGACGTCGTCGGCCCCTTCCCCGGGACCGAGGACGCCTCGGTCGCCCAGGCCGTCGTCCCCATCGACTCCGGGTACAAGACCTCCGACGCCGTCGAGGAGCTGCGCGCGCTCCTGGCCGAGGATCCCGTCGCAGGGCTGACCGTGCAGGTCACCGGGCCCGCCGGGTACGCCGCCGACCTCACCGAGGCCTTCGCCGGCATCGACTCCACACTGCTCATCGTGGCGATCTCGGCGGTGCTGGTCATCCTCGTGGTCGTCTACCGCTCACCCCTGCTGCCGATCCTCGTCGTCCTGGCGTCCCTGCTCGCCCTCGGCCTGTCCGGGGCCCTGGTGTACGTGGCCGCCGAAACCGGACTGGTCAGCCTCAACGGCCAGAGCCAGGGCATCCTCTTCATCCTGGTCGTGGGCGCCTGCACCGACTACGCCCTGCTGCTCGTGGCCCGCTACCGGGAGGAACTGGCCCTGCGCGACCGGATCCCCGACGCCGTCCTGGCGGCCGTACGCGGGGTCACCGGCCCGATCCTGGCCTCCGCCGGCACCGTCGTCCTGGGTCTGCTGTGCCTGCTCGCCGCCGACCTGGCCTCCACCCGCAGCCTCGGTCCGGTCGTCGCCATCGGCATCGGCGCGGCCGTGCTCTCGGCCATGACCTTCCTGCCCGCCGTGCTCGCCCTGTGCGGGCGGGCCGTGTTCTGGCCCACCGCCCCGCACCGGCCCACCGAGGAGACCGGCGGCGACACCGACCGGGTCATGGCGGCCCACCCGTTGTGGGGGCGGATCGCCTCCCTGGTCTCCCGTCGTCCACGCGCCCTGTGGATCGCGACCACCGCGCTCCTGGCGGCGGCGGCCGTGTTCGCGCCCTCTTTCAGCGCCGAGGGCACCGGACAGGCCGAGGTCTTCCGCACCGAGGTGGAGGCGGTCGACGCCCAGGAGGTGCTCGACCGCGGCTTCGGCACCGACGCGGCGGCAGCCCCGGCCCTGGTGGTCACGGACGCCGATCACGTCGAGGACGTCATCGCCGCGGCCGAGTCCTCTCCGATGGTGGAGGAGGCGACGGCGGTCACCGAGCCCGGACCTCCCGGCGCCGACCTCCCCCCGCTGACGGTGGACGGCCGGGCCCTCGTCGAGGCGGTCCTCACCGTCGGACCGGAGTCGCCCGAGGCCGTGGACGCCGTCCGAGACCTGCGCGAACGGCTGGCCGAGGACGCGCCGGAGGCCGGAGCCCTGGTCGGCGGCGTCACCGCCACGGACCTGGACACCCTGGAGACCGCCCAGCGCGACTTCGCCGTGGTGGTCCCCCTGGTCCTGGTGGTGGTCCTGCTGGTGCTCATCGTCCTACTGCGCGCGCTGGTGGCCCCGCTGCTGCTCATGGCCGCCAACGTGCTGTCGTTCGCCACCGCACTGGGCGTGGGCACCCTGGTCTTCGACCACGTCCTGGGCCTGCCGGGGGCCGACCCGGTGGTGCCGCTGTTCGCGTTCGTGTTCCTGGTGGCGCTGGGCATCGACTACAGCATCTTCCTCATGGCCCGCGCCCGGGAGGAGACCCTCGTACACGGCCACCGCGACGGGGTGCTGCGGGCCCTGGCCGTCACCGGAGGGGTCATCACCTCCGCCGGCGTGGTGCTGGCGGTCACCTTCGCCGCGCTGGCCGTCATCCCGCTCCTGTTCCTCCTCCAGCTGGCGTTCCTGGTCGCCTTCGGCGTGCTGGTGGACGCGCTGATCGTGCGCACCCTCCTGGTGCCCGCGCTGGCCCTGGACGTCGGCCCGCGCACCTGGTGGCCGGGACGGGCCCGCGCCGCCGGGGCCTGACCCGGGTTCACAGCGGATCGCCGGGCAGGTTCCGGTAGGCGGCGGCCAGCTTGGTGGTGAGCGCGGCCGGGGGCAGGCGTGTCCCGTCGATGGAGGTCACGGCGCGCACCCCGCTGACGGCGTTGGTCACGAAAGCGCCGGCCATGCGGGTGGCCGCCGCCACGGACAGCGGACGGGTGGAGACCGGGACGCCCATGTCCTCGGAGAGTCGGCCCACCAGCCGGGCCGTCACCCCCGAGAGCGCGGGCGCCTGCGGCCAGACCAGGCCACCGCCGTCGAGGAAGCCGATGTTCCAGGTGGGCCCCTCCGACACCCGGCCGTCCACCCCGCTGAACAGGGCGTCGTCGTGGCCGTCCAACTGGGCGGACCGCCGTTGGCGGATGGCGCCGAACAGGCCGGTGCCCTTCACCTGGGGGCTGTCCCGGGTGTACGGGCGCACGCCCAGCCGCAGCGGGGTGGGCGTGCGCCCGGGGTCGGGCGCCGGGCGTGCGGTGACGAGGATCTGCGGAAGGCTGCGCCTGGCGGGCCGACCCAGGTCCAGGCCCGGATCGAAGACGGTCACCCGGATCACCGCGGGGGAGGGGTGCGCGCGGGCGCTGCGCCGCGCCAGTTCGCGCACCCGGGCGATGTCCAGGTCGGTGCCGAACAGGGCGCGACAGTCCCGGCGCAACCGTTCCATGTGCAGGTCCAGTCCGCGTACGCGCAGGTCGGTGACGAGCATCGTGGTGAAGTGGCCGTAGCCGTGGAGGGCGAGAGAGGCGATCTCCCCCGTGGTGGCGGGGCGTCCGTTCAGTTCCATTGCGCGCCCATCATGACACTTCGGGACCTGCGTCACGGGGCTTTCGCCTCCCTCGTTCCGGACGCGCGGCGAACGCACCGGTCAGGGCGTCGACCACCGCTACGGGGTCGTCCCCGCCGGTCGGTCGCCCCCGGTCTCACGGGCGACGAAGGCCGTCACCAACTGTTCCTCGGAGGTGTCCAGGTAGGTCGTCAGCTCGGCCGCCGCGCCCTCGTTGTCCCCTGCGACGAGCAGGGTGTGGATGCGCCGGTTCCAGTCCAGGTAGGGGGCGTGGAACTCCCGGGGCGCGTCCATCACGTGGAAGACCAGCCGTGTCTCGGCCAGGACCCGGCTCATGAACTCGTCGATGCGCGCGCTGCCCGCCAGCCCCGCCAAGGCCTGGTGGAAGTGCATGTTCGCGGTGCCCACGCCCCACCAGTCGCCCGCGTCGCGGGCCGCCTCGCCCTCGTCCACGGCGCGGCCGACCACGGCCACGGACTCGGCGGTGGGATCGACCGCGCGCTGCACGGCGGGGAGTTCCAGGGAACGGCGCGCGTTGAACAGGTCGCGGACGTCCTCGCTGTCGGGAAGGCTGACGAACACCCCCCGGTGCATCTGGTGGACGACCAGGCGCTCGCGGACGAGCAGGCGGAACGCCTCGCGCAGGGTGTTGCGGGAGACGCCGAGTTCCTCGCACAGCCGTTCCTCGGACAGGCGTCGACCGGGCGGGTGATCGCCGTCGATCACGGCCTCGCGCAGCAGCTCGGCGACCCGCTCGGCCTGGCTGGGCAACGGCGGCAGGAGCCGTGTCCGGCCGGTGGGCCTGCCGATGCGGTCGTCCGTGGCCGTCACGTGGGCTCCTTACGGGAGGGGTGCGCGTTCTCCCATTGTCGCCGATACGGAGCGTTCCCGGGCGGTTCGACCGCCGGAAACAGCTCATTGGATGATCCTATGAATTGTGTCGGCCAAGGTGGACAGCGGCTGTGTCGCTGACCAGCGTTTTCTGCTCACGCACTCTTTACTCATCTTGTTGGATTGAAGTATTGTTCAACAATCCAACGAGCGTGGAGTGGTCCGCGTCACGTTCGTCTCCACCTCGCACCCCCAGGAGAGATCCATGGGCGACACGCCCCCGGCACCCGTGAGGGTGCGCCCCCGTCCCGGGCGGATCGCGCTGAGCAGCACCCTGCTCGGCGCGATGTTCCTCATGGCCACCAGCGCCATCGGCCCCGGCTTCATCACCCAGACCACCCAGTTCACCGCGCAGCTCGGCGCCACGTTCGCGTTCGCGATCCTCGTCTCGATCCTGGTGGACATCGCCGTCCAGCTGAACATCTGGCGCGTCGTCGGCGTCTCGAACATGCGCGCCCAGGACCTGGCCAACAGGGTCCTCCCCGGGGCCGGCTACCTGCTCGCCCTCCTCATCGTCTTCGGCGGCCTGATCTTCAACGTCGGCAACCTGGCGGGCACCGGGCTGGGGCTCAACGCCATGACCGGCCTGGACCCGAGGATCGGCGCGGTCATCTCCGCCCTGCTGGCCGTCGTCATCCTCGGAGTGAAGAGGCTCGGCGTCGCCCTGGACCGCATCCTCGTCGTGCTCGGCGTGGCGATGATCGCCCTCACCCTCTACGTCGCCGTCATCTCCGACCCCCCGGTCGGTGACGCGCTCCGCCAGTCCGTGATCCCCGACCACCTGGGCACGGACGTCTTCCTCGCCACGGTCACCATCATCGGCGGCACCGTCGGCGGTTACATCACCTACGCCGGCGTCCACCGCCTCATCGAAGCCGGCCAGGGCGGCCCCGAGAACATCGCCGCGATCTCCCGCACCTCCGTGCTGGGCATCATCGTCACCGGCGTCATGCGGGTGCTGCTCTTCCTCGCCATCCTCGGAGTGGTCTCCGGCGGAGTCGCCATCCTGGACGCGCCCAACCCCTCCGCCGAGGCCTTCCTCCAGACCGCGGGCGAGGCGGGCATGCGCCTCTTCGGCGTGATCATGTGGGCCGCCGCGGTCAGCTCCGTGATCGGTGCCTCCTACACCTCGATCTCCTTCGTCTCCACCTTCCACTGGCGTCTGGAGAGGCACCGCGGCCTCCTGGTCACCGCGTTCATCGCGGTCTCGCTGGCCATCCTCCTGGTCTCCGGCCAGGCCCCGACCACCCTGCTGATCCTGGCCGGCGCCCTCAACGGCGTCATCCTGCCGGTCGGTCTGGGCATCATGCTCTGGGTGGCGGCCCGCCGTTCCCGGGACCTGCTGGGCGGGTACCGGTACCCCGTGTGGCTGATCGTCATCGGTGTGCTCGCCTGGGCGCTCACCCTCTACATGGCCGTCAACGCCCTGGGCGGCATCGCCTCCCTCTGGCAGTAGCGGCCCCCGCCCCGGCGTGACCCCCCGCCGGGGCGGACGCCGCCCAACGAACGCGAAACGAGGAGCACCGACGTGCGCATCGACCTCAACTCCGACCTCGGCGAAGGCTTCGGCCGCTGGGAACTCGGCGATGACCGGGCCCTGCTGTCCATCGTCACCAGCGCCAACGTCGCCTGCGGCTTCCACGCGGGCGACCCCTCCGTGCTGCGCCGCACCACCGCCGACGCCGCCGCCGAGGGCGTGGCGGTCGGCGCCCACGTCGGCTACCGCGACCTCGCCGGGTTCGGCCGCCGGTTCATCGACGTCCCGCCCGCCGAACTGACCGACGACGTCCTCTACCAGCTGGGCGCGCTGTCGGCGTTCACCCGCCTGGCCGGCGACCGCGTCCGCTACGTCAAACCGCACGGCGCCCTCTACAACACGATCGTCCACCACGAGGAACAGGCCGCCGCCGTGGTCGAGGCCGTCCGGGCCTTCGACCCCGACCTGCCCGTCCTCGGCCTGCCCGGCTCGGCGTTCCTGCGCCTGGCTCGGCGGGCCGGACTGCCCGTCCACCGGGAGGCGTTCGCCGACCGCGCCTACACCCCCGAGGGCACCCTGGTCTCCCGCCGCGAACCCGGCGCCGTCCTGCACGACCCCGAGGAGATCGCGGAGCGCTGCCTGCGCATCGCCCGCCGCGAACCCGTCACGGCCATCGACGGCTCCGAGATCCTCATCGACGCCGACTCCCTGTGCGTCCACGGCGACAGCCCCGGGGCGGTCGCCATCGCCCGCGCGGTGGCCGAGCGGCTGCGCGCCGAAGGTGTCACCCTGGCACCCTTCACCCGCGTGTGACCGTTCTCCCGACAGGATGCGGCCCGACCCGCCGCGACCCGGGCCCGAAGGAGGCTTTGTGCGTGTGCTGACCTGTGCCGACAGCGGTGTGCTGGTGGAGGTCGCCGACCTGACCGAGGTGATCGCCCTGGGCGCGGCGCTGGACGCCCGTCCCCTCCCCGGCGTCGCCGACGTCGTCCCGGCGGCCCGTACCGTGCTGCTGCGGCTCGTTCCCGGGGCCGATCCCGACGCGGTGGCCGCCGCCGTGCGCGAGGTCCCCCTCGCCCCGGTGGACGGACCCGCCGAGGGGGAGACCGTGGTCGTCCCGGTGATCTACGACGGGGAGGACCTCGCCGACGTCGCCCGGCTGACCGGCCTCACCCCGCGCGGCGTCGTCGCGGCGCACACCGCCGCCACCTGGACCGTCGCCTTCTGCGGCTTCGCCCCCGGGTTCGGGTACATGGTGTGCGACGACGAGCGCCTGCACGTGCCCCGCCGGGCCGAGGCCCGTACCCGGGTCCCCGTCGGATCGGTCGCCCTGGCCGGGGAGTTCACCGGCGTGTACCCGCGCAGCTCCCCCGGCGGCTGGCAGCTGCTCGGCCGCACCGAGGAGCGCGTCTGGGACCTGGAACGCGACCCGCCCGGCCTGCTGCGCCCGGGTGTGCGCGTCCGCTTCGAGGAGACGTCGTGAGGGCCCTGGAGATCGTGGCGACCGGACCCATGGCCACGGTCCAGGACGCCGGCCGGTTCGGCCACGCCGCCCTGGGCGTGGGACGCTCCGGAGCCGCCGACGCCGCCTCCTACGCCCTGGCCAACCGGATGCTGGCCAACCCGGCGGGCGCCGCCGCCCTGGAGGTCACCCTGGGCGGACTGCGGGTGCGCGCCCGAGGGCCCCTCACCGTCACCGTCACCGGGGCCGACACTCCTCTCCGGGTGGACGGCCGCGGGGCCGCGATGAACAGCGTGCTGTGCCTGTCCGACGGCGCCGAACTCGTCATGGGAACACCGGCCCGGGGCCTGCGCACCTACCTGGGCGTGCGCGGGGGCGTGGACGTTCCACCGGTCCTGGGTTCGCGCAGCACCGACGTCCTGGCCGGGCTCGGCCCCGACCTGCCCGCGCCCGGCACGGTACTGCCCGTCGGCCCGCCTCCCCCCGGGTTCCCCAACGTGGACCTGGTGCCCGTCCCCGCGGTGGGCGGACCGCAGACCACCCTGCGCGTCGTCCCCGGGCCGCGCCGGGACTGGTTCACCGACGGGGCCCTGACGACCCTGCTCGCCTCCGCCTACGAGGTCACCTCCCGCAGCGACCGGGTGGGCGCCCGCCTGTCCGGCCCGGTCCTGGACCGCGCCCGCGACGGCGAACTGCCCAGTGAGGGGATGGTCCCCGGCTCCCTCCAGGTGCCGCCCACCGGCGAGCCCGTCCTGTTCCTGGCCGATCACCCGGTGACCGGTGGGTACCCGGTGATCGCGGTGGTGCGCTCCGCCGACCTGCCCCTGGCCGCCCAGGCACGGCCGGGTACCGCGATCCGCTTCACGCTCTGAGGGAGAGGTCCCGTTGAACCCGTCCGAACTGACCCCGGAGCGGGCCCGCGCCCTGTTCCGCGCCGGGCTGGAGACCCCCACCTCGGGGTTCGCCCCCGGTTACGCACAGGCCAACCTCATCGCCCTGCCGAGGGAGGCCGCCTTCGACTTCCTGTTGTTCGCCCAGCGCAACCCCAAGCCGTGCCCGATCCTGGACGTGACCGAGCCGGGCGAGGTGTCGGCGTCGGTGTTCGGCGGTGACCTGCGCACCGACCTGCCCGCCTACCGGGTGTACCGGCACGGTGAACTCACGGAGGAGCGCACCGACGTCACCGACCTGTGGCGGGACGACCTGGTGGCCTTCCTCATCGGATGCAGCTTCACGTTCGAGACGCCGCTGCTGGAGGCGGGCGTCCCGGTGCGCCACATCGAGGCGGGGACCAACGTCGCCATGTACCGCACGAACCGGGAGTGCCGTCCGGCCGGACGGTTCCGGGGACCCCTGGTGGTGTCCATGCGGCCGATCCCGGCGGACCGGGTGGCCGACGCCGTGCGCGTCACCTCGCGCTATCCGGCGGTGCACGGCGCCCCGGTCCACGTGGGCGACCCCGCGGGGTTGGGCATCGCCGACCTGTCCCGCCCCGATTACGGCGACCCCGTCGAGGTCGGGGAGGGCGAGATCCCCGTCTTCTGGGCCTGCGGGGTCACCCCGCAGGCCGCGGTGACGGCCTCGGCCCCGGAGTTCGCCATCGGGCACGCCCCGGGGCACATGGCCGTCACCGACGTGCGGGACTCCTTCTACCAGGTGCCTTGACGGCCCTGATCAGGACTCCGTCGTGGTGTCCTGATCGTCGTCGGGAGCGGAGAGCCGTCGGTCGGGGTCCTGGCCGCTGATCCGGCCGGGGGTGCCGTCCCCGCCCGGCCGCCCGCCGGGGACGGGCGGGGGCGGAGTCCGCGGGGGCGTCTGGGCCTGCGGATTCGGGGAGCCCGGGTCGGTCCGGGCCCGCTGTTCGTATCGGCCGCGTTGGCGCGTGTACCCGGACTGGCTGGCGTAGGTCGTCTTGGCGGCGCGCGAGATGTCGTCCTCCCGCGCCATGCGCGCCATGTTCCGCAGTTCGGCCGCCTGCGCGGCTGCCGCCGGCGGTGGCCCGGCCGGACGTCCGCCCGGAGCCGGGCCGCCCGCGAAGGGGCTCGGCGGGTCCAGGTCGTCCAGGTTCTGCCCGGCCTCCTCCAGCAGGCGGGCCGCCTCGGCCCGGTCGCCCCGCCGCAGCGCCTCGCTCGCCCGCTTCTTGGCGGTCTGCGCCCGCTGCAACGCCTCCTCGGTACGCACCTCCGGGCGCGGCACCCGTCCGGCGGCCTCGTCGCCCGGCACCACGTTCACACTGATCGGCAGCTTCGCCGTGTAGGTGGTCAGGGTCGACGGATCGACGTAGGTCGCCTCCAACGTCGTCAGGGTGACGGTCCCCAGCGACGACACACCGGGCACGTCCAGTCGCAGCAGCAGTCTGCGCTCCTCGCCGGAGTGGAAGTCGCCCAGCTCCACCACCACCGACCCGTCCGGGAGTCGATGGGAGGGCATCTCGCCGACCACGCCCACCGCCCGCACGCGCTCGCCGGCCGGGATCCGCAGCGACACCGCCTGCGCGCTCTTGGCCAGCAGGTACTCCGCCTCCTGGGCGATCAGCCCGCCCGCCGTGTCGGGGTCCTCGGCGAACAGGGCGCTACCCGTGCCGCCCTCGGACACCGCGCCCAGCAGGGCCTCGTCGTAGCCCAGACCGTAGCCGAGCGTGGCCACCGTGACCTTGGTGCCGTAGGCGTCGGCGGCCACCTGCCGCAGCAGGTCGTGGTCGGTGACGCCGTGGTTGGCGTGCCCGTCGGAGATGAGCAGCAGGGTCGCGCCGCTCCCCCCGCCCGCACGGCGGGCCTCCTGGACACCGCGCAGCAGCCCGCTCGACAGGTCGGTGCCGCCCCCCGCCCGCAGCGCCCCGATGATCCGCCGCGTCGCGGCCTTGTCGGTGAGCGGACCGCAGGGCACCTCCACCCGGGCCTGGGTGTCGAACGACACCACCCCGAAGTTGTCGGCGGGGGCGAGCCGGTCGATCAGCCCCAGCAGCGCGTTCACGGCCCCGTCCAGCCGCCCGCCGTGCATCGAGCCGCTGGTGTCCAGGACGATCTGGAGGGTGGCGGCGGGACGTTCGGTGTCCTCCTCGCGTTCGGGTGCGGTGATGTCGAGCAGGACGGCCACGGCGTCCACGGTGTCGAGCGGTAGGACGTCGAAGTCCAGCAGGGCGGACAGGTGCATGTGCGGCTCCTCGGGGTGGATGGTCCTCAGCGTAGGCGTGGCCCCCGACACGCCCCGGGCCTCCCGCATGGCCGGAACCGGCCGATCGGGTCCCGGGCCCGGTCCAGGACCCGCGGGCGTCCGTCCTCGGCGAAGCCGAGAGGACCCGTCCGGTGCACGTCTTCGACGGGCTCGGCCCGGGGGGTCGCACGGCGGCGATCACCACGGCGGTCCGGCGCGGCCCCGTCCGACCGGGATCGAGGGGCGGGGTCAGCGCGCCTTCAGGCCCATCCGGCGCAGTTCCAGGGCGGCCAACCGGTCCAGAGTGGCGGCGTCCCCGGACCGCCAGGCCCCGGCGGGGTCCTCGTGGATCGCGGCCAGCCGGGCCGGGGGAGCGGTGGTCAGGGCGCGCAGCGCCAGCAACCGGGCGCGGGCCTCGGGTGACATCCCGCCCGAACGCCGGACCGCGCTCGCGCGGGCGATCCACCGGGCCCGGGCGGGCAGCCACGTCGTGGCGACCAGCAGGACCGGGACCGCCGCCACCAGCAGGGGCAGGGTGGTGGCGAGCGAGGCCACGGTCTCCCGGAAGGAGTCGCCGGCGGCGGTGAGGGATTCGCCCGTCTCGCTCATGTTCGTGAACGGGACGGCCAGGCTCTCCCCGGCCAGGGGCACCTTGGAGGCCTGCTCGGCGGCCTTGTCCATGTGCTCGCTGAACCCCTGGCCGGTGCTCCTCATGAGCTCGCCGGGCCGGTCGAGTCGGTTGATGATCTCGCGCAGTTCCAAGGCCGCGTTCACCCACAGGTAGACCCACAGCACGGCCAACGCGTCGGAGGTCAACTGGAACAGGGCGCGGACGGGGCGGTCGGCGTACAACTTCACGAGGTCTCCCGGGGGGGTGATGGGGGAGCCGGACGTCATGTCCGGACGGTCATCCGTTACCCGCTCCGGGGGCTTCGCACTCCGCCGGTTCCCGTGTCGCAAGGGGATCTTGTGTTCACCGTGACCGGAGGGGCCTACGGGGACGAATCGCGAGCCCCCTCGCGGACCCGGACCACGCGTGAGAGCAGGGACAGCACCGGTAGTTCCAGGAGCGGCCCGGCGACCAGGGCGACCGCGATGAGCGGCCGGTCCGGAAAGGCCACCACGGCGATCGCCAGCGCGATCGGTGAGTTGCGTGCCACCGTGGTCATGACCAGGGCCACCCGCTGGTCTCCGGGCAGCCGCAGCAGCCGCGCCGTGAGCACCGCCAGCAGCGGGGCCACCACGAAGAACACCGCCAGCGGCGGTACCAGCGCCACCAGGGCACCGCCGTGCCCGACCACGGTGCGGGCCTGCCAGGCGAACATGGCCGCCACCGCCAGGTACAGCAACGGCAGCACCGCGCCCGAGGCCCGGTCCACCAGCACCTCGTCCCGCCAGGCCGCGCCCTTCCACCGGGCGGCCGACCACCGGGCGAGCACCGCAGCCGCCAACGGCACCACCAGGACCAGCAGCACCGCCTCCACCAGCGTTCCGGTGTCGATCATCGCGGCCTCGCCCCCGAGCAGCAGCACGTAGGCCGGCAGCAGGAGCAGCTGGAGCACGAGGTTGATCGGGAGCACGGCGGCGGCCACCCCCATGTGACCCCGTCCCAGCCGGGTGAACACCAGGTACCAGTCGGTGCACGGGGTCACGAGCAGCAGCAACAGACCGATCCGCAGATCCGGGGCCCCGCCCAGCAGGCCCGCGCCCAGTCCCCAGGCCAGCAGCGGGGTGACGACGAAGTTGAGCACCAGGCTCGCCAGGACCACCCGCCGGGCCGCCCCGGCCTCGCGCACGTGGGCGGCGTCGACCTGTGCGAACACCGCCGCCAGCATGAGCATCAGCGCCGGCGTCACCAGGTGCCCGGCGGCGTCGCCGATCGGCCACAGCAGGCCGGCGCACAGCCCGCAGAGGGCGGCGGCGGCCACGAACAGGCTCTGGAACTTCTCCAACGTGGACACGTGACGACTCTCCGACGACCGGGTGCGGGCACGTTCACGTTAGCCGCGCCGCGGCGGCCCGCCCGGGGCCGGGACCTCGTACGCCTCGTGCTCCGGAGGAGACCGGGGGATGTCCCCGCCCTTGGGCGCGGGTCTCAGGCGCCCTCGGACGTCGGGCCCTCCTCCACCACGTCGATACCGAGATAACGCAGGAACGCCACGGCACCGGCGCGCATGTCCACGGTCTCCGGTTCCAGCAACCACTGGATCTGGAGACCGTCCTGGACGGCCAGGAACTGCTGCGCCGCGGTCTCGGGGGAGGGGGAGCCGGGAAGGTCGGCCAACAGCACGGAGAACGCCCCGACCAGGTGCTCGCGCAGGATGCGGTAGCGGTGGAAGAAGTAGGTGTGGGCGGGGTGGGCGGGGTCGGTGGCCTCGGCGGACAGGTTGACGTAGAGCGATACCAGGCCGGGTGTCCCGACATTGCGCTCCACGATCCCGATGATGTTCGAGACCAACCGTTCCGGGGTCAGGTCCGGTTCCAGCACCAGGGGCGCGTCGACCTCGTCGCGCCTGCTCAACACGTGGATGAGCATGGCCTCCTTGCTGGGGAAGTGGTGCAGGAGGCCCGCGTGCGTGAGCCCGGCCTGCGCGGCGATGTCCCTCAGGGACACCGCGCGGTAGCCCGACCGGGAGAAGAGCTCGGTGGCGGCCTCGATGATGCGCTGCCGGGTGCGTTCCCCCTTGGTCATGCGCGGCCGGTCGCGCTCTCGATCGCTCACGAGGTCTCCGTACGTCGGTGGGTGGCCGTGGCCGGTCCCCTGGCGGGGAACGGGGTGCACGATGGGTAGAGCGTACGGTTCCGACGTCCGTGTTCTCGCTGTTCGCGGATGGTTCCCGCGTCGCCCGCCCCGTGACCCGCCGCGCGCGCCCCGAAATCCGCCCCCCGGGACGGCCGATGACCGACACCTCGTTCGTCAGGAGAGGCCCACCCGCCGTCCCGCCCGCGCCACTCCGCCCACCCTCTGCCCACCCCGCGCCCATCTCCGGGGGCCGCCCGGCCCGTGGCCGGACGACCCCCGACGCCTCGCCCACCGCTCTTCCACGGCGTGTTCACCGCAGGGCCGAAGAAGGGGGCCGCGGAGGGCCTCCTGACCTACTTCAGGTGTTGACCCGGACGATCCACACCTCTGTCGGAGGCCCTCTCCCGCTGTCGGATCGCTGCCGGGCCGTACCCGACCTCCGCGGTCAGTCCACCTGGCGCCAGGCGTCGGCGGCGCGGCGCGCGTACTCCGCGAACGGTGTCGCCGGGCGGCCCAGGACGCGCTCGATCCCGTCGGTGGGTTCGACGTTGCGGCCGTCCAGGATCTCCTCCAGCAGACCGACCAGGCCGTGCGCCAACTCCTCGGGGGCGCCCGCCGAGGCCATCGTCGCGACGAACTCCTCCGCCGACACCTCCTGGAAACGGACCTGCCTCCCGGACACCTCGCCCACCACGCGCACCGCCTCGGTGAACGTGATCGCCTCGGGGCCGGTCAGCTCATGGATCGCGCCGCCGTGCCCGTCCTCGGTCAGGGAACGCACGGCCACCCGGGCGACGTCGTCCAGGTCCACGAACGGTTCGGGGATGTCGGGCATCGGCAGGACGAGGGCTCCCTCCAGCAGCGGGGGCAGGAAGAAGCTCTCCGAGAAGTCCTGGGCGAACACCGAACAGCGCAGGACGGTCGTGTCGGGGAAGGCGGCCAGGACCATGTCCTCCGTGTTCTGCGCTCCCTTCTCGCCCCGGCCGGACAGCAGCGCCATCCGCCGCACCCCCGCGGCGGCGGCGCGCTCGGCGAACGCCGTCACCGCCTCCGCGGCTCCGGGGAAGGCCAGGTCGGGGTGGTAGCAGAGGTAGACGCCGGTGACCCCGTCCAGGACGGCGTCCCAGGTGGAGGGCTCGTGCCAGTCGAAGCGCGGCTCGCCGGCCCGGGAGCCGACCCGGACCCGGACCCCGGCCTCGGTGAGGAGCGCGGTCACGCGGCGGCCGGTCATGCCGGTGCCGCCGGTGACGAGGATGTGCTCATGGATCGTGTTCTCGTTCATGACTTGAGTTCATCAGTCCGGGGCCGGACGGAACATGGTTCGGATACCGGAGAACATAAGAGATCGTCTGACATAGGGTCGGGGTATGGATCCGCTCGCCCATCTCCTCGACGGCCCCCGGGCCCGTGGCGCGTTCACCCTCCGCGTGGTGATGCGACCGCCCTGGGGCATCCGCCTGCTCGACGGTTCGTCCCTGACCCTCATCGTGGTCACCTCCGGCCGGGTGTGGGTGGACCCGGGGGACGGGGGGACCGAGGCGCGGGAGGGCGACGTGGTCCTGATGCGCGGCCCGGATCCCTACACGCTCACCGACGCGCGGAACCGGCCCCCCTCCATCACCGTCCTCCCCGGCCAGCGGTGCTTCGCCGACGACGGGACGGAGGTCCACGTGAGCCTGCACCACGGCATCGGGACCTGGGGCAACGACCCGGACGGGCCCGACACGCTCATCGTCGGCGCCTACGAGGACGACAGCGAGGTCGGCCGACTGGCGCTGGCCGCGCTGCCGCGCCTGGCGGTGCTGCCCGGGGACCGGGTCGACCCGGCCCTGGTGTCCCTGTTGAGCCGGGAGATCACCAGCGCCCGCGTCGCCCAGTCCGGACTCAACGACCGCCTCCTGGACTGTCTGCTGGTGATGGCCGTTCGGGCCTGGATCGAGGACACGCCCGATCACGCCCCGAGCTGGCTCAACGCCCGGCACGACCCGGTGGTCGCCCGAGCCCTGGAACTCATCCACGAACAGCCGGCCGAGCCGTGGACGCTGGCGGGACTCGCCCGTGTCTGCGCGGTGTCCCGCTCCACCCTGGCCGACCGCTTCCAGCGGGCGGTGGGCACCCCGCCCATGACCTACCTGCGCACCTGGCGGCTCACCGTGGCCGGCGACCTGCTCACCGCCCGCCCGGACCTGGGGCTGGAGGCCGTCGCCGCCCGTGTCGGCTACGGCAGCGCCTTCGCCTTCAGTGCCGCCTTCAAGCAGCACACCGGTCTCAGCCCCTCCCTCTACCGCAGCCCCGCCGCCTCCTGACGGCCGTCCGCGAGGTGCGCGGCCCCTGTGGACGTTCCCCGGGCTCCGCCCCTCAGGGGAGGCGGAGCCCGTTCGGGCGGGGGGCGCCCGCTCCGCTAGGTTGGCGTCGAGGCCCGCTTCCCGGGCGGGTCGCCGCACCGCCACCGGAGAGGCACCGCCGTTGACCGACAGGACCCAGGCCTTCGACCGACTCACCGACGACTACCGTCGCTTCCGCCCCGGATACCCCGAGGCCGTCACCGAACGGCTCCGGGAACACGTTCTGGCCGGTGACCGTGCCATCCGCTCCGAACCCCGGCTCCTGCTCGACGTCGGTTCCGGCACCGGTATCTCCACCCGGACCCTGCGCCACCTGTTCGGCCCCGGGCCCCGGGTCGTCGGTGTCGAACCCGGTCACGCCATGCGCGGCACCGCCGCCGAGAACGCCGACGGCGTCGAGTACGTGGACGGCCGGGCCGAGGCGATCCCCTTCCCCGACGGCTCCGCGACGCTGGTCCTGGCCGCCCAGGCCGTCCACTGGTTCGACCGGCCCGCCTTCTACGCCGAGGCCGCCCGCCTCCTCGCGCCCGGCGGCACCGTCGCCGTCCTCAACAACGACCGTGACTGGACCGCGAGCGACTTCGTCGACGCCTATGAGGGCCTCATGGAGAGGTACGGGGACGACTATCGGCGCGACTACCGGGTCTACGACACCATCGGCGAGATGAACGCGCGGGACGGCCTGGTCGACGCGGTCGAGTACTCCGCGGGCTGGGTCCGGGACCTGGACCCGGACCGTCTCATCGGTACCGCGATGTCCTCCAGCAGGATGGCGGCGGTCGTCCGCGCCATCGGGGAGGAGCGCACTCGCGAGGCCATCGCCGACCTGGCCCGCGAGCACTTCCCGGACGGGAACGTCCGCATCCCCTACGTCACCCGCCTCTTCCTGGCCCGCCGCGCCTGAGCCCCGGGCCCCGTGAGGGGCCGACTTTGCCCTTCGTCGAACATCCTCCGGCCTTGCCTCGAACCGCTCCCGGGAAGGGTTCCGTTGATCGGGTCCGATCACGGGCCCGGCGACGACGGGAGAACCCACACCCATGGCTCAGCTCATCGTTCTCGGCGTGACCGACCGCGACACCGCCGAACGCGCCCTGGACATCGCCGCCGACCTCAACAAGCGGCAACTCCTCCGACTGGAGGACGCCGCCTACGCCTACAAGGACGACAAGGGACGCCCCCGCATCCAGCAGACCGTGAGCACCACCGGTGTGGGCGCGGCGGGCGGCGCCCTGTGGGGCACCCTCATCGGCCTCATCTTCCTCAACCCGCTGCTGGGTCTGGCGGTCGGCGCTGCCACCGGCGCGGTCGCGGGCAGGCTCACCGACATCGGTATCGACGACGACATGATCAAGCAGATCGGCTCCCATCTCGAAGACGGCCGCGCGGCCGTCTTCCTGCTCGCCGACATCACCACCGCCGACCGGGTCGTCGACGCGTTCAAGCCCGTGAACCCCACGGTCATCCAGACCAACCTGTCCAAGGACGACGAGCACGAGCTCGTCGAGGCCCTGCGGGCCTGATCGGAGTCCTCGGGGCACGCCGGTGGTGAGAGCACCTCCGCACCGGCGTGTCCCCGGCGGCGATCGACCCCACCCGCCTCCTCGTCGAGGGGAGGAGGCCGCCCGTTCTCCCGTCCGCCCCCGATCCCCTCCGGTCCCCGGATCCGCCTGGCCGACAGAAAAACCACGTCCGGGGGTGTACGGCGGCCCGGGGTTCATGACAGGGTAGAAATTGGGCGATCGCCCAGTGCAAGTGTCCAAGAAACGTGACGGGAAAACGGCATGACCACCGAACGCGGCCGACAGGTGCGCGAGCGCCTGCTCGCAGCGGCCACCCACCTCATCGCCGACCGCGGCTGGTCCGCGGTGAGCACCCGCGTCCTGGCCGAACAGGCCGGCGTGGGGCCCGGACTCGTGCACTACCACTACCCCTCACTGCGGGCCCTGCTCAACGAAGCCGCCCTGGACTCCATGACCGCCGTCGCCGAGCAGGCCGCCGCCGGACTCCAGGGCACGAGCCCCCACGAGGGACTCGAACTGATGCTGGGAGCGCTGGAGGCCTATCCCGGCGACGACCCCACCTCGGTCCTGTTCGTCGAGGTCTACCTGGCCGCCACCCGCGATGAGGAACTGCGCCGGGGCATCACCGCGATCCTCCAACGCTTCCGGGCGGTGCTGGCCGACTGGCTGCGCGCGGGCGGCGTGGCCGACCCCGAGGCCACCGCCCGGATCCTGGCCTCGGCCATCGACGGCGTCATGCTGCACCGCGCCCTCGATCCCCATCTGGACGCGGCCACCGCGGCCCCCGTGCTGAGCCGCCTCCTCCCCCCCGACGCCGGCCGTCCTCCGGCGGCGGACCACTCCACGCAAGGAAGAACCGCATGAGAGCCCTCATCGTGGGCGCCGGCATCGCCGGACTGACCCTGGCCCACCGACTGTCCCACCACGGCTGGGACGTCACCCTGGTCGAACGCGCCCCGGGCCCGCGCCCCCAGGGCTACATGATCGACTTCTTCGGCCCCGGCTACGACGCGGCCGAGGCGATGGGGATCCTGCCCCGCCTGCGCGAGAGGGGCCACCACATCACCGAGGCCGTCCTGGTCGACGAGGACGGCAGGCCGCGGGCCTCGATGGGCTTCGAGCGCTTCGCCCGGTCCCTGGGCGGCTCCCTGATCTCGATCATGCGCCCCGACCTGGAACTCACCCTGAGCGAGGCGCTGCCCCCGGGTGTGGAGGTGCGCTACGGCACCGGGCCGCGACAGATCACCGAACACGCGGACGGGGTCCGGGTGACCCTCGACGACGGCCGCACCCTGGAGGCCGACCTGCTGGTGGGCGCCGACGGCATCCACTCCACCGTGCGCGACATGGTCTTCGGTCCGGAGGAGCGGTACCTGCACCACCTGGGCTTCCACACCGCCGCCTACACCTTCGACGACGCCCGTATCCACGCCGCGACCAGGGGCCGTTTCCACCTCACCGACAGCCTGGGCGCACAGATGGGCCTGTACGCGCTGGAGGGGGAGCGCGTGGCCGCCTTCACCGTGCACCGCACCCCGGACACGACCCTGCCCGCCGACCCCCGGGAGGCGTTGCGCCGCACCTATGCCGGGCTGGGATGGGTGGTGCCCCGCGCCTTGGAGGCGTGCCCGCCCCCGGAGGAGGTCTACTACGACCACGTCGCCCAGATCCGGATGGAGCGCTGGAGCAGTGGGCGCACGGTGCTCCTGGGCGATGCCTGCCAGGCGGTCTCGCTGCTCGCGGGGCAGGGCGCCTCGCTGGGCATGGGCGGGGCGTACGTGCTCGGTGCCGAACTGGCCCGCGCGGACGACGTCGCCGAAGGGCTGCGCCGCTACGAGCGGCGCTGGCGCCCTGTGGTGGAGGAGCGACAGCGAGCGGCCCTGACCGGGACCTCCTGGTTCCTCCCCGACACCCCCGCGCGGTTGCGGTTGCGGCGGATGTTCCTGCGTCTGGCGGCGCTTCCCGGGGTCGACCGCTGGGTGGCGTCGTCGCTGTCGGGCAAACCCACCAGGGTGGTGAAGGACCTGGTGCCGGTGACCACCCCGGGCGACTGAGCCCTGCCAGGGGACGAGCGGGACCCCGAGGCCTCCGAGGGGCGCGAGGTCGCGGCCCGGATCCGAGGACGTTCGGGAAGAGGGGTTCTCGTGGAGGCGCGGGCGCGAGGTGCCGGGCGATCCCATGCCTCCCGGGTGTCCGGGAAGGCCGTGTCCTCGCCGGGGACCCCGACCGGACGGCCACCGAAGCGGCAGGTCGCCTCAGGCGGCCTCGGAGCGTGACCGCAACCGGCGCAGCATCCGGGCGTCGCGGAACCCGACGGCGCGGGCCGCGGCCTCCACGGTCTCGCCCGCGCCGATCAGGTGCTCGGCCCGTTCCAGCCGCAGCCCCTGCTGATAGCGCAGCGGGGTGAGCCCGGTCGCCGCCGTGAACAGGCGGGTCAGCGTCCGTTCGCTCACCCGCGCCGACGCGGCCAGCTCCGTCAACGGCAGGGGTTCGTGGAACCGGGCGTCGATGACGTCCTGCACCCGGTGCACCACGTCCACCAGGTGCCCCCGGTGCCGCAACATCACCCCGGCCTGGGGTTCGTCGCCGTTGCGACGGGCGTACACCACCATCTCCCGGGCGATCGCCGCCGCGGCCGAGGGGCCGTGCCGCGCGGTGACCAGGTACAGGGCCAGGTCGATGCCGCTGGCGATGCCCGCCGAGGTGATCACCCCGTCGTCGGGCACGTACAGCACGTCGGGCACCACCCGGGCGCGCGGGAACCGGCGCGCCAGCAGGTTCTGAAGGCCGTGGTGGGTGGTGCAGCGCCGCCCGTCCAACAGGCCCGCCTCCCCCAGGGCGAAGGCGCCCGAGCACACGCTCGCCACGGTCCCGCCCGCCGCGCGGTGCGCTGTCAGCGCCGCCGCCTGCCCCTCGGTGAGGATCCGATAGGGCACCCGGCCGCCCGCCCGCCACCCGGGCACCAGCACCAGGTCCTCCGGGCCGGTCGCGAGGGCGTCGGTGGCCACGCGCAGGGCCAGCCCCTGCGCCGTGACCACCTCCTCGCGGGCCGCGCTGTAGCGCACCTCGTAGCCGAGCCCCAGATCGGCCGCGGTGGAGAACACCTGCGCCGGACCGGCCAGGTCCAACAGGTGCACGCCCGGGGTGAGGAGGAAACCGACGACGCTCACGATCCGGTCAGTCTACGTCGACCACGTCGACCACCTCGGCGACCGTGGCGATACGGGCGAACCGTCCGGACAGCGCGTAGACGGTGCGGGTGACGACCTCCTCGGTGCCCAGGGTGCGGGGGTCGGCGAGGATCTCCTCCAGCGGCCTCCCGGCCGGGGAACCGGGCGCCTGGATGGGCTCGGTGGCGGTGGCGTCCACCACGAAGGTCACGTCGTAGCCCAGGTCCGAGGCGGCCCGGGTGGTGGTCTCACAGCACTGTTCGGTGCGGATGCCGCAGACCGCCAGTTCCGACACCCCCCACCCGTTGAGGAGGCGTTGCAGGTCGGTGCCGCCGAAGGCGCTGTGCACGGTCTTGCGCAGGACCGGCTCCCCCTCCTCGGCCGTGAGCCCGTCCATGAGCTCGACGAACCCGAGCGCGGGGTCGAAGGCGTTGCCGGTCCCGGGTTCGGTGTGCAGGACCCACACCACGTGATCGCCGCGCCCTCGGGCGTGCGCCACGAGGGCGGCGACGTCGTCGGCGACGTCGGGGTTGGAGGAGGCCCGCCAGGTCTCCCGTCGGAGGAAGGACTTCTGGGTGTCGACCACGAGGAGTGCTCTTGTCATGCCCTGATCGTGTCGTGCCGTGCCCTCCCGCGACAGACACGATCGCGACCACGGCCGGACCGATCCGGTCAGGTGAGCCACTCCTTGAAGCCCGGATGCGAGGTCGTGTGGCCGAGCCGCTCGTAGAACCGGTGGGCGTCTTCGCGCCCGCGGTCGGAGGTGACCTGGAGCAGGACCGCGCCCCGGGCGCGCGCCCACGCGGTCAATCCCAGGCGGATGGTCTCCGCGGAGTCCACCAGGACCCCGTCCAGATCGAACAGCACCGTCGCGTCGCCGGATCCCACACCGGTTCCCTTCACCGAGTCCTTCGAGCGTCCCTCACCCTGGCACACACCGTGAGGGGCGGCACCGATCCGAGCGGATCACCGGGGCGAACCCGTGCGTACGAGACACCGAGGCGATCCGGCGCACCGGGTCGGTCTCGTGGCCCGGCCCCGTCCGTCCGACGTGCCGGGGACCCCCGGTTCGCTCATGCCCCGAACGTCAACGTGAAGGTCGAGCCCCGGCCGTCAGCGCCCGCCCGGGAGGGTCACCGTGACGAGCACCGCCCGGTGGTCGCTCCCGGTCACCTCCACCGTCTCCAGGTCGTCCACTCCCATGAACGGTTCGACCAGCACGTGGTCGATGGTGACCGGCGGTAGCGACCCCCCCAGGGCCGGCCAGGTGGGGGTCAGGCCCTCGCCGAGCACGGCCGCCGCGTCGAGGTACCCCGCGTTCAGGACGTCGCGCAGCGCGGCGTGGTCCAGGGTGGCGTTGAAGTCCCCGGCCAGGATCCGGCTGGGGCCCGTCTCCGGAGGACCCAGTGCGGCCAGCTCCGTCCGCCAGAGCTCGACATGGGACGGGTCCAGCGGGGGAGGCGTGTGCACCGACACCACCTCGACCGTTCTCTCGTACTCGTCCCCGGGCGCCTCGAAGGCGGCGACGGGCATCGCGAACCCGTGCGGCCCCTCCAACGAACCCGCGTCGGTCAACGGCATCGAGGAGTGCACGGTGCCACCCGTCACCCCCGGGCCGGACCGGTCCACCGTGTACGGCAGCAGGTCGTCGAGTCCGGCCGCCGACAGGTCGGCCACGAACTCCGGGGTGACCTCCTGGAGCGCGAGTACGTCGACCTCCCGGTCGCGGACGAGGGCGATGATCTCGTCGGTCCGGGCCCCGCCCACCAGGGTGTTGAGGGTCATCACCCGGAACGCGGGTCCACCCGCGTGGGTGATCCCGAAGGGCACCGCGCGCGGGACGACCGCGACCACGAGCACCGCCGCCGCGACGGCCAGTACGGCCATGGGGATCCACCGGCGCAGCAACCCGGCGGCGGTGACGGCCAGGACGGCCGCCCCGGCGACGTAGGGGGTGTAGGCCAGTAGCGGAACCAGGGGGAAGCCGCGTTCCAGGCCCAGGCCGCGCAGCGCGGCGAACACCGCGAACCCCACGGCCACGAGCGTCACGGCCGTGGTCACGGCCCCCGACCGCCTCCGTTCGTCGCGTACCGGTCCGCCTCGCCCGCCGTCCACCATGGAGATCCTCCGCACCGCTCGTCCACCGTCCGTCGTGACGGTGGGATCCCCCTCACCGGGCGCCGGTTGCGGTCGGATCCGGTCTCACCAGGAGCGGGCCGCCGCCGTCAGCAGGGCTCGCACCCGGTCCAGGCATCCGTTCTCCCGTATCCCGGACCGTCGCACCAGGTAGGCGGTGTTGATCGGCGGATCCTCCGGCTCCGCCAGCGCGACCAGCCGCCCCGCCGCCAGTTCCTCCTGGCACAGGTACCGGGGCACGGCGCTGATCCCGGCCCCGCCCGCCACCGTGGAGATCACCGCCCGCAGGTCCGGCACGGTCACCGAGGCCTTGCAGGTCAGCCGCACCCCGAACACGTGCCGCCAGTACCGTCGCAGGATCGGCAGGTTCTCGTCGTAGGCCACCAACGGCACCCCGCACAGGGCCGGCGCACCCTGACGGGCGAGCCGATCGGTCCCGACGCGCTCCGCCCACAGGGGTGCCCCCACCAGGACGAACTCCTCATCGGCGAGGGGTTCGGCGATGAGGGAACGACCGCGGGGCCGCTCCGTCGAGACGACCAGGTCGTGTCGGCCCGCGCGCAGCTCCTCCAGCAGGGTGTCGGAGAGCCCGTGGCGGACCCACAGCCGCAGCCCCTCCGACTCCACGGAGGGGGCCAACGCGGGCAGCACCAGCGCCTGGAGCATCTCGGCCGGCCCCGCCAACCGCAACGGTCGGTGCGGTACGGCACCGCCGCCCCCGGCGCCGGCCACCACCTCCAGGGCGTCCAGGGGCTCGGAGATCCGCGCCGCCAGCTCGTTGGCCTCCGCCGTGGGGGCGACCCCGCGCGGCAGCCGTTCGAACAGCGCGTACCCCAGTCGGCGCTCCAGGGCGCGGATCTGGGTCGTCACCGTCGGCTGTGACAGACGCAACGACTGGGCGCCCGCCGTGAACGATCCGGACCGGTGCACGGCCAGAAAGGTCCTCAGCTGCTGGAGGTCGAGGGGGAGCGGCTCGGTCTCGGTGGCGGCCTCGGGCGGGACCGCCACCGATCCATTGGAATTCCTATGGGTCACTTCATCGATTTTATTGGTCCATCAATACATGAAGGGACTAGGGTCGTTCCTCGGGCCCCCGACCATGCCACAGTTCACCCGCTCGAAAGGTTCCGACGTGTCCGTCACCAGCAGGGAAGTCCACCTGATCGCCCGTCCGGTCGGCGAGCCCGCACCCACCGACTTCGCCCTCGTCGAGACCACCCTGGCCGATCCCGGCCCCGGGCAGGTCCTGGTCCGCAACGACTGGATCTCCGTCGATCCCTACATGCGCGGCCGGATGAACGACACGAAGTCCTACGTGGCCCCCTACGCCCTGGGCGCGCCCATGGACGGCGGCGCGGTGGGTACGGTCATCGCCTCCGGCGACGACTCCGTCCCCGTCGGAGCCTCCGTGCTGCACGCGCTGGGCTGGCGCGAACACGCCCTTCTGCCCGCCGAGGCCGTCCGGGTCGTCGACACCACCGCCGTCCCCGCCGGGGCCTACCTCAACGCCCTCGGCATGATCGGCCTCACCGCCTACGCCGGCCTCACCGAGGTCGCCCCGGTCCGGGAGGGCGACGTGGTCTTCGTCTCCGGCGCCGCCGGCGCGGTCGGCTCGATCGCCGGACAGCTCGCCCGCAAGCTGGGCGCCTCCCGCGTCGTCGGTTCGGCCGGCGGCCCCGAGAAGAAGCGCCGCCTGGTCGAGGAGTTCGGCTATGACGCCGCCATCGACTACCGCGAAGGCGACCTGGAGAAGCAGCTCGCCGAGGTCGCGCCCGACGGCGTCGACGTCTACTTCGACAACGTCGGCGGCGATCACCTGCGGGCCGCCATCGCCGCCATGCGCGACCACGGCCGCATCGCCCTGTGCGGGGCGATCTCCCAGTACAACGCCACCGGGCCGGTGCCCGGACCGGACAACCTGTTCCTGGCCGTCGGCAAGCGCCTCTCCCTGCGCGGTTTCATCGTGGGCGACCACGGTCACCTCATGGGCGAGTACGTCCGACGTGCCTCCGGATGGCTCGCCGACGGCGAACTGCGCACCGAGGAGACCGTCGTGGACGGCATCGACAACGCTGTCAGCGCGTTCCTCGCCATGATGCGCGGCGCCAACACCGGCAAGATGCTCGTCCGCCTCACCGGCTGAGGGCGCCCGCGCGCCCCGGCCCACCCCACCGTGATCACGGAAAGGAGACCATGCAGTACGTCACGCTGAACAACGGTCTCACCATGCCGCAACTCGGGTTCGGCGTCTGGCAGGTCCCCGACGACCAGGCCCGGTCCGCCGTGGAGATCGCCATCGAGGTCGGCTACCGCAGCATCGACACCGCGCGGATCTACGCCAACGAGAAGGGCACCGGCCAGGCCCTGGCCGCCTCGGGTCTGCCTCGCGAGGAACTGTTCGTCACCACCAAGCTGTGGAACGACGACCAGGGCACCGACAAGGCCCTCAAGGCCTTCGACGCCAGCCTCGACCGCCTGGGCCTGGACTACGTCGACCTCTACCTGATCCACTGGCCGGTCCCCGCCCAGGATGCCTACGTCGACACCTGGAAGGTCCTGGAGCGCATCGCCGCCGAGGGCCGCGCCAAGGCCATCGGCGTGTCCAACTTCACCGAGAAGACCCTGGGCCGCCTGCTGGCGGAGACCGACCTCGTCCCCGCGATCAACCAGATCGAGCTGCACCCGTACCTCTCCCAGGAGTCGATGCGCGGGCTCAACGCCTCCCACGGGATCCTCACCGAGGCCTGGAGCCCGCTCGGTCAGGGCAAGGGCCTGCTCGACGATCCGGTGCTCGTGGAGATCGGCGAGGCGCACGGAAAGTCCGCCGCCCAGGTGGTGCTGCGCTGGCACCTCCAGCTCGGCAACGTCGTCATCCCCAAGTCCGTGACCCCGTCCCGGATCGCGGAGAACTTCGACGTGTTCGACTTCGCGCTGAGCGACGACGACCTGAACCGGATCGGATCGCTGGATCGCGACGGTCGGATCGGCTCGGACCCGGACGGGTTCAACGTCGTCTGAGCCTTCGGGGCCATGACGGTGCGGGCGGTCCCGGGACGCGGGGCCGCCCGCGCGATCCCGCCGACGCGAAGGCCGTTGCCGGCCTGCGCCCCTACCCGCGAACAGGGCGAACGGGCACGACGGGGGACGCGCCCCCCGGTCGGGGGCGACTCCTCGGGGTCACGCGCGCCCCCGAGGTGGCACGGGGTCCACGGGAGGCGTACAGTCCTCTCTTGGCGCGCCGGGAAGCAAAGCCGGCGAACACCGCTCTCCCTACGCGAAATCCCGAATCCATGACCGTCGTTCCTTCGCGCACCGCGCGTGTCTATCGCTCCGAGAGCGCCGAGCGTTCGGTACACGCCTGGTGCCACAAAGCCCTGAGCCGCTGGCCCGAACTCGGCCCCCTTCCCCCCGTGGACACCCGGCTGGGGAGCACCCAGGCCTTCCGCGCCGAGGGCGGCCCCGGAACCCCGGTGGTCGTGCTCTCCGGTACCAACTTCAACGCCGCCACCACGGTGCCCGCGGCCCGCGCGCTGGCGTCCGACCGCCCGGTGTACCTGGTCGACCTGCCCGGTCAGCCCGGGCTCAGTTGCAGCCACCGTGTCGGCAGGGTCGGCATCGATTCCTACGGGGCCTGGTTCGACGAACTCCTCCCGCGGATCACCGACCGGCCCGTCCTCGTGCTGGGGCACTCCCGCGGAGCCGCCATCGCCCTGGCCTCCACGCCCTCGCCGCTGGTCGCCGGCCTGCTGCTGCTCAACCCCGCCGGGCTGACGGCCCCCGGGGTCACCTCCGAGTCGATGCGCGCCACGCTGCCGTGGATGATCCGCCCCACCGAGCAGACCAGCGGTCGCCTCGTGGAATTCCTCAGCGGTCCCGAGACCCCCTGCGACGAGCACACCGACGAGACCGAGTGGCTCACCCTTGTCGCGCGCAACTGCCGCACCGGCTCCACCCCCAGCCCGCTGTACGCCGAGCAGATCCGCGCCTGGTCCGACACGCCCGTCGCCATCGCCACCGGGTCGCACGACCCCTTCTTCTCTCCCGCGCGCCTGCACGGCCCGGCCCGCCGGTTCCTGGACACCGAGGTCCACACCATCGAGGGCGCCGGACACCTCTCCCTGTACGAGAACCCCGATCGGGTCCGCGAACTGCTGGCATCGCTCGAAGTCTGACCTTCGACCGGTCGTCGCCCCGTGTCCCGGTCGACCTCCGAGGGCGAAACACGAAAGACTCTCCGTGATTGATCAATCACGGGGAGGCATAAGTGCTCGACAGGGCGGCGCGGGCCCTCGGTCTCAGGACCGACCCCGCCATCTTCTTCGGCGCTGTCGGAATGACCACGCTCTTCGTGGTGTGCGCCATCGTCTTCACCGGCACGGTGGACGCGGTCTTCGGCGCGGTGTCCGACTGGATCCTCGTCCACCTCGGATGGTTCTACATCCTCGGGGTCACGACCTTTCTGGCCTTCCTCGTCTGGATCGCCCTGAGCCGGTACGGCCGGGTCCGACTCGGCCCGGACGACAGCCGGCCCGACTACAGCGATCCCATCTGGTTCTGCATGCTCTTCGCCGCGGGCATCGGCAGCATCCTCATGTTCTGGGGTGTGGCGGAGCCCATCAGTCACTTCGCCGAACCCCCGCTGCGCGACGCGGAACCCGAATCGGTGCAGGCCGCCAGGGAGGCCATGGGCTTCACCCTGTACCACTTCGGCCTGCACACCTGGACGATCTTCTGCCTGCCCGGGCTGGCCTTCGCCTACTTCACGCACCGCAAGGGGCTGCCCTTCCGGGTGAGCTCGATCCTGTACCCCTTCCTCGGGGAACGGATCCACGGCCCCATCGGGCGCTTCATCGACACGTTCGCCGTGCTCGGCACCCTCTTCGGCGTGGCCGTCACCATCGGCCTGGGCACCATGCAGATCAACAGCGGTCTGTACAACCTCTTCGGGGTGCCGGAGAGCAGGCTCGTCCAGCTCATCCTCATCGCCTCCGTGACCACCCTCGCGGTGATCTCCGTGGCCACCGGCCTCGACATCGGCATCAAGTGGCTGTCCACGATCAACATCGTGCTGGCCGTCGGACTGCTGATCTTCGTGTTCCTCGCCGGATCGAGCCTGTACCTGATCAAGGGGGTCGTCGAGACCACCGGCGTGTACCTGCAATGGCTGGTCCCGCTGTCCTTCTGGAACGACACCTTCGGCAACACCGGGTGGCAGGGTTCGTGGACCGTCTTCTACTGGGCGTGGACCATCACCTGGTCCCCGTTCGTGGGGATCTTCGTCGCCCGCATCTCCCGGGGACGCACCATCAGGGAGTTCGTCCTCGGCGTGCTCGCCGTCCCCACCGCGTTCAGCATCGTGTGGTTCGGCGTCTTCGGCCTGTCGGCGTTCGACATCGAGCTGAACCAGGGAGGTGACCTGGTCCGCGCCGTCGTCGTCGAGGAGGACCTCCCCGGGGCCCTGTTCGCCTTCCTCGCCAACTACCCCGCGGCCACCCTCCTGTCCGCGGTGAGCATCCTCATCGTGGTCGTCTTCTTCACCACCTCATCGGACTCCGCGTCCCTCGTGGTCGACATGCTGTGCTCGGGCACGCCCACGTCGCCCACGCGCCAACGGGTCTTCTGGGGCATCACCGAGGGCGTGGTCGCCGCCACCGTGCTCACCGCCGGCGGGGTGGGCGGGCTGGAGGCGTTGCAGCAGACGATCATCGTCTTCGGGCTGCCGTTCTTCGTCATCGCGTTCTTCATGATGGGCGGCCTCGTCCGCGCCCTTCGGCGGGAACCGGAGAGCGCCTTCGTCCGGCGCCACGGGAGGAGGCGGGCCGGCGAGGGGGCGACCGCGTCGGGGGAGGGCCCCGGATAGGAGCCGTTCTCGCGGGTCCCCCGCCCCGGGCCCGGGGACCCGACGAGAAGGCGCCCGCCACGAAGGTCCCGCGGCCGGGGAGATCCGGTCACACCGGCCAGAAGAAGGCGTCGAGTTCCCGGTACAGCTCCACGCGCTCCGGATCGATCCGGTCCCGGCCGTAGGCGTCCAGGAAGGCCTCGGCGTCGCGCGGCCCGAATGACGGGTTGAGGTCGGACAGCATGCTGCCCGTCATGTCCACGAGATCCAGGTGCCGGTCTCCCACGCCCATCCGACCCAGGTCGATGAGGGACCACCGGCCGTCGTCGTCCACGAGGACGTTGGGCAGGCAGTAGTCGCCGTGCAGCAGGACCGGGCCGGACACCTCCGTCCGGGACAGCCGTTCGGCCAGGCCCCGCAGCGCCCCGGCGGCGTTCCCGCCCTCTCGGGGGCGGTGTCCCGCCGCCCGCCAGGACCGGTCCACGAGTCCCGACGCCACCCGCTCGCGCGCCCGCTCCAGGAGTACGTCCGGGCCGAGCGGGAACGGCGGTCCGGAGAGGGACGTGGCGTGCAGTTCCCGCAGCGCCCGGGCCAGGGCGGCGATCAGGGCGGAGCGCTCGTGTCCGGGTTCGTGGGCGGCCCTCCCGGGTCGGTGCTCCATCGTCAGCCAGCGCTCACCCCGCCACTCGCCGGAGTCCAGCAGGCGGGGCACCGGCAGCGGGGTGCCGACCAGCCGGCGCAGCCGCCGCTCCGTTGCGGCCAGTTCGGACACCAGGTCGGGGCGGTCCGTGCCCGCCGCCTTGAACACCGCGACTGCTCGCCCGGACACGTACAGGCGGGCGACCCGGGCCCCGGACAGGCCCACGTCGATCTCCTCGACCCGATCGGCGGTGACACCCGGCGGCAGCGACATGCCCGGCAGCCTAACCGGGCCGCCCCGGCCGTCCCACTCCTTTTCCACCGATCGCGAGCGTCCGGAACGCGCCGCCGTTCCCCCGCCGCCGTGTCCGGCCCGCCGCCGGGCCCGCGGCGCCGGTGGGCCGGTCGGAGCCGCACGCGGCAGGAGCGCGGCGCCCTGCCTCACCTCGTTCGATCGTCGGTTCGGGGCGGTTCCGGTCCGGCGCCGACGGCGGGCAGGATCACCTCGTCGACGATGCGGGCGAGATGGTCCCGCCCGGGTGTCCGGCGGTGGTCGACGGCGTACTTGAGGACCATGGCCTCGCCGATGTCGACGGTCACGTCGGTCACCCGAGAGGGGTCGATCCGCCCCCGGTCGGCGTAGTGCGCCAGAACGGTGCGGGTGAACCGCCCGCCCCGGGGCTCGAACACCTCCCGGGTGAAGCGCTCGTGCAGCTTCGGCTCGCGCACCGATTCGGCGATCACCGCGAACATGGCCCGGCCCAAGGGGTCGTCACTGAGCTCGGCCAGCATCACCAGCGACTCGATGAGGTCGCCCCGCAGGTCGTCGGCCCCCGGTGCGGGCCGCTCCTGCGGAAAGTGGTGGTACATCGCTTCGAGCAGGATGTCCGCCGGGCCGGCCCAACGGCGGTAGAGGGACGTCTTGGCGGTGCCCGCCCGCCGTGCGATCCCCTCCATGGACAAACGGTGCAGCCCGTTCTCCGCGGCCTCCACTATCGCCGCCTCGTGGATGGCCTCGATGAGTTCGGGGCCGCGCCTGCGCGTCCGCTTCGGAGGGACCTCACCGGGGTCGTCGGCGGCCTCCGCGGTGGTCGAAGCGTCCATGGACTTCCCAACTAAGATACGTTGGCGTATCTTAATAGCGCGGCATTGGATACGGAATCGTATCTCACCTTGCTCCGTGCGTCCGTGCGCCCAAGCGCGCCGATGCCGCTTCTCGACGGACCACCGACCACGAACGGAGCGATTCCCGTGTCCACTCGCCCCCTGCCCCCCCGCCGACACGGCCCACGACACCGCCCTCGTCCACCGGGCGGTCGCCCCCGACCTGGCCCGCGGCGTGATGCTCCTGGTCATCGCCGTGGTGCACGCCCACATCTTCCGGCTGCTCGCCACCGGAGACGCCGCCGCCCCCACCGGCGTACTCGACACCGCGACCACGATGGCCGTGCTCGTGTTCGCCGAGGCGCGCGGTTATCCGATGTTCGCGGCCCTGTTCGGGTACGGGCTGGCCTGGATATACCTGCGGCGGACCGCCGAGGGGCGACCGTGGCCCTGGATCCGCGCCCTGGTGCGCCGACGCGGCCGGTGGATGGTGGCCATCGGGCTGCTGCACACGCTGCTGCTCTTCTTCGGCGACATCATCGCGGTGTACGGGCTCATCGCCCTGCTCTTCGCCGGACTGCTGCACGTCACCGACCGGCGGCTGCTCGCCCACGGGTTCACCTGGATGGCGGTCGGCTCCCTGATCTACGCGCTGGGCACGACCCTGCCCGCCCTCACCGATCCCGAGTCCGCCGAGGCGGTGATGAGCCCGGATCCGCTGGCCGACATGGTGGTGCGGCTCGTGACCTGGCCGGTCATGACACCGCTGCTCATGATGACCTCGGTGTTCCCCTTCGCCATCGGGGTGTGGGCCGCCCGACGCCGGCTCCTGGAGCACCCCGAGGCCCATCTGCCGCTCCTGCGCCGCGTCGCCGGAATCGGAATCCCGCTCGCCGTCCTCGGCGGACTGCCCCAGGCCCTGATGTCCACGGGCCTGTGGCGGCCACCCATCGCGGTGGAGACCGGCGGTGTCTGGCTCCACGTGCTCACCGGTTACGCGGGCGGCTTCGGCTATGCCGCGCTCATCGCGCTGATCGCGGTCCGGCTCGGCGACCGCCCGGGCCCGATCACCCGGGCGCTGGTCGCCACCGGGCAGCGCTCCATGACCTGCTATCTGTTGCAGTCGGTGGCCTGGACGGTGCTGTTCACTCCCTACGCCCTGGACCTGGCCGCGCGACTGTCCGGCTTCACCTCCGTGCTGGTGGGCGTCGCGGTCTGGGCGACCACCGTGGTCCTGGCCGACCTGATGCGCCGCGCGGGTGTCCGCGGCCCCGCCGAACGCTTTCTTCGGTGGCGCACCTACGCGCCTCTCGGCCGTGACCGCCTCGATCCGTCCCTGCCGGGTGCCGACGGTGATCGTCGGACGCCCTGACCCCCGGTCCGACGGACGGGCCCGCGCGCGCCGGTGACAGTATGAGCGGCATGGGCACCACCGACGATGAACGCTTCCTCTCCGACACCGCCGACCGGCTGGCCGGACTGCCCGGGGTGCGGGCGGTGACCCTGGGCGGATCCCGCGCCCGGGGGGAACACCGACCCGACAGCGACTGGGACCTGGCGATCTACTACCGGGGGGACTTCGACCCGGAGGACCTGCGGGCCCTGGGGTGGCCGGGCGAGGTGTCGGAGATCGGCGGCTGGGGCGGCGGGGTCTTCAACGGCGGCGCCTGGCTGCGGATCGACGGCCGCCGGGTGGACGTGCACTACCGCGACCTCGACGCGGTCGAGCACCAGATGGAGCGGGCCCGGGTGGGGGGCTTCGACGTGGAACCCCTCATGTTCCACCTGGTGGGCGTCCCCACCTACCTGGTCGTCGCCGAACTCGCCCTGGGGCGCGCCCTCGTCGGCGACCTGCCCCGCCCCGAGTACCCCGACGCGCTGCGTCTGAGCGCGCCGCCCCGGTGGCGCGGACTCGCCGCCGCCACCCTGGGGTACGCCCAGCACGGTCACGCGCCCTACGGCCGGGTGACCCAGACCGCCGGCCTCATCGCCCAGGCCGCCGCCCACACGGCCCACGCGGTGCTGGCCGAGCGGGGGGAGTGGGCGACCAACGACAAGGCACTCCTGGCCCGCGCCGGCCTGGAGGAGGTCGACCTGGTCATCGCGGGGATGACCGCCGACCCGCAGGACCTGATGGCGGCCGTGGCCGAGGTGGGCCGGATCATCGCCACCGCCTGACCGGGACCCGCCGCCCTTCTCCCGGGCCCGTTGCGGGCGCGGCCTCCATCCGCCCCTCGCGGGCCGGGACCCTTCCTTCGAGCGTGGTGAAGGGGGTCGCGCCGATCACCGGCGCGACCCCCTCGGTCGATCCCCTACAGCGGAGCGTCCCACGTCATGTCGACGACCTCGCCGACGGTGGCGTAGCCCGCTCGGGCGAAGGCCGCCGCCATGGGCGTGTTCCCCAGGTCGGTGGACGCTCGGGCGTACGTGACGCCGCCCTCCTCCACCGGCACCCGGGTGCCCTCGGCGAGGATGTCGTCGATGTACCCGTGGCCCCGGTGCTCGGGCAGCACCGCGATGTGGCCGATGATCGGGTGGTAGGCGTTGCGCGCGGGCGGCACGAAGCCCACCGGCTCCCCGTCGGGCAGGGTCGCGATCCGCCACCACGAACGCGGCGTCGAGTACCGGGCGAACTCCTCCTCGAACCCGTCGGAGACGATCTCGGCCGGGGTCTTGGTGGCCGCTTCGCTCCGGTGGTGGGCGTCGAGGCCGCCCTGGAACGCCCGCTCCATCAGATCCCGCATCTCCCGCTCGTCCCGGATCCCCCGGAACCGGAGCCGGTCGCCCGGCGCGGGCGTGACCGCGCCCTTGGTCCATCCCAGCCCTCAGGAGGTCTCGCGCTCCGGCTCCCCGGGCCTCTCCACCGTCTCGGTGTCCGTCTCCGTTTCCGACTTCGGCCGCCGACGCACGGTGATCGCCCACGTCAGTGCACCCGCCACCAGGCCCCAGAAGGCCGATCCGATCCCCAGCAGGGTGATCCCCGACGCCGTCGCCAGGAACGTCACCAACGCGGCCTCCCGGGCACGCTCGTCGGACAGCGCCGAGTTCAGGGAGCCCCCGATCGTGCCGAGCAGACCGATCCCGGCGATCGCCATGATCAGCGCTGAGGGCAACGCCACCAACAGGGCGGCCACGGTCGCCCCGAACACGCCCACGCACAGGTAGAACACCCCGGCCCACACCCTCGCCAGGAACCTCCGCTCCCGGTCGGGGTGCGCCTGCGGCCCCGTGCAGATCGCCGCGGTGATCGCCGCCAGGTTCAATCCGAAGCAGCCGAAGGGCGCCAGCACCATGGTGGTCGCCCCGGTCCACGCGATCACGGGGGAGATCGGCACCCGGTAGCCGTCGTTGCGCAGGACCGCCACCCCGGGCAGGTTCTGCGACGCCATCGTCACCACGAACAGGGGCACCCCCACGCTCACCAGCGCCTGCCAGGAGAACTCGGGGACGACCAACACCGGCACCGCCACCTGCGGACGCACCCCGGACAGGTCCAGGGACCCCCGCAGCGCGGCCACGATCACACCGGAGAGCAGCGCGGCCAGGACCGCGTAGCGCGGCGACCACCGGCGGACCAGCAGGTACACCCCGAACATGGCGGCCACCACGACGAAGTCGCCCTCCATGCCGGTGAACAGACCCACCCCGAACTGGAGCAGTACCCCGGCCAGCAGCCCGGCGGCCAGCGGTACGGGGATCCGGTCCATGACCTTCTCGAACAGCCCCGTGACACCGCTCAGGGTGATCAGCGCCGCCGAGAACACGAACGCCCCGATCGCCTGCTCCAGGGTCACGCCGTCCAGTCCCACCGCCAACAGCGCGGCCCCGGGGGTGGACCACGCGATCACCACCGGGGCCCGATACCGCAGGGACAGGCCCGCACAGGTGACGGCCATGCCCACGCACAGGGCCAGCATCCACGAGGCGATCTGCCCGGCGTCGGCACCGGCGGCCTCGGCGGCGGTGAACACGATCGCGGCCGAACTGGTCACACCCACCAGCACCGCGATCAGACCGGCCGTGACGGCGGGCAGGGGCGCGACGGAGCGGACGAGTCGGAGCAGGGTTCCCATGGCGTCTCATTGTGGCCGGGGCGTCTTCGGAGTCCCCCACTCGGGGTGACCTTTTCAACCCATGACCGGACCTATGGGGCGGGAGAAAACCCATGGTTCCCGAAGGGGCCGGGATGTGACCATGGCCACCCGCTTCCTCATCGAGGCCCGCGCCCCGCCGGCCCCCTGATCCCCACGGTCGGCCCATCGCCTCCGGGACGGGCCGCCGCCGGGTGGTCCGCAGGGGTGGTCCGGGTGCCCGCGTCGCGCGGGCACCCGGGGCCGGTCACGGGGTCACCGCTCGGCCGAGACCCGCTGGACGACCTCGAAGCCCCACAGCTCACTGCCGGTCGCGGCCGGACCGCCGTGGCCGTGACCGTGACCGTGGCCGGTCCGACCCGCGTCGGCCGCCGCCTGCGCGTGCCCCTGACGGAACTCCCGGCTGTTCAGCCAGTTCTCGAAGTCCTCCTGCGACCGCCACCGGGTGTACACCAGGTACTTGTCGGTGCCCTCCACCGGACGCAGCAACTGGAACTCCTCGAACCCCGGCTGCCCCTCCACCAGGCCGGCCCGGTTGGCGAACCGCTCCTCCAGGGTGGCCCCCTCGCCCTCGGGGACGGTCAGGACGTTGAACTTGACGACGCTCACGCGGCACCTCTCCACGGTTGTCACCGATCTGTACCGCCCAACCTAGGACAGCGCTCACCCGGGTCCGCGCCGCCCCGCCCTTACCGGCTCATCGCAGCCCGTGCCTGCGGGCGACGATGTCCAGGATGACCGAACGCGGCAGCAGCCGGCGCAGCGCGAACACCAACGGCGCGTTGCTGCCCACCGCGTACAGCGGCCGGGGCCGGACGTCCTCCACCGCGCGCAGCACCGTGCGGGCCACCGTCTCCGCGGGGATGCCCGACGCCTCGTTGGCGTTGAGCGCCGCGAGCATGGTGCGGTAGTCGTCGGTGTAGGGCGAACCGTCCCGCAGGTACTGGGTGCGGCGCTCGCTGATGCCGGTGTTGATCGACCCCGGTTCCACCGTGGCCACACCGATCCCGTAGGGGGACACCTCGCGGCGCAGCGCGTTCGCGAACCCCTTGATCGCGGCCTTGGACGCCACGTAGGAGGACCGGTGCGCCAGGGGGAAGCTGGCCAGCATCGACCCGACCATGATCACCCTTCCGTACCGGCGTTCCCGCATCCCGGGCAGCACCAGCTGGGTCAGGCGCACCGCGCCGAACACGTTCAGCCGGAACAGCCGCTCCAGGGCGTCCACGGGCAGCTCCTCCAGCGGCCCGCTCTGGCTCTCGCCCGCGTTGTTGACGAGCACGTCCACCTCACCGGCGGCCCGCGCGCACGCGACGATCGACGCCTCGTCGGTGAGGTCCAGCGCCAGGTACTCGACGCCGGCCACGGGCTCGGTGACCGCCTCCGGCCTGCGGCTCGTGCCGTACACGCGGTACCCGCGCCGGACCAGGTCGGCGGCGACGGCCCGGCCGATGCCGGAGGAGGCGCCGGTGACGAGCGCGGTCCGCCGGGTGGTGTTCTGCATGAGGGGTCCTTCCGGGAGGGGCGAGGGGACGGGGTGCGCTCGCGCCGCGCTGGGGAGATGATCGCACGTCCCTCTCGCCCCGGTCACGGCCTCCCGGGGACCCGGCGGTCCCACCGGTGCGGATCGAACATCGTCACGGGCAGGTCGGTCGAGCCGTTCCGGGCCAGGTCGGCCAGGGCCGATCCCACGGCGGAGGCGAACTTGTAGCCGTGCCCGGAGAAGCCGCCGGCGACGACCAGCCCCGGCAGGTCCCGGTGGTGGCCGATGACGAAGTGCTCGTCGGAGGTCATCGTGTACATGCACGCCGCCATGCGCTCGGGCAGCGGTTCGACGCCGCGCAGCCCGGCGGCCAGTTCGCCGAGCCTGCGGGCGTCGGCCTCGTCGGGGGCGCGGGGGCCCGCGTCCGGGTCGACCGGCTCGCCCCACTGGGCGCCGGGCCGTCGGGGTGCCCCGGGGGCCTCGGCGTGCACACCGATCTTCACGGTGCGCCCGTCCAGACTCGGGAACCCGTACCAGAGCGTGCCGTCGGGCTCGTCGCGGGCGAACACCGGCCCCCGCGCGTGCGGTGGAGCGTCCTCGGTGAGACGGAACCAGCCCAGGACCCGGCGTTCCACACGGATGCCGCCGCCGAGCCCGGCCAGCGAGGGCAGCAGCGTCGGCAGCCACGATCCGACGGTCACCACCACCCGGCGGGCGCGGACCACGGTGTCGCCGAGGTGCACCCGGGGCCGGTCGGCGTCGGGCTCGATCCGGGTGACCGCGGTGTCGGTGAGCACCCGGGCGCCGGCCGCGCGGGCCAGGCGTACCGCCGCCAGGATCGCGGCCTCGGGCAGGACCGCGCCACCCTCCTGTTCGAACACGCCCTCCTCGCCGGGACGCACCGCGTGCTGGGGGAAACGCGCGGCCAGGTCGGCGGTGGTCAGGTGCTCGACGGCGAGCCCGTGCCGCTCGGCGGCGGCCAGCGAGCCCGTCACCGCGGCGCTGTCCGGCGCGCCCAGCATGAGCGCCCCGGTGCGCCGGACCAGTTCCTCCCCGGACGCCTCCTCCAGTTCGGCCCAGGCCCGCCAGGCGGCCCGCACGAACGGGACGTACTCCTCACCCTCCAGGTAGGCGGTGCGGATGATGCGCGACTCCCCGTGGCTGGAGCCCCGATCGTGGCCGGGGGAGAACCGTTCGATCCCGATCGCGTCGACCCCCTGCCGGGCCAGCCGCCACAGCGTCTGCGCGCCCATCGCGCCCAGGCCCACGACGACGGTGTCGGTCTCCAGCAGGTCGGCCACGGTTTCCCCCCAGGTCCGTGCCCCGGATGTCCTGATCCGGGACGTCGGGCCCATGATCGCAGGCCCGGACGTGCCGAACGCCCGCCCCGGCAGGGGGGCGGGCGACGCCTTCCCGGAAGGGGGAAAGGTCTTCGGGCAGGGGAACGGGTGCCGGGTGCCCGTTCCCGGAAACGGTCGAATCGGAAAACGAAAAGGGTCCGGCGGTCTTTTCCGGTTCGTTCGGCAGGGGAGGTGGACTGGTAGGTGGGAGCGCTCCCAGTCGCATCGTGAGCGGGTTGATGAATGGACGGATGGTGCTGTGCCGCCGAGTGTCCGTGTCGGTTCACGGCCACTCCTGCGGTGTTCCAGAAAGGTAACCCGCGAATGGTGATATGTAAACACCATATGGCGGAACCATTTCGGGGACCGCGTCCCGGAATGGCGAAAGGCCTGTTCGTCATCCCTTTCCCGATGCTCCGTCACGCCGGTCGTCCGCCCTCGCCGGCGCTCCCGCCGCCGTGATCCGGAGCGGCCCCGGGTCGGAGAGGCGGAGGCATCCCCGTGACCGCGGGCCGGGGCGGCACCCGGGCGCCGTCACCGGGCGGTCACGCCCACGCGTTCTCCAGCGCTGTGTTTCGACTCGGCTCCGCCGGGTAACAATCGGCCCGGGAGTGCTCCCCGTCGCGCGGCCCCATCCGGCCGAGACCGACGGAGAACACGATGACGCACGACACCACCGCGACGACCACCGCACGGGCCCGCCTCCCCTTGGCCGCCCGTGCGCTCACCCTGGCGGCGCTGCCCCTGCTCGCCCTGACCGCCACGGCGGCCCCCGCCGCCGCGCACGGTTCCGTGGTCGACCCCGCCTCCCGCAACTACGGCTGCTTCGAGCGCTGGGGCCAGGACCACCTCAACCCCGGCATGGCGCAGGAAGACCCCATGTGCTGGCAGGCGTGGCAGGACGACCCCAACGCCATGTGGAACTGGAACGGCCTGTACCGCGACAACGTCGGCGGCGACCACCGCGGCCAGGTGCCCGACGGCACCCTGTGCAGCGGCGGCAACACCGAGGGCGGCCGTTACGACTCCCTCGACACCCCCGGCGCGTGGGAGACCACCGCGGTCGACGACGACTTCACCATCCACCTCTACGACCAGGCGTCGCACGGAGCGGACTACTTCCAGGTGTACGTCACCCGGCAGGGCTTCGACCCGACCACCGAGGCCCCCGGCTGGGACGACCTGGAGCTGGTCGCGCAGACCGGCCAGTACCCGCCCGGCAACGACTACCTCATCGACGTCAGCACCTCGGGGTACACCGGCCACCACATCGTCTACACGATCTGGAAGGCCTCCCACCAGGACCAGGTGTACTACCTGTGCAGTGACGTGGACTTCGGCTGACCTCCTCCGCCGAGGCGCCCCGTGACGGGGGTGCGGCGGTCCGTCGGGGACCGGATCCCCCGGCGGGCCGCCCGTCCCGCACCGGCGGACCCGACCGGACCGGCGCACGGTGCGGGGAGGATCAGCCCTCCCCGTCGAACAACCGGTCGCGGGCGGCGTCGGCCACGGCACCGCCCGGGTCCTCCACGAACCCGCCGACCTGATCCTGGAACCCCTGTGCGGCCTCGGCCGCCTCTCCGAACGCGGCCTCGCCGTATCCCTGCACGGCCTCGGTGGTCTCCCCGAAAGCCGTTTCGCCGTACCCCTGCGCGAGGTCCCCCACCTCGCCGTACCCCTGGGCGACGTCGCCCATCTCCCCGAACGCGGCTTCGCCGTATCCCTGGGCCGTCTCGCCGAGATCGGCCGCGTCCCCGGCCACGTCCTCGGCCGCTTCGCCGAAGAGCCCCTTGGCCCAGCCGATGGCGTCGTCGAACATCGCACCACACTCCCTCTGTCAAGCCTCTCGCGGTCCGAACGGACGTTACCCCGCCCGTGTGAACCCGGGATAAGGGGCGGTCGCGCGTCGTGATCACCCCGGTGCGGCGGTGCCCTCACGAGGCGCCTCCCGTCGGATACCGCACCATCGGCCTCGCGACCTCCTTCGGGAGCGGGGCGGGCGATGCCGGGGACCACGACGGGATCAGATGGAACCCGGACCCTTCGGCGGAACGGTGAACGTCAGCGTCAGGAGGACCGACAGCACGCCCGCCCCCGCGACCACCCCGTACAGGAGCCCGTAGCCCGCCAACGCGGAGGCGGTGAGCACGGCGCCGGTGACGGCGATCAGCAACGACGTACCGAGCGATTCCGACACCTGGAGCGCCGAACTGTTGCCGCCCTGCCCCTCGACCGGTGACAGGGCGAGCACCAGCGAACTCACCTGCGGGTAGGCCAGGCCCATGCCCGTTCCCATCAGGACGCACCCGATCACGGTCGCCCAGAGCGGCAGCACGCCCGTGACCAGTCCCAGCACCGCCAAGGGCCCGCACAGGGTCAACGCCGCGGCCAGGCGCAACGAGGCGGGCGAACCCGCGGTGGAACCCGACCGCCCCTGGAGCCAGGCGCCCAGCGCCCAGCCGAACGCCCCGATCGCGACCACCGCGCCCGACGCCATGGGGGAGAAGTCCAACCGGTGCTGGAGGTACAGCGGAAGATAGATGTCGGTGGCCGCGTCGGTCGCCCCGAGCACGCCCCGGAAGGCGACCAGCCGGGGGATCCCCGCGCGCGCCCGCAGCGTTCCGGAGGGCAGCAGCCGGCCCGCGGTGACCACCACGGCCACCACGCCCACCACCGTCCCCACCGCGATCCAGGGCAGGGGCTGCTGCCCGACCAGGTGCAGCCCCAGGACGGCGGTGGCCGCCGCGAGCGCCCACAGGCCCCTGCGGCCCACGGGCGAACCCGGGAGGTCCGGACGCGGCGCGCTGCGGACCGCGCCCAGCAGCACCGCCAACGAGGCCGCCGACCCCACCAGCACCAAGGCGAACACCAGTCGCCAGTGCACCAGCTCCACCAGCGCTCCGGTGACCAGCGGCCCCAGGATCGACGGGAGCAACCAGGCGGCGGTCAGCACACCGAACATGCGAGCGCGCAGCGCCTCGGGGATGAACCGGGCGATGACCACGTACAGCACCACCGAGTCGATGCCGCCGCCCACACCCTGCAACATCCGGCCCAGGATGAAGACCGACATGTCGGGTGCGAGCGCGCACAGCGCGATTCCGGCGAGGAACATCGTTCCGCCCGCCACCAGCGGACGCCGCACCCCGCGCAGGTCGGCCCAGCGACCGCCGACGGTCATGCCGACGAGCCCGGTCGTGGCGGTCGCGGCGAAGGCCAGTGAGTACCAGTGCTCGGCGCCCAGGCTCCGGGTGATGACCGGTAGGGCGGTGGTGATGGCGAAGACCTCGAAGGCGATGAACGTCATCAGGCCGAACACCCCGGCCACGATGGGCCGGTACGGCGGCCCCCACAGTCGCGCGTGCTCCCGCGCGCCCGCCTCGGCGGTCACGCGGCACCCCCGTGCCGATGGCGGTCCGCCCCGTTCGTCGTGTGCACGTGTCCCCTCCTCCGCGGGCGCGATCGCACCCGGGAGAATTCCACAACCTCAACACGTGTCGAGGTCAAATCGCCCGGTCCGGCCGCGCCGCGTGACCGGAGTCGGGCTCCGGGACCTCCGCCGTGTCACCGGCCGCGCGCCGCTCCGCGGGGCGGGCGGCGCACGTGTTCCCGAGGGTGTCCACGGCCGTCGGCCGGACGAACGCCGCGACGCTCCGACCTCGACGCCCCGGGCCCCGTGTGCCTTCCCGTGAGACCCGGGCGTCAGGAACGTCGGGGCGACCGCCCGGCACGGCGGTCGCCCCGGCTCAGCGCACGTGCCTCGGGTTGCTCACGCCGCTCTCGTGGTGGGTCCGGTCCAACGCGGTGACGTAGTAGGTGCGCCCCCCGCCCTCACCGGTGAACGTCGCCCGCCCGTCCTCCCCGGCGCGCACCGTCCCCACCAGGGTGCGCGGGTCGGCGATGGCGCACTCGGCCTCGCGTCCGGGAGCCCCGTCGAGCGCGTACACCGCGTAGTAGGCGGGCAGGTCTCCGCGTCCGGGGCGGATGTCCAGCTCCACCCCGTCGCCGCTCGCACCGCCGGTCACCCGCGGCGCGGACGGCGCCGCCCCGGGCAGTTCCTCGTGCAGGGGGACCAACGCCGGGTACCGGTAGTGCTCGTCGTGGACGATCGCCATGGCGTCGGCGGCGTTGGTCCGCAGCGACTTCGCGCTGAAGTACACGTCGCCCAGCACTCCGGGGTGATCCCGGTTGAACTCCAGATGCCGGGCCAGCTCGCGCGGGTCCGACCAGGCGCCCGGGTTGCCGACCTTGTAGGCGGCCTGCCCGATGTACAGGTGTACGTCGGTGCCCTCCACCACCTGTTCCCACCAGGGCACCAGGACCGCGTAGTCGGCGACCGGCAGGCCGATCTCCCAGTAGACCTGCGGATTGATGTAGTCGACCCACCCCTCGTGGACCCACCTGCGACTGTCGGCGAACTGCGCGTCGTAGGACTGGAGCCCGTTGGTGGCCGACCCCCGCCGGTCGGTCGCGGAGTTGCGCCAGATGCCGAACGGGCTGATGCCGAACTTCGCGTGCGGTTTGGCGGCGTGCACCGCGGCGTCCATCTCCCGCACCATGGCGTTGACGTTCTCCCGGCGCCAGTCGCCGATGTCGTCGTACCCGTCGCCGTACTCGGCGAAGGTGTCGGCGTCGGGGATCTCCTGCCCGGCCACCGGATAGGGGTAGAAGTAGTCGTCGAAGTGCACGCCGTCCATGTCGTAGTTCTCGACGGCGTGCATCATCGCCTCGATGACGAACTCCCGCACCTCGGGAATGCCGGGGTCGTAGTAGAGCCGTCCGCCGTACGTGAAGGTCCACTCGGGGTTGCGGCGGGCCGGGTGATCCGCGGCGAGTCGACCGGGATCGGCGTGCATGGCCACCCGGTACGGGTTGAACCAGCCGTGGAACTCCAGCCCTCGGGCGTGGGCCTGCTCGACGGCGAACGCCAGCGGGTCGTAACCGGGGTCGCGTCCCTGGGTCCCGGTCAGCCATTCGGACCAGGGTTCGTGCGGGGACGGCCAGAAGGCGTCCGCGGTCGGCCGGATCTGCACGAATACCGCGTTCATCCCGTTGTCGACCGTGCGGTCGTACAGGGTGGTCAGCTCGGCCCGTTGTTGCTCCGGGGTGAGCCCGGTGCGGCTGGGCCAGTCGATGTTGTGGACCCCGGCGATCCACTCGGCGCGCATCTGGCGTTTGGGCGGTGCCTCGGAGTCGACCCGGCAATCGGCCGAGGCCACGGCGGCCCCGGGGTGCGGGACGGGCGCGGCGGCAGCCGGCAGGGCGGGCGCCAGCACGACGGCCAGCGCGGTGGCCAGGGTCCCGCTCATGATCGTGCCCCGGCGGGGGATCGGGGAGGTGGGTCGGGTCGGGTGCGCCAACGTGGCTCCTTCCGGCGGCTCTCCTGGGGGTGAGGCCCGACGGGTTCCGGGTCGTGTCCTCGTGGTGAAGGTACGCGACCCGTGCCCGCCCAGAAGAGAACCTTCACGATTTTTCGGAGTGTCGCAAGAGACCTACGCGGTTTTGGTGTCGGAGTTCCCGATGGGTCTTCTGGGGCCTTTCACCCCGGTACGGGAACGCCCGCGGGTTCGGCCCACCGCCGGTGCCGACCTCCCCCCGGGGCACGACGGACACCCGGAGGGCTTCGAGGCCCGGGTGGCCCGCCTCCGGACAGTCACCGCGCGATCTTGAAACCGAACCGGTGGGTGCCCAGGGTCTTGTACAGGCTCATCCACATCGGCAACATCATCTCCGTGGCACGGGCCGTTCCGATCGGGCCCAGGTCGATCACGTCGGACCAGCCCCACCCCCGCAGCAGGTCGCCGACCACGTCCTTGGCGGAATCGTCGTCACCGCTGAGGAACACGGAGTGGTCGGCACCGGCGACCTCGGGCGAGGTCATCACCTCCGCGGCCAGGGTGTTGAAGGTCTTCACCACCCGTGCCTCGGGCAACGCCCGCTGGAGCCGTTCGCCGAGGCTGTCGGTGTTGACCGGGTCCAGGACGATCTCGTCCTCCCGGGAGAAGTCGAACGGGCTCGACACGTCCATGAGGATCCTCCCGGCCAGCGCCTCCGCCAGCGGGGCGAGCGCGGTGACGCAGACGGGGCCGGAGATCGCGTTCACCACGAGGTCCGCGTCGCGCACCGCCTCGGCGAAGACGGTGACCGGGACCCCGAACGACGGGTTCCGCGCGAGAGTGGCGGCGGGGTCCCGGGTGCCGACGACGACGTCGTGCCCCGACCCCAGGAACGCGGGGACCAGGGTGAGGGCGACCTCACCGGTACCCAGAACGGCGACGCGCATGGACGTGTCCCTTCTCGCTCGCCCCGGGCCGGCCCCGGAGCCGTCGTCCCGGACCCTACTCCGGTCCCCGAGGACGACGGCCTCCGGGGCACGGGACCCCCGCACGTCCCTCTCCCCGAACCCCGCCGGCGACCCGGGGCGGGCGCACGACCGCGCACGACCGCGGTCGGTCGATCGCGCCGGCGGAGGCGCCGACCGGGAGCGCTCCGGGGCCCAGCCCATGATGACGAGGCTCACACGGCCGGGCGCGCCCTCATTTTGCATGTGCATTCATTGTGATGCATACTTATTGCCATGTCCAAGGTACTCACCTCTCTGCCCGTCGGCGACCGTGTCGGCATCGCCTTCTCCGGAGGTCTCGACACCTCGGTGGCGGTGGCGTGGATGCGCGAGAAGGGCGCCGTCCCGTGCACCTACACCGCCGACATCGGCCAGTACGACGAACCCGACATCGCCTCGGTCCCCGGTCGCGCCCACGACTACGGCGCGGAGATCGCGCGGCTCGTCGACGGCCGTGCGGCCCTGGTCGAAGAGGGCCTGGCCGCCCTGGCCTGCGGTGCGTTCCACATCAGGTCGGGCGGGCGCGTCTACTTCAACACCACGCCCCTCGGCCGCGCGGTCACCGGCACCCTGCTGGTGCGCGCGATGCTGGAGGACGGCGTGCAGATCTGGGGTGACGGCTCCACCTACAAGGGCAACGACATCGAGCGGTTCTACCGCTACGGCCTGCTGGCCAACCCCGCCCTGCGCATCTACAAGCCCTGGCTGGACGCCGACTTCGTCAACGAACTCGGCGGTCGCAAGGAGATGTCCGAGTGGCTCCTGGAGCGGGACCTCCCCTACCGCGACAGCACCGAGAAGGCCTACTCCACCGACGCCAACATCTGGGGCGCCACCCACGAGGCCAAGTCGCTGGAGCACCTGGACACCGGCATCGAGATCGTCGACCCCATCATGGGCGTCCGGTTCTGGGACCCCGAGGTGGAGATCGCCCCCGAGGACGTCACCGTCGGCTTCGAGCAGGGCCGCCCGGTCACCATCAACGGCAAGACCTTCGAGTCCGCCGTCGACCTGGTCCTGGAGGCCAACGCCGTCGGCGGCCGTCACGGTCTGGGCATGTCCGACCAGATCGAGAACCGCATCATCGAGGCCAAGAGCCGCGGCATCTACGAGGCGCCCGGCATGGCCCTCCTGCACCTCGCCTACGAGCGCCTCGTCAACGCGATCCACAACGAGGACACCCTCGCCGCGTACCACACCGAGGGCCGCCGCCTGGGCCGCCTCATGTACGAGGGCCGCTGGCTGGAGCCGCAGGCGCTGATGCTGCGCGAGTCCCTCCAGCGCTGGGTGGGCACCGCCGTCACCGGCGAGGTGACCCTGCGCCTGCGCCGTGGCGAGGACTACTCCCTCCTCGACACCACCGGTCCGGCGTTCAGCTACCACCCGGACAAGCTGTCCATGGAGCGGACCGAGGACTCCGCCTTCGGCCCCACCGACCGCATCGGTCAGCTGACCATGCGCAACCTGGACATCGCCGACTCCCGCGCCAAGCTGGAGGAGTACGCGCGTCTGGGCATGGTCGGCACCGGCGAGGACGCCACCCTGGGTGCGGCCCAGGCCGCCTCCACCGGCCTCATCGGCGCGATGCCCGAGGGCGGCGCCGAGACGATCGCCTCCCGGGGCCGTGGCCCGGAGGACGAGCTGCTGCTCGACCACGCCGCCATGGAGTCCGGCACGGACTGACCGTCCCCGATCCACGCACGGCGTGCGGACCCACCCGGTCCGCACGCCGTCGCCGTCCACCGACGTACCCTGTGCCCATGGACGGACACGCCGACACCCTGGTCGTCAGACCGAACGTGCCGGGTGTCACCGAGGTCTTCCACACCCACATGCTCGGGCACGCCTACCCGATGCACACCCACGACACCTGGGCGCTGCTCATCATCGACGCCGGCCTGGTCCGCTACGACCTGGGCCGACACCGGCACGGCGCCCTGGAACGCACGGTCACCCTCCTGCCCCCGCACGTCCCGCACAACGGCACCCCCACCTCGGAGCAGGGGTTGCGCAAGCGCGTCCTCTACCTGGAACCGGGGCGGATCGGCGTCGACCTGGTGGGCCGCTCGGTCGACCACCCGACCATGGACGACGCGCTGCTGCGGCAGCGGATCCACGCCCTGCACCGGGCCGTCCTGGAACCGGGCGGCGAACTGGAGGCCGAGAGCCGCCTCGCGTTCATCACCGAACGCCTGCGCGGCCACCTGCGGGGGGACCCGGAGCCGCCACGGGTCGCCGACCGGTCGACGACGGCGGGCCGACTGCGCGACCTCCTCGACTCACGGGTGGTGGAGGGCCTCCCGCTCGAAGAGGCCGCCGCCGTGCTGCACGTCCACCCCGCCCATCTGGTCCGGTCCTTCAGCCGACGGTTCGGCATGCCTCCGCACCGCTACCTCGTCGGGCGCCGGGTGGACCTGGCCCGCGGCCTGCTCCGTGAGGGGCGGACACCGGCCGACGCGGCGACGGCCTCCGGCTTCCACGACCAGGCGCACCTCAACCGGCACTTCAAACGGATCCTCGGCATGCCCCCCGGGCACTACGCCCGGGCCCGCCGCGATCCGCTCAGGGGTGCATCCTGGCTCCCTTGAGGACCTTGGCCACGGCGTTCCTCGGCCCGTACACGGCGATCCCGGCCAGGTCCAGTGAGTCCCGGCCGACCGCCCGCACCGCCGCCCGGTTGTCCCGGTCGTTGCCGGTGGCGAACAGGTCGGAGGTGAACACGGCGACGGCCAGGTCCCGCGCGACGGCCTTGGAGTGCGTCCGGGTCAGGGTCTCCCCGTCCCCCTCGAACACCAGCACCGGCTGGCGGAACATCGGGAGGTAGAGGGTGTCGTCCCCGTCCCGGTAGGGGGCGCCCACGACCTCGGGGACGTGGGTGCCCAAGCCGCTGACGAGGAACGACGCCACATTGAGGCGCTGCCACACGGCGAGGTCGTCGCGGAGCAGGACGGCGATCGCGGTATCGAAGCGCACGGGTGCCTCGGCGGTCCCGGCGCCGACCCCGGTGGGATGTTCGGTGTTCTCCATGCGCCCATCGTCACGCGCGCACCGCCCGGCGGTCTTGTACGTTCCTCACCTCTCCCGGAGGAGGCCCCGGCCCGCGCCCGGAAGACGGTCGGGTCCGACCGCGTGAACGATGCCGCACACCGGCCCTTTTCCTCCGAGGCGTCGTCCGGACCCGCGGGTGAGGGGCGGCCCGCCACCGGCGCGCGCCCCGGCCCGGCGCGTCCCGGACGCCGCGACGACGCCACCGCCCCGCTCGTTCCCCCACGGCCGGAACCCCCTCGGTCCGGAACGGGGTTCCGGTCCGGCCCGGACCCCGGTTAAGGTTGATCGATCACATAACTTGACTTGTTCCAGAAAAGACGGCAGACTTCGAGGCATGCCAACCCCTTCGGATTTCGAGCGAATGCTGCGCGAGTCCGCTCTGCGGGTGACGAGTCCGCGGATGGCGGTACTCGCCGCCGTGCACGACAACCCGCACACGGACACGGAGTCGATCATCGACATCGTCCGCGGGCAGATCGGCACGGTGTCCGGCCAGGCCGTCTACGACGTGCTCAAGGCGTTGACCGGCGCGGGTCTGGTGCGGCGCATCCAGCCACAGGGCTCCGTGGCCCGTTACGAGACGCGGATCGGTGACAACCACCACCACGTCGTGTGCCGGACCTGCGGTGCCATAGCGGATGTCGACTGCGCCGTCGGCCACGCGCCGTGCCTCACCGCTTCCACCGACCACGGCTTCTCGATCGACGAGGCCGAGGTCGTCTATTGGGGACTGTGCCCCGACTGCTCCGGCAGCCACGGTTCCTGAATCGTTCCAGAGCCGCACCCGACTCACCGGGTCCAACTCTTCCCCGTTCCGGAAGGAAATCGATGTCCGAAAACAACGAGGTAGTCACTCCCACCCCGAACACGGAGGCCTCGGGAGGATGCCCCGTCGCGCACGACCGCGCTCCGCACCCCACCCAGGGCGGCGGCAACCGCGAGTGGTGGCCGAACCGGCTCAACCTGAAGATCCTGGCCAAGAACCCGGCCGTGGCGAACCCCCTCGGTGAGGGCTTCGACTACGCGGAGGCGTTCAAGGCGCTGGACCTGGACGCCGTGAAGGCGGACATCGCCGAGGTCCTCACCACCTCCCAGGACTGGTGGCCGGCCGACTTCGGGCACTACGGCCCGCTCGTCATCCGCATGTCCTGGCACAGCGCGGGCACCTACCGACTGTTCGACGGCCGCGGCGGCGGCAGCGCCGGCCAGCAGCGGTTCGCCCCGCTCAACAGCTGGCCGGACAACGCCAACCTCGACAAGGCCCGGCGCCTGCTGTGGCCGGTCAAGAAGAAGTACGGCCAGAACATCTCCTGGGCCGACCTCCTCATCCTCTCCGGCAACGTCGCGCTCGAATCCATGGGCTTCGAGACCTTCGGTTTCGGAGGCGGACGCGAGGACGTCTGGGAGGCCGACGAGGACGTCTACTGGGGTCCCGAGAGCACCTGGCTCGACGACAAGCGCTACAGCGGCGACCGTGAGCTGGAGAAGCCGCTGGCCGCCGTCCAGATGGGCCTCATCTACGTCAACCCCGAGGGCCCCAACGGCAACCCGGACCCGCTCGCGGCAGCCCACGACATCCGCGACACCTTCGGCCGCATGGGCATGAACGACGAGGAGACCGTCGCCCTCATCGCCGGCGGCCACACCTTCGGCAAGACCCACGGCGCGGCCCCCGACACCAACGTCGAGGCCGACCCGGAGGCCGCCGGCCTGGAGTCGCAGGGCCTGGGCTGGAAGAACAACCACGGCACCGGCAAGGGCGCCGACACCATCACCTCGGGCCTCGAAGTCACCTGGACGACCACGCCCGCCCAGTGGAGCCACGGCTTCTTCAAGAACCTCTTCGAGTTCGAGTACGAGCTCACCAAGAGCCCGGCCGGCGCCCACCAGTGGATCGCCAAGGACGCCGAGGAGATCATCCCCGACGCCCACGACCCGGCCAAGAAGCACAAGCCGACGATGCTCACGACCGACCTGTCGCTGCGCTTCGACCCGGTCTACGAGCAGATCTCGCGCCGCTTCTACGAGAACCCCGAGCAGTTCGCGGACGCGTTCGCCCGCGCCTGGTACAAGCTGACCCACCGCGACATGGGCCCGAAGACGCGCTACCTCGGCCCGGAGGTCCCGGAGGAGACGCTGATCTGGCAGGACCCGCTCCCCGAGCAGGAGGGCGAGGTCATCGGTGAGGCGGAGATCGCCGAGCTGAAGGCGAAGATCGCCGAGTCCGGCCTGGGCGTCTCCCAGCTCGTGTCCGCGGCGTGGGCCTCGGCCTCGACCTACCGCGACAGCGACAAGCGCGGCGGCGCCAACGGCGCCCGCGTCCGCCTGGAGCCGCAGATCGGCTGGGAGGTCAACAACCCGGCCGAACTGCGCAACGTCCTGGGCGTCCTCGAAGGCATCGCCGAGAAGTTCAACGCCTCCTCCGCGAAGAAGGTGTCGCTCGCCGACCTGATCGTGCTCGCCGGCGGTGTCGGTGTGGAGCAGGCCGCCAAGGCCGCAGGCCAGGACGTCGTCGTGCCCTTCACCCCGGGCCGTGTGGACGCCACCGTCGAGCAGACGGACGTCGAGGCGTTCACCTACCTCGAACCGGTCGCCGACGGCTTCCGCAACTACTACGGCGAGGGCAACCGCCTCCCGGCCGAGTACCTGCTCCTCGACAAGGCCAACCTGCTGGGCCTGAGCGCTCCGGAGACGACCGTCCTGGTCGGCGGCCTGCGTGCGCTGGGCGCCAACTACGACGGCTCCGGGGTCGGCGTCCTCACCGACCGGCCGGGCACCCTGACGAACGACTTCTTCGTCAACCTGCTCGACCTGGGTACCACCTGGACCCCGACCGGCGAGACCTCCGAGACGTCGCAGACGTTCGAGGCCAAGGACGAGTCCGGCGCGGTCAAGTGGACCGGCAGCCGTGTCGACCTGGTGTTCGGCTCCAACTCCGAGCTGCGCGCCCTGGCCGAGGTCTACGCCTCCGACGACGCGAAGGAGAAGTTCGTCGCGGACTTCGTCGCCGCGTGGACCAAGGTGATGGAGCTGGACCGCTTCGACCTGGTCTGATCCCCTCCCAGGGGGTGTGACACCCGTACCCGGAAGCCGGTCCGACCATGACGGTCGGGCCGGCTTCCGGCGTACCGCCCGGGGTACGGCCCCCGTGCCGCGCGGCGGAAAAGTCGTTGGCGGCCCGGACGCGCCCTCGGCCATAGTGGGCCGGGTCGTCGAAGCGCCGCCTCGGGCGCTTCCCCCACCGCACGAAGGAAGTGCCATGTCCACCCTTCGGGTCACCGCCGAGCGGCTCACGATCCACCCCCACCCCAACGCCGACGCGTTGGAGCTGGCGCAGGTCGGTCTCTTCCGCGCGGTCGTGGCCAAGGGCGCCTACCGCACCGGTGACCGGGCCCTCTACATCCCCGAGGGCGCGCTCCTGCCCGACGACCTCATCGACGAACTCGGCCTGACCGGAAAGCTCGCCGGCTCCCGTCGCGACCGGGTCAAGGCCATCCGGCTGCGCGGAGAGCTGTCCCAGGGCATCGTCTGCCGCCCCCGGGCGCTGGCCGACCGCGACCTGGCGGCGGCCCAGGAGGCCGGCACGGACTTCGCCGCCGAGCTCGGTGTCACCAAGTGGGTGCCCGAGGTCCCGCTGCACATGAGCGGTGAGATCGTCGGGGCCCCGGACCTGTTGCGGTGGATCGAGGTGGAGAACATCAAGCGCCACCCCGACGTCTTCGCGCCGGGGGAGCCGGTCGTGGCGACCGAGAAGATCCACGGCACGGCCTGCCTGTTCACGCTGGTCGCGGAGACGGGGGAGGAGCTGGTCTCGTCCAAGGGGCACGGGTCGCGCAACCTGGTGCTGGTCCGCGCGCAGGACAACCTGTACTGGCGCACGGTGACGGCCCACCGGGTCCCCGAGGCCGCGCGCAGGGTGGCCGAGCGCTTCGGCGCCGCCCGGGTGGGCGTGTTCGGCGAGGTGTTCGGCACCGGTGTGCAGGACCTGGGGTACGGCGAGAAGGGCCGCAGTGACCGACCCGGCTACGCGGTGTTCGACATCCGCCTGGACGTCGACGGCGCCGTGACCTGGGTCGACGCCGCGGACCTGCCCGGCCTCCTGAAGGAGGTGGGCCTGCCCGCGGTGCCCGAGCTCTACCACGGGCCCTACGACCGGACGGCGCTGTCGGCCGCGGCCCGGGGCGAGGAGACCTGGAGCGGTCGTGGCGAGCACCTGCGGGAGGGCCTCGTGGTCCGGCCCGCCCGCGAGCGCCACTCCGAGGTCCTGGGCGGGCGCGCGATCGCCAAGTTCGTCTCCGACGACTACCTCACCCGCAAGGGCGGCACGGAGTACGAGTGACCGTCCGGACGCTAGCGGGCCGCGTACGCGAACAGCAGGCCGAGCCAGAGCCAGCCGACGACGATCGTCGCGCGCTGGAGGAGGCCGGTGCGCGGGGAGTCCTTCTCCCAGGCCTGCCCGAACGCGAAGAACAAGGCGAGCGTGACGATCCCGGTCAGCCCGGAGTACCACTTCCACACGAGGTCGGGAACCGCGAACGCAGCGATGACCGCCGCGACCGGCAGTGAGAGGAAGACGACCGCCCCCGCCCGGTCGTGCAGCTCATGGCGCCCGGACACCTCCGTCGGAGTGCCGTCGGGGGTGCCCGGCGGGTAGCCCCGCATCGGGTCCATGGGGAACACGCCCGACGCGATCAGCGCCAGGCCGAAGACCCCGATGGCGAGGGCGAGCACCCCGCTGTCCAGGGCTCCGGCCACCGCGACCGCCCCGGCGGTGATCGCCGCGCCGCACAGGACGAAGTTCGCCGTCTGCAACCGGCCCCGCGGCCCCAGCGCCAACGCGCTGACCGGGTGTCGGACCGGGTGGTACCCGGGCCGGGTCCACCCGTCGATCGAGAAGACGACGACGAACGTCCAGGCGCCCAGGGCGCCCAGCCACAGCAGGGGGGTCATCGCGGCCTCCGAAGGCGTCGGGGGGTCGGTGGGGGTGGGGTCCCGCGCGCCACGAACATACCCACATCTCTCGTACGGCCGACGGGCCGGGGCCGCTCCGGAGGACGTCCGGTCGGACCTCGGCGCTGTCGCGCGTACCGTTCGGGCGGTCCGCCCGGCACGGCGGTACCGGGCCGCCCGGTGGCCCCGGCATCACGGCTCCGAGCCCGCCACCGATCGCGCGTACCGCTCGGAGAGCGCGTGCAACAGCGGCACCAGTTCGGCCGGCGACTCCACGGTGAAGTCCATGCCGAGCATGCCCGCGTACACGGCGATGGTGTCGAGGCTGTCGGCACCGGTGACGAGCACCGAACTCGCCTCATCGATCGGCTCGACCACCCCGACCGCCGGATTGATACGGGCGAGCACCTCGTCGGCGGGCGCGTCGACGTGCAACCTCGCGTGCGCCTTCCAGCCGTGCGCCGCGATCGTGCGCATGGCGAAGGCCGTGTGATCGCCACCGGGCGGGGGGACCGGCTCGAAACGCCGCCCGGTCCGCATCCGCGGCGTCATGCGGTCGACGCGGTAGGTGCCCCACCCGCCGTCGTGCGGGTCGCGCGCGACAAGGTACCAGCGGCGCTGCCAGCTGAGCAGCCGATACGGTTCGACGAGCCGCGGCACGTCCTCGCCCTCGTGGTCGAAGCGCAGCCACTCGACGTCGCGAACGGCGGTCGCCACCGTCCGCAGCACGGACGCGTCGACCTCGGGGTCGGGTGCGTCGGTGTCGGTGTTCTCGGGCGCGCGCTCGATCGTGCCGTGCAGCGCCTCCACGGTCGGACGCAGACGTCCGGGCAGCACCTGTTCGAGCTTGGCGAGCGCACGGCCACCCGCCTCGGCCACACCGGAGACCCCCGACGCGACGCGGAGCCCCACGGCCACGGCGACGGCCTCCTCGTCGTCCAGCAGCAGCGGCGGCATCCTGCCGCCCGCCCCGAGCCGGTACCCGCCCGCGGACCCCCGGGTCGCGTCCACCGGGTAGCCGAGTTCTCGGAGCCGTTCGACGTCGTTGCGGATGGTGCGTCCGCTGACCCCCAGGCGTTCGGCGAGTTCGCGACCCGGCCAGTCGGGTCGCGACTGCAACAGGGACAGCAGGGACAGGAGCCTGGCGGCGGCATCGGGCACCCGGGCGCCCCTTTCGAACTCTTCCGAACTCACGCGATCCATGAGGAACGATATCTTCCTAATGGAACCCTACAGTCGAAGACATGACGAACAGCGACGCTTCCACCGAGATCCGCCCCTTCACCGTCACCGTCCTGGACGCCGAACTCGACGACCTCCGCGAGCGCCTCGCCCGCACCCGCCTGCCCCAGCCCTCCCCGATCGACGGCTGGGAGGCCGGGACCCCCGACTCCTACCTGCGCGAGGCGGTCACCGCCTGGCTCGACTTCGACTGGCGCGCGGCCGAGGCGCGCATCAACTCCGTACCGCACTTCACGACCGGGATCGACGGACAGACGATCCACTTCATGCACGTGCGCTCGCCCCACCCCGAGGCCACGCCGCTGCTGCTCGCGCACACCTACCCGGGTTCCTCGGTCGACCACCTCGACCTCATCGACGCGCTCATCGACCCGGTCGCCCACGGCGGTCGCGCCGAGGACGCCTTCCACCTCGTGATCCCGGACGCCCCCGGATACGGCTTCTCCCAGCCGCTCACCGCCGGCTGGACCACCTCCCGCGTCGCCGCCGCCTACGACACCCTGATGCGCCGACTCGGCTACGAGTCCTACGGTGTGCACGGTTCCGACAACGGCGCGATGGTCGCCCGCGAACTCGGCCTGTCGAACCCCGAGGGCTTCCTCGGCCTGCACGTCCTCCAGCTCTTCTCGTTCCCCTCGGGCGACCCCGCCGAGTTCGAGCGCCTGGAGCCGCGGGACCACGCCGGCCTGGCGCACATGCGGTGGTTCCAGTCCGTGGGCGGCTACAACACCATGAACGCCTCCCGCCCCCAGACCGTCGCGGTCGGCCTCAGCGACTCTCCGGTGGGGCTGCTCGCCTACAGCGAGCTGTTCAACTCCTTCGGCAACGGCACCTCGCTCGTGCCCCTGGAGAAGATCCTCCTGGAGGTGAGCGTGAACTGGTTCGCGAACGCCGCCTCCGGCATGGGCCACGGCTACTTCGAGAACGCGCGGGCCCAGGAGGAGCCGCAGGTGAACCACGCGCCCACCGGGGTCGCCGTCTTCGCCGACGACTTCCAGACCATCCGGGTCTTCGCCGAACGCGACAACACGAACATCGTCCACTGGAACCGCTTCGAGAAGGGGGGACACTTCGCCGCCCTGGAGGTCCCCGAGGTCGTCGTCGGCGACATCCGCGCCTTCTTCGCCACGCTCCGTACCCTCTGATCCCGATACCCGGAGCGGGCCCGGCCACGGCCGGGCCCGCCCCCGGCGCGTGCGTCCGCCAGGGACCGGTCGCGCTCCGGCGCTGTCACCGAAGGCGAAGGGTCCGTGCCCTCACCACGCTTCGATGAGGGGGGCGTCGTGCTCCCGCCGACGCCACTCCTGCGTGAGGCGGCCGAGACGGTGCGGGGCGGCGATGCCGCGCACGGCCGCGATCCTGCCGTCGCGCACGTCCAGGACCACCGTGCCCAGCACCCGCTCCTCGAACACGGCGATCACGGCGGGGGACCCGTTGACCAGGCCGGCGTGGATCGAGGGGGACCCGCCGATCAGCCTCCGCTTCGCCGGAGTCGACGTGAAACCGGCCCGCGCGACGACGGCGATCCGCTCGGGGGTCGAGTACCACAACGGTTTCCGGGCCAGCCCGGCGCCGTCGGTGATCGCTATCGCGTCGTCGGCCAGCAAGGCCACCAGCCGTTCGGTGCGACCCGAGGAGGCGGCGTCGACGAACGCCTCGACGATGCGGCGGGCGGTGACACGATCGACCTCGTCGCGCTTGCGCTCGGCGGCGACCCGGCGCCGGGCCCGGTGGGCGTGCTGTTGGCTCGCGGACTCGGTGATGTCGAGGATCCCGGCGATCTCGGCGTGGCTGTAGGAGAAGGCCTCGCGCAGCACGTAGACGGCCCGCTCGACCGGCGAGAGGCGTTCCATGAGCATCAGCATCGCCAGGGTGACCGATTCACGTTGCTCGACGGTGTCGGCCGGGCCCAGCATCGGGTCGCCGTCGAGGAGGGGCTCGGGCAGCCAGGCGCCGACCGCGCGTTCGCGTCGCGTCCTCGCCGAGCGGAGCCGGTCGAGGGACAGGTTGGTGACCACCGTGGTCAGCCACGCCTCGGGCACCTCGATGCGGCCCCGGTCGGCGGACTGCCAGCGCAGGAACGCGTCCTGCACGGCGTCCTCGGCGTCGGCGGCCGAGCCGAGGAGACGGTAGGCGAGCGAGGCCAACCGGCCCCGGTTGGCCTCGAACAGCTCCACGGCGACGGCGTCCATGAGGGCCACGTTAGTCGGCGACCGCCTCGGTCGAGCGGACGGGCGCGGCGGCCAGGCGGTACCTGCGGGTCGGCAGCCCGTAGGTCGGGTTCCTCATGTTCCACGCGGTGCCCCGGAGCACGAACGCCTTGACGAACGCGGCCGTCCGGCCGCGCAGGGACCAGGGCCTCGATCGCGCCTCGCCGTCGACCACCTGGAAGATCCCGTCCCCGCGCCCGAGGCTGACGCAGTTGCCGAAGTACGCCAGCGGCCTCTCCGGGATCCCGCGGCCGGTCAGGTCCCCCACGATCGCCGCCGTGGCCTGCATCCCGGTGAACCCCGCCGAAGCGCAGGACATCGGCAGCGTCCGCCCGTTGTCGCCGATGACGTGGACACCGTCACCGGCGGCGTAGACCTCCGGGTGCGAGACCGACCGCATCATGCGGTCGACCGTGATCCGGCCGTCGTCCTCGACGTGGAGTCCGCCGTCGCCGGCGATGGGGTGGGCGGCGAAACCGGCCGCCCATACGACCGCGTCGGCGGCCAGGGAGGCGCCGTCGGCGGCGATGGCGCCGGTCGCCTCGACCCGTGTGACGGTGGTGTTCTCGTGGACGTCGACGCCGAACCGCTCGAAGGCGCGCATCAGGTGGCGGCGGGCCTTCGAGCCCATCCAGCCGCCCGGTTCGCCGCTGGTGGCGAGGGCCACCCGTAGCCCGGGGCGGGATTCGGCGATCTCGGTGGCGACCTCGATCGCGGTCAGGTTGCCGCCGACGACCAGCACCGTCCCGTTCTCGCCCAGCTCCTCCAGACGCCGCCGCAGGCGCAGCGCCGAGGGCCGGTCCGCGACGTGGAAGCCGTGCTCGCGCACACCCGGGACCCCGTGGTCCGCGGCGGTGCTGCCGAGCGCGTAGAGGAGGGTGTCGTATGCCAGCCGGTCGGTGTCCTCGCCGTCGGTCACGGTGACGGTCCGCCGGTCGGCGTCGATGGCGGTGACACGTGCCGACCGCAGCCGGATCCCCGTTCCCGCGAACATCTCCGCCAGCCCGTGTCGGCGCGGTTCCCGGCCGGTGGCGAGCTGATGCAGGCGCATCCGCTCGACGAAGTCGGGCTCGGCGTTGACGACGGTGATCTCGACGTCGGAGGGATGGAGACGACGCGCGAGGCGTCCGGCGGAGGAGGCACCCGCGTATCCGGCTCCGAGGACGATGATGCGGTGTCGCATGTTCTTCTCCCTGTCTGTTCGCTCGCCCCCTGAACGAGACGGTGTCCGGATCCCTGACAGGGCGTGAATGTGATCTGGGTCACCTTCGGGTGTCGGTTTCGGGTGGGTCCCCGGTGGGTCGCCCTCTCGGGTCGCGGCGTGTTCCGCGCGCGGGGGGCTCCGTGGCCGGCGGGCGCAGTGGATCCGGTGCGGCCCGAGCCCCGTGGTCCCGCCCCGACGTGACCGCTCGGGGCGTGTCCCCCGGCGTCATATTCTAGTGCTAGAATAGCGTCATGCAGCTGACACCCGCCGAACTCACCCTCCTGGGCCTGGTCATCGAACACCCCCGGCACGGTTACGACCTGGAACAGGTCATAGAGCGACGCGGCATCCGCCAGTGGACGGACATCGGGTTCTCCTCGATCTACTACCTGCTCACCAAGTTGGAGAAGCGGGGCCTGGTCCACGTCCCGGAGGCCGCCGGCGGGGCGAAGTCCCGCCGGGTGTTCCACGCCACCCCCGAAGGAAGGCGGGTCGCCGAGCGCGGTGCGCTCGCCCTCATCGAGGAGCCGCGGCCGGTCCCGCACCCGCTGCTGGTGGGCATCGCCAACCTGCCGCTGCTCTCCGAGGAGGAGTACGTCGGTGCCCTGCGCGTCAGGCTGGCCCGGGTGGAGGAGCGCATCGCCGTGATCCGGGAGGCCGAACGCGCGCAGGCGCCCCTGGAGACGGCGGCGCGTGAGGTGTTCTCGTATTCGCTGAGCCTCTTGGAGGCGGAAAGGTCGTGGCTCGCAGTCCGAGCCCGGGTGCCCGAATGACCGAGAAGATCGATTTCAAGAAGACCCTCGACGCCTATCAGGCGAAACAGGGCCTGTTCCGGATCGTGGAGGTCCCGAAGCTGCGGTACCTCATGATCGACGGCCACGGGGATCCCAACACCCCCGCCTTCGCCGAGGCGATCGAGACGCTCTACCCGGTGGCCTACAAGCTCAAGTTCGCCGGCAAGCGGGAACTCGGACGCGACCACGTCGTCATGCCACTGGAAGCCCTGTGGTGGGCCGAGGACATGGACGCCTTCACGGCGGCGCGCGACAAGTCGCTATGGGACTGGACGCTGATGATCATGGTCCCGGACTGGGCCGACCAGGACATGTTCGCCGCGGCCGTCGAGAGCGCCGGGGCGAAGAACCGGCCCGCGCGCCTGGACGACCTCCGGTTGGAGTCGCTGTCCGAGGGCCGTTGCGCGCAGACGTTGCACGTCGGCTCGTTCGACGACGAGGCGGATGTGCTCACGCGGATGCACCACGCGTTCATCCCGGACCACGGGCTGAGCATGACCGGCAAACACCACGAGATCTACCTCAGTGACTTCCGCAAGGTCGCCCCGGAGAAACTGCGCACCATCCTCAGACAGCCGGTCCGCACCGCCACCCCGGGCGGCTGACACGGGCCGTGGGTCTCGGGCGGCCCGGGCCGCCCGAGACCCACGCGCGCTCCTCCACTCCGTCGACGCGTCACCAGGGAGAGGAGGGTCCTCCGGGCGGAGGTGGACGATGACGCGCCTTCGGCGGCGATGCCCGCGACGTTCCCGTCCCGGTGTCCAGTCGGGCCACCACAGCCGCGCGGTCGTCACCGGTGGCCGGCGCGGCACCATCGGGGCGAACGCCGTGGACCGTCGCACGGCGGATCGCGGGCCTTCGGGGCCGGGGCCGACCCCGGGGAGCACCCCGTCCGGAGGGGTTTCGGGAAACGGGGAGGCAGGGTCGACATCGCCCCTGGCAGCCGGTCGTGAGTAGCGGACGGTGCCGGTGTGGTGACCATGTGTGTATTCACCGCCTGCGTTCCGTGTGCTAATACTGATAATCGTTTTCATCAAGTCATCGCCCATCGCCCTCGGCGCGGGTGTCGGCGGGATGGGCAGTGCGAACGCGGGGCGCGTCGGATCACGGGCGGCCTCGGTGATCGACCGAAGGGAAAACGACCGTGCATTCACCGTCCTCTCCGGCCCACAGGACCGGCACACCGGTCCGACCGGGCGCCGCCACCGGCTGGGAGCTGCACGGATTGCTGCCACAGACGCTGTCCGCCGAGGAGATCCGGGCGATCAACAACCCCGGCCGGGCCATCCACGAGCACCGCGCCTACACCTGGAACGGCTGGCACTTCGACCTGCCTCCGGGTGTGTTCCACCCGGGTGAGACCAGCCGGCTGGTGCACACCCGGTTGCTCGACGGGACGCTGCCGGTCGCCGGTCTGCGCTACGCCGCCATGGGTGCGGGCCTGGGCGTGGAGGCCGTGGTGGCCGGAGTCCGTGGCGCGAGCGTCGTCTACGCGCTGGACGTGCATCCGGAGAGCGTGCGCACCACCACCCGGCACTACGAGCGGATCGTCGGCGCGGACGGTCCACCGCTGGTCCCACTCGTGACCGACGTGTGGGAGGGATTCCCCGGCGGGGAGCAGGTGGACGTCGTCACGTTCAACCCGCCGGCCATCGAACTGCCACTGTCGGACGATCCGGAGATCGTGCGCAACCTGTGCCTGGGGCGTGACATCGCGACCCGGTTCTTCGACCAGTTGGTGGCCCGGGACCTGCTCGCCGCCGGCGGGGTGGTGTACCTGATCCTGTCGAACACCGCACCGCTGCGCGACATCGTGGCGCTGGGCCTGCGGGCCGGGTTCGACGCCGAGGTCGTGCACGTCGAGGACTGGCCCGGCGATGACGTGCAGACCTATCTGTTCGCCCTGCGCCGCCCGGGCGGTCGTCCCGGTGGGGAGGACTGAGCACCGTGCACGAGCACTACGCGGACGCCATCGCGGACCCCGATTGCATCCGGCTCGCCCCCGACCTGGTCTGCCTGCGGTTCGAGGTGATGAAGGTGCGCTCGGCCTTGGGCGCCGTGCGTCATCTGCTGGACACGGGGGCGGTGCGCCCCGGCGACACACTGGTGGACAGCTCCAGCGGCATCTACGCACTGGCCCTCGCGCTGGCCTGCCACCGGTACGGGATGCGCTGCCACATCGTGGGTTCCAGCACGGTGGACGAGACGTTGCGGGTACAGCTGGAGGTCCTGGGCGCGACCCTCGAACAGATGCCGCCGTCGGACGACCTGATGCTGGACCAGAACCGGCGGGTCGAGCGGGTCGGGAGGCTGCTGCTGGAGAACCCCGGATTCCACTGGATGCGCCAGTACCATGACGCGATCCACTACGTCGGTTACCGCGAGGTGGCCGAACAGCTCGACCGAGAGGTGCCGACCGGGCCGCTGACCATCGTCAGCGGTGTGGGCACCGGCTCCTCGACCGGCGCCCTGGGCTGCTACCTGCGGGCGGCGGGACGGGACGTGGAGCTGGTCGGCATCCAGCCCTTCGGCAGCGTCACCTTCAATGCCGAGCACACCGCCGACCCCGACATGATCATCGCCGGTATCGGCAGCTCGATCGAGTTCCGCAACGTGCGCCACGAACTGTACGACCGGATCCACTGGGTCTCGTTCGAGTACGCGCGGGCAGGCGCGGTGGCACTGCTGAGGGACAGCGGCGTGTTCGCCGGGCTGTCCGCCGGAGCGGCCTACCTGGCCGCCGGGTGGGAGGGCGGGCGCACGGCGGGGCGCACCGTGGTGTTCCTCGCTCCGGACACGGGTCACCGCTACGTCCGCGCGGCCTTCGCGGCGCACGCGCACGTTCCCGGCATCGCCGATCTGTCACCGCACGAGGTGGCCGACAGCGACGGGATCGCGCTGCCCTGGTCGGTCGCCGACCGCAAGGCCCTGTCCGCCTCGTGGCGGGACCCCGTACCGGTGGCCGCCCGCGCACCGAGCGGATCCCTCTGACCCACCGGCACCGGACGCCGCCGCGGCACCCCTCCCCGCGGCCTCGCCCGTTCGTCGGTCACGCCGACGCCCCGGGGGCGGGTCCCACCGGCCCGCCTCCGCCGGGTCGGCGTCCGTCGGTGGGTCAGGCCGGGCCGGTGAATCCGGTGAAGAGCACCAGCAGGGGCAGGGCGAGGTTGTTGACGGAGTGGACGGCCACCGCGGGCCAGACCGAACCGCTGCGGCGCATCACCTCGGCGGCGATGACGCCCACCACGAACGCGGCGGGCAGGATGATGTTGACGCCGTGGAAGACGGCGAAGATCGCCGAGCCGCCGAGGACCCCGACGACCGGCCCGTAGCGCAACAAGGCGTTGGTGACGACACCGCGGAAGAGGAACTCCTCGCCGATGGGGGTCAGCACGGCCAGGAACAGGATGGTCAGGACCAGGGCGAGCCCGCCTCCGCCGGCCGCGTCGTAGTACATGCCCTGGGGGTCCTCGTCGAATCCGGTCAGCGCGGTGATGGCGAGGATCACGGCGCCCTTCACGACGAGCGCGATCACGCCCCACCCCGCGCCGATGAGCATCCAGCGCCACGTGGTGCGACGAATTCCGAAGGCGCCGAGCGAGCGGACGCGCACCGCCCAGGCCGCGGCGAAGCCGACGAGCCCGGCGATGCCCGACCAGGCGGCCGTGATGAGCCCGAACGTCACCGGGTCCGGGTCCAGGGGGCCGGCCGGCCCGAGGGGGACGAGCGCGACCACGGTGATCGACAGTGCGAGCAGGCCGACCACGATCTCGGTCCACCCCGGTCGCACCGGGGAGGCGTCGCCGACGGCGTCGTGGTTCTGCGGACGGGCGGGGTGATCCGTGGACATGACGGTGGACTCCCTGTTCTCTGGATCTCGTCGATCGCCCCGCCGGGATCCGGCGTGGCGTGGTGTCGGGTCGGTACGGCTAGGAGGTGCCGGCCCTGCGGTTCACGACCGCCGTGAGGATCGCGTTGAGCATCCCGGGGACCTCGGCCTCGAAACGTTCGCGGAGCGCCTTGACCTCGGCCCGGTGCCGCTGACGCTCCGCCGGCGTGAACACCGTCCAGACGTCCCCCTCGACCGCGATCGCGGCCAGAGCCGCGTCCTCGATGGGGACCGAGGCCGCCTCACGGCCCGCGAGGACCGCGTCGCGCGTGCGCTCGCGCAGCAGACGGACCCGTTCGGGGTGGTCGAGGGTGACCTTGCGGGAGGGGAAGATCCCCAGCACCCGGCCTCGGACCACGGTGATCGACCCGTTCGCGAGGAGCTGCTCGCGAACGGTCGTCTCGGCCTTCCACTCCCGGTCCGGGACGGCGTTGATCCAATGGCCCGGTTCGTTCGGGGACAGACCGGACAGCACGTCGGCCAGGAACGGGTCGTCCGGCGTTCGGCCGGTGCGCTCGGCCCTGCCGCCGTTGTCGCGGAGCAGGCCGCCGATGATCAGCTCGGTCAGCGCCGCGGCGCGCAGCAGGTGCCCCCGGTAGGGGGTGCTGACGGGGTCGAACCGGTTCCCGTCGATGTCGTAGCTGAGCAGGTAGAGCCGTTGTGGCAGGGTCATGTCCATGGTGCCCCTCTCGGGTTCCTCGGGATCCGTTCCGTGTGGAGCACGCCCTCGGCCCGGGCGTCCGCCGACTCGCGTCGATACTTCCGTGTCCGCACCGCGCTCACCCGAACGTCCACGGGCGTGTCGCCGAGGCCGTCAGCGGCGGGGCTCCCACCGGAAGATCCGGGCGGCCAGGCCGACGGCGACGACGACCCAGGCCAGGGTGGGCGCCAGCAGGAACAGGGAGTCCGCGACCGGGGCGCCGCCGTCCCAGGCGTCGACGACCAGCTCCGCCGCCGCCCCGCCGGGGAGCAGCCGCTTGAGCAGGGTGAGCTCCTCGGTTCCGGTGAACCCCACCCAGCCGGACACGACGAGCACGCCGAGAAGGACGGGCAGGGTGGTCACCTGGGCGTGTTCGGGCGAGTTGGTCACCCCGGCCGTGGCCAGCGCCAGGCCGAGCATCATGACGACCGTCGCGAGTGTGGCCGCCACCAGGAGCAGGAGGTCGGCCGGCGGTTCGGCGACGATCGACAGCACGGTCAGGACCACGGCCACCTGGACGACCGTGATGGCGGTGACCGGGAGCAGCAGCCCGGTGAGGATGCGCGCGTCGTCCACCGCGGTCGAGCGCAGCCGCTTGAGGAAGAGGTTCTGGCGGCGGGAGGCGAGCGTGGTCACCGCTGTGGTGTAGAGCCCCATCACCACTACGAGGAACATCAGTACAGCGGCCACCGTGCCGACGGCCAGCCCGGGGATGCGATCGTGCAGGTAGATGTAGAACGCACTGGCCGCCGCGGGCATGACGAGCATGGTGACCAGTACCAGCCGGTTACGGAAGATCTGGATCAGCTCACCGTGAGCGATCGCGAGCATGGCGAAGGTCCCTTTTCCTGGAGGTTTCGAAAGAGCGGGCGATGAGGGGCCGCGCGGCCTACTCCTCGCCGATGGCGCGGAAGACGTCGTCGAGCCGGGTCGGTCCGGCCTGGAGGTCCCGCAGCTCCACCGCGTGGTCCCGCGCCCAGTCCAGGAGGACGTGCAGGTCCTTCTGGAGACCGGGGGTCTCGATGAGGAACCTGCCCTCGCCCTCGCCCACGGCCGGCGGTGGCGGCTCGGGCGCGGAGAGCGGGAGGGAGAAGCGGATGGTGGCGGGCAGCGTCCGCGTGAGTTCGGAGACGGTCCCCTCCCGGTGGAACACCCCCTGGTGCATGAGCCCGATACGGTCGGCGCGCTGCTGGGCCTCCTCCAGGTAGTGCGTGGTGAGCACGACGGTGGAGCCGTCCTCGCGCAGCCGGTCCACGGCGTCCCACAGGTCGTCCCGGGACTGGATGTCCAGACCGGTGGTGGGCTCGTCCAGGAAGATCAGCTCCGGCGTCCCGTACACGGCGGTGGCGAAGTCCAGCCGCCGCTTCTCTCCGCCGGAGAGCCGGGACACCCTGGTGTCGGCCTTGTGTTCGAGGCCGACGACGCCGAGCAGGCGCTCGACCCGGTCGGTGCGCCGGGTGAGCCCCCCGACCAGCCGGATCGACTCCCGCACCGTCAGGTCCGGGGAGAAACCGCTCTCCTGGAGCATGATCCCCGTCCGGGGCCGCACGGACCCGCGGTCGCGCGGGTCGCGTCCGAAGACCCGCACCGTGCCGGACGTGGCGGGGCGGTGGCCCTCGACGGTCTCCAGGGTCGAGGTCTTGCCCGCCCCGTTCGTGCCGAGCAGGGCGTACAACTCCCCGCGCCTTACCTGGAAGGACAGGTCCTTCACGGCGTGGAAATCGCCGTATCTCACATTCAGACGTTCGACGTCGATGACCGGTGTAGAGGACATGGCACCATTCCAGCCGTCGGCGCTCCCGTCCGGCAGTGCGGTCACGTCACCACTCCGCCATGACTTTTCCCCGTGTGAGGTCATGACGTGGCGTCACTGGTGGCGCGGCGAAGCTGGGAGAATCCTGGGACGGACCCCGCAGCCCGACACCGGAGGGCCCCATCCGTGCGCGAATCCGCCCAGGTCAAGCAAGAGCTCCTGCGCAGTCTCACCCTCAACCTCGTGTCCGCTGCGCTCTCCGCCGTGGGCGCGCTCCTGATCGCGAACAACGCCCAGAGCTGGGAACAGTCCGCCGTCCTGGCGCTGGGTCTGGTGGCCGCCCTGGTGTCCGTCTCCGGGTGGGCCGTGGGGAACCTCTCCGGTGTGGCGCTCTCCTGCCTGGCCGTCGCCGTGGCCGTGTGGACCGTCGGAGTGCTGGTGATGGACGAGACGTCCGCCTCCTACGGCCTCTCCGTGGTGGGCACCATCGTCGTCCTCCGGCTGCCGCGCCACCGCCGGGCGGCGGCTCTGGGGCTGGTCGCCTTCGCCGTCGCCGTGGTCGCGGTGCGGCTGTCGATGGAGTCGCAGGACCTTCTCGGGGTGCTGGGCCGGTACGCCGTCGGCTCCACGAGCGTCGCAGTGACGGGATTCGCCCTCACCTTCCTCGGCCACCTGGTCTCCGGCCTCGTCACGGAGCTGGAGGAGTCGCGGGAACGCGAGGCCGAGCTGGCCGTGGCCCGCGAACGCGTGCGTTTCGCCGGTGACCTGCACGACATCCAGGGCCACACCCTGCACGTGGTGAAGCTCAAGGTCGCGCTCGCCCGGAAGCTGCTGCACGCCGACATCGAGCGGGTGGAGCGGGAACTGGGCGAGGTGCACGCCCTGGTCGGCGACACCATCGCCCAGACCAAGGAACTGGCCCACGCGCAGCGGCGGCTCAACCTGTCCGCGGAGCTGGAGAACGCCAAGAACCTCTTCGAGGCCGCGGGCATCGACGTTCGCGTCGACCGCGAGGCCGAGGTCGACGCCCGCGCGGCCGAGTTCCTCGGCCAGGTCCTGCGGGAGACGACGACCAACATCCTGCGGCACGCCCAGGCCGAGCGGGTGCGGATCACCCTCTCCAGGGCGGGCATCATCATCGACAACGACGGCGCGCCGGACAACGGACCGCCCGAACTCCGGGGACTCTCCACCCTCCGGGAACGCCTGGAACGCGACGGCGGCACACTGACGGTGGAGCAGAAGGACGGGCGGTTCCTGACCGCCGCGACATTGCCGCAGCGGAAGGACGACCGATGACCACCGTGGTGCTCGCCGACGACGAGGCACTCCTCCGCAAGGCGCTGGCCTCGTTGCTCCCCCTGGAGGGCGACATCACCGTGCTCGCCGAGGCCGAGGACGGTGAGCGGGCCGTGGCGGCCACCCTGCGCCACCGCCCCGACGTGCTCGTCATCGATCTGGAGATGCCCGGCGTGGACGGACTCGGCGCCGTCGCGGAGATCCGCCGTGAACTGCCGGACCAGGTGATCCTGATGCTGACCCGCCACGCCCGGCCCGGCGTGCTCCGCAAGGCGCTCAGACTCGGTGTCCAGGGATTCGTCACCAAGTCGGCGGAACCGTCGCACATCGCCTCCGTCGTCGCGACCCTGCACCAGGGCAGGCGGTGGGTCGATCCCGACGTGTCCGCGCTCGCCGTCATCGACGACTGCCCGCTCACCGACCGGGAGGTCGACGTCCTGCGGGAGACCGGCGAGGGGTACTCCGTCGCGGAGATCTCCGGTCGTCTCCACCTGGCGGAGGGCACGGTGCGCAACTACCTGTCCAACGCGATGCAGAAGACCCAGACCCGCACCCGGCACGAGGCGGCGCGGTACGCACGCGAGCACGACTGGCTGTAGGGGGCCCGGCCGGCCCCGGCGGGTGCGGTTCGTGCCCCGGTGCGGTCGGCGGCCCCGGTGCGGTCGGCGGATTCCCACGGCCATCGCGATGCGCCGAGTCGGTCGGCCGTCACTCGGAGCCAGGGGAGACGCTCGGCCGAGCGTCTCCCCGGGCCCCGTCCCGTGTCGGGTGCGATGGAGGGCCGCGCCTGTCGGAGCCGCTCAGGTGTGGGGCGTCAGGGGCGGCGGAGTCCAGCGGCCGGTGCGAGGGACGGTGGAGGTGACACCGTACTCGTCCTTGAGCCGCTCGGGGATGGCGTACTGCATGACCCGGCCACGGGTGAGAGAGCTGAGTTCCAGGTGGGTGATGAGGTTGCCGAGGTGATCCAGGGCCCACGCCCCCATCGGAGAGCGGTCCTCGATGCGCTCGAAGATCCCGAGCAGGGCGGGGGAGACCTTGACGGCCGTGTCCCAGCCGGTCCGCGGAACCTGGAGCCAGTCGGCGCAGGTGTCGCCGATGAGATAGCGGATGAGAGCGGCGACCACCGGGTCGAAGAGGGTTCCGGGGACGACCTCCTCGTAGAGTTCGATGAGCTGGCGGGTCAGCCGTGCCCCCTCTTCGGAGGGACCCATGTGCCTGGTCATGTACAGGTCGGAGAACCGCCGGGCGCCGTCCAGATCGGTCGGGGCGTGTTCGGGGGCGATACCGAGCATCTCGCCGACGATGCGCCAGACGTAGAAGTAGGACTCCGCACCGTCGACCGACATGTGGATGCCCAGGCGGTGCAGTGCGTCCAGGACCTGGAGGGAGAACATCATCTGGCCGCCGATCATGTCCTCCTGACAGATCGGGGTGCCGAGCGCGGCCACGTCCCACCGGCCCTCGCGGCGCATGTGGTAGCGGATGGAGGCGTGCAGCAGACGCACCTTCTGGGCCGCCGGGACGAAGCGGCCCCCCGCCTCGAAGGCGTCGGGCTGCATCAGGTAGACGGTGAACTGCCCGGTCTCGGCCATGCGCCGCGAGGGGTACTCCAGGGCGTGGGTGGCGCTGAGCAGCTTGGCCACGTGCGGGATGACGTAGCAGGCGGGCATCGCGGAGAAGGCCAGGGCGGTGGAGATGTGCACGTTGTTGTCGATGAAGAACAGCCGGGCCTTCTCCACCTCGCCCCAGTCGACCCAGGCCGGCGGTGTGGCGGTGGCGCGCAGATATTCGCGGGCGACGTCCGGCAGCCCGTCGGGCAGGTCCTGGCCCGTCGTGGAGAAGTAGCGCATGAGGGTGTTGAACTTGCCGACCTCCCCGCGTTCGAAGAGCGCCTCCACCGTCGCGTCGGCGAGTTCGTCCCCCAGGAGACGCAGCGCGTCCATGGTCTCCGGTGTGCAGGTCACGGGATCTCCTTCTACGGGTCAGGACCGGCGGGACGCGGCCGAGGCCACCATGTGGGACAGCGCGGCGGAGGCTTCGGCCGGTAGGTCCGTTTGGGCGAGAACGGTGCTGGCGGCCTGGACGCGCTGGGCGATCATCTTCTCGACACGGTCGAGGGCCCCGGTGCGTCGCGTGATCGCCCGTACTCTCGACAGGCCCTCACCGTCCAGTCCGCGTCGGCCGAGCAGCCCGCGCAGCTCCCGGCGTTCGGCCGCGGTGGCGGCCGACCAGGTCTCGGCGAACAGGACGGTCGGCCGGTTGCCCCGGACGTCGTCCAGGTTCGACTTGCCCGTGCGTCGCGGGTCACCGAAGAGCCCCAGCAGGTCGTCCCGCAGCTGGAACGCCTCCCCGAGGGGAAGCCCGTAGGCGGTGAAGGCCTCCATCAGCGTGCCCGGGGCACCGGCCATCGCGCCACCGATGCGCAGGGGGTGCTCGACCGTGTACTTGGCGGTCTTGTACCGGATCACCTGGAGCGATCTGTCCGTGTCCGGCCGGGAGCCGGTACGCAGGACCTCCAGGCACTCTCCGGCGATCAGCTCCCTGGTCATGACCGCCCACAGCTCGCGGGCGCGGGACAGGTAGGCCGCGGGCAGGCCGGAGAAGAGGAACAGCTGCGCGGCCCACGACATCAGCAGGTCCCCGGTCAGCAGGGCCAGGGCGCGGCCCCCGGCCTGAGGGCGAGCCCTGGCGGTGAACGCGGCGCGCAGCGCGACATGGGCGCTCGGTACGCCGTGCCGCATCGGGCTCTCGTCGATGAGGTCGTCGTGGATGACGGCCGCCGCGTGCACCAGCTCCATCGCCGCGGCGGCCCTGACCAGCGCGTCGCTGTCCGGTTGCCCGGCCGCGCGCCATCCCCAGTAGCAGAAGGCGGCGCGCAGGCGCTTGCCGTCGGCCACCGCCACGGCCAACTGCTCGGCCACCGGCGTCAGGTCGGCGTCGATGGCGAGCAGCCGGTCCGTCTCCTGCCGTGCGAACTCCCGCAACGCGGAGTCCACCCGGGTACGGAGCAGGATCTGCTCCTCGGTCTCAGACATCGCTCTGACCGGGCCGGGAGGCGGCCCTTCGGGCGAGCTGTTCCAGGTGGGACTCGGACGCGGGCGCGTACCGTCGCAGCGCCAGCCGGCCCCGCCGCCTCAGCTCCTCACGGCCGTCGTCGGCCAGCTCGACCAGGTCCGACCGGATCAGCAGCGCCCTCGCTCTCCGCAGAGCCGCTCCGGCACCGCTGAACGCCATGTCGGCCAACCCGGCCGCCAGCAGCACCGACTCGCCCACGTGGTCGGTCTTCGCACCGTCACCGGTGTGCGCCACGGCATCCCCATCTCCAGATCGACACGAAAAGGACCGAAGCGAAGAATCAAACGAAAGCTCCGGATGGAACTTTGTCCGGGCATTCGGATATCCGTCCCGGGTCCCTTGTGCGTTGATCATCTTCTGCAATCACTGCTTTTGTCAATGCGATGGTGGGATCTGGTTGGCTTTGGTGGCGTTCGGTGGAGAGGGGCAATGCAAAATAAGCGGACAATTCGAATGAAAGGGAGGCTCGGGTGTGGGAGGGCTCGGGGCGGCCCGTGTCCCGGCGAGGACGGGCCGCCCGGTGTCTCGGTACCGTCGCGCCTGGTCAGGCTTCACGCCAAGGCGGATGCCAGGGGAGGCGTGTCCCAAACAAGCGGGGGAGACCGTGCCCGGGGCCGACGCGATCGGGCGAGGGGGCGATGCGGACCGCGCGAATCCTTTTCGGATTCGCTTTCATTTTTATGTATCATAAAAGCGACATAAGAGATTTAATTGTTTTCGTGTGTTATGTTCGCTCTGGGTCCACCCTGAAGTCGCTGTGCGGAAAGCGGGATCGGACGAGCGCCGGATGGGTGCGCATCCAGGGCATCGGTGGGACCTGTCGGTGATGACCGCCCACGTGTGCCCGGTGGTGTGCGCGGTCTTCGGAACCGGTCATTTCCGCGACCGGCGCGCACCGCACTCGGGCGGATTCGCCTGAACGGGTTCGACCCCGGCGGAGGAGCGGGCCACCGAGGCCGAGGAGGACGACCCGGTCTCGACCTCGCCGACCTCGACGGGGCCGCGGTCGGCGGTTCCCCGGGGGAACACGTCCCGGGACACTAGCGCACACAGTCCGCCACGGCCTGTGCCGCCTGGGCGAGGAACGGAGCCGGCAGGCTCTTCGACGACCATTCCGACCAGCCGTCCCAGGCGCCCTGCTCAGCGATCCGGTACACCCGCTCGGCGGCCTCGGACGGGATCAGCCCGGGAATCCGCAGGGCCGCCATCGTCCAGCCGACCAGCTCTTCCACCTCGATGTACTCGTACCAGCCGGCGTCATCCCAGCCCTCTCTGTCGACCCGGGTCCAGGCCTGCTCCAGCACATCCACAACGGCGTCAGCCGCCCGCTGCCGGGCGGCACCCGTCGCCGCCCGGGCAGCGTGCTCGGCGTACCCGACCAAGTCCAACGTGGACTGGAACCGGAATCTCGCGAAGAAGTCGAGGTGCTCGCCGATCGTGTCGCGAAAGGCCCTGCCCCGGCCATGGCCGCGCGAGGAGTCCTGCCATACCCACAGCGAAAACGGCCAGCGCTCCCCGTCGGGCCAGGTGCGGCGGGCCTCGGCGCCGATCACGGCGTCGAACCAGCCCTGGTGGTAAGCGTTGCAGGCGGCGACGATCGCGTGCACGTCAGCGTCGGTCGCCGGTCTTTCCGGGTCTGGCCCACCCCACAGCGTGACAAGTGAGCGTTCCACGGCGATCCTCACCGCACGGTGCGAATCTCCCTCCTGGAAACGCTTCGTCCACGGCAGCAGCGCGCGATAGCAGGCGATCCAAGGATCCTGGTCGTTGGACATAGGGGTACAGATTAACTTGTTCCATGCCGGGTTGATCGGGGACTCTGCTCTGTGCCGGGATCGCCTCCCGGCACAGACCAGAGCCCCCGTCACACCCGGAACGGAACACCCGCTTCGGTCGGCGGGAGCGATGGGGCCGTGCGATCAAGCGCTGGGGTGAGGAAGGCCGCTTCGACCACGTACCGCCTTCTCCGCATGAACCGTCGGGCACACACGCGATCGTGTCGAGGCGGCCACGGGCTCGGGGCGACCCGCACCAGCGGGTCACGCGTCCTTGAGGGCGTCGAGGCGAACGGGACCGCCGGTGGTGACCGAGTGGACGGAGGCGAGGGCGATGGCGAGGGCGGCGCGCGCGTCCTCCCCGGTGACGGCCGTGGCCCGGCCGCTGCGCACGCTGTCGGTGAAGTCCGCCAGTTCGGCGACATAGGCGTCGTGGAAGAGGTCCTGGTCGTAGGTGACGCAGTCGGCGGAGATCCCGTCGGGGCCGTAGGAGGTCAGGTGCGTGCGACGCGCGTCGCCCATGGTCAGCATGCCCCCCGAGCCGAAGACCTCGCCGCGGACGTCGTAGCCGTAGACGGCCTGGAAGCTGGCCTCGGCGGTCGCCAGGGCCCCGTTGTCGAACCTGATGGTGACCACGGCGGTGTCGAGCAGCCCCCGGTCTCGGAAATCCGGGCGGACCAGCGCGTCGGCCATGGCGCAGACCTCGACCGGTTCGGCCCCCGGGTTGAGGAAGCGCAGGGTGTCGAAGTCGTGGATGAGCGTCTCCAGGAAGATCGTCCACTGCGGGATCCGGGCCGGGTCGGCCAGGTTCGGGTCGCGGGTGAGCGAGCGCAGCAACTGGGGCGTGCCGACCGCCCCGGCGTCGATCCTGGCGCGGGCGGCGCGAAAGCCGGCGTCGTAGCGCCGGTTGAAGCCGACCTGGAGCTGGACGCCCGCTTCCCGGGCGGCGTCGATGGCGCGGTCCGCGTCGGCGAGGGAGACGGCCATCGGCTTCTCGCAGTAGACCGCCTTGCCCGCGCGGGCGGCGGCCACGACCAGGTCGGCGTGGGTGCGGGCCGGGGTGGCGATCACGACCGCGTCGATGCCCGGGTCGGAGAACAACCGGTCGATGTCGGTCAGTGCCGTGGGGCAGCCGAGCTCGTCCGCGAGGGCGCGGGCCGCCCCCGGGGCCGGGTCGGCGACGGCGGCGAGCCGGACTCCGGGCAGGCGTTGGGCGAGGGTGCGGGCGTGGAAGGCGCCCATCCGTCCGGCACCGACGAGCCCCATGGCCAGGGGCGGAGCGGTGGCGGACGCGACTGCGCCGTGGTCGGTGACGTGAGGGCTCATGGCGTTCTCCGTGTGTAGCGGTGATGGCGGTGCTGGATGTGGTCGAGGATCCGTGGTCACGTGCCGCGCGCCCTCGGGGCGGAGGTCACGGGGTGAAGGCGGCCCGGAAGCGCTCCAGAGCGCGTTCGCCGTCGTCCGAGGCCCAGGCCTCCAGAGCGACCGTGCCGTCGTAGCCGAGGTCGGCGAGCACGCGGGCGACGGCCGGGTAGGCGATCTCCCCGGTTCCGGGCTCGCGGCGCCCCGGGACGTCGGCGACCTGTACCTCGCCGATGAGACCCTGGCCGTGCGCCCGGCGCAGGAGTTCGATGAGGTTCCCCTCGCCGATCTGTGCGTGGTAGAGGTCGAGGTTCATCCGCAGTCCGGGGTGGTCGACCGACGCGACCAGGGCCAGCGTGTCCGCGGCCCTGGCGAAGGGCACGCCGGGGTGGTCCACGGCGGTGTTGAGGTTCTCCAGGGTGAAGGTGACCCCGGCCCGCGCGCCCAGTTCGGCGACGCGGGTGAGCGTGCGGTGGGCGGTGATCCACATGGGCCCGGTGGCCTCACCGGTCACCGGGCGCACCGGCAGGCCCCGACCGTCCAGGCCGGTGCCGTGCAGGTTCAGCCGGGGGCAGCCCAGGCGGTCGGCGGCCCGTACGGACTCCTCGGCGGTGCGCAGCAGTTCCGCCGCACCCTCGGCGTCGGTCAGGGTGCCCCGGACGTAGCCGGTCATCGAGGAGAACACGGCTCCGGTGCGCGCCAGCGCGTCCAGGTCGTGCCGGGTCCAGTCCCAGATCTCGACCTCGAAACCGAGGTCGTGGATGCGCTGTGCGCGGTCCTGGACCGGCTGGTCCAGGAACAGCATCTCGGCGCAGGCCGCCAACGTGTACATCTCTGCCCGCCTCGCTTCTAGAACGTTCTAGTTCCTGGCGTCAGTAGACCGGCCGTGCCACGGGGGCGTCAAGGGGGTCCGGGTAAAAACTAGAACGTTATAGTCGCGTGGTGGAGAACCCCCCGGAGTGGCCTACGATCATCGGGCAGGAGTCGACGCCGACCAGGAGGGGCCAGTGGTGCCACCGACGCCGTCGGGCCCCCGGGGGAGGCGCCCGACCCTCGCCGACGTCGCGGCGCGCGCGGGTGTGTCCACGGCTCTGGTCTCCATCGTCATGCGCGGGGCCAAGGGCGCGGGTGAGGCCACGCGGGAGCGGGTCCTCCAGGCCGCTCGGGAGATCGGCTACCGCCCGGACACGCGGGCCAGGCTCCTGCGCAGCCACCGATCCCGCCTGCTCGGTGTGCAGTTCGGCCTCCAACAGCCCTTCCACGCCGACTTGGTCGAAGGTTTGTACGCGGTGGCCGAACCGGCCGGATACCAGCTCGCGCTGAGCGCGGTGACCGCCGGGCGCAGTGAGGAACGCGCGGCGCAGTCGCTGCTCGACGACCGCTGCGAGGCCCTGATCCTGCTCGGTCCGCAGGCCCCCGCCGCCCGCCTGGCCGAGCTCGCCGCGCGGCTGCCCGTCGTCTCGGTCGCCCGGCGGCTGAGACCCGTCGTCCCGGGGGTGGAGGTCGTGCGGACCGCCGACGACCAGGGGGCGCGCCAGGCAGTGGACCACCTGGTCGCTCTGGGCCACCGCGACATCGTCCACGTCGACGGCGGCCGGGCACCCGGCGCCGCGGACCGGCGGCGCGGCTACCGCACCGCCCTGCGACACCACGGCCTGGCCGACCGCGCCCGTGTCGTGGCGGCCGGTCCGAGCGAGGAGGACGGCGCCCGCGCGGCTCGTGGACTCCTCGCCGACGGCCCGACGTTCACCGCGGTCCTCGCCTTCAACGACCACTGTGCCTCGGGCGTCCTCGACGTACTGGTCAGATCCGGGGTGGAGGTGCCGGGCCGGGTCTCGGTCGTCGGCTTCGACGACAGCCGCCTGGCCCGACTCGCCCACATCGACCTCACGACCATCGCCCAGGACGTGGCCCGCCTGGCCGACCTGGCGGTCGGCCGGTCCATCTCCCGTCTGGAGGGGGAGGAGACCCCGGGCGAGACCGTCGTCGCACCCCACCTCGTCGTCCGCGGCACCACGACCGCCCCCCGCCACGGCTCCTGAACGGCGCAGCCGGGCGCGGACATCATGAGGGCTGAGGGCGGCGTGGCATGTACCGAGTCTGGTGGAGCGATTGGTGTGTCCCGCGTTCTTCGGAGTCGGATTTCTGGATCCTGGGACCACGTGACCCTTCAAGGAGGGCATCGTGGGACGTCGTGGATACCCCGCCGAGTTCCGCCGCAAGGTGCTGGACCTGGTCCAGGCCGGACGCAGCGTCGCGGACGTGGCACGCGATCTGGACATCTCCCGCCGAGACGATCTACGCCCGGCGGCGCAGGGACCTGAGCCCTCGCAGGGCGCAGACCTGTCGTGGTCTCCTCTTGTCGGTCCTCATCTCTCCCTTCCCGTTGCCTGCTTCGGCCCCCGGTTCGAACGCCCGTACGTCACGCTTGGACGGAGGAAGGGTCGGGGTTCGCTTCCTCCGGCTCGGAGCCGAGGTCATCGATCCGGCGGAACGCCGGGGCGGCCAGCGCCGCCAGCGCGGTGACCCCGACCAGGACCGCGATCACGGCCCCGGCCACGGGCAGACCGGCCACCGAGGCCACGGCCGCGAGCGGGGCGCTGGTCAGGGCGGGGGCGGAGAGCATGACGGTGTTCTGGGCTCCCAGCACACGACCGCGCATGGCGTCCGGGGTGGCCTCGATGGTCAGTACCCCGAGCACGCCTCCGGCCGGAGCGAAGAGGAACCCGGCCAAGGCCGCGCCGCCCAGCACCAACCAGGGGGAGGCCATGGTGCCCACCGCTGCGAAGCCGACCAGGACGCCCAGCATCCCGATCACGAACCACACCCGGCGGCGGACCCGGAGCGCGAAGGCGGCGTAGACGGCCGAGCCCCCGATACTGCCCGCGGCGATCGCGCTCAGGGTCAGACCTGTGAGCGCGGGGAGGTTCTGCTCGGTGAAGTAGGCGGGCATGAGGGTGGTCTGCAGGATGCTCAGCACCGCGATGAACACCCCGGTGACCAGGGTCGATCCGAGAACCAGCCGGTTGCGGAACAGGAACCGCCACCCGTCGGCCAGATCTGCCGCGGCCCGGCGCAGCGAACCACCGGCGGCGCCCGCCGGGACGGGGTCCCGGGGCGGGACCCGCCCGGCCCTCGGGTCGAGCACGAGCGTGCTCAGCGCGGCGAGCAGGCCGGTCGCTGCGGTGGCGAGCAGGATCGCCGGGGACAGGCCGAACAGCGCGACCAGCAGCCCGCCCAGACCGGGACCGGCCAGCAGGAGCACGTTGCCCACGGTCTCGCGGACCGCGACCAGCCGGTCCAGCCTGACCGGACGCCCCTCCCGGCCGGGCTCTGTTTCACCGAGGCGGGCCAGGGCGGGCAGCAGGGTCTCCTGGGCGGTCATCCCCGGGACCCGGATCAACGCCCCGACCACGGCGACCGCCAGGAACCAGGTCAGGTTCAGGCCCCAGGCCAGGTCGATGACCAGCAGCGCCGCCATCGACAGGGCTGTGAGCAGGTTGGCCGCGACCGATATCGCGCGCCGGTCGACCCGGTCGACGAGCAGCCCGGAGAAGAACCCTGTCAGCGCGGAGACGGCCATGCCCGCGGTCGCCATGATGCCCGCCGCGAGGACGTCGCCGGTGCGGTCGAGCACCAGAAGCGGAATCACCACGCTCGCGATCCCGGATCCCAGCAGGGACAGCGCGTAGGAGGTGAAGTAGATCGTCGGGCTGCGGCGCACGGTGGCCGGCCTCCTCAGGGAGTCGGTCGCGCGTGACCGGGACGGCGGGCACGCGCGAGCTGGTAGAGCGGCTCCGTGAAGCACGGGGCCGTGGGGAGGGACGGGTCAGCCGCGTGGACCGGTCGCGGGGCCGTCCGGCGCGACCAGCCGCCTGGTGGTGCGGCGGAACGCCCAGACGATGACGAGCACCGCCACCACCGTGAGCGGGAAGCCGGTCACCGTGTCGGCGACGGCCAGCCCGGTGGTGGAGTCGGCCAGGTACATCCACTGCCGAACGACGAACCGGGCGGCGAGCACGGCCGTCACCGCCAGTGTTGCCAGGTCGTGTACCCGCAGTGAGGGCGGGTCCTGACGCCAGGCGTGGGAGTTGCCGTGGAGGAGGTTCCAGACGAGACCGGTCACCGGGCGGCGGGCGAGGACCGTGCCCAGAGTGAACAGGGCCAGGGCCAGGGAACTCCAGATCCCGAACAGGAAGAAGTCGTTGGCCGAGCCGGTGGAGGCCGCGATGCCGCCGGCGGCAGCGACGGCGATCACCCCGCCCAGCGCGGGCATGAGCCGCTCCCCGCGCCACAGCCGGTACGTGCCCAGGATCAGGGCCAACGCGATGGCGGCGCTGATCGCGGCGGGCAGGGCGATGAAGGGGACGGTCGCGGCGAAGACCACGACCGGCAGGGCGGAGTAGACCATCCCCGACACCCCGCCCAGCCCCCTGAGCACCTCCTGCTTCAGGTCCGCGGGCGGTTCGGCGCGGCCGTCGCGGTCGGTGTGGCCGTCGCGGTCAGTGTGGCCGTTGCGATTGGCACGGCCGGTGTGGTCGGTGTTCGCGGTCCTGCTCTGTTCGGTGACGTCGCGTGCGGGTTCGTGGAATTTCACTTCGGGTGCTCCTGCCTGTGGGCTCGCCGGGGCGGGACGGGACGGTGCGGTGTGCGGCGGTCAGCTCTGTCCGGGCCGTCCGCCCAGGTGCTGGGCGATGAAGCGGTCGGCGGCCTCGAACACGGCCATCTGGTTCTCGGGGTTCACGAACCCGTGTCCCTCGCCCTCGACGACCATGTATTCGACCTCCACGCCGCGCGAGCGCAGGGATTCGACGATGTTGTCGGACTCGGCCTTGACGACCAGCGGGTCGTTGGCACCCTGCACCACCATCAGCGGGGTGCGGACCTGGTCGATGCGGGTGATCGGCGAGCGGGCGAGCATGTCCTGCTCCTGCTCGGGAATCTCGGGGTCGCCGATGTACCGGTACCAGTTGTTGATCAGGCCGGGCCGGACGAACGGGGGCTGGGTCCGCATGAAGTTCGCCAGGTCCGAGATCCCGACGACGTCCACGGCCGCGGCGAAGCGGTCCGGGGTGAAAGTGACCCCCACCAGCGTCGCGTAGCCGCCGTAGGAACCGCCGACGATCGCCACCCGGTCCGGGTCGGCGTATCCCTGGGCCACCGCCCAGTCCACCCCGTCGATCAGGTCGTCGTGCATCCTGCCCGCGAACTCGCCGATCGCGGCCTGGGTGTGCGCCTTGCCGAACCCGGTCGAGCCGCGGAAGTTGACCTGCAGCACCGCGTAGCCCCGGTTGGCCATCAGCTGGGCCGGGGGGAAGTACCCCCAGGCGTCGCGGGCCCAGGGGCCGCCGTGGACCAGCAGTACCAGCGGCAGGTTCTTCGGCTCCACCCCGACGGGCAGGGTGAGGTAGGAGGGCAGGGTCAGCCCGTCGCGGGCGGTGATGGAGACCGGGCGCATCGGCGCCAGCGTCTCCGGGTCCAGGTGCGGGAACGGCCGGAACAGCAGCCGGGACTCCCCGGTGGCGTGGTCGTAGAACCAGGTGGCGCCGGGGTCGCGGTCGTGTTCGAAGGAGACGACCCAGCGGCGGCCGTCCCGGTCGGAGGACACGTGGGAGAGGTCGCCCTCGGAGAGCTGTTCCAGGTTGGCCAGAACCTCGGCGAAGTGCGGGGCCAGGGCGTGGATGACCTGGCGCTCGCCGAGGTAGCGCACCCCGAGCAGCTCACCCCGGTGGTCGCGGATCAGCGGGTCGGGCACGGCGGGGTTGACCATCATGCGCGCGTCGACGTCGAAGACCGGGTGGCTGTCGACCTCGGTCTCCTCGCCGGTGGCCAGGTCGACCCGGACCACTCGGGTGCGGTCGGTGCCCCGATTGGAGACGATCCACAGGCCGGTCCCGTCCGGCGTGATCTGCCACGGCGAACCCACGGGGTAGTCGGCGCCCTTCCACTCCAGGACCCTGCGCGGCTCGCCGGTGGCGGGGTCGCGGCGGGAGAACTCCACGTCGCCCCGGGCGGTCAGCTCGGACAGGAACAGTGATCCGTCACCGGCCTGGACCCAGATCTTGCCCGGGCCGGGGCTCTCGGCCAGCAGGCCGATTTCGCCCGTGGCGATGTCGAGCTCGTGGGAGTCGAACGTCCCGGGGTCTCGGGTGTCGAGCAGCAGGGTCACCTTCCCCGGGCTGACCGGGGAGGTGCCGAAACCCATGACCGTGGCGCCGGGGAAGGGGGTGAGGTCGACCGCTTCCGAACCGGGGGTGTCGAGGTCGACCCGGTACAGATGCCACCTCTGGTCCCCGCCGTCGTCCTGGAGGTAGAGCAGCCAGCGCGGGTCGTCGGCCCACTCGAAGCTCTGTACGCTGCGGGTCTCGTCGGCGGTGACGGCCCGCGGCTCGGAGCCGTCCTCAAGGTCCTGGACCCAGATGTTGAGCCGGTTCTTCCAGGGTGCCAGGAAGGCCAGCCGGGTGCCGTCCGGAGAGATCGACGCGTTGGTACGCTGCGGCGAGTCGAAGAGGTCCTCGATGGTGTGGAGCTTGGGAAGTGCCATGTCGTCCAGTCCTTGCTTCCGCGGCGTCGCGGTGGTCGGGTGCTCTGCGATTCAAGCCGCCGGGGCGTCCACCGGGTAGTGCCGCCGCGTCAACACCCGCACATGACGTTCGTAGGGGTGAGGACGTGACGTGGTGTCACTGGTGCGGCGATCGCCCCTGATGAGATCGTTTCCCCGGGTCCCGGCCCGAGGCAGGTGAAACCGAGGAACGTCTTCCCCGGTGTCCGCGGAGGCGACCCGCACGTCCACCACTCTCCCGACGGGCCTCGACTCCGGCCACGCGCAACCGCTCACCGGGGCGACGCTGCCGGAGGTCCCCCGGGCACGAGTTCTCGGGCACCGCGGTCGAACCGGGCGAGGGTGTGACCGGCGCCCGACCATCGCTGCGCTCGGTCCCAGGGTCCTCGACCCGGGGAACGAGGATCTCGCGGCGGCGGTCGCCGGGCCGAGCGGCGGAGACGGAGGCGTCCACGCGCTGCGCGAAGGCTTCGGCGCGAAGGCCCTCGTGCGGCCGTGGTCGCCGTCCGGGCCGCATTCGATCAGCCGCATCGGGTGGGCGGGATCCGGTCAGTCGCCGACCTTGCTCCTGGACTGGTACACCAGGTCCTGGTACTCCGGGTGACGGGAGATCCAGGCCGCGAAGAAGGGGCAGGTCGGCAGCGCCCGCAGGCCCGCGGCCCGGGTCTCGTCGAGGGCCGTGCGCACCAGCGCCGACCCGACGCCCCGGCCCTCGTACTCCGGCGCCACCTCGGTGTGCACGAACGCGACGAGTTCGTCCGTACGGATGTACTGCGCCACCCCCGCCACCTCGGACGCCCCGTCGACACGGGCCTCGTAACGTTTCACCGCGGGCGCGTCGTTCACTTCGACAGCCATGAGCACTCCTTCTTTTCCGACGACTTCCGGTCAGCGGCACACTATGTGAATCTAGTTGACCAATCAACAACTGGCAGTGGGGACGTGTTCCCTCTGTGGCTGCTGCGGCGGCTCCTCCGCGAGCACTCGCCGCCGCTGTGCGGCCCAGGCGGTCAGGCCGGTCCAGAACGTCGTGAACACGGCCATGACGCACGCTCCGAGGAGCATGAGGAGACGCGCTCTCGCGAAACTCCCGCACGGCGCCGAACACCGGAGGGAGCAACGTCCCGTAGCCGGCCCGTGTGGACGCTGGAGTCCGGGGGACGGCGTGGGACCCCGCCGATCGATGCCGCGCCGCGCGGTCCGACGACCGTGTCGTCGGACCGCCCGGGTCCGAACGGGTCTTTCAGAGGGGGCAGCGGTCCCGAGCGGTCGGTGGGCGACTGGCCACCGGCCGGGAAAACCGCTAGCCGAGGAAGTCGAGGAGCGCGGTGTTGACCTCGTCGTAGTGCGTCCAGAGCAGTCCGTGCGGGGCGTTCTCGATCTCCACGTAGCGGGCCTCGGGCAGGAGCTTGTGGAAGCGGCGGGCCGTGGCGTCGATGGGCAGGATGTTGTCGGCGGTGCCGTGCAGGATCAGGGCCGGCTTGCCACTGGCGCGGACCGCCTCGACGTCGGCACGGAAGTCCTCGATCCAGGAGGGGACCACGGCGTAGGCCGCCACCGGGGCGCTGGAGACCGCGACGTTCCAGCTGTTGGTGACCGCCTCCTGGCTGATCCGGCCGCCGAGGTTCTCGTCGAGGTTGTAGAAGTCGGCGAAGAACTTCGTGAACCAGGCGTAGCGGTCGTCCCTGGCCGTGGCCTCGATACCGTCGAAGACCTCCTGCGGCACCCCTTCGGGGTTGTCCTCGCGGGCGACGAGGAAGGGCTCCAGCGCGGCGAGGAACGCGAGTCCGGCGACGCGCTCGTGGCCGTGGCGGGACACGTAGCGGGCGAGTTCGCCGGTGCCCATGGAGAAGCCGACGAGGACCACGTCGCGCAGGTCCAGGGTCTCCAGCAGGGTGTTCAGGTCGTCGGCGAAGGTGTCGTAGTCGTAGCCGGAGCCGGCCTTGGACGATCCGCCGAAGCCGCGGCGGTCGTACGTGATGACGCGGTATCCGGCGGCCAGCAGGGCGCGCGTCTGCCGCTCCCAGCTGTGGCCGTTCAGCGGGTATCCGTGGATGAGCACGACGGGCTGTCCCGTGCCCTGGTCCTCGTAGTAGATCTCGATCGGGGCGCTGTTCTCGTTCCCGACAGTGACGTAACCCATGATCTGCCTTCTCTTTCAGTGTTCGGATCGCGCGGCGACAGGACGTGTTCGCACCGAAGCCGTATTTTCACTGGGCACCGTGGCCCATGAGAAACCCCATTCCTGAAATCAGGTCGAGCGGAACCGCGCTTCGGGCCGGCATGGCTTGACGCGCCGCCCTGCCCCGCCCCGCCCACCGATTCACACCATGGGGTTTCCGCTGGCCGTGGATTCGGGGAGGGTCAGTTCCTGGACGACGTCCCAGTGCTCGACGATGCGGCCGTCCTCCAGTCGGAAGATGTCGACGATCACCACCGGGCCGGGCCCCCAGCCGTGGACGAGGCTGTGGGTGAAGACGAGGTCTCCCTGGGCCGCGGTGCGCTGCGGCTCCCAGGAGAACCCCTCCAGGCCGGGCACCACGGCGCGCAGCGTGTCGAGGCCGTCGGGCATCTGCGGGCTGTGCTGCACGTACGGCTCGGCCCAGTACCGGTCCAGCGCGGTGAGGTCCTTCTCGGTGAAGAGCTCGCGCATCGCGGTGAGCACGATCTCGGTGTTGCGCTCGGCCGGCTCGGTTTCGGTGACGGTGTCGGGGTTCATGGTCAGGCCTCCGTGATGGTTCCTACGAGGTTGTACAGGGTGCCGTCGACGGTGACGTTGGAGTACAGCGTCGCGTTCGCGAAGTCCTCCACATGGGTCACGGTGGCGCCACCGGCCTCGGTCCACGAGTTGAGGTAGACGCCCTCGCGGATCTTCTTCAGGTCGAGCGCGACGGTCTCGGCGTGGCCGTCCGGTGCGAGCCCGCCGCCCTCCTCGACGACGAAACTGCCCTGCGACGGCGAGTCGAAGGTGAACCTCACCTTCAACGGCCCCAGATCGAACTTGTAGCTCTTGCCCACCAATTGCACGGTCATGTGATTTCCCGCCTTGTGGCGCCGGCGAATCCGGCGCTTGAGTCGAACACTCAGGTCAGAGGGCATCCGGCCCGATCACGCTGTTCGGGGAGGACTCGGTGCCCTTCGGGTGCGAAGCCGTACTGAGGCGGACGGTGTTGGCCCAGGGGTCCTCGAAGCGGACCGTCGCTCCGTCGTCCTGGATCGGGATGCGGTAGTGCCGCATGCGCTCGGTCAGTTCGCCGACGTCGTCGTCGGACAGGACCTCGATGTCGACCCGACCCAGGCCGAGGGTCTGCTGTCGGCGGCCGGCGCCGCCGCTCTTCCACACGTTCATCGCCATGTGGTGGTGGTATCCGCCGGCGCTGACGAACACGGCCTGGTCGCCCAGGGCCAGTGTCACGTCGAAGCCGAGCCTGGTGGCGTAGAAGTCGCGCGCGGTCGCGACGTCGCCGACGGAGAGGTGGATGTGGCCGACCCGCGCGTCCCCGATCGGCTCCCTGGTGAGTCCGCGCTCGTCGAGCGCCGCGGCCAGGGCCGCCTCGGTGTCCAAGAGGATGTCGGTGTGGAACAGCCCCGCCTCACCCGGTGAGGCGTACCGTGGCTCCGGGGTCCGCACGAGAACGACGACCGGCCGGCCGGGCCGGCCGAGGGTCACCTTCGGCCCTGTCTGCTCCAGCACGGTCAGGCCGACCCCGTCGCGGTGGTAGGCGGTCATCGTGTCCAGGTCGGCGACGTTCAGCGTGACGGCGCCCATCGAGGTGTCGGCCGCGAGATGTGCACCTGTGCTCATGGTCCTCGCCCACGTGTCTGAAAGCTCGAAAGGTCGAAAGCCGTCGTCTCAGCCGACGCGGCGGTAATCGAGCGCGCCCGAAGGGCAGCGCCGCACCACCTCGGCCGTGCGATCGGCGGAGGCGTTGTCCGGCCGGATCCACGGACGCCGTTCGATGGCGAACACCTCGGGCAGACCGCGGACGCACTCGGCGGCGTGCCGACAAAGCTCCGCCTCGAAGGTGACCGCGATCGAACGCCCCTCGTACGTCTTCTTTCCGGATTCGCCGCTCATGCCTGCCCCTGTCACCGCGGTGCCCGCCTCCGACCGGCTCGTGCCGGTCCGGGCCTGTTTGGTTCGACCTGGTCGTCACGCTAGCAACATGTAGTTGATACATCAACTCACTTGCTGGGAATTGACTGTCCGGACCTCGACTTTCGAAACACCATAAACCCACTTCAGGGCAGGTTTTTGACACTCCGCACCGACATCAGAATTTGATGATTGGTCAACCAGTGGGGTTTAATCATGCGTATCACCGCCACCAGAGACGCGGCTGCCCGGTCATCGAGAGACCGTTGGGGGGAAGGGCGATCCGACAGACGAGATCAGCCGGACTCCGGCCCGCCCAGGGCCGCGACCGCCTGGGCGCCGAGCCAGGATTCGGCCCGGCCGTGGTCCCAGCCGCAGTCATGGAGCAGGGTGCGCCAGGCGGTGATCCCGACATCCGCTCCAGGTCCTCGGCGGCGGTCTCGGCGTCGACCTGGGGCGCTTCGGCGTGGCACACCGCGTCGGTGATCCTCTCGGGGGCGGCCGGCCCCGGGTCGTCGAAGACGTCCAGGGGCAGGGCCGCGGCGACGGGGTCGGTCCTGCCGAGCATCAGGTGATCGGGCTCGTTGTTCGGGCACGGCTCCTGGACGGCCACGTTGCCCACGTTCTCACCGGTGAGCACGGACTTCCCGGACTCGTCCGCGGTGACCGGGTTCGACCTGACCGCCTTCCTGACACCGACGTCGAGCCTCGCGCTGATCGCGGCCTCGCTCGGGCTGATCGCGCTGGGCGCGGGCATGGCGCTGATCCTGAGCAACGACATCATCATGGGCTCGGTCAAGCCCGAGCGCGCCGAACAGACCGCCGCGACCTCCGAGACCGCCTACGAGATCGGCACGACGCTGGGCACGGCGGTCCTGGGCGGGGTGCTCGTCTCCTGGTGCACCAGGACCGTCCTCGCTGACCGCCGACCGCCGAGCGTTCGACCTGACCCGTGGGCCTGGCTGAACGGGCGTCCGCGACCATGGCGGAGGCGCTGCTGGTGGCCGCCGAGGTCGGCGACGACACTGGAGACGCCATCCTCGACCTTTTCAGGAACGCTTTTACCGAAGCGATCACCGTGACCGGTCTCGCCGGTGCCGGGGTGATGGCCTTCGCCGCGATCTGGGTCCTGGTCATGCTCCAGGGTGCCTCCGCGCACCACGACCTCGCGTTCGTTGTCGAGCGCGAGCGCGACAACGAACGCGAGCATGAGAAGCCGAGCCCGAGCTCAAACACTGACTGTGAGGATGTGTAGTGGCTTCTCCGGTAGGTCTGACCCACCGTTTTCCATTCTAATGTGATGCAGATCACTTCAGTTCGTCTTGAGTCCGCCGCGACGTCGGAGTTTGGACTGGGCAGTGCTCGTATCCCTCTACCAGGAGGACCCATCATGACCGCCCTGTGGAAGCTGATCGCCGTCGAGGAGTTTTTCAGCTCGCCCGCCCGCAGCCGGGCCGTGCTGTCCCCGGACGGCACCAAGGTCGCCTACCTCGCCCCCTGGCGGGATCGGCTCAACGTGTTCGTTCGCGACCTGGACTCGGACTGGTCCGCCTCCGAGGATGCCGAGGGTTCGGGAGCGCGACGCGTCACCGCCAACGACCAGCGCGACATCGAGGCCGCCTTCTGGACCGTCGACGGCCGCTACCTGCTCTACCAGCAAGACAAGAACGGCGACGAGAACATGCACCTGTACCGGGTCGACATGACCCGGCCCGAGGAGTCCGAGGTCGACCTCACCCCCTACGAGGGTGTGCGGCTGATGGGCACCAGCCAGCCCCTGGACCGCCCTGGGACGATCTACGTGCAGCTCAACAAGCGCCGCCCCGACCTGATCGACCTGTTCGAACTCGATCTGGACACCGGTGAACTGACCACCGTCGCCGAGAACCCGGGCGACGTCTTCGGCTGGGTGGCCACCGGCAGCCGGGTGGTGGCCCACACCATCGAGGAGAACGGCGACCACGTCTACTCGCGGTGGAATCAGGGCGAGCCGCGCCCGATCGCACGGTTCTTGGGCACCGACGCGCCCTTCGGGGTCACGCCGATCGTGCCCACCCCGGACGGCACGGGACTGTGGATCGGCTCGGCCGCCGGCTCGGACCTGGTCCGCCTGGTCCACCTTGACTTGGACACCGGCGAGCAGACCGACGTGGATTCCCACCCCCTCTTCGACCTGGACACCCCACGCCCGGAGGCCGACACCCGCTTCCCCTCCTCGGTGATCGTGCACTCGACCACCGGGGAACTGTTGGGCGCCCGCTACCTCGGCGCCCGCCAGGAGATCCACCCGCTCAACGCGCACTTCGCCGAGGTCCTGCCGCACCTGACCGAGCTCTCCGACGGAGATCTGGCGTTCGTGTCCAACGACGCCACCGGCCAGAAGTGGGTCGTGGACTTCACCCACGACCGCGACCACCGCGTCACCTGGTTCTACGACCACGGCGCGGGGCGGGCCCGGCGCCTGTTCCGGCCCTTCCCGCACCTGGACCCGGCCCAGCTCGCCCCGGTCACCCCGATCACGCTGACCGCCCGCGACGGACTGTCCCTGCCCGTCCACCTGACCCTGCCGGTCGGTGGCGAACAGCACGACCTGCCCACGGTGGTGCTGGTGCACGGGGGGCCGTGGTACCGCGACAGCTGGACCTACGACCCCGAGGTGCAACTGCTGGCCAACCGCGGTTACGCGGTGCTCCAGGTGAACATGCGCGGCTCCACCGGCTACGGCAAGGCGCACACCCAGGCCGCGATCGGCGAGTTCGCGGGCAAGATGCACGACGACCTGCTCGACGCCGTGGACTGGGCCGTCGCCCAGGGCTACACCGACCCCGACCGGGTCGGCATTTACGGTTCCTCCTACGGCGGCTACGCGGCCCTGGTGGGGGCCGCCTTCACCCCCGACCGGTTCGCTGCCGCGGTCAGCTACACCGGCATGAGCGACCTGGCCGAGTTGACCGAAGGGATCGTCCCGTTCGCCCGACGCAGTCTCGTGAACAACTACCTGCGCTACTTCGGTGACCCCGAGATCCCCGAGGAGCGGACCCAGATGCTGGCCCGCTCACCGATCAGCCGGGTCGACGACATCACCGCGCCGGTTCTGCTGATCCACGGAGCCAACGACGTCCGGGTGGCGCGCCGCCACGCCGACCGGGTCTTCGAGGCGCTGCGTGCCCGTGGCGCCGAGGTCGAGTACCTGCTCAACGAGAACGAAGGGCACTGGTTCATCAACGCCGACAGCAACATCGAGTTGTACGGCACACTCGAACGCTTCCTCGCCCGCCACCTGGGCGGCCGCTCCTCGACCACCACCTGACCCGCAATCCACCGGGGTCCCGTAACCACACCCTGCGGGACCCTGGCAGGCTGCCTCAACTCCAGCGGAGTCTCACGTCGACTCCGAACTCCGAAAACACACCGAGGACGGAATCGACAAAGACACCGCTCAGACATCCCTGAAATCCAAAAATCTCCTTGGTGAAGAGAAGGGCCCCTCCCGAGTCCTCCTCAAAAACGGCATTCGGGTGTCAGCCTCGATTCTTCAGTGGGGGTCGCCGCGTGAGTGGGCTTCGGGTTCGTCCTGGCTTGTCCCGGCAGTGCCAGGAAACGGGGCCTTCGCGTGTCGCTGCGGGCCGCGCCGGGTGTTTCGTGCTGAGTCTGATGAAGGCGGTGTGTGTAACGGGAGCTCCTCCCGTCACTCACGGGGGCGGGCCACCGCTGAGCCTGGGGTGGCGGTGCCCGGTCGGCGTGGTGCCGTCGCTGGCGGCACGGGAGGCGGTTGGCTGATCTTCTCGACTGAGCCCGGGGCTGCGTCGGGACCTGTCGGCACGGGTGCGGACGAGTCGGGCCGGGAGGTCTGGTCCCACCTTGGTTCCATCCCGGCGCCATCAGTTCTCGAAACCGCCAGCGTTGAGACTATTCCATCCCTCTGTACTGGGGTTTTGTGGCGCACCCGGCAGGGCGCGAACCTGCGGTCCTCGGATGAGAAGCGCAAGTGGAAAGGTTCAGGCGCGCGGCAGTACGCCCAGGAGCGTCGAGGTGAAGGAGACCCGTAGAGCGTCACGCAGTTCCAGGTGGAACACGCCGAGCTCGGGTTCCTCCGCGTAGGCGGTGAGGAGGCTGGGCGGAGGCGGGACGTAGGACGACAGGGCGCCCGCCGAGACGAGGCTCACCAGGCAGAACAGTGGTGTTTCGTCGCCGAGCTCGGGCACATGACGGCGCACGAGCTCGGACATGGTCGCGAGCCTGGTGAGGGAGGATCGCTTGTGCCGCTTGACCACCTCGACCGAGACGTTGCGCTCCAGGACGCTCCCCTGGGCGCCGAAGAGGTCGCACAGCACAACCCGTTCCGCCAGTGACCGGCTGAGAATCTCGGCCAGCTGCCCCGCCCGCTCCTCCGGTGCTGACTGCGCTTCGATGCCTGTGGCCAGTTCGTCCGCCAGTTCGGCGAGCCAGCTTTCCAGGAAGTCGTCCAGCAGTTCGAGCAGCACCGCCTCGCGCGACTCGAAATATCGCAAAACGTTCGACTTGGCCAGACCCACCCGCCGACTGAGCTCGTTGAGGCTCACCTCGGCCACGGGCATTTCGTCGAGCATCGCCGCCGCCGTGTCCAGGATCGCCCGACGCCGGATCTCCCGCTGCTCCTCGCTGCGCGCCCGCTGAAATGCCACGCCCTCAGCGTAGCTTGAAGATCATCGGTCCCTTGACAGGAGACCAGCGGTCTTTTACGTTGGTGGATATAAGAGACCGGCGGTTCTTAAGGAGTGCTTCATGAGCGACAACTGGACCGCGCAGAACATCCCCGACCAACACGGCCGGGTGGCGATCGTGACCGGAGCCAACACCGGGCTGGGCTTCGAGACCGCCCGCATGCTCGCCGCTCGCGGGGCTGCGGTGGTCTTGGCCGTCCGCGACATCGAGAAGGGCACAAGGGCAGCCGCCCGGATGACCGGCGACGTCACCGTCCAGGCCCTCGACCTGACCTCCCTGGAGTCGATCCGGTCCGCGGCGGCCGACCTGCGCGCCGCCCACTCGCGCATCGACCTCCTGATCAACAACGCCGGCGTGATGTACACCCCCAAGCAGACCACCGCCGACGGCTTCGAGCTGCAGTTCGGTACCAACCACCTCGGCCACTTCGCCCTCACCGGACTGCTGCTGGACCGGCTCCTGCCCGTCCCCGGGTCCCGCGTGGTGACGGTCAGCAGCACCGGCCACCGCATCCGCGCCGCGATCCACTTCGACGACCTGCAGTGGGAGAACTCGTACAGCCGCGTCGCCGCCTACGGCCAGGCCAAACTCGCCAACCTGATGTTCACGTACGAACTGCAGCGCCGACTCGCACCGCACGGCGCCACGGTCGCTGTCGCCGCCCATCCCGGCGTGTCCAACACTGAACTCGTCCGCAACGCACCCGCCGCGTTTCGCGTGCCCATCACCTGGCTCGCACCGCTGCTCACCCAGAAGGCCGAGATGGGCGCCCTGCCCACCCTGCGCGCCGCCACCGATCCGGCCGTCCTCGGCGGGCAGTACTACGGCCCCGGCAACCGGGGTGAGATCCGGGGGCATCCGAAGCTGGTCAACTCCAGCCCCGAGTCCCACGACCAGGCCGCCCAGCAGCGCCTGTGGACCGTCTCCGAGGAGCTCACCGGAGTGAGGTTCCCCCTCAACCGAGTCGTACGGTGACCCCAGCCGGGTCCCGGTCCGGGCGGTGATCGAGCACCGGGCAAGAAGACGCGTGCCGCAGCCACCGGGCGGGGAACAGTCAGCTGGGGTGGTGGTGCCGGACGGTGGGCGTGGTGGGGGCCAGGGTGCTTTTCGGCAACGCGCCGGGGTATGGCCACTACCGGCGGACCGAAGGCGGCGGCCGAGGCGGCCCCAGCACCGCGACACCGTGCGGCGGCCCCTGCGGTGATGGGCGCCGGCCCCTGTGCGACAACCAGTTCAGGGGAGCACACCAGGAGCTCCACGGGGCCGCTGACCCCAGGCGAGGACGAAGGTTCACCCGTCCCGGTCTGGGGTTTCCTCAGGTCCGGGGTCGATGGGCCATTGGAGCAGAAGGTGTCGTGCACACCGCTGTTCTCCACCTACCGGCAGGGCGGGAACCGGGTCACCTCGTCGATGCTGGCGGTCTTCGAACGGATCGGTCTGTCCCTGGTCGAGGAGATCTTGGCCAAGGCCTCGGACGAGGCCACGCTGGAGACGGTCTGTTTCCTGCCCGTGTCAATGGCCAGTGTGTTTGGCTCTGATCCAATCTCTGTGAAGCCGCCACACAGAGTGACTCCGGCTGTCAGGATGTCGATTCGTGTGACTACGTCCCCCTACGCGCGCTCCTGCCCCATCTGCGT
>NZ_JAVREP010000013.1:0-155777 GCF_031845465.1 Nocardiopsis lambiniae | reverse complement strand
CCCAGGCTCTCCGCCGCGCGCACCCCCGAGGCGCACCCGTCCTCGTGGAAGCCCCATCCGTGGTGGGCGCCGGCGAACGCGATGACGCCGTCGTCCAGGTCGGCGATCCGGCGTTGCGCGGCCAGTGCCGCGGGGGTGTACACCGGGTGCTCGTAGTCCATCTCGGCCAGGACGTCGTCCGGGCGGACGCGCCCGTCGTCGTTGAGGGTGACGAGGTGGCGTCGGCGGCCGGGCAGGTGCTGGAGCCGGTTCATGTCGTAGCTGACCCGCACGGGTCCGGCGTCGGGGTCGCAGGAGGGCAGTCGGTGGTTCCAGCTCGCCCGCGCCGCCGGGTCACGGGGCAGCACCGAGGCGTCGGTGTGCAACAGGGTGCGGTTGCGGGAGTAGCGGAACGCGCCCAGCACCTCGCGCTCGGCGGGGGTGGGCCGGGGCAGCAGGGCCAGGGCCTGATCGGCGTGGACCGCGATGACGGCGGCGTCGAAGTCCTCCTCACGGCCGTCGAGGCGCAGGCGGACCCCGTCGGGGACGCGCTCCACCGAGCGCACGGGGGTCCCGGTGCGCACGACGTCGAGGTTCTTGGCGACGCGTTCGACGTAGGACCGGGATCCGCCCACGACGGTGCGCCATCGGGGCGAGCCCCAGATCCCGAGCATGCCGTGGTTGGCCAGGAAGGCGAACAGGTAGCGGGCGGGGTAGTCCAGGGCGGTGCCCGGGGGGCACGACCAGACCGCCGAGACCAGGGGGACGACGAAGTGCGCCACGGTGTAGGGGCTCAGGGCGCTCTGCGCGGCGAACTCCCCCAGGGTGGGCCCGGGGTCGGCGTCGGGTGCGTCGAGCAGGGCGCGGGCGGCCCGGTGGAAGCGGGGGATCTCGGTGAGCATGCGCACGTGGGCGCCGGTGGCCCGGGGGCCGGTGGGCAGCAGGGCGCGCGGCCCCCGGGAGCCGGCGTACTCCAGGCCGCAGCCGTCGCAGGCCACGGACAGGCTCATCTCGGTGGGGCGGGTGTCCACGCCCAGTTCGTCGAAGAGGCGGATCAGGTTCGGGTAGGTGCGGCGGTTGTGGACGATGAACCCGCTGTCCACGAGGAGTTCGGCGCCGTGTTCGTCGGTGATCCGATGAGTGTGGGCGTGCCCACCCAGGCGGTCGTCCGCCTCCAGCAGCGTCACCTCGGCCCGTTCTCGCAGGATGTGCGCGGCGGTCAGTCCGGAGACGCCGGAACCGATGACGGCGACGCGTCTGCGTCGGGGGATGTGCCTGTCCTGGACCACGGATGTCCCTTCCCTGGGGGCTGATATCGGGTATTCGGATCAGGTGGGCGCGCGGATGGGTGCGATCGCCCGACCGGCCTGTGATGTGAGTCACCAAGGGTGGTGAGGAGCAGGGGAAGATCCCGTGGGTTCTGGACATCCGGCCGTGGACACAGCACGGTGGACGAATGCGTGTACTACGACCGATCGACCGGCTGGACCGACGACTCCACCGTCTCGTGACGGGCCTGGGGGCGCCCGTCCTGGACCCCTATACGCCCAAGTTCGTCCAGGCCACGGACAACATGGCGCCGTGGTTCCTGATATCGGCGACGATGGCCGCCACCGGCGGGCCCCGGGCCCGGCGCACGGCCCTGCGCGCCATGATCGCCGCCGCCGGCGCCAACGCGATCTCGGCGGGCGTCAAACACCTGACCGACCGCCCCCGCCCGGACGTGTCCGGGGTGCCCCGGTCCCGGCTCCCCTACCGCGACTACGGCAGCTCCTCGTTCCCCTCCGGGCACACGGCCGCCGCCGTCGGCTACGCGGCCGGGATCGCCGCCGACGCCCCGCGCCCGCTCGCGGCCCTGGTCGCGGCCCTGGCCGGGACGGTGGCGGTGTCCCGGGTGCACAGCGGCGTCCACTACCCGGGCGACGTGCTGGGCGGGGCCCTCATCGGCCTGGGCGCCTCGTTGGCGGCCCGCGCCATGGTGCCGCCCCGTCCGGAGCTGACCCACGGGGCCACGACCCTGCCCGAGGACGTCCACCACCCCGGGGAGGCCGGCGGAGAGGCTCTCGCCACCGGGACCCTGCCCGGAACGGGGGTGACGGTGGTGTGCAATCCCCGCTCCGCCGACGTGCTCCCGGCCGCGGTGGCCGAGGGGGCGACCGCGTCGAACGCCATCGGCACCCCCTCCCGGATCGCACGGGCGCTACCGGGTGCCACGATCGTCTCCCTCTCGGAGGACGACGACATCGTCGAGGTGATGGACCGGGCGGCCAAGGCCGGCGAGGTGCTGGCGGTGGCCGGCGGCGACGGCACCGTCAACGCGGGGGCGCGCGCCGCCATCGACAACGACAGGCCGCTGCTGGTGATCCCCGACGGCACCCTCAACAACTTCGCCCGGACCCTCGGACTGACGTCGGTGGACGTGGCGCTGCGCGCGTTCTCCGACGGTCGGCTGGCCCGGGTGGACGTGGGCGAGGTGGACGGACACCTGTTCCTCAACACCGCCTCGTTCGGCTCCTACCCGCGCATGGTGGAGCGGCGCGACCGGTGGGCGCCCCGGATCGGCAAGTGGCCGGCGTTCGCCTGGGCCCTGTGGCACGACCTGCGGGAGGTCGCCCCCACCCCGGCCGTGGTGGACGGCCGACCGACGAAGGTGTGGTGGGCGTTCGTGGGCAACTGCCGCTACCGCACGCACGCCCGGGTCCCGGCGCTGCGCGAGAGCCTGGTGGACGGTCGGCTGGACGTGCGGGTGCTGGGCGCGCGCAGCCCGTTCCCGCGGCTGCGCGCCGTCCGGGACGTGCTGTTCGGCCGCCACCAGCGGGGCGAGGGCTACCGGGAGAGGACCGCACGGGAGCTGGTCCTGACGCTCCCCGAGGAGCCGCGGCTGCTGGCGGTGGACGGCGAGGTGATGGAGGCGTCGCGAACGGTGCGGTTCACCAAGCGGCCGGGGGCGCTGCGGGTGTTCGTCCCCAGGACCGAGCGGCCCTGACCGATGTCATCGGCGTCCGCGGGCACGGCCGCCGATGAGGAGGGTCAGGCCGGCGCCGACCAGCCAGGAGTCCTTGGCGATGGGCAGGCCCTCGGGGGTGGGCCGCAGACTCCCGGGACGGCGCAGGCCGGGGGTGCGCAGGTACATGCCGAGGAGGCCGGCGCCGAACGCGGTGAGTCCGGCGCCCGCGAGCCTGCCGGGCACCAGCGGCACCAGCAGGGCGCTGCCCAGGGCGATCTCCCCCGCGGAGAGGAGCTTGACGAAGGTGACGGGGTCGACGTCCTTGAGGAAGGGATAGGTGCCCACCGCCATCCCGTGCAGTCCGCGGGCGGTGTCCTCGTCGACGTCGTACTTGTCCAGCCCCGAGTTGAGGATGAACGCGCCGGTGGCCACGCGCAGGGGAAGGTCGCCGATGCTCAGGGGCAGTCGCATGTCGTCTCCGTGAACCGAACCGATAGATGACTCCGGGCAATGTGAATGCTACCCAGGGTCACCATGTGGAGGCGGGGACGACCCGCCGGGGTCACAGCCGGTCGACGATCTCCACCAGCGCGTGCCAGGCCTCCTCGGTGTCGCGGTCGCGGATGTGCGGTCGCGCGAACGCCTCCGTGAACTCCGCGACGTCCTGGAGGTCCCACCTCGACCGGTACAGCTCCAGCCGGGCCGGATCGACGGTGTGTCCGGAGGCGTCGGCGTAGCGTTCGAGGTCGGCGTCGTCCTCCACCACCAGCCACAGGTCGCGTTCGGGGACGGCGAGCCCCACGGTGTCCCAGTCCACGAGCAGGGGGTTCGGCCCCCGCCAGACCACGTTGCCCGGGTGGGGTTCGCCGTGGGTCACCACGACCGGGGCGCCCGCCAGTTCGGCCGCCCGCCGGTCGTACTCCTCCAGGCGGGCGCGCACCCGTTTGGTGTGCTCGGCCAGCAGGTGTGCGACGGGTTCGGCGAAAGGTCCGCCGGCCCCCATCCGGGAGGGTTCCTCCAGGACCGTGTCCAGGTGGAAGCGGTGCGCGATCGCCGGCGGGGACAGGGCCGCGCTCCGGGGCGGTGTGCGCCGGTGCAGCCGGGCGAGGGTGTCCAACAACAGGCCGCGCAGGTACGGGGACGCGTGCCGGCCGAAACCGCCCGAGGCGCCCTCCACGTAGGGGAAGACACTGAGCACCCGGTCGCGGCCCACCGCCCGGATGGTGCGCCCCTCGGGGGTGCGCAGCGGGGCCACGACGAACCCCAGTCCGGCCTCGTCGTGCAACCGGGCGGCGGTGTCCATGGCCGCCGCCAACCGCTCCCGCGCGGCGGCCGGGGTCGGGCCCAGGTAGGCCTTGTGGGCGAGGTCGGCGACGGTCGCGAACCAGCGCCGCCCCGAGGTGTCGGTGACACTCCAGTGGTGGTCGGCGAAACCGACGGGCAGATGGGTGAACGCGGCCGGACGGATCCCCCAGGCGCCCAGGGCTTCGCCGACGCGGTCCTCGTGGAGGTCTGTCAACGGTTCCCGCATGCGGCGAAGTTACCAGCGCGCCCGGCCGGGCGCAGGCGTTTTCCCGGGTTCGGCCGGCCGGTCAGGGCAGCAGGCCGTGCAACCGGACCGCCTCGGCACCGCGCGCCACCGTGACGAGCGCGCCGGGAACGGCCACGGCCCGGTGGTGGTCGGCCCCGCTCCCCAGGGGCAGCGGCCCCGCCTCCCCCACCGGATCGAGGACGGAGAACCGGGGGTCGCCGTCGAAGGGGACCGACCACACCGCCGGCACCTCCCGGTCCGCGTCCGGAGCGGAGAGGGGGACGACGACCGCGTCGGAGAGCGCCACGGCCGACGCGGGACCGTACCCGGGCAGGTCGGCGGCGTCCAGGGCGGCGGTGACGACGATCCCGCCCTCCGGCGACACCCGGTGGACCAGCAGCCGGTCGGCGGCCGTCTCGGTGACGACCGCTCCCCCGGTGTCGGCGCGCACGAGCACCGACCGGCCGTCGGTCCAGGGTTCGGCGGTGATCCGCACCGCGTGCGACCCGTCCCGCGGGTCCAGGATCACCGGCGCGTCCTCCCCCATGAGGGGATCGACCACGATCACGGGGCGTGTGTCGGCGTCGATGACCGGACCGCCGACGCGCAGGGCCGGGAACTCCTCCAGACCGGGCAGTTCCCGGGTCCAGCGCACCCGACCGTCGCGCCGGTCCAGGGCGGTGACCACCCCGGTCAGGTGCGCGCCGGGGGTGTCGGCGATCCTCGCCGGGTCGGTGTCGCGCGCCCGCCCCTCGGGAACGCAGGCGTAGGCGAGCAGGAACAGGTCGGTCGTGCGCAGGGTGTTGTCGGCGTTCCACCCCTGCCAGGGCGCGCAGACCCGGCCGGGCTCCTCGGGGACGGTGAACGACCAGGCCTCCCGGAGGGTGGCGGTGTCGTGGGCGACGATCCGGGGGGTGTCGTCGTCCTCGGTCCGGGAGTGGACGAGCACGCCCGAGGCGACCGTCAGGACCGTGGTCGTGGTCCCGGCGGGCGGGGGCGGAACGGTGAACGTCTCCACCGTGCCCCCTCGGGCGGTGTCGAGTTCCACCCAGGTCGACGCTCCGGTGCGATCGGGGTCGTCGGGGTCGCCGTGCGCGATGTGGATCCGGGTGCCGCCGCCGTACACGGTGGCGCGGGCGTCCGCGCCGCGCAGCCGGTAACGCCACAGCTCGTCGCCGGTGATCCCGTCCAGGGCCACCACCCCGTCGTCCAGGACGACGATCGGGCCGAGGGTGCCGGGGACGACGCGCACCAGGGTGTCGTCCCCGGGAAGGGTCCGGGTCCAGGCCGTGGTGGTGACCTCGGCGGGGATCGGCGGCGCGGTATCGGGGACGGACTCGGCGAGGGTGTGCTCCACGGCCAGGGACAGGGTGAGGGCGCGCACCCCGAATCCGGCGATCAGGGCGCAGGCCAGTCCGGCGGCGGCCGGGACCAGGGAGCGGCGCGCCGGGAGCGACCGCATCCGGCGCAGTCCGGCGACGACCAGGAGCACGCCCGCCCCGGCGGCGGACAGCCCGGCCCAGGACGGCACCCCGGGGGCCAGCGACAGCGTGGCCCCGCCCAGGACCAGCCCGACACCGCACCAGCCCAGCGGGCCGCGCGAGGAGGTGGTCCGTGCGTCCTCGACGATCGTCCGATCCTCGACCACGCGCGTCTCCTCACGTCCCGGGCGCGGATGCGCCGACCATACGACGCGCGACGGTCGTGTTCGGTTTTCCCGGCGGTCCACGAACGGTCGTCGGGACGAGCGGGCCGGCACCGCCGGTGTTCGCGGGCGGGGGTGGACGCGCTCGTGCGATCCCGCTCCCGTGGCGCCCCGGGGCGGGGAATGTCGGTGGGGTGCGGTTCACTGACGGCCCCGAACCCTCCCTCGTCCCCCGGAGTCGCCGTGGACACCCTCGACCTGGATCCGCGCACCGTCCGCCGACTGGCCGTCCGCCGTCAGCGCCTGGCCGGTCCCCGCCCCGGGCCCGGCGCCGACGGGCTGCGCGAGGTGCTGCGCGATCTGCGCTGCCTCCAGATGGACCCGATCGGTGTGGTCGCCCCCAGCCACCTGCTGGTGCTGTGGAGCCGGGTGGGCCGGTTCGATCCGGCCGACCTGGAGTCGCTGCGGTGGCGGGAGCGGTGGTTGTTCGAGTACTGGGCGCACGCGGCGTCGATGGTGCTCACCGAGGATCTGCCGCTGCACCGGGGACTGATGCGCCGGTATCCGCGCGCGGACTCGCGGCTCGCGGAGTGGGCCCGGGTCAACGCGGAGCTGCACGAGCACGTCCTGTGCCGGTTGGCGGAGGCCGGACCGCTGCCCACCGACGGGTTCGAGGACCGGGCGGTCGTGGCGTGGGAGTCCACCGGCTGGACGGCCGGGCGCAACGTGGAGCGGATGCTCGACCTGCTGTGGACCCAGGGGCGGATCATGGTGGCCGGGCGGCGGGGCCGCACCCGGATGTGGGACCTGACCGACCGGTGTCTGCCGCCCTGGGCGGACCGGGGTGAGTGGGACGACGCCGAGATCGAGGAGCGGTCGGTGGAGCACGCGCTGCGCGCGTTGGGCGCGGGGCGGGCCCGGGACGTGCGCCGACATTTCGTGCGCGAACGCCACACCGACCCGGCGGGGGTGCTGGCGCGCCTGGAGTCGGCGGGCCGGGTGGCGCGGGCCCGGGTGGCGGGGTTCGGGGACGCCGAACCGTGGTTCGTGCACGTGGACGTCCTACCGCTGGTCGAGGAGGTCGCCGGCGAGGAGTGGGGCGGGCGGACGACGGTGCTGTCGCCGTTCGACAACCTGCTGTGCGACCGGGAGCGCACGGCGCTGCTGTGGGACTTCACCTACGTCAACGAGATGTACACCCCCAGGGCGAGACGGCGGTACGGGTACTACGTGCTGCCGATCCTGCACGGTGACCGGCTGGTGGGGCGGATCGCCGCCCGGGTCGACCGCCGACGCGGGGTGCTGGACCTGGAGGGCGTGTACGCCGAGGAGCACGTGGTCGACGACTCCGCGGGCGCGGCGATCGCGGAGGCGGTCGGCGACCTGGCCGGATTCGCGGGGGCGGGGGCGGTGACCTGCTCGGGTCCGGTGCCGAAGGTGTGGCGGGCGGAGCTGGCGGCGGCCGGGCGAGTGTGAGGGGGGCCGTCCGGGCCCCGCCCGCGGTGCCCCGCCACACCCGTGCCAGGGGAAGTGTTTACGCGGGATCGTCCAAGGACGGGCGGGCGGATGGGCAGGAACCAGGGGAAAGGGCGGGACCGGCGGAGCGGGGGCGACATGCGGGCGTTGCGATTGCACGGGGCGAGGGATCTTCGGCTGGACGAGGTGCCCGAACCCCGACTCGCCCCCGGGTCGGTGAAGATCCGGGTCGAGTGGAACGGCCTCTGCGCCTCCGACCTGAACAACTACCTGCACCCCGCCATGCCCGACGAGTACCTGCACCCCGTGCTGCGCACCCACGGTCCCCACGTGCAGGGGCACGAGTTCTCGGGACGGATCGTCGAGGCGGCCTCCGACGTCGAGGGCCTGCCCGAGGGCGCGGTGGTGGTCGTGGAGCCCCTGGTGTTCGACGGCACCTGCGCCGCCTGTCGGCGCGGCGCGTACAACCTGTGCGAGAACTTCGGCTTCATCGGTCTGATGGGGGGAGCCGGAGGCCTGGCCGAGTACGCCGTGGTGCCCGCCGACCGGGTGCACCGGATGCCGGAGGGCATCTCCCCCACGGTCGCGGCGCTGGTGGAGCCGATGGCGGTGGCCTGGCACGCCGTGCGCCGCGCGGGCCTGGTCCCCGGTGAGTCGGTGCTGATCGTCGGGGCCGGTCCCGTCGGGCTGGAACTGCTCATGGTCGCCCGGGCGTGGAGCGCCGGTCACATCACCGTCAGCGAGATCTCGGAGACCCGCAGGCGACAGGCCGTCGACTTCGGCGCCGACCTGGTGCTCGACCCCACGGAGGTGGACGTGGTCTCGAAGGTGCGCGCACGCGCCCCGGGCGGGGTCGACATGGCGTTCGAGGCCTCGGGCGCGGGCACCCCCGCCCTCCTCACGATGATCGGATCCCTGCGCAAGGGCGGCCGGGCGGTGACGGTCTCCCAGGGGCGCCCCGTGGAGTTCGACCCCACCGTCCTGATGCTCGCCGAGATCGACCTCACCGGGAGCTTCGGCTACGACGGGCCGGACTTCCCCGCCGTCATCGAGTCGATTCGGATCGGCAACCTGAGCCCCAAACCCCTGATCACCGACCGCATCTCCCTGGAGGAGGCACGGGAGAGGGGGTACGAGGAGCTGCTCGCCCACGGCGACCGCCACGTGAAGATCCTGGTGCACCCCTGAGGCCTCCCCGCCCCGGCGGGCCGGCCGGGACGGGGCGATGGAGGGGCCGCGCGCTCCCCAGGGGGCGGTGAAATTTCGACCAAAATGCGCCAAGTACCCCCTTTCTCCGCACCATGCGCGCTCATCGGTGTTTCGCTTGTCCGATAGGCCATCACCATGAGTGACGAGAGGGGCGCCATGGCGCAGCCGATCGATACGGCGCCGGGGACGGCCCGGAACCACTGGATCCCGCTGGGGCTGGCCGCCGCGATGGCCGTCCTGCTGCTCGTGGGCTGGTCCCTGCTCAACGCCCTCGTTCCGGGGTCCGAGCGCGTCCGCGCCGGAGACGAGATCGTCATCGGCGAGGGCGGCGGATACCGGGCGTCCCTGACCCTGCCCCAGGACGGATGGACCCTCGACGTCGGATCCAGCCGGCTCGGAGAGTCCTACCGGTTCCACCGGGGGACCGTCGACCTGACCGTCATCACGGTGACGCCCGTCGGCGACCCCCTGCCCGACGCGAAGCTCTTGTGGGAGGGCATGGGCGACCTCGCCCGTGCCGGGGACCCCACCTCTCGGCTGGGAGAGCCCGCGGTGATCACCGCCGAGGACGGTTCCGAGGGGCTGACCGGTGTCCTGCGGAGCCGGACCGAGGAGGGCGCGGCCACCCTGTACACCTCCCCCGACGGGGTGTTCGCCGTGGAGATGACCCTGGGCGGGCGGGACGCGACCCCCGCCGACCTGGAGGCGGTCGCCGACGTCGCCCGCGCCATCACCTTCACCGAGGAGGGCGGCCGATGAGCCAGGCACCCAACGAACCCCGCCTCCCGGACACCACGGCCGGAGCGGTACCGTCCCAACGCCGCTCCCACGCCGACGCGCCCGGTCCCCGGCGGGTGCCGATGCCGCGCGAGGAGGAGCGCACCGTCCTGGGGTACCACCTGCCCGCGCTGGTCTCGATGCTCCTCATCGGCCTGGCGTGTCTGCTCGGGCTGATCGCGCTGACGCTCCGGTTCGCGGGCGCCGTGCGGATCTTCTTCGGCGAGGCCGCACTGGGGCTGGTGTTCTCCACGGCGACCCTGCTCTTCGGGTTCTGGCTGTTCCGCCGGATCCGACCGGTGCGCGCCCCCGCGCTGCCCGCCTCGCTGGTGGCGGTGGCCTGGGGACTCACGGCGGCGACCGGCGGCGCGCTGCTCGCCAACGGGTCGCTGAACGGGATCTGGTCCAAGACCATGGGTCTGGAGTTCAGCGGGGTCTGGGGCGCCGCGATGACGGCGCCGGTCAACGAGGAGCTCCTGAAGCTCGTGGGGATCGTCCTGGTGGCCATCGCCTTCCCGCGCGCCGTGCGCGGACCCGTGGACGGGTTCGTCATCGGCGCCCTGGTCGGCCTGGGCTTCGAGGTGACCGAGAACCTCATCTACGCGATCAACGCCGTGTTCCAGGCGGGCGGGGTGAACGGCGCGGAGGCCGTGACGCAGACGACCCTCGTCCGACTGCTCCTGACGGGTCCGGGCTCGCACTGGGCGATGTCGGCGGTCGCGGGCACCGCCGTGGGCCTGGTGGCCGCGGCCGGTTGGCGGCCGAGCGGACGCCGCGCGCTGGGTGCGCTGGCGCTGGTGCTGACGGCGATGGCGATGCACTGGCTGTTCGACGCGCCGCTGCTCGGCGGCTCGGGCGGCGTCGTGGTCAAGGTCCTGTTCAACTTCGCGATCGCCATGATCGTGTACTTCGTGGCGCGCGACGTCCACCGCCGCCGGGTACGCCGGGCACTGGCCGAGGAGGGTGAGGAACTGGGCATCCGCCGTTCGGCGGCGATCGCCCTGGCCCGCCGGAACGGGCGTCGCAAGGCGCTGCACTCGGTGGCCGAGGACGAACGCGCCCAGGTGGGCGAACGTCAGGAACGGATGGTGGAGGTCGCCGAGGACCGCGCCTTCACCCACGGCGACTGACGCACCCGTGTCCGAGGGGCCGGGAGGATCAGAGCCGCTCCCCGGCCCCTTCCGCGTGTCCCGGGGTGCTCGCGTCGAGCGGTTCCCGGGCGAGTCGCCCGGCGAGTTCCCGAACCCGGGCGACGACGGACCGCTCCTCCTCCGGGGTGGGCGGGACGCCGCGGGCCATGGCGGCGTCCCACTCCAGGAACACGTGGAGGAAGAGCAGGTGGTCGTGGGTCCGCGCGCCTTCCGCGGCGGCCCCGCACAGGTGGTGGTACACGTCCTCGGCGGCCCCGACCGCCGCGGACGCGTCCGGATCGCCGTCGAGGAGGCGGGCACAGATCCGACGGGCCGCGTACAGGTGCGCCTCGTCCCCGGTCGGCCAGGCCAGACCGAGCTCGTCCAGGGCCCGATCGAACAGGACCAGGGTCGGGTCGGTGCGACCGAGCCAGGCCACCTCCCGCAGGCTCGGTGAGTCCAGGCCCCGGGCCAACGCCTCGGCGGCGAGCATCGGCAGGTCGACGTGGCCCGGGTTCAGCACGACCTCCATCAGCCGTTCGCGCAGCACGTCCATGCGGGGGCTCCTCAGGAGGCGGGTCGGGTGAAACGGTGGAGGAGGGTGCCCTCGGACTCCAGGATCAGGCGCGGGACCAGCTCCAGACCGGCCGGGGCGCCGACGGCGATCCGGTGGGCGTCCCCGCCCGCCAGCAACGGGACCGTGGTCAGACACAGCTCGTCGAGCAGACCGGCGGCGGCCATGTCGGCCAGCAGCGACGGTCCGCCCTCGCACAGCACCCGTGACAGACCTCGGGCGGCGAGGTCGGCCACGGCCGCCGCCAGGTCGACCTCGGCGTCGCCGTGGACCAGCACCCGGTCGGCGCCGAGCAGGTCGCGGGCGCGGACCAGCGCGGCCTCCCCCGCGCCGCGGCGGGTGATCAGCAGGACCCCGCCGCGGTCGGGCGCGGCCTCGGCCAGCGACGGGGGCACCGCGGCCGAACGGCTGACCACCGCCAGCTCCGGGCAGCGGGTGCGGCCCGGCCGGGTCCGCGGGCCCGGCCTCCCGTAGTCCTCGGCGCGGGCGGTGCCCGCGCCCACCAGGACCACGTCCGCCAGGTCCCGCAGCAGCGTGTAGACCTCGCGGTCGGCCGAGGTGTTGATGGACCCGGTCAGCCCGTCGGTCCCCGCGCCCGCGCCGTCGAGGGTGGCGACCATGTTGGCGCGCGTCCGGTGTTCGGGGTGGGCGTACAGCGCGGCCAGCGTCCCGTCGGAGACGGTGGCGCCCGGGGCCGCCGCCTCGGGGACCAGGTCGTTGAGCAGTACCCTCACGCGTCCTGCCCCGGCCAGGACGCCACCAGGTACAGCACCCCGAAGGGATCGTCGGCGTAGAGCAGGCGGGGCGCGGTGACGACGGAGTCGTCCAGTGCCCGGGCCATCACCTGGAGGGCGGCACGGCCACCGATGAGCAGTTCCGCGCACAGGTCGGGGTCCAGCGCCAGCAGGGACGCCCGGTCCGCGCCGGCCAGGGCCGCGCGGATCGTGTCGTCCACCGCGAACGTGCGCTCGTCCAGGTGCCCGGGGGCGCGCGGGCCGCGCCGGGCCCCGGCGTCGGCCATGACCAGCAGCCCCACGCGTTCGGGGCGCTCCGCCAGGGCCCGGCCCCGCAGGGCGACCTCGGCGGGGTCGGCGTCGGCGGCGATCGTGCCCATCTCCACCGGCACCCGCGCGTCGAGGTCGTCCAGCAGGCGGCGGGCCACCGCCAGGGAGGTCGGCAGCGCCTCGTCCCCGGGCACCCGCTCCCCCGGGCCACCGAACGCCGAGAGCGCGATGCGCCCCTCGACCCGGTCGGCGGAACGGATGTCCGCGCCCAGCACGACGATGACGTCCGGGGCGGCCTCCAGCAGGACGCCGACCGCCTCCTCGCACGCCTTGCGCAGGTCGGCGGCCACGTCCCGGCCCCCGGTCAACTCCCGCAGCAGCAGCGGGGGCTGTGGGCACACAGCGGTGGCGACGATCAACGGGGCCTCCTCACGCCAGTCCCCGCACGGTCCGCGCGGGAGGTCGGACCCCGCGAATGGCGGCGACCATGTCCAGTACCTGCCGGGTCTCGGGCACCTCGTGCACCCGGTACACCCGGGCGCCCTGCCAGGCGCACACGGCGGTGGCCGCCAGCGTCCCGGTCAGCCGCTCCCCCACCGGCAGGTCCAGGCTCTCACCGACGAAGTCCTTGTTGGACAGCGACACCAGCACCGGCCACCCCGTGGCGGTCATCTCGTCCAGGCGCCGGGTCAGTTCCAGGGAGTGCCAGGTGTTCTTGGCGAAGTCGTGGGCGGGGTCGATGAGCACCGACGCCGGGTCCACCCCCAGGGACACGGCGCGTTCGGCCAGGCCGACGGTGTAGGAGACGGCGTCGGCCACGACGTCGGTGTAGCGCACCCGGTGCGGTCGGGTGCGCGGGGTCACCCCCGCGGTGTGGGTGCACACCAGGGCGGCGTCGTACTCGGCGGCCACCTCGGCCAACTCCGGGTCGTATCCGCCCCAGGCGTCGTTGAGGAGGTCGGCACCGGCCTCGCAGGCGGCGCGCCCCACCGAGGCCCGCCAGGTGTCGACGCTGATGACGAGGTCGGGGAACTCCGCGCGGACGGCGGCGACGAAGTCGACGACCCGGCGCTTCTCCTCGTCGGCGTCGATCTCCTCACCCGGCGCGGCCTTGATCCCCCCGATGTCCACGATGTCGGCGCCCTCGGAGACGACCTTGCGCACCCGCTCGAAGGCGGGGCCGTCGTCCCAGGTGGCGCCCTTGTCGTAGAAGGAGTCGGGGGTCCGGTTGACGATCGCCATCACCAGCGTCTCGTGCGCACCGTACTCCCGACCCCGCAGTCTCATCACCGACCGACAGCTCCTCCCAGCACGCGTGGTCGCTCCGGGCCGACCCCGACGGCCGGTGGGCGCTCCACGATACCGACCGTACCGGTGCGCGGACGTCCCTGCTCGTCGGCGGTGTCGAACCAGCGGATCGGCACTTCAGAGCCGTGGTCGATGCCGGATCGGCGGTCGGCGATCGCGAGCAGTTCGGTGGCCATGGCGCCCAGCCCGCGCAGCGACTGGTGCCGGTGGGCGCGCCGGCCCAGGTCCACCTGAGCGATGGCGTCCACACCGCACCGCAGGTGGGTGTCGACCAGCACGGCCAACTCGACGCCGTACCCGGAGGGCACCGACAGTTGCGCGAACAGGTCCCGGCGGATCGCCCACTCGCCGGACAGCGGCTGCACCACCCCGGACAGGGCGGGCCAGCGCAGGGCCAGCGTGGGGCGGGCGACCAGTTCGGTGACACGGCCGCCCTCGTGGCTGACGCGCCCGCCGCCCGGCAGGTCGAGCAGCCGGTCGTAGAAGCCCTTGACCAGCCGCACGCCGGGTTCGGTGAGCAGCGGACCCAGCAGGGCGGAGACGAAGTGGGGACCCCATTCGACGAGGTCGGCGTCGAGGAAGGCGATGACGTCCCCGGAGGTGACGAACTGCGACTTCCACATCGCCTCCCCCTTGCCCCTGCGGTGCCCCAGGTCGGGTCGGACGTCGACGACCCGGTGGACGACGGCGCCGGCCTCCCGGGCCACCCGCCCGGTGTCGTCGGTGGAATCGGAGTCCATGACGACGATCTCGTCGAGCAGGGGCGCGCGTTCCATCAGGTCGGCCCGGACCCGGGAGACGATGCCCCCGACGGTGGCCTGCTCGTCGCGGGCGGGGATCACCAGGCTGACGGTGAGGCCCCGGCGTCGTTTGAGGTCGACGAGCCGCTGCACGGTCCAGTCGGTGTGCCGATAGGTGCGATGGTCGAACCAGGTGTCGCTCAAGAATCCTCCCAGCGGGCTGGACTAGATCGTGTTCGGTGGACGCCGCTCGTCGCGAGCGGCGTCCCGGTGTGTTCACCGCGAGGCCGGCGAGGGGGTCGGGGCGGTGTCCCCCCGTCGGCCGGAACACCGCGGAAGGGATCTGGGCGGCCGTGGACCGCCGGACCTTCCAGGGGTGGCCGGGCGGGTGTGCCGGGGCGTCGTGCGGCGGCGTACACGTCCGCCGAACACGCCCTGGTTCACACTCTGCCCGGCGAAACGACCGGAACGTATTTCGATCTTCCTTATTCCCGGTGAAATCGGTGACACCGGGGGCGCCCGGGGCGGGGATCATGGAGTGACCGAGATCGACGCCCGAAGGACCCCGCCCGTGCCCGTACCGCCCGGGAGAACGTCGCCCATCCCCTCTTCGGCCCGGGCGATCACGGGGCGGCCCTGGCCGAACATTGCCGGTCGCCGCCCGACCGGATCCGGGTCCCGGGCCGCGATCCCCCCGACACCCTCACCAGGCGGTTCGAGATCTCCCACCGGCTGAGCGAACGCGGTGACCACGGGGCCGCGCCGTGGGAGTCCCCGCTCCCGCTCCCCGACCTCACCCGGGTCCTGGGCGCGCGGGACCCGAGAACCCCGGCGTTCCGCCTGGAGATCGCCCGGTGCACGTGGCGGGCCCGTTCCAGGAAGGGCGGCGCGAATTCACGGGGCAGGCGCAGGTCGGCAGGGTGGCGGGCGTCGTAGAAGGAGAACCGTCCGCCCCGGTCGTCGACGAGGTCGACGCCGCGGGGCGTGCCGTGCGGGGAGACCACGTGGGAGAAGTCCGGGCCGGGTTCGGCGTAGCGGTCCAGGACCACGCGGCCCTGGACGTCGTCGCCGAGGAAGTCGACGAACCCGGTGGCCGGGCCCAGGTGGCGCAGCCCCGGGGCGACGCCGTTGCCGGTGTGCCCCACGTGGCCGCGCACCGGCGGGACCTGCGCCGAGTCGCCCTCGGGGACGGCGAGGTCGGGGACGCGGACGAGGGTGTCCACGCCGGTGCCGCCCACCACGACGACGTCGTCACGGGATCCGGTCATGGAGATCCTGCTTACGGAGGCGGACCGAGGACGGCGCGGGCGACGGTCCGGGCGAGGGGCACGACGCCGAAGGCGAGGGTGACACGGGCCGAGGGCGAGGTGGCCCGTGCCGAGGGCGGCCGGGCGGACCCCCGTCCCGATCGGCCCCGTTCAGCGCGACGGGACCCGGTCGCCGGCCGACGCCCCCGCGGTGAGCCAGGCGAACAGGCTCGGGTCGGCGCCCATCTCCGGGTGCCACTGCACCCCCAGGACCGCGTCGGTGTCGTCGTACTCGATGGCCTCGACCGTGCCGTCGTCGGCCCAGGCGGTCGCCGTCACCCCCGCGCCCGGTTCGGCGACGGCCTGGTGGTGGTACGAGGGCACCTCCAACCGGGTGCGGCCCAGCGCACGGGCGGTGCGCGACCCCTCGGCGACGGTGACCGGGTGGGGGTCGAACACGCCGAGGCGGAGCCGGTGTCCGTCGTGGCCGACCACGTCGGGCAGGTGCTGGTGCAGGGTGCCGCCGCGGGCCACGTTGAGCAGCTGCATGCCCCGGCAGATCCCCAGCACGGGGATCCCCCGCCCCAGGGCGGCGGCCAGCAGCGCGCTCTCGGCGGCGTCCCGGAAGTCCTGGACGCCGGCGGTGCGCTCGCCGACGGGAGCGCCGTAGCGGGCGGGGGCGATGTCGCCGCCGCCCGCCAGCAGCAGTCCGTCCAGGGCGGGGACCGCCCCGGCCGTGTTCGCGACCGGGGGCAGCAGGACGGGCACCGCGCCCGCGGCGGCGACCGCGTCCACGTACTCCTGCGGCAGCAGGGTGGCGCGGGTGTCCCACACCCCCCACCGGGCGTGGTCGGCGTAGGCGGAGATACCGATGACGGGCGCGGTCACGACGCCCTCCCTTCCGTGACGGACCGTTACAGCGGGGTGACGTAGGCCCCGGAGATACCGCCGTCCACCAGGAAGTTGGACGCGGTGATGAAGGAGGCGTCGTCACTGGCCAGGAACGCCACGGCGGCGGCGATCTCCTCGGCCTCGGCGAACCGGCCCAACGGCACGTGCACCAGACGGCGGGCGGCCCGCTCGGGGTCCTTGGCGAACAGCTCGCGCAGCAGCGGCGTGTTCACCGGCCCCGGGGAGAGCGCGTTGACCCGGATGCCCTCGCGCGCGAACTGCACGCCCAGCTCACGGCTGAGCGCCAGCACGCCGCCCTTGCTGGCGGTGTAGGAGATCTGGGAGGTGGCCGCGCCCATGGTGGCGACGAAGGAGGCGGTGTTGACGATCGACCCCCGCCCCTGTTCGCGCATGTACGGCAGGGCGTACTTGCAGCACAGGTAGACCGAGGTCAGGTTGACCTCCTGGACCCGGCGCCAGGCGTCGAGGCCGGTGGTGAGGATGGAGTCGTCGTCGGGCGGGGAGATCCCGGCGTTGTTGAAGGCGACGTCCACGCTCCCGTACGTCTCCCTCGCCGCGGCGAAGAGCGCCTCCACCTCCTTCTCGTCGGTGACGTCGACGCGCACGAAGGTCCCGTCGACCTCCTCGGCGACCGCGCGGCCCGCCTCCTCGTCGAGGTCGGCGGCGACGACGCGGGCGCCCTCGGCGGCGAGCCGGCGCGCGGTGGCCCGGCCGATGCCCCCGGCGGCCCCGGTGATGACCGCGACGCGGTCCTCGAAACGGTTCATCTGGCTGCTCCCTGCTCGGATGTGGTCGGGGTCCCCGGTGTGCGGGGGATCAGGTGTCGTCGGAGACGAAGACGGTCTTGGTCTCGGTGAAGGCGTCCAGGGCGTCGGGACCCAGTTCACGGCCGATGCCGGACTGGCCCATGCCGCCGAACGGGGTCCAGAAGCGCACCGCCGAGTGCGAGTTGACCGACAGGTTCCCGGCGCGGACCGCGCGGGAGACCCGCAGGGCGCGACCGATGTCACGGGTCCACAGCGATCCGGCCAGTCCGAACGGAGTGTCGTTGGCGATGCGCACGGCGTCCTGTTCGTCCTCGAAGGGAAGGACGGACACCACCGGCCCGAAGATCTCCTCCCGGAAGGCGGGTTCGGCGGGGTCGGTGGTGGTGAGCACGGTGGGCGGGTACCAGAAGCCGGGCCCCTCGGGCGCCCGGCCCCGGAAGGCGACGGTGGCGCCGTCGACGTAGGCGGCGACACGATCGCGCTGGGCGGCGGAGATCAGCGGCCCCACCTCGGTGGCGGGGTCGCGCGGGTCGCCCACCACGACGCCCTCCACGGCGGGTCGCAGCAGCTCCAGGAAACGGTCGTACACGCTCGCCTGGACCAGCAGCCGGGAGCGGGCGCAGCAGTCCTGGCCGGCGTTGTCGAACACCGCGTAGGGGGCGGTGGCGGCGGCCTTGTCCAGGTCCGCGTCGGCGAAGACGATGTTGGCGTTCTTGCCGCCGAGTTCGAGGGTCACCCTGGTGAGGTCGTCGGCGGCGGCGGCCATGACGCCCTTGCCGACCCGGGTGGAGCCGGTGAACACGATCTTGGCGACGTCGGGGTGGCGCACCAGCCGCTCCCCGACGACCGGTCCGGCGCCGGGCAGGACCTGGAGCACGCCCTCGGGCAGACCGGCCCCGCGCGCCAGTTCGCCGATGCGCAGGGCGGTGAGGGGGGTGAGTTCGGCGGGTTTGACGATGACGGTGTCGCCGGCGGCCAGTGCGGGCGCGGCCCCCCAGGACAGGACGGGCATGGGGAAGTTCCACGGGACGATGACGCCGACCACGCCGAGGGGTTCGGCGAAGGTGACGCTCCACCCGCCGGGAACGGGGATCTGCCGTCCGCCGGCGCGTTCGGGCGCGCCGGCGTAGTAACGGAACACGTCGCGGGCGTTGCCGGCCTCCCACCGGGCCTGGCCGATGGGGTGGCCGGCGTTGGCGACCTCCAGGTCCGCGAGTTCGTCCAGGTGGGCGTCGATGGCGTCGGCTACGGCGCGCAGCAGGCGGGCGCGTTCGCCGGGGGCGGTCGCCCGCCAGGCCGGGAAGGCGGCACGGGCACGGGCGACGGCCGCGTCGGTGTCGGCGATGGTCGCGAGCGGGACGGTCGCGATGACCCGCTCGGTGGCCGGATCGACGACCGGGTGGACGACCGGTGCGTCGTCGGGCGGTGGCGTGGCGGTGCCCACGGTTCCCCCTGTCGGTGTGCGGTGGTGACGTGCGACGGACTCGGGCCCGGTGGCCCCGGGTCCGGTGGTCAGAGGCGTTCGAAGCCCCGGAACATCTCCCAGTCGGTGACGGCGGCGTCGAAGGCGGCCAGTTCGACCCGGGCGTTGTTGGCGTAGTGGGCCACGACCTCCTCGCCGAAGACCTCCCTGGCGAGGTCGCCGCCCTCCCACAGCTCCAGCGCCTCGCGCAGGGTGGTGGGGACGGTGGGCAGCCCGGAGGAGTAGGCGTTGCCGCCGAAGGGCTCGCCGGGCTCGATCCGGTTCTCGATGCCGTACAGCCCGGCGGCGATGAGGGCGGCCACGGACAGGTGCGGGTTGACGTCGCCGCCGGGCACCCGGTTCTCCACCCGCAGGGAGGGCCCGTGGCCGACCAGGCGCAGGGCGCAGGTGCGGTTGTCGTGGCCCCAGGCGACGGCGGTGGGCGCGAAGCTGCCCGGCACGTAGCGCTTGTAGGAGTTGATGTTGGGCGCCAGCAGCAGGGTGAACTCGCGCAGGGCGGCGAGCTGTCCGCCCAGGAAGTGCCGGCCGACCTCCGACAGCCCGTCTCCCTCGGCCAGGACGGGTGCACCGTGGTCGTCGCGCAGGGAGATGTGGATGTGGCAGGAGTTGCCCTCGCGGTCGTTGGGTTTGGCCATGAAGGTGATCGACATACCCTCCTGGGCGGCGATCTCCTTGGCGCCGTTCTTGTAGATCGCGTGGTTGTCGCAGCTGGCGCGGGCCTCGTCGAAGCGGAAGACGATCTCGTGCTGGCCGAGGTTGCACTCGCCCTTGGCCGACTCCACGTACAGTCCGGCGCCGGTCATCTCGTTGCGGACGCGCCGCAGCAGGGGTTCGACGCGGGCGCCGCCCAGCACCGAGTAGTCGACGTTGTACCGGTTGGCGGGGGTCAGGTCGCGGTAGGCGCGGTCCCAGGCCTGCTCGTAGCTGTCGCGGTAGACGACGAACTCCAGTTCGGTGCCGACCATCGCCGTCCACCCGCGTTCGGCGAGACGTGCGCGCTGGCGGTCCAGGACGGCGCGCGGCGAGGCCACCACGGGAGTGCCGTCGTGCCAGGTCAGGTCGGCGATGACCATGACCGCGCCCTCCGCCCAGGGGGTGGGGCGCAGGGTGGCGAGGTCGGGGACCATCGCGAAGTCGCCGTAACCGGTCTCCCACGAGGACATGGCGTAGCCGTCGACGGTGTTCATGTCCACGTCCACGGCGAGCAGGTAGTTGCAGCCCTCGGTGCCGTGTTCGAGAACCTCCTCCAGGAAGAACCGGCCGGACAGGCGTTTGCCCTGGAGTCGGCCCTGCATGTCGGGGAAGGCGACCAGGACGGTGTCGACGTCGCCCTCGGCGACGGCCGCGCGCAGGGCGTCCACGGTCAGCGGGGGGCGGCGGGGTGCGTCGTGCGCTCTCACCTGGGGGGCTCCTTGTCCGCAGAGGCGCCGGGGCGGCCACTATTGGTTCGAGATCAGACCTTATCCAGGGCCAGATAACCAGCACCCTAAGTACGTGTCAATAGGGCGTTAACCCTCTTGACAAGGAAGTAGGCGAGAGCGGAGCATCTGCGACAACCCAAAAGGACCGGACTCAGACCTTTGATCCACCGGCCGGTCCCGACGGGCGCACCCACCGACCCCCTGGGGAGCAACCGATGCCCGATCCCGACAAGAGTCCCCTGCGCATCCAGGGCGCGGACTTCTCCCGCGCCGACGACGACTACCTCGCGAGACGCCGACTGCGCCGGGGCGCGGCCGGATGGGTCCTGCTCGCGGGCCTGGGCGTCGCCTACGTCATCTCCGGCGACTTCGCCGGGTGGAACTTCGGCCTGGCCGAGGGCGGTTGGGGTGGTCTGCTCATCGCCACCCTGCTCATGGGGACCATGTACCTGTGCATGGTGCTGGGCCTGGCCGAACTCGCCTCCGCCCTGCCCACGGCCGGTGCCGGGTACGGGTTCGCCCGGCGCGCCCTGGGCCCGCTCGGCGGCTTCGCCACCGGGACCGCCATCCTCATCGAGTACGCCATCGCCCCCGCCGCGATCGCCGTGTTCATCGGCGGTTACGTGGAGGCGCTGGGCCTGTTCGGACTCACCCAGGCCTGGCCCGTCTACCTCGCCTGCTACCTGATCTTCGTCGGCATCCACCTGTGGGGCGTGGGTGAGGCGCTGCGGGTGATGTTCGTGATCACGGCCGTGGCCATGGTGGCCCTGGTGGCGTTCATCGTGGGCATGGTCCCCCGGTTCGACCCCGCCAACCTGTTCGACATCGAGCCCACCACGGCCCTGGGGGCCAGTTCCTTCCTGCCCTACGGGTACGTGGGGATCCTGGGCGCGTTCGTGTTCGGCATCTGGTTCTTCCTCGCGGTGGAGGGCGTGCCGCTGGCGGCCGAGGAGGCCCGCGACCCCCGGCGCGACATGCCGCGCGGCATCATCGTCGCGATGATCGTGCTCATGCTCACCGCGACCGGCATGCTGCTGCTGGCCCCGGGCGGGGCGGGCGCATCGGTGATGGCGGAGTCGTCCAATCCGCTGCCCGAGGCGCTGCGCGAGGCCTACGGCGGCAACACGCCGCTCGCCGACTTCGTCAACTACGTGGGCCTGGCCGGGCTGGTGGCGTCGTTCTTCTCCATCATCTACGCCTACTCGCGGCAGCTGTTCGCCCTGTCGCGGGCCGGGTACCTGCCCCGGTGGCTGTCGGTGACCGGACGTCGGCGCACCCCCTACCTGGCGCTCATCGTGCCCGGCACCATCGGGTTCGCGCTGGCGGTGACGGTGGCCGACGGAGACCGGCTCATCAACATCGCGGTGTTCGGGGCGACGGTCTCCTACGTGCTCATGACCCTGTCGCACATGGTGCTGCGCCGCCGCGAACCGGGCCTGGAGCGCCCCTACCGCACCCCGGGAGGGACGGTCACCACCGGGATCGCGTTCGTGCTGGCGCTGTGCGCGGTGGTGGCCACGTTCTTCGTGGACATGGTGGGGGCGGCGATCACGGCGGGGATCTTCGCGGTGTTCCTGGCCTACTTCTGGTTCCACTCGCGCCACCACCTGGTCGCCAACGCGCCCGAGGAGGAGTTCGCGCTGATCGAACAGGCGGAGTCGGAGCTCAAGTGAGGCGGCGGGACCGGGGCCGCACCGGCTCCGGTCCCGCCCGCCCGTAGGCTGGTCGTACCAGCGCGCGGGGCGCACGATGGAGAGGACCGTGGTGAGGACGAACGCCGAGCCCACCGTCGAGGACGCGGGACCGGCGGCCGAGGCGGTGTTCCGGCCGGTGCGGGCGGGCAACGCCTTCGAGGAGACCGTGGAGCGGTTGCTGTCGGCGATCCGGTTGGGCGTGGTCCCCCACGGGGAGCGCTTCCCGGCCGAACGCGAACTGGCCGCCCGGTTGGGCGTCAGCCGCATCACCCTGCGCGAGGCGATCCGCGCCCTCCAGGAGGCCGGGTACGTGGAGTCGCGGCGGGGCCGCACCGGCGGCACCTTCGTCACCTACGTGCGACCGCGGCCGAGTCGGGCCGAGGCCCGGCGGGTGTTCCAGGGGATGGACGTGGACCTGGACGACCTGTTCGCGTTCCGGCGCGCCCTGGAGATCGGCGCGGCGACGCTGCTCGCGGAGCGCGGGCTGACCGAGGAGCAGGATCGGCTGCTCACCGAGCGCTCGATGGCGGTGGACGGCGCGGAGGTCGGCGACTACCGGCGGCTGGACACCGTGTTCCACCTGACCCTGGCCGAGCTGACCGGCTCGCCCTCGCTGGCGGCGGCGTTGACCGACGTGCGGATGCGGATCAACGACCTGCTCGACGCCATGCCGATGCTGGTGAGGAACCTGGAGCACAGCAGCGCCCAGCACCGGGCGATCGTGGCCGCGGTGCGCGCGGGGGACCCGGGCGCGGCGCGGCGGGCGGTGAGCGAGCACCTGGAGGGCAGCGAGGCCCTCATGCGCGGCTTCCTCTCCTGACCGGCCCCCTTCGCCCCTGCCCCCGGTGACCGCACCGTCACCGGAACCCTTGCCTGGAACCCGGTTACGGGTTACCTTGTTCATGATGTCAAATATCGATCATGTACGGGTGCCGGACGATCTGGTGGGCGCGGCGATCCGCGCGGCGGAGCGGACGGGAAGGGATGTGGCCGACGTGCCCCTGGTCGAGATCGCGCGGGAGGCGGGAATCTCCCGCAGCACCCTCCTGCGCCGCCTCGGGGGTACGCGCGGCGCGCTGGACGAGGCGGTGCGCGCGGCCGGGGTGGACCCCGGAGGGCGACCACCGGTACGGGAACGGGCCATCGGGGCCGGGGCCCGCCTCCTGGGCGACCTGGGCCTGGCCGCCACCACGCTGGAGGCGGTGGCGCTCGCCGCCGACTGCTCGGTGCACAGCCTGTACGCCGTCTTCGGTTCGCGCGACGGCCTGCTGGCCGCGGTCTTCGAACGGCACAGCCCGCTGCCCGAGCTGGAGGGGTTCCTCGCCGACACCGGTGACGACCTGGCCGCCACCGTCCACGGCGTCCACCTGCGACTGGCCCGGGCGTTCGGCCGCGAACCCCGGGTGATGCCCGCGATCCTGGCGGACGTGTTCGCCAGACCCACCGGCCCCACCCGGGACATGCTGGCCACCCGCTTCTTCCCCCGGGCCCTGGCGGCCCTGGGCGGCTGGCTGTCCCGGGAGGTCGCGGCCGGACGCCTCCGCGACCTGCCCCTGCCCCTGCTCGTCCAGCAGCTGATCGCGCCCGTGTTCGTCCACTTCGCCCTGCGCCCGGCCCTGACCGGGGTGCCGGGCATCGACTTCCCCGACGTGGAGGAGACCTGCGCCGTGCTCCGCGACGCCTTCCTCCGGGCCGTGGCGACCGACCCGCCGCACTGAACGGGGACGGCCCCGACCGTCCCGGGAACGGGAGGACCCCCATGTCCGAACGCACGACCTGCCTGATCGCCGGTGGCGGCCCCGCCGGAATGGTGCTCGGCCTGCTGCTCGCCCGCGCGGGTGTGGCGGTGACCGTGCTGGAGAAGCACGACGACTTCCTGCGCGACTTCCGGGGCGACACCGTGCACCCCTCCACCATCCGTCTGCTCGACGAACTCGGCCTGGGCGAACGCTTCGCCGCCCTGCCCCAGACCCCCCTGGACCACGTCGCCTTCCCCATCGGCGGGACGCGGGTCGTGACCATGGCGGACTTCCGACGCCTGCCCCGCCCCTACCGGCACATCGCCATGGTCCCCCAATGGGACCTGCTCACCCTGCTCGCCGAAGCGGGCGGGGAGGAACCGTCGTTCACCCTGCGGATGGGCACCGAGGTCACCGGCCTGCTGCGCGAGAACGGCCGGGTGACGGGGGTCCGCCACCGGGGGCCCGACGGCGAGGGCGAGATCCGCGCCGCCCTCACCGTGGGGTGCGACGGCCGCTGGTCGCTGGTCCGCCGCGAGGCGGGACTGGTCCCGCGGGAGTTCCCGGTCGGGATCGACGCCTGGTGGTTCCGGCTGACCGCCGCCACGGGGCGGGAGATGGCGCTCACCCCCCGGGGCGGGCGGGGCCGGTTCCTCATCGTCATCCCGCGCGAGGGCTACCTCCAGATCGCCTACATCGGCCGCAAGGGGAGCGACGCCGAACTGCGGGCCCGGGGCGTCGAGGCGTTCCGCGCCGACATCGCCGCGCTGGTCCCGGAACTGGCCGACGGGGTGGACTCCCTGGAGTCCATGGACGACGTCAAACACCTGGACATCCGGCTCGACCGGCTGCGCCGCTGGCACGGCGCGGGGGTGCTGTGCATCGGCGACGCCGCGCACGCGATGTCCCCGATGGGCGGGGTCGGCATCAACCTGGCCGTGCAGGACGCGGTGGCGGCGGCGACCCTGCTCGCCGAGCCCCTCCGCGCGGGCGCCGTCCAGGACCGGGACCTGGCCCGGGTGCGCGCCCGCAGGCTGCTGCCGACCGCCGTCGTCCAGCGCCTCCAGCGGACCATGGAGAAGGTCATGGCGGAGCCGATGATCCAGGGCCGCAGGGTGGGACCGCCCGCGACGCTGGTGGCGCTCATGGAGCACCTGCCGTTCCTGTCGGCCGTCCCCGCCCGCCTCATCGGTCTGGGGTTGCGGTCGGAGCACGCTCCGGGGTTCGCCCGCCGTCGCCCCGCTCCCCCGGGTCCGGTCGGGTGACCCGGGAACGGCCGCCACCCAGCGCGGTGAGGGCGACACCGCCCACCAGCAGCACGGCGGCCGTCAGGTTGAGCGGGGTGAGTTCCTCGCCCAGGAACACGTACGCGGAGAGCATCCCGAACACCGGGACGAGCAGGGTGAACGGGGCGACCGCCGAGGCGTCGTGCTCGCGCAGCAGGAAGCCCCATACGCCGAACCCGAACACGGTCGCCACCCAGGCGACGAAGAGGAGCGCGGCCACCCCGGTCGGGTCCAGGTCGCGCATCGCGACCAGGCCCGCCCGGGGGCCCTCCACCAGCAGGGACATCACGAACAACGGCAGCGGCGGCACCAGACTCACCCACACCGTCCACGCCAGGGCGTCGGGCGGGGCGGCCCTGCGGGTGAGGACGTTGGCCAGGCCCCAGAACGCAGCCGCCGCGATGATCATCGAGAACGCCGTGAGCGGGCCCGAGGCGCCCTGGGCCCAGGCGGCGACGCCGATCCCGACCAGGGCCACCGCCATGCCCAGATAGCGGACCGGCCGCAGTCGTTCGCGCAGGAACACCACCGCGAAGACCGCCGTGAACACCGCCTGCACCTGGAGCACCAGGGAGGTGAGCCCGGCGGGCATGCCCAGGTGCATGCCGGTGAAGACCAGGCCGAACTTGGCCACCCCCAGGGTCAGCCCCACCAGCACGATCCACCCCAGGGCGACCTCGGGCCGTTTGACGAGGAAGACCGCCGGGACGGCCGCGACGAGGAAGCGCAGGGCGGTGAACAGCAGGGGAGGGAAGTGGTCGAGGCCGACCTCGATGACGACGAAGTTGACACCCCAGATCGCCGCGACGAGCACGGCCAGGAACAGGTGGAGGGGACGCATGGATTCGATGATGGCGGCCGAACGGATTAAGCACCAGCGAAGATTCCTACACCGTTGGATTCACGTCTGCTTCATAATGGTGGGGTCCTCCCGGAAGGAGCGCCCCCGTGCTCGACCTGTCCCGCCTGCGCGCCCTGCACGCCGTGCACGTCCACGGTTCCGTCGCGTCCGCCGCCAAGGCCCTGGGCTACACCCCCTCGGCGATCTCCCAGCAGGTCGGCAAACTCGAACGTGAGACCGGCACACCGCTGCTGGAACGGCGCGGGCGCGGTGTCGTGCTCACCGACGCCGCCGCCATGCTCGTGGGCACCGCGGGACGGGTGCTGGCCCTGGTCGAGGAGGCGGAGGTGTGCCTGGAGGAGCGGCGCGGGCGGCCCCACGGCCGGTTGACCGTCGCCTCGTTCGCCACCGCCGCGCGGGGTCTGCTGCCCGGGGTGCTGGCCGAGCTGGCCGCCGCCCACCCGGCCCTGGACGTGCGGCTGTTCGAGGAGGACCCGCACGCCACCCCGCACATGGTCGCCCAGGGCACCGTGGACCTGGCGGTGGTCCACGACTGGGACATCGCCCCCATGAGCGTCCCCGAGGGGGTGGTGAGGGAGCGCGTCGGCGAGGACCGGTGCGACGTCCTGCTGCCGCCGGACCACCCGCTGACCGCCCGCACGACACTGACCCGCGCCGACCTGGCCGGTGAGCGATGGATCTGCCAACCCCCGGGCACGGTGTGCCACGACTGGCTGACCCGCACGATGCGCGCCATCGGCACCGAACCCGACATCGCCCACTACGTGGCGGAGTACCAGACGCAGGTGGCGCTGGTGGCCGCCGGTCTGGGCATCGCCGTGGTCCCCCGGCTGGGCCGGGGGACGCTCCCCGACGACGTCGCGGTGCGGCCCGTGGATCCGACGCCGGTGCGCGGCATCGCGGTGCTGTGGCGCGAGGGCACCTCCCGCCGCCCCGCCGTCACCGAGACGGTCCGCGTCCTGCGCGCCCACGTCGGAGCGCTCTGAAGACCCGACCCGGATCCCGGGACGGCGCTCCTAGGAGATCCCGGGGACCCGTTCGTCGGCGGGGACCGGACCGGGCGCGGCGCCCTTCCCGAAGGGCGACCCGCCGAGTCCCTCGCGCCCGTGGGGGGTGAGCCACCCCTGCGGGTCGGGGCCGGCGGCGACGATCCGCGTCGGGTTGATGGCGGTGTGGACCCAGTAGTAGTGGACCCGGATGTGGTCGAAGTGGGTGGTGTCGCCGAACCCGGGGGTCTGGAACAGGTCGCGGGCGTAGGCCCACAGCGCCGGGTACTCGGTGAGCTTGGCGATGTTGCACTTGAAGTGGCCGTGGTAGACGGGGTCGAACCGCACCAGGGTCGTGAACAGCCGGATGTCCGCCAGGGTCAGGGACTCCCCCACCAGGTAGCGGCGGGTGGACAGGCGCGCCTCCAGGTCGTCCAGCCGGGCGAACACCCCGGCGACCGCCCGGTCGTAGCGTGCCTGGTCGGGGGCGAACCCGGCGCGGTAGACACCGTTGTTGAGGTCGCGGTAGACCTCCGCGCCGACCTCCTCGATCTCCGCCCGGAGCGCCTCCGGGTACAGGTCGGGGGCGTCCTTGCGGGTCAGCGGGCCCCACTCGGTGGCCAGGTCCAGACAGAGCCGGTCGTAGTCGTTGGTGGCCAGGTGGCCGGTGGTGACGTCGACCAGGCCGGGCACGCTCACCCCGCCGTCGTAGCCGGGATCGCGGGCCAGGTAGGCCTCCCGCAGGGCGTGGATGCCCAAGACCGGGTCGAGGCCGCCGGGGCTCCCCGTCTCCTCGGTGAACACCCAGTGCGGGTCGCCCTCGATGATCTCCTGGCGGGGATCGGTGACGGCGAGCGAGATCGCCCCCTCCAGCCCCATGAGGCGGCGCACGATGACGGTCCGGTGCGCCCAGGGGCAGGCCCGGTTGATCACCAGCCGGTAGCGCCCGGCCTCGGCCGACCGGCCGAACCTCCCGTCGGCGGTGACCCGGTCGGCGAAGGCCGCCGGATCCCGCTTGATCTCCTCGGTGGGCACCTTGTTGCCCCGCATCCCGTTCCCCTTCCGGACGTGACGGTGCGCTCAGTGCCGCATCGTATCCGTTCGGGTCCGGCCACAGGGGCGGGCGCGTTCCCTCCGTCCTCGGACACGCGCCCGCCCGACCCCCGGGTCACTCCCTCCCGGGGGCGTCCTCGGCGAGGGTCACTCCCCTTCCCTCACGCCGAGCGGATCGAGCACCTCCACCAGGTGCCCTTCGAGGGCCTGTCGCCCCTCCTCGGCGGGGCCGCGAAGGGTCAGGGTCACCACCCGGTCGCCGTCGACCAGGGCCGTGGCCAGGGCGTGCCGGTCGGATCCGGTGCCGTAGAGGTACTCGAACGCGGGCTCGCCCTGCTCCCACGCGCCCTCCGCGAGGGCGGAGATCTCCTCGTACCCCTCCTCCTCGCGGGCGGGCACACGGACCCGGTCCTCCAGGACGCGCTCCAGGTCGGTCTCGTCGCCGTCGTCCCAGGTGAGGACCGCCTCGAAGGCGTCGTCCTCGATGAGGGTGAAGACCCGCTCCCCGTCCCCGTCCCCGTCCTCCACCGGCTCCCACACGTCCGGGTCCAGGAAGGGCGGAACGTCGGGGGAGGGAGAGGGTTCGGGGGACGGTTCGTCGGAGGGGGCAGGCTCGTCCGACGCGGTGTCCTCGGGGGCGTCGCCCCCGGAGCCGCCGGGTTCGGGGTCGCGCGCGGGGCCGTCCCCACCGGAACCGTCTCCGGTCGTGCCGCCCCCACCGCCACCGTGGTCACCGGAGGACGAGGAGCCGTCGGGGAGACCGCCGTCGGTCCGGGGCAGGGGGTCGGTCGTGGTCGCCGACGGTTCGTCGTGGGGTGCGGTCTCCAGCAGGGGGCCGTCGCCGTACGTTCCGGTGGACTCCGCCAGGTAGGCCCCCGGGTCCTCCTGGGTGCCGGCCAGCGCCGGGGAGGCTCCCACGAGCGCGACCACCGCCAGGCCCGCGGCGGGCAACCAGGGAGCCCCGGCCTCCTCGGGTTCGGGCAACGGTGTCTCGGCCGGTCGTTCCCAGCGCTGGCGCTCGTCGTCCCAGCGCGGTGTCGTCGTCATCGTGTCCCCTCTTCCTTGTTCCGACCGGGTCCGGCCGTCCATGTCCGTACGAGCGGGTCCGGTTCAGCCGCCATGGCGTCCCTCGATCACGCACAGGGAGGAGTGCAGGTCCTCCACCGCTCGGGTGGTGCGCGCCACCTCGCTGACCACGGCGCTGCCTCCGCGCACCAGGGCCAGGAGACGCCGCAGGAGCCCGGGACCGACCTCGCCGGTGTCCGTGATCTCCCCTTCGGCGCGTGCCAGCGCGTCGTCGACCGCCTCGACCTCGAAGGTCCGGGGCCGGCGGCCGAGGGCGGCGCGCACCCCGGCCAGATCGTCCAGGACCTGGACGGTCACCGCGTCGACGCGGACGGAGGCGTTCACCGCCACCCCGTCCTCACCGGTGACCAGGGCACCGCCGGTGATGTGCCCGGCGATCACCGCCTGTCCCGGTGGCGCGCTGACCGGTCGGGCGGTGACCGGGGGAAGCGGGGCCACGGCCCCCTCGGTACGGGAACGGTCCTCGGCACGGCCGCGGGCGCCGGTCACCACCGCGCCGCCGGTAACGGACCCTCCGACGTAGAGCCCGCCCCCGGCCGGGGCGGTCTCCTCCGGTTCGGGATCGTCGTGGTGTCGCGTCATGTGCTTCCCCTCTCACTCTGTGAAACGGACCCGTCGGTGGAGTTGTCCTCCGCGTGGGAGCCGGACCCGGTGGAGATGGCGCCGCCGGTCATCGAACCGCCGATGAAGACGGCCCCGTTCCCCAGGTGGACGGCCCGCCGCCGGAACTCCTCGGTCTCGTATCCGGCCTGTTCGAGCGCCTGGTTCACGCCCTCGGCGATGCGCAGTTCGATGGTCTTGACGTAACGGATGACGTCCATCCGCTGGAAGTGGGAGAGACCTCCGCCCGCCGCGTACTGGCGCACCGAGAACACCGGTCCCCGGATCCGCCGGTCCTCGTCGTCGGAATTGCGGCCGGACCCGCCCGGCTTCGAGGTCCGCGACAGGACGTCGAGGACCTTCCGGATCCCGGCGTTGCGGGACATCAGTTCGTCGATGACGTCGTCCACGTCCACACCGGAGGTGAGCGCCTCCACCACGGCGGACACGACATGGAAGTCGTCGTTCAAGGGCGCCAACAGATAGGGGACGATCTCCAACAGGAGTACGCCGCCCTGGGTGTGGACCCGCACGAAGACGGTGACGACCACCTGTTCGTCCCAGCCGCCGACCCGAATGCGCAGGAAGTGCCGGCGTTGTTCGCCGCCCTCGGCGACGGCGGCACGGAGGTGGCCGGCCACCCGGGCGTCGTCGGGTGCCCCCACCGGGAGCCCGCTCCGGAGGGCCCCGTGCGGCAGGGTGCCCGGCAGGAACACGCACTCGGAGATCTCCAGCGCCCCGAGCCGATCGCGACCGCCCCCGGCCGCCGACAGGGTCAGGGACTCCAGTTGAGGCCGGATCAGGTCGACGATGGCGCGTTCGTCGAGCGGACGCCCCGGCTCCTCCCGGGTGCCGGCCCCGCGCCTGCGCAACTCCAAGGCCAGGGACCACATGTTCAGTTCCAGACCCGCGCCGCGGAAGGGGGAGTCGAGCCGGTACGGGATCAGCGCGGAGTGCTGTTCTCGGGCGACCCGGCGCAGCAGTGACCCGTCCTTCGTGGACGGTGGGACGGGAGGACCGCCCGTGAAGGTCTCCTCGCTCAGCTCCCGGGCCAGGATGCGCTTGATCCGCTCCCGGTGGTCGCGCCACGCCAGCCAGGGCAGGAAGAGGACATCGACCTCTCGGGCCCACTCCACCGCGGTCCGGCCCGTATCGCCGGACAGGAAGTGGACACCGACCCGCGCGCAGAGGGCGAGGAGGACGACCACCATCACGACCAGGGGCAGGGCGGATTCCCTGCCTCGGACGACGATGTCGAACCACCCGACGACCAGAAGGACCGCGATGATCGTCAGGGTGAAGAGGCACACGCCCCGGGCGAACGTCAGCTTCCGGGAGAACTCCTCGTCGATGTCGCGGGCGCGCAGGCAGTGGGCGATCACCGGCACCAGGTCGAACCCGTAGGAGGGGGCGACGACCCGACGCGGGTCGTCCACCAGCCGGGCCAGGACGACCCGGCGGAACGCCGCGTCGAGGTAGGCGGCCAGGCACATCAGCCGGGTCACCTCGGGGGAGGTGCCGGTGGGCGGTTCGTAGGCGAACTCCGGTCGGTCCGGGCCGTCGGGTCCCTCCCCAGGGACGGGAAGGGCCCGGGTGGGCGCCTCAGACATCCCGCACCGCCTCGAAGACGACCGTCCCCGGATCCGGGCGGCGGGCGGCGGGGCGGGCGGCCCCGGTCGCATCGCCCTCGTGCGCGGCGTTCCCGGTCGCGGCGGCGCGGGGGCGGGCGGAGGGGCGCGGCACGTACAGGTGCCCCGTGGCCCGGTAGCCCTTGGCCGGGTGGGACACCTCGATGTCACGGAAGGCACGCGGGGACAGGGCGGTGTACCCGCCCAGGACCGCGTCCTCGTGGGCCCGCGCGGTCAACCCGACGACCAGCAGGGTGATCTCCGGGTCGCTGTCGGCCAGGGCGGCCTTCAGCGGGGCGGCGTCGAGCAGCCGGTGGGTCTCGGTCATCGCGCTGCCGACACCGTCGCCGGGCCGGACGCCGCCGCTGTCGGGCAGCGGCCCCAGACCGATCGCGGCGCGCAGCCGCAACCAGAGGCCGCGGTCCTCGAACGCCAGGTGCGGCTGGGTGTCGGTCAGGACACCGTGGAGTTCGTCCATCAGCGGGTGGACGAGCAGTGGCAGGTACTCCGAGGGGACACCGACGACGTACCCGTCGCCGGTGTGCTGGGGGAACGAGCAGTCCCGCCAGAGGTCGGCCAGGCCGGCGCGGTCGAACGCCTCAGCCAGCACGTCCCGCACGGTGGTGTTGAGGATCCCCTGGTGGCGCGAGGGGGTACGGGAGAACCCTTCGGCGTCGAGTGCCAGCACGGCGCGCTGCGGCGGCATTGTGAGGCTCGTGCGACGGGCACGACGAGACGTCTCCGCCATGGTCTGTTGACTCCTGAGTGACGAATGAGGGACGCACACGGCCCTCTCGGACCGCATGGCCACCACTGTCACCCGGGGATGACCGTCCCTTTACCCAGAACTGTGCATCCGGAGGGACGTTCTTCCCGGATGTGTCCCTGATTCGGTCGATACACCCACGTCGCCGTCCGACAGGGCCCGGCGCAGTCGCTCCGCGCCGTGGATCACCAGGCTTCCCCGGTCGGTGGAGACGACCCCGGCCTCGCGCAGCCGACGGAGTTCCCCCTGGACCCACGAGAGGGATCGGCCGACGGCCTCACCGAGTTCGCGCTGGGTCAGGTGCAGCTCGATGGGTCCCCGCCCCGCACCTCCGGAGGGGCCCGCGAGCCGGAGCATGGTCTCGGCCAGCCGCTCGCGCGAGGTGAGCTTGGCCATCTCGGTGCGCAGCGACTCGCTCTCCTGCTGCCGGCGCACGATGTGCTCCCACAGGAGGCGTTCGAGGCCCATGTTGCGCACCAGGGTCCGGAACCGGTCCCCGGCGATCACGTACGTGGTGCAGGACCCGCGGGCGGCCCGTACCGTCGCGGTGCGCGGCAGCCCCGACAGCACCGACATCTCCCCCAGCACCTCGCCGGGGCCGCGCATCGCCATCAGCGCCTCGGTGCCGTCGCGCAGCAGCACGGAGATCTTGACGTCCCCGCCCTGGAGGACGTGGACGGTGTCGTCACGCTCCCCCTGGCCCATGATCGGCTCCGAGGCGCGGTGCACCCGCACGGATCCGGACCGCACGAGGGCGTCCCATTGGTCGTCCTCCAATAACCCGCCCAAGCCCTGCCTGCTCACCGTCGCGCCTCCCCGGGCCGCCCACCACCTCACACCTCCATGGTGCGCGATGCGGCATCGGCGTCGATCGGGGATCGCTTCGGCCGTTGTCCAAGCGTGACGTCACATGACCGGACATGCCCCGTGCCGGAAAAGCACTCCCCCCGGACGGGCGCGAGGCCGTAGGGTGGCGCGCGTGGAAGGGCTGAACGGGTTCGACGTCGCGATCCTCGTCGAGGGCGAGAGCGATCGCGCGGCCCTGGTCACCCTGGCGGAGCGGCTCGGGGTGGACCCGGCGGCCCGGGGCGCCGTGATCGTGCCCATGGGCGGCGCCACCAACATCAGCCGCTTCGTGACCCGACTGGGCCCGCGGGGCGCGGGGGCGCGCCTGGTGGGACTGTGCGACGCGGGAGAGGAACGGCACTTCGACCGGGCCTTCGCGCAGGCGGGGCTGGGGCGGGACTTCCACGTGTGCGTGGCCGACCTGGAGGACGAGCTGATCCGGGCCCTGGGCGTCGCCGGGGTGGAACGGGTGATCGCCGGACAGGGCCGCGAACGGTCCTTGTGGACCTACCGTCGGCAGCCGGCGCACCGGAGCCGACCGGCCGACCGGCAGTTGCACGGGTTCATGAGCAACGAGAAGGAACGGTACGCCCGTGCGATGGCCCGGGCGCTGGACCCGGACCGGGTTCCGGAGCCGTTGGCGGCGATCCTGACGGCGATGTAGTCGGCGGGGAGCCGGGCGGAGGTCGGGGGCTCCACGACCGGGACCTCAGGCGGCGACCGGGGCGCGCAGGTGGTCCACGACCTGTCGGGCGACGGTCCGTCCCGCCCGGTTGGCGCCGATCGTGCTGGCCTGGGGTCCGTACCCGGCGAGGAACACGCGCGGGTCGCGCACCGAACGGCCCCGCTCGACCTTGAGCCCGCCCTCGGGTTCGCGCAACCCCAACGGGGCCAGGTGGGTGAGCTCGGGGCGGAAGCCCGTGGCCCAGATGATGGCGTCCACCGGCGAGAAGGAGCCGTCGGCCCAGCGCACCCCGTGGGGTTCGATCGCGGTGAACGGGGGGCGGGCCACCAGCAGGCCGCGTTCGACGGCGGCCAGGTTCCGCTCGGTGGCGGGCAGTCCCGTACCGCTGGAGATACTGGGCAGCGGTCGTCCGGCGCGGGCGGCCTCGTCGGCCCGGTTCACCGCGGCGATCCCGGCTCCGGGGTCGTCGACGAACCGGACCGGGCGACGGGTGACCCAGATCGTCTCGGCGGCGACCCCCTCCAGTTCGTGGAGGAATCCGACGGCGGAGGTGCCCCCGCCCACGACCAGCACCCGCAGCCCCGAGAAGTCCTCCGCCGCCCGGTAGTGCGGCGTGGACACCTGCACGCCCCGGAAGTCCGCGGCCCCCGGGAAGGAGGGCCGGAACGGCCGCGCCCAGGTGCCGCTCGCGTTGACCAGCGCCCGGGTGAGGAGCGCGCCCCGGTCGGTCTCCACCAGGAGTCGGCCGTCCCCGGCCTCCCGTACCCGGGACACCGTGGTCGGTCGGCGCACCCGCAGGTCGAAGGCGCGCTCGTAGCGGTCGTAGTACTCGCGGACGACGTCCCGGGCGGGTCGGGTGCCGTCGGCGGTGGCGAAGCTCAGACCGAGGTCCCGCATGCCCGGCAGGTCGTCGACCTTGTGGGCGTCGTCCAGGCGCAGCGCCTCCCAGCGGAACTGCCAGGCCCCGCCGGGGGCGGGACCCCGGTCGAGCACGACCGCGTCGGTTCCGGGGACCAGGCCCAGGCGGCGCAGGTGCCAGGCCACCGAGAGCCCGGCCTGGCCCGCGCCCACCACGACCACGTCGGTCTCCTCCGGCGCCACCGGCGCGTCAGCCGTCATGGTGTCCCCCTTCGCGTCGTCCACCGTCCAAGGGCAACAACGCGCGCCCGGGTTTCTTCCCCGCTGTTCAGGAGGGGTCCTCGCACTCCTGGACGGGGGTGTCGGAGGCGCGCGCATGATGCGCGGCCGTCCGGTGGCGGTGTCGAGGGCCTCCCACCGCCCGGCGGCGCCGTGCCGGCCCACCTGGCGCAGGCGAGACGGCAGGGAACGGGACCCCGCACACCCGCACCCCGCCGGGCGAGGCCCTCCTCGGCCGCGGTCGGCCCCCGGCGGGAACACAACGGCACGAAATCACAGAATTCACATAGGCGAATGCACTTGACCATCGCTTTGCTCTTGCTTTTCCCTTGCTTTGACCCAACGGATTCTATGATCCTCACGATCCGGAAAAGCGCGACCGCGCACCATCGCCCCCACGGTGATCGATTCCGGACGCCCTTCAACGGGAACACAGAAGAGGTGTCCAGTGAAGTTCGCCAAGACGCTCGCCGTCGCCGCCATGACGGCCGTCGTCACCCTCGGCCTCGCCTCCCCCGCCGCCGCGGTCGAACCGCAGCCGCAGTGCGAGCACAACGGCAACGTCAGCCCCTGCTGGGAGTACTACTCCTGGTACTGGACCTACTCCGCCTGCCACGCGGAGGGCCGCAAGCAGGTGCAGAACGCCCGATACTCCGACTATCTCTGCGACGGCGGGGCCACCGTCTACCTGTGGCTGCGCCGGGTCTGACCCGATACGCATGAAAAGGGTCCCGTCGATATCGGCGGGACCCTCCTTTTTCGAACACGGTGACGCCCGAAAAAGAGATGCGCACACCACGAAAAAGGGATTTCCGAAAACCCGAACCTGCCTACCGTCCGGAATTCCGGACGGTCACCGCCCTCGGCCCTTCCGTACGCCCTCCAGCAGCCACGGATCCACCTCCCGCCCCCGGAGCACGCTGATGTCCCCGGTCGTCTCCAGCACGACCGCGCGCACCGAGTCCATGCTCCCGACATCGGCTCCGCGCAGTGTCGACCGCAGGTCGTCCTCGGTGATCCGTGACCTCCTCATGTTGTCCTGGAGCATCGTGCCCTCGGACATGAGCAGCAGCGGGGCGTTGTCGACCACCCGCTGGAACGGGGAGAAGCGGCGCAGCAGGGCGATGACGACCTGGAGAAGGTAGAGCACCGCCAGGGCCGTCATGCCCTCCACGAGCGTCACCTGCGCCACCGCGACCGTCGCCACGAGCGATCCGACGGCGACCGTCATGGCGAAGTCGAAGCTCGACATCTTGGAGAAGCTGCGCAGCCCCGCGATACGCGTGTAGGTGATGACGGTGGCGAAGATGCCGACCGCGGAGAACAGGATCAGCAACAGTCCGTCGAGGGCGACACCGAAGAGACTTTCCAGCATGCCGGACCACCTACCCGCCCGCCCGCCGTGGGAACCGCAGGTGCCGCCGGGCCCCGTTGACCGGCGTGACGTGGACGAACACGACATCGTGCCCCGACCGGTGTCACGACTCCGCCGCGTCCCGCCGCGTGCCACGGGGTTCGGAACCCGGAGCCCGATCGGTCCGAGCTCGGTCTACCCGCTCCGTCCCGGACCGCCGGGCGCGCCGTCACCCGCCAGCCGGGCGGCCAGGTCGAGGAACACGGCGCGCTCCGGTTCCGAGAGCGGGCCCAGGAACCGGTCCTGGACGCCGGAGAGCACGGCGTCGAGCCGGAGCAGTTCCGCGCGGCCCGCCTCCGTGATGGAGACGCGGTTGCGCCGGCGGTGGGCCGGATCGGGCCGGCGCACGGTGAAGCCGCTCCGGCCCAGGGCGTCGAGCGAGGTCGTGACGTCACTGCGGTCGAGATCGGTGAGCCGCCCCAGGTCGGCCTGGCTCAGCGGGCCGGACTCCTCCAGGGCGGCGAGCACGCGGTAGTGGTACGGGCGTGCACCGGCCTCCGCGAACGCCTCGTGCAGGAGCCGGTGGGAACGCAGGTGCGCCCGGCCCACCAGCCAGGTCGCCCGATCGTCGAGTCGCCGAACCATGCCGCCCACGATACCGCCGCTTGTTGGCGATACCAACACTCATGTAATGTTGGTCGGACCAACAATCAAGGAGGTCGCCGTGATCCCGTTCGGAACCCGACTCATCGGTCGCACGGAGAAGGCCCTCAGCGCGCTCCTCACCGCCGTCCTCGCCGACAGCGGACTCTCCGAGCCGCAGTGGGTCGCGCTCCGCGTCGCCGAGCACTTCGAGGGGCCCGGCGACCTGTCCGCGCACATCCGCGACCAGACCCACTTCCCCGACCCCGATTCCCTGCTGGCCGACCTGACCGCACGCGGCCTGGTCTCCGACGGGAGGATCACCGACACGGGCCGGGTGTTCCTCGGCCGGACCGGGGAACGCGTCGCCGAACTCACGGAGCCGATCTGGGAGCGCCTGTCCGCCGACGACACCGCAGCCGCCGAGCGCGTCCTCAACACCGTCCTGGAAGGGACCCGCGCCGTCCTCGCCGCCCTGCCCACCGCTCACGCGCGGCCCGAGGCGGGCCTGTCCAGCGGAGGGTGAAAGGCCCCGGACATGCGAAAAGGGCGTTCACCGTGGTGAACGCCCTTCCTCTGTCGGGACGACAGGATTTGAACCTGCGACCCCTTGACCCCCAGTCAAGTGCGCTACCAAGCTGCGCTACGTCCCGTCCGCCGGACGACCGTCGTCTCCGACGTCGCCAACAGGTAGAACCTTACCGCACTTCCCGGCCCGCCGAGACCGAGGGCCGCCCGGGTCAGCCCTGGGCACAGACGTAGTAGTTGTTGAACGGGTCGACGTCGTTCTCCTCGACCCGCACCCGGCCGAACCCCGCCTCGGCCAGCATGGCGCGTGCCTTCTGCTCACCCCACGCCGTGCCCAGGCCATCGCCGCCCAGGGCCAGGGACACCGTCATGCAGTGCATGAGGGAGACCGTGTAGAGGAACGTCGCCCACGGCAGTCCCGCGTTCTCGTGCAGGTCACTGGACGCCTTGACGTCCGCCATGAGGAACACTCCGTCGGGCCGCAGCGCCCGGTGGACCCCGGCGAGCACCCGGGCGGGGTGCGCCTGGTCGTGGATGGTGTCGAAGGCCGTGATGAGGTCGTAGCCGTCCTCGATGTCCAGCGTGGAGACGTCGCGCAGCTCGAACCGCACGTTGAACAGCCCCATCGCGTCGGCCTGCCCCCGGGCGAACGCGACGGCCTCCGGGGAGAAGTCGTAGCCGACGAACCGGCTGCGCGGATAGGTCCGGCCCATCACGTTGAGGGCGCGGCCTCGCCCGCAGCCCACATCGGCCACGTCGATGCCCAGGGCCAACCGTTCGGGCAGGCCCTCCACCAACGGCAGTGTCGTGTCGATGAGGGAGGCGTCCACCAGTACACCGCTGTCCTCGGCCATCATCTCCTGGAACCGCTCATAGGCGCTGTAGGGAACGCCACCGCCCTTGCGGAACGCCTCCTCCACCTGCTCGTCCACCCGCGCCAGCATCGACAGGACCGTCAGGAGCCGGGCGAGGTTGTCGGGCCCGGCCGCGCGGGTCAGACAGGCGGCGTGCTCGGGGGGCAGCAGGTAGGTACCGGACGGCGGGTCGTACTCGATCACCCCGGCCATGGTCGCGCCGGCCAGCCACTCGCGCACGTAGCGCTCGTTCAGACCGGCCTCGTGCGCCACCTCCGGGCCGGTCATCGCGCCTCGGCCCGCCATCGTGTCGAACAGACCCAGCCGGTGTCCCAGACCGCACAACAGGGCGGCGCTGCCGGAGTCCATGAAGCCGATCAGCCGACCGGAGAACTCCTCCACCGCGTCCCGGTCCAGCGCCTGCCCTGTGGTCTGCGTGGTCATCACGGGCTCCTCGGTCAGGGGTGGTCCACCCGCCCGACGGCGGGGCGTCGCATCGACCGGCACCTTTGCCCGTGTGGAGTTCCGCGGCTCTTCGCGAGGGTCGCAGGGTACGCCGGCCGCCAACACGGTAATCGGACATTCTACTCTTCTCCCCCTTGAACACCGGGGGTCCCGGTGCCCCGTGGCCGCCTGTGGCCAGGGGCCCGTCACCGCGGCACGAGGGCCGGACCCCGCACCCCTGCCCCTCCCGTCCGCGCCGATCGACCCGCCTTCGCGGCGGCGGGACGACCGGCAAGGGTCTCCCGTTCACCGCGACCGACACCCGTCACCGGATCCTCACCGGAGGGCACCGGTACGGCCGGGGCCACCGTGTCCGGACACGGCCGACGCCGTGCCCGGGGGCGCTCGCCGCCGGTGCGCGCCGCGCTCGCGCCCCCACCTCGCGAACCGTGTCCACCGTCCTTCGCCGACCGGTCCGGGGTGATCGACCGTCCCCCGTGGGGGCGCGAGCGCGGCGGCGGAACGATGCGCCGGCGACGGATCGTGCCGAAACCCTCCCGGAGCGTGCCCGTCGCCCCTACTCTGGTGCCCTCCCCCACGGGGGAGTGTCATGGGACGCCGCCCCCGAGGGCGCGGCACACCGGGAAGGACGACACGTGACCTTCGACGGCGTCGGGGAATCCGTCGACCCCGAGATCCCCTTCGGCACCCGCCTGCGACTGCACCGCACCCGCAGGGGCATGACCCGCGAGGTCCTGGGCGGGATGGTGGGCCGGTCCGCCTCCTGGGTGAAGGCGCTGGAGACCGGCCGGTTGGGCACCCCCAAGCTGCCGCTCCTGCTCAAACTGGCCGAGGCGCTGCGGGTACGCGACCTGGCCGCGCTGACCGGGGCCCGATCGATCCCGGTGGAACCGTTCAGCGGCCCCGGGCACCCGCGGCTGCCCGCCGTGCGGGCCGCGATCAACGCGTTCATACCGCTCACCGACCGGCCCCCGCCCACCCTCCCCCACCTGCGGTCCCGCCTGCGGGGAGCATGGCGGGCCCGGCACGCGGCGCCCGACCACCGCGAGGTGCTGGGCGCCCTGCTGCCCGGCCTGATCGAGGACGCCCAGGCGGCCGTGCACGGGGCCGACGGGGAGTCCGACCGGCGCGCCGCCCGCGCGGCGCTGTCGGAGGTGTACTCGCTGGCGCAGTTCTTCATCGCCTACCAGCCGGCGCAGAGTCTGCTGTGGCGGGTGTGCGAACGCGCGGTGGTGACGGCCCGGGAGTCCGACGACCCGCGCGCCCTGGGCATCGCCGCCTGGCTGATGACCCAGGCGCACCGCGACGCGGGCGACTGGGACGCCGCCGACGCGGTGGCCGAGGGCGCGCTGGCGCACCTGGGTGCCCTGATGACCGAGCGGGACTCCGACGAGCTGCTGTCGCTGTGGGGCGCCCTCCAGTTCGAGGCCGGGTACACCGCGGCCCGCCGGGGCGAGAGCGGTACGGCCTGGCGGCGGTGGGACACGGCACGACGGGTCGCCGAACGGCTCCCCGCCGGGTTCTACCACCCGGTGACCTCCTTCTCGAAGGCGATCATGGGCGCGCACGCGGTCACCGTGGCCGTAGAGCTGCGCAACGGCGGCGAGGGGGTGCGCCAGGCCATGCGCTCGGAGGCGCACGTCATCCCGTCGCGTCCGCGCCGCGCCCGGCACCGGATCGAGCAGGCCCGCGCCCACCGGTCGGACGGCCGGGAGGGCGAGGCACTGCGGCTGCTGGCGCAGGCGCACGCCACCGCCCCGGAGACCGTCCGCTACAACGGCCACGCCCGCGCCATGATCATCGAGGGTCTGCGGTCGCGCGAGCACCGTGCGGCGGCGGGCGCCCTGGCCGACCGGGTGGGCCTACCGGCCTGAGTTTTACCTGGCGGGGGGCACATTCCGTGCCCCTCAGCCGGGCCTTGACGGGTTAACGTCGGTGGGACCCCGGACCGGGGGCCCGGGATCCCACCGACGTTTCGAGGACCATCGACGATGACGCGCACCGTCGCCCGCGCACGGGGTGATCACGGGTGAGGGGCGGAGCGGTGACGCCCGCCCCCGGGGACGCGGCGGCACGGGGACCGACGCGCGAGGGGCGCGAGGACGTGCTCACCGCCCACGACCGGGCCGGGATCGACGCGTGGGCGCGGGCCATGGGGACCACCGTCCGACAGGTGGACGAGGACTGGGAGTCCATCACCTACGAGGCGGAGTCCACCGGCCCCGACGGGGTCCGGCTGCGCTGCCGGTACCGGTACCGGATCCCCCCGGTGGCGGCGATGCGGCGGTTGGCGCGCACCCATGTCGTGGGGATGGTGCACGAGGTCGACGGGGCGCGCTGCCATCACGTGCGCCGGGTCATCCCGATGGGCACGACCGACTCCGAGTTGCGCCACAACGCCGTCCTGATCGCCTCGGCCCTGATCGACCTGCAACGTCACGGCCGGTGCGGGGCCGGCGTGGCCACCCTGGTCCCGTACATGGTGGTGCCCGCCCTGGAGTGGGAGGTCCGACCCACCGACGGAGACGCCCCTCGCACCCCGAAGGCCTGACGCCCGGCCCGGGACCGCGTCACCGCAGGGCGGCGCCCTCGTCGGCGTGCCACCACGACCGGGACCGCCCGCGCAATCCCCAGATGGTGGCGGCCGTCAGGCCCAGGACCACGGCCGCGGCGGCGTAGGGCGCCGAGGGCGCGAACTGCTGGAACAGCCACCCGCCGAGCAGCGGGCCGACCACCCGGGCCCCGGAGTTCACCGACTGGGAGACCCCGAAGGCCTCGCCCTGGCGCTCCTGGGGCGTGACCCGGGAGATCGCCGCCATCGTGGTGGGGGCGTTGGTGGCGTTGCCCGCGGCGATCAGGGCCGCCGGCAGCGCCACGTGCCACCACTCACCGGCCAGGGGGACCAGCGCGGCGCCCGCGGCGAGGACCGTCGCGCCGATCGCCATCAGAGTGATCTCCCCCAACCGCCGGGACAACCACCGGGTGGCGGTGAGCTGCACCAGCACGATGAGAAAGCCGACGTACATGAACAACAGGCCGTTCTCCACCGGCCCGAACCCGAGCCGGTCCGCCGTGAACAGGGGGAACTGGGAGTCGATCATCGAGAAACCGACCATCACCGCACCCGAGACGGCCAGGAGCGGGACCAGTCCGGGCAGGGCCCGCAGGCCGCCCCGCCCTCCGGTGACGCGCGCGACGCCCGGGGTGGCGCCCGAGGCGGCGACGCCGCCGCGCGGGAGCGCGACCAGCGCCCACACGATGTTGACCAGGCACAGGAGCGCCGCGGCGAAGAACGGCAACCGGTCATCGCCCAGGACGACCAGGAGGGAGGCGATGCCCGGACCCAGCACGATGCCCGATCCGATGCCGACGCCGACGACCGCCATCCCCCCGGCCCTGCGCTCGGGCGGCAGCACGTCGGCGACCACCCCTTGGGCGGCGGCGGTGCTGGCCGCGCAGGCACCGGACAGGATCCGGCCGACGAACAGCGCGGCCAGCGAACCGGCCAGGCCGATGGTCAGGTGGCCCACCGCCGCCCCGGCCGCGGTCACCGCGATGACCGGGGCCCGCCCCCATCGGTCCGAGGCCCGCCCCACGGCGGGGGCGAGCAGCAGTTGGGCGAGCGAGTAGACGGCGATCAGAGCGCCGATGACGGCCGGGGAGGCGTCGAACTCACGGGCGTACGTGGGAAGGATCGGCACTATCATCCCGAAACCCAGCATGTCAATGAACACGGTGATGAAAACCGCGCCGAGAGCGCTTTTCTCGGAAAATTCTCGCTTCATTCCATCACCCGCGTACATGAAAGGTCCATTGACACGGGAAAGGCTATCCACCGATATGACGGCAGGGGACACCGAGCCCCCCGCTCACCTCGGAAGACACCGAAAGCCGCGTACCCAAGGGCGTCCGCACCCTCGCGAACGGAACCCCCCGGGGCGGAAAAGCCCTTCTGCACCCCTTGACCGGAACCGGGTTCCAGGAAATAACTACATTCGACGAAGTGGCCGATCCCCACCGAAAGACACAGGATGAGACCACGCGAAACCCCCCGTTGGATCCTGGCCTTCGACGCGTCCTGCGAGCGCTGCCGCGCCGTGTCCGACATGGTCCGGGACACCTGCTCGGACAGGATCGAACTCCTCCCCCTGGCGCACGCCGACGTGGAGCGGTGGCGGCGCGAGGTCTACGGCGCGCACGCCCCGTGGACCCCCACCCTGATCCGGGTCGACGCCGACGGGCCCCGGGCCTGGACCGGCCCGGCGCTCGGTGTCCGGCTCCTCACCCGCCTGGGACCCGTCCCGACCCTGCGCCTGATCGGCGCGCTGAGCCGCCTGCGCGACCCGGGCGCCGGGAGCGGGGTCGACCGCAAGGGTTTCCTGCGCGCGGGTGCCGGACTGGGCGTGGCCGTCGGCCTCGTCCTGGCCGGACGCACCCCCGCCCTGGCCGACGCCTCGGAGGTCACCCGGGCGCAGACCTGGGCGCGGACCAACCGGGGTCGGCTCCCGGAACGGCTCGACGCCTTCGGATCCCACTCCATGACCTACCGCCGCGCGATCTTCGGCGAGCTGTCCCCCCGGGCGCGCAGCCGTCTGTGGGTCGAGCACCTGGACCGCTACCGCCGTGAGCACCCCGAGCCGACCGCCGCCCAGCGGGAGGTGCTGGAGCGCGCCGGGGAACTGCTGTCCGAGCCGGCCCTGTTCACCACGTTCCGCACCGGACCCGACGCCGAACTCGACCATCTCAAGGAGAGCGCGATCGCCGCCTTCGGCGAGCGGGAGGCCCACGCGCTGCTCGCCACGCTCGGTCCGCCCGAGGAGCCCTCGGTGCGCGCGGCGGCGGCCGACTGCACCTGCTCCCAGTCCAACGACTGGTGCGGTGGCGGCGACGTCTGCGCGGGGTTCCAGGGCTGCACGCACGTCCGCGGCTGCGGGCTCATCTTCCTGTGGATCTGCAACGGGCACTGCCGGTGAGGTGATCCGCCCGGGTACGGGGCGAGGGCGTTCACGCACGCCCTCGCCCGGCGACGGTCCCGTGTCCGCGCGCGTTCCGCGTTCGCGATGGTCGCGGCCCGCGATCACTCGGCGGCGCCGGGCGCGGTGTTCTCCTCGATCCCGTTCCGGAACCGCACCCCGCAAGAAGAGGACACCCGGCACACGTGACGGCCACGGGTCCGGGCGGCTCTCCCGGCTCATGGGCCCGACGGGTTCGAGATCACCGCCGAGCGCCACGAGCCGGCCCCGGGCCGCCTGGATCGCTACCACCGCGCCGATGTCGAGCGACTCGCGACGACGGAGCGGTCTTTTTGACCGGTCCTTCCGTGCTCCCACGCCGGTTTCGACCGATGCTCCTCACGCTTCTCCGGGCCCGGCGGGCGACCGGCGGGTCGGCGTCTCTCCGACCACGGTGATCGAGTGGCCGGACATTCCTGCCAGACCCTGCGTCCCGCCCCACATACCCTTGTAAAATCCGGCCATGGGCGTGAGGAATTATCTGATCGAAGGCGTTTCCTGCACCGGAAAGACCTCGGTCTGTAGAGAATTGAATCGGCGGGGCCACCATGCCATCAATGGCGACCGCGAGTTGGCCTATCAAGGCGACCCGAAAACCGGACGACCGACGGACGGGTTCAGGCACGAGCATCATATTTGGAATATCGGCAAGGTGAAATCCCTGGTCGCCGACCAAGGCAGCGCGGTGACGTTCTTCTGCGGCGGCTCCAAGAACTTCGCGGAGTTCATAGACCTCTTCGACGGCGTCTTCGTCCTTGAGATCGACCTCAGGACATTGAATCGACGCCTCGACGAGCGACCGGACGACGAGTGGGGCGCGAGGCGGTCGGAACGAGAACTCATCGTTCGCTTGCACCGGACGAAAGAAGACATTCCGAAGGACGGCGTCGTCATCGACGCGACCGAACCACTCGATCGCGTCGTCGACGCGATCATCCGCCATGTGGGGGAAGAGACGCTTCCGGTGGCGCGGATATGAGGTTTCGGGCGGTCGACCCCGGCCGGGGCGAAGCGTCCCGGCCGGGGTGGGGCGCCGGTCAGCGCCCCCAGCGATGGACGCCGTCCCGCACGACGTGGGCCAACGGCCCACCCGACCCCGGTTCAACCCCACCCCGACCCCGCCGGGAACGCGGAGAAGGGCCCACCTGACGGTGGACCCTTCTCCGACCTGCTACTTCTCTGTCGGGACGGCGGGATTTGAACCCACGACCCCTTGACCCCCAGGCACACCCGGCGTAGCCGCCGGGGGTCGCGGACCATCACCCCACAATACGAACCCGCAGGCCGGGGCCCCCGCCCCGGCCACCGAGCAACGGGACCGGTCACCGAGGGGCGCCCATAGGCGCCCCTTTTTCAACCCCACCGCTACTCCACCTCGGGTCTCCTGTCCTCTCCTGATGAATCCTCAGGTTTCCAAGCAGCATGAGAACATGTGGGACATAATAGAGCCCGAAAGGCCATCACCCTAGAAGGGCCTCCATGATGGACTGGAAATCCCTGTTTCCACCAGAGCCAAACAGCGATGCCGACTATGCATCTCTGCGAACCCCAGGGAGAATTTACTTTGGCAAACCTTTTGTTCTAAAAGTTGGACGCAACAGCGAGAAGGGTTCAACAGCCAGGTATTCATGGCAAGTGATCTACGAAGCAAAGCAAAACCAAAACACACCAACAGAAGCCGAGGAAATAGAAGTGGAAATCCACCGGAGCGCCAAGGGGCGCGTTCAGATTCGAGCGAAGATCGTCCGCGACCAAGGCAACGTGACCGAGATCAAGTTTGACAAGATCACCGGGAACCCGGGAAACGCAAAAAGCGAAAACATCCTCAATCTAGACAAGGAATCATCCGATCGCCTTATCAACATGTTCTTGACACTCAGGGAAACAAGCCCTGAAAACTCAGACGAGCCTGCCATAGACAACGAACTACTGAGCTCTGCCATGTCCCTGCCACAGGCAGCCCAAGTAGCGTACAAGATCGACCCCGAAAAATTTAGACTCCTAATTGAGAACGATATAAGCGCGGAAGATGTAGTTGCCGTTGCGGCCCGAAAGAAAAAACTTGAGGAGTTCGATAAGCTCCTTAACAACCCGGAAGAATTTGAGATAAAGCGCCAAGGAGGAAGCCGAGAATCTGTATGGCAGAGGTTCTTTGAAGAAAATCCTTGGATACTCGGAGTAGGACTCTCAAGCCAACTTTTCACAGCATGGGACGATGAGAAGCTTGAAAAGACAGTCGCAGGAGCTAGCGTCGGTGGCCCAGGAAAACGAGTAGACGCCATGCTCACAACGAGTGGCATCGTTCGGTCACTCGTTCTTGCAGAAATAAAGTTGCACGACGACCCACTTCTTGAAAAAATCGAATACCGATCAGGCTGTTGGGCGCCTTCACGTGAAGTGACAGGAGGAGTTGCCCAGGCTCACATCACCGCAGAGCGAGCCAAAGAAGATATCGGCAACTGGCTAGAGACTCGCGACACAGAAGGATTTCCAACGGGAGAGAGAATTTATACCGGAACACCTCGATCCTACCTAGTAATCGGACAACTCTCCTCCCTAACAAAAAATGGAGCACCCCATCCAGAAAAAGTAAAATCATTCGAACTCTACCGACATAATTTGTCACACCCGGAAGTAATCACTTATGACGAAGTCTTGGCACGAGCCCAGTGGTCTCTGGAACAGGTGGAAATGAACTCAAAGACAGATTGAATTTCATTAATCCATGTTGGCTAGCAGCCCATGTCGGGCAGCACATCGACCGGGGTGCAGCATCCTTTGAACAGGGAAAAAACATCCGTAAGGGTGCACCCGTCATACGGGCCACCCCATTGGTGCACCGACCGACGCACCCACGGGCCGACTCAGCTACTGAGTTCCGCGCGGATCTGCGGATGGGAATGACTACGCCGCGCTCAGGGCATCGCGCAGCTCAGGAACGTCGCGGAACCGTTCCAGAGCCCTTCTCACGACGCGGGGGCGTTCGTTGGTGCGCTTGCTGCCGAGACCATTGGCGATCTCCAGCATGCGGCGGGCTGCCTAGGATGCCACTTCGGGCTTGTTTGCGACTACGATCCAGGAGAGGTACAACGCCAGCCTCCGGCCATGGGCGGTGTCGTATCGAGACAGCATGATGCAGTTGGGCAGCAGCACTACCTGCAAAGACCGGTGGAGTTCGGGGTGCAAGTGAGCATTCATGATCTAGGCTCCATTACCGCACGGAACCCCTCCCACCAGGGGATCGGTGGAAGGGGTTGGGGGTTCCGAGCCGTGCGAGGTCAGAGGTAGCGCTTGGGAAGATCGCCCCTCCGCAGCTCGGAGAAAGTGATCATCTTCTGTCCGGGGCGGATGAGCACCGCGCCGCCGTTGGCGAAGAAGAGCGTGCCACGCTTCTTGAGGTTGAGCAGCCCGACCGCCGAGCACAGGACCTGTCGGTGGGTGACCCGCTCGACCCCTTCGGTTTCTGCGAGGGTGTCGGCGACCTCGGGCGGGACCTCCGCGAGGTAACGGGGGAACTCGTGTGAGGTCATGTCACCTTCTCCCCTGCCTCGGCGATCTCCAGCACTGCCAGTACCCGGCGCACCATGTCCCGCTCCTGCCCCATGGGCAGGCCCTTCTCCGCCTCCCACACGTCTTGCTCGGTACGGAACGGCTCCCAGAGCCAGAACCAGAACCAACCGCCCTCCGTCCGGGACAGACGGACGTGCTGACTCTGCTTCCCCTTCTTCAGCTCGACCACCTGGCCGGGATGCGGCAGCGCCTTCAGGCCGCTTTCATCCGCCCAGTGGCACAACCGCTTGGCTGCTTCCCTCGTTTCCGACATGAGTGGTTCCTCCCTGGTTATCCCGGAACCCATTCAGGTGTCGTGGGTTAAGTTCTCCGGTGATCCCAGCTTGGGGAACCCACTTCTATCTGGGAAGTGATATCACCAAGCCTCTCAACACTGATAGATCTGTGTGCAAAGAGGTTATGGCGAGGTTGTGAAGGGTGGCTTATCGGTGAAGAAGAAGGTGAAGCCGCACGCCAAGAAGTGGGGAACGGAGCTGAAGAAGTATCGGACCTCAGCCAGCAGGACACAGGCTCAAGTGGCTTCTCGAATCCAAGTGACAGGCACGCTGATCAGCGGTTTCGAGAGCGGAACCCACTGGCCCAGCCGGGACAAGGTCAACCTCATCGATGACTTCCTCGGCGCGGACGGCAAGCTCGTAGAGCTGTGGGTGAAGCTCAGCAACCGGGAGTCCTATCCCAGCTTCCTCTCCGAGTTGGTGAAGGCCGAACCGGCAGCGACGCACATCCGTGAGTTCCACCCCCTGGTCATCTCCGGGCTGCTCCAGACCAGGGCCTACGCACGGTCCCTGGCCAGGGCATCCAACCGTTTCGCTCCACCCGAGGCGGTGGAAGAGATCGTCGAAGGACGGATGCGACGCCAGCGCATCTGGGACAGGCCGGATCCGCCCAGGGTCCACAGCATCGTGAATGAAGCCGTCCTGCTGGCTCCCACCGGAGGGGTGGGGGTCATGGTGGAGCAGCTCGACAAACTGATCGAACTGGTGGAATCCCATAGGCTGGGGTTGCAGATCGTTCCCTTGAAGACCGGCTTCCACCCCGGCCACACCGGCATGCTGGTCCTGATGTCCTTCGAGGGCCAGCCGGACGCCCTGTACCTGGAGAACGCCCTATCGGGCAGCATGTACCACGGCCCGGAGGTCGAGGAGGCTCACGAGCTTTTCGGTGAACTGCTCGGAGTAGCCTGGTCGCCAGAGGTCTCCTTGGAGCGTCTACGCACGATCAGGAAGGAGTTCCGCGATGGAACTCACTAAGGAATGGCGTAAGTCTTCCTACAGCGGAGGGAACGGCGGCCACTGCGTGGAGGCCAAGCGAACCTCTGACGGCGCCGCCCTCCGTGACACCCAGAACCGCTCCCTCGGCCATATCGAAGCATCCCGGTTGGAGTGGGGAGCACTCCTCACAGCCGTCAAGGGCGCGACCGAGTAGAGCCGTCCCTCCCCCCCACACACCACCCCACTAGTGGCATGAGCACAACGGATCTCCGTTCTTCTGCGGGCCCTGCCGCTTCTAGCGGCAGGGCCCGCAGTGCGTACGCACGCCTTCCACACCCCACCTGAACCCGATCAGGCCCTCCGATCGCGACCAGGAAGTGAAACCCGTCCGCGAGAAGGGACCCCGGTGTGGAACACAAGGTCGCGTACTCCGTCCAGGAAACCGCCCGCGCGCTGAGCCTGGGCACCACCACCGTCAAGAAGCTCATCGCCACCGGACAGCTCCCCTCCGTCCGCGTCGGCCGGCGACGCCTCGTCCCCCGCTCCGCCCTGGAGACCTACATCAACCACCTCGTAGAGAAGCAGGCGCAGGCCTAGGCTGGACGGGACCGTTCCCGGGAAAGACGAGGAGTGGTGCCCAGAACACCACGCAAGCCCACCAGGGCAGACCTGGCCGACCGACCCGACGTGTCGGTCTACCTCGACAAGGCACGCAAGCTCTGGCGTGCGGAGATCCGCCTCCGCCAGGACCCGCACACCGGCCGCTGCCAGGTCAAGAAGGTCAGCAGCAAGAACAAGAACACCCTCTACGACAAACTCGCCCAGGTCCTGGAAGAGCTGGACCAGGGGGTCAACTCCCCCGCCCGCTACACCGTCGCCGACTGCGTGGCGGAGTTCCTGCGGGACCAGACCGCCGACCTGGCACCCACTACACGCGACAACTACACACGGCTCGCGCGTACGCACATCACCCCCTACCTCGGCCGGTACCTGCTGGCCGAACTGCGGGTGGCCGATGTGCTCGCCTGGCTCCGGGGCCGCAAACCGCACCTGTCCTCGCGGACACTGCGGCTGGTGCTCAACCTGCTGGAGCGCGCCATCCGCTACGCACAGATCCAAGAGATGGCGGCCCGCAACGTCGCCGAACTCGCCCGGCTGGACCAGCGCGGCAGGCTCAAGGGCGACAAGCCCGGACGGCCCTCCAAGTCCATGACGCTGGAACAGGCCGTGGCGGTGCTCAAGGCGGCGGAAGGCACGCGGTGGTACGCCTACCTGGTGCTCTCCATCGTCACCGGAGCCCGAACCGAGGAGATCCGGGCGCTGACATGGGGCCAGATCGACACCAACGGCGGGGCCCCCACGATCCACGTGTGGACCTCGGTGCGAGGAGACCGGGACACCAAGACCCGACGGTCACGGCGCTCCCTGGAACTGCCCCGCATCGCCGTCAAAGCGATCACCGCGCACAAGGCCATGCAGGCCCGAGAGCGTCTCGCGGCGGCCGAGCTGTGGCAGGACAACGACCTGGTGTTCTGCACCGGGCACGGGACACCGCTGGACCACCACAACGTCCTGCGGGACCTGCGCACCATCATGAGAAAGGCAGGACTCGACCAGAACGAATGGACAGCGCGCGAGCTGCGCCACACCTTCGTGTCGCTGCTCTCCGACCACGGTGTGAGCATCGAGGAGATCTCACTCCTCGTGGGCCACGACGGCACCGACACCACGGAGCGCATCTACCGTCACCAACTCCGGCCGGTACTTCGATCCGGAGCACGGGCGATGGACGCCATCCTGCACGACGTGGGCTGACGGCCCACCCGCCCCCGGTTCAACCCCACCCCGACCCCACTGGAGACGAAGAAAGAGGCCCGCCACCCGGCGAACCTCTCTCTGAACTGCTACTGCTCTGTCGGGACGGCGGGATTTGAACCCACGACCCCTTGACCCCCAGTCAAGTGCGCTACCAAACTGCGCTACGTCCCGTCCGTCGACCTCCGCCGCAGCGGCACCGACGGGCAAGACTCTATCGCATCACCGGGTGCTCTCGCACCGGAGTTCCCCTCCGGCGGGGCGCCCGCCGCGCTCACCCTCCCGGTGCGCCGAAGACCCGCACGAACCACTCCCCGGCGGCGTCGGCCACCTCCTCCATCGCGCCCTCCTCCTCGAACAGGTGGGTGGCGCCGGGGACCACCCGGATCCGACCGGCCCCGCCGAGCCGGTCGAGCGCCTCCTTGTTGAGCCGCAGCACGTCGGTGTCCGCACCGCCGACGATGAACAGCGCCGGGGCGCGCACCGCCCGGAGCGCCCCGCCACCCGCCAGGTCGGGGCGGCCACCGCGTGAGACCACCCCCGTGACCGCGTCGGGTCGCTCGGCCGCCGTCCGCAGCGCCGCCGCGGCACCGGTGCTGGCGCCGAACAGCCCGATGGGCGTCCCCGCCGTGTCCTCCCGCGCAGCCAGCCAGTCCACCGCCCCGGTGAGGCGCCGGGTGAGCAGGTCGATGTCGAAGCGCAGCTCGCGCGTGATCCGGTCGACCTGTTCCTCCTCCGGTGTGAGCAGGTCGAACAGCAACGTCGCGATCCCCGACCGATGCAGGACGTCGGCGACGGCCCGGTTGCGGGGGCTGTGCCGGGAACTGCCGCTGCCGTGGGCGAAGACCACGGCGCCGACGGCGTCCGGAGAGGTCGACCAGCGTCCGTCGAGTTCCACGTCCGGCGCGCGCACCGTCACCTCACGTTCGATCATGGTGATCCCCTCCCCGGGTGGCCTCTCGGAGTGGGCGCTACCCCGACGCCCGGAACGCACACCTTCGGCGACCGGTGGGAGGCGCGCCCCGCCACCCGCCCGGGGTGACGTCGAGCCGCTGGACCGGACCACCCCGGGGCCGGCCGGGACCGCCCGCGGGTGCCCGCCCTCGCGGGAGACGGACCGCCGCACCCCACGTCGCGGTCGGCGGGAGAGCGCGGGTGCGCGGCGCGCGGGTGCGCAAGAACGGTCAAGCGCCGCGCCGACCCGCGCGAACATACTGGTCGCATGACCGAACCCACCACCGGCCGGGACCGGCTCCGCGAACTGCTCGACGCGGTCCTGGAGAAGGACGACTCCCCCCTGGGCGACATGGCCGCACGGGCCTTCAGCTCACCGTTCCACTTCTCCCGACGGCTCAGCCGCGACACCGGGGAGTCCCCCGTCGCGCTGCGCCGACGGGTGCTGCTGGAGCGCGCGGCCTGGCAGATCGGTCAGGGCACCAGTGTCACCGACGCGGCGTTCGCCGCCGGCTACCGCTCGGTGGAGGGGTTCATCCGCGCGTTCGGGCGGGCCTTCGGTCACCCTCCCGGGGCGACCACCCCCGGGAGCGGCACCTGGCTGCCCGCCCCGAACGGCATCCACTTCCACCCGCCGATCCACCTGTGGATCGAGTCGCGACCCGAGGAGCGTTCCGGCATGGACCTCGTGTCCCTCCAGGTCCACCACGACATCGCCGACACCGGGCACCTCATCGAGGTGGCCGCGGGCCTGTCGGAGGAGGCCTACCGCAGGACGCACGCCCCGGGTCGGACCGTCCTGGAATGGGACGGCCCCGAGGAGTCGATCGCCGCCGTGCTGGAACACCTCGTGTGGTCCAAGGAGGTGTGGTCGGCCTCGATCGACGGGGCCGACTTCCCCGAACGCGGTGCCGACGACCCCACCGGGCTGGCGGCCCGCCACCGGGAGATCGGCCCGCACTGGATCGCGACGGTCGAGGGCATCGGCCGTCGCGGCGCCTGGGGCGACCGGCTGGTGGACGCCCTGTGCGATCCACCCGAGAGCTTCCTGCTCGGCGGGGTGATCGCGCACGTTCTGACCTACGCGTCGCACCGCAGGCAACTCGTGCGCGAGATGCTGCGCGCGGAGGGGGTGGAGGTGGACCACGGGGATCCCCTTCTCTGGCTTCAGGCCCACTACGGAGGCACTTCATGACCAGGACCGTCTACAACACCGCGACCAGCCTGGACGGCTTCATCGCCACCGAGGACCACTCGTTGGACTGGCTGTTCGCCACCGACTCCGATGAGGCGGAGGAGGAGATCGGGGAGTTCCTGAAGGGGATCGGCGCCCTCCTGATGGGGGCGAGCACCTACGAGTGGGTGCACCGGCACGAGAGCGAGAAGGGCTGGGCGTACGCCGTGCCGTCCTGGGTGCTGACCCACCGGGAACTCCCCGCGTTCGAGGGTGAGCACGACATCCGGTTCGCGTCCGCCGACTCCGACGACGAACTGCGCGCCCTGCACGCGAAGGCGGCGGAGTCGGCCGGGGGCGGGGACCTGTGGCTCATGGGCGGCGGGAAGGTCGCCGCGGACCTGGCCCGGCTGGGCCTGCTGGACGAGGTGATCGTGTCCATCGCGCCCGTCACCCTGGGGGCGGGGGCGCCGCTGCTGGCCGGTCGGGTGGACCTGAAGCCGGTGGAGGTGCACCGGGCCGGGGACTTCGCCTGCGCCCGTTACGAGGTCGTGCGGCCCTGAACGACGGTGTCGCCGACGCCCCGCAGCCGGGCGTCGGCGGCACCGATCCCGTGCTCGTCGAAGACCGCGATGCCGTGTTCGGCCAGCAGGTGCGCGGTCACGCCCCGCCCGGCCCGCCTGCGCCCGGTGAAGGTGCCGTCGTAGACCTCGTGGAACCCGCACGAGGGACTGGACGCCTTGAGGACCGCCACCGTCACCCCCCGGTCGAGGGCGAACGCCAGGGCCGCGCGGGCCCCGGCCACGAAGTACGCGGTGACGTCGTCGCCGTTGGGAGTGAGGATGCGGGCCCGGCCGTCGATCACGTCGGCGGCCGTGGCACCGGGTTCGATCTCGGCGGGCGGCCGGGGCACGGGCAGTCCGCCCGCGACCTCCGGGCAGTGCACCACCAGGCGCCCCTCCGCCCGCCAGCGGTCGAGGAGCACGTCGTCGACCGGTTTGGCCCGCCCGTCGTAGCGCACCGGGCGGCCCATCAGGCAAGCGCTGACCAGGACCTTGTCCATGTCTCCCCCTCCGCCGACACCGACCACGCTACCGCTCGCGCCCGAGGTCGACGACACGGGCGGAACACCCCGATGAACGCGGATAAATCACCTAAAGTCACTATTGTGTTCCCTTGAGTGATCAAACAAGGGGGACACGTGATCGAGCACCAGCCCGGGGGCCGACCCGAGAAGCCGTCGGAGACGACGGACTCCGGGACACTGGCCACCGAACACCGCACCACGCGCAAGGCCGTGACCGCCGCCGCCATCGGCAACGCCACCGAGTGGTACGACTTCGGTGTCTACAGCTATCTCGCCGTCACCATCGGCCTGGTGTTCTACCCGTCGCAGTCCCAGGGCGTCCAGCTCATCGCCACCTTCACCACGTTCGCCGCGGCCTTCCTCGTCCGACCGCTCGGCGGCATGTTCTTCGGCCCGCTGGGCGACCGCATCGGCCGCAAGCGCGTCCTGGCCGCCACCATGCTGCTCATGGCGGCCGGCACGTTCTGCATCGGCCTCATCCCCTCCGCCGCCACCATCGGCGTCGCGGCGCCGCTCCTGCTGCTGCTCGCCCGCATGGTCCAGGGCTTCTCCACCGGCGGCGAGTACGGCGGCGCCGCCACCTTCGTCGCCGAGTACGCGCCCGACGAACGACGCGGCTTCCTCGCCTCCTGGCTGGAGTTCGGCACCGTCGCCGGGTACGTGGGCGGCGCCGCCGTCGTCACCTCCATGACCCTGTTGCTGGGCCCCGACGCCATGCTCGCCTGGGGGTGGCGGATCCCGTTCCTGCTCGCCCTGCCGCTCGGCGCCATCGGGCTGTACCTTCGGGTCAGGCTCGACGAGACGCCCGTCTTCGCCGAGAACACCCGAAGGTCCGCCGAGGAATCCGACGGCCGCCGACGCAAGGGCCGGTTGCGCGCGACCGTCGTCGGCCAGTGGCACAACCTGCTGCTGTGCATCGGCCTGGTGCTGGTGTTCAACGTCAACAACTACATGGTGACCGCGTACCTGCCCACCTACCTGGAGGCCGAACTCGGCTACGGCTCCACCACGGCGCTGCTCCTCACCCTGGGCGCGATGGCGCTCATGCTGATCGCCGTCACCGGCGTCGGAAGGCTCGGCGACAGGGTGGGCCGCAGACCCGTGCTGCTGTCCGGCAGCCTGTTCTCCATCGTGCTGACCCTGCCCGCGTTCTGGCTGTTGCAGACGGGCGACACGGGCGCGGTCGCCCTGGGCGTCGTGCTGCTGGCGATCACCCTGGTGCACTTCTCCGGCACCGCCCCGGCCGCGCTGCCCGCGCTCTTCCCCACCGGCGTCCGCTACGGCGCCCTGGCCATCGGCTTCAACGTCTCGGTGGCCCTGTTCGGCGGCACCACCCCACTGCTGGCCGAGGCGCTCGTCCGGTCCACCGGCGACCTCTACGCGCCCGCGTGGCCGGTGATGGTCGCCGGCGCGGTCGGCGTGATCGTGGTGTGGCGGATGAAGGAGAGCGCCGGCCGACCGCTGCCGGGGGCGCCCGCCATCCCGGTGCCCGCGCACACCCCGGGCGGCACCCGCCTGCCCTACCCGCGCACCGGCGGCGAGAACGAACGGTACGTGCCGCCGAGCAACGTGCGCCGGCTGCCCTCCGGCCCCTGACGGTCCCGCCGGCGCACGCGAAAGGGGGCGCCCCCTCGGGGCGCCCCCATCGTCATCCCCCGTCAGGAACGACGGCGGTGCTGGCGGTCCGGCCGCACACTGCCCTTGGAGGCCCTGCCCGGCGCGCCGCCCTTCTTCTCGCGGATGCGCATGCTGATGTGGATCGGCGACCCCTCGAACCCGAAGTCCTCACGCAGCCGACGCTCGATGAACCGGCGGTAGTTGTCCTCCAGGAACCCGGTCGTGAACAGCACGAACTGCGGCGGCTTGGCCCCCGCCTGCGTCGCGAACAGGATCTTGGGCTGCTTGCCCCCGCGCACCGGCGGCGGCGTGGCCGCCACCAGCTCCTTGAGCCAGTTGTTCAACTGACCCGTCGGAATGCGCCGGGACCACCCGTCCAGGCTCGTCTCGATCGCCGGGACCAGCTTCTCCATGTGGCGGCCGGTCTTGGCGGAGATGTTCACCCGGGGAGCCCAGGAGACCCGCGCCAGCTGACGGTCGATCTCCTTCTCCAGGTAGATGCGGCGGTCCTCGTCGAGGACGTCCCACTTGTTGAACGCCAGCACCAGACCGCGCCCGGCCTCCACGACCTGCTCCACCACACGGATGTCCTGCTCGGCCAGCGGCTCGCTGACGTCCATGAGGACCACCGCGACCTCGGCCCGCTCCAGGGCCGTGCCGGTGCGCATGGTGGCGTAGTAGTCGGCGCCCTGGAGGGCCCGGAACCGGCGGCGGATACCGGCGGTGTCGATGAACTTCCAGGTCTTGCCGCCCAGCTCGATGAGCTCGTCGACGGCGTCACGGGTGGTGCCCGCCACCGAGTCGACGACCACCCGGTCCTCGCCGGCGAGCCGGTTCAGCAGGCTGGACTTGCCCACGTTCGGGCGACCCAGCAGGGCCACGCGCGGCGGGCCCTCCTCCTCGGCGGGTTCGGCCCGCTCCGCGCCCTCGGGGAAGGCCTCCACCACGGCGTCGAGCAGGTCGCCGGTGCCGCGACCGTGCAGGGCGCTGATGGCGTAGGGCTCGCCCACGCCCAGGTTCCACAGGTTCAGCGCGTCGGACTCCTGCATGCTGCCGTCCACCTTGTTGGCGGCCAGCACCACCGGGCGGTTGGTGGCGCGCAGGACCCGCGTGACCGCCTCGTCGGCGTCGGTGATGCCCACGGTGGCGTCCACCACGAACAGGACGACGTCGGCGGTCTGCGCCGCGTACTCGGCCTGCCGGGCGACCATCGCGGCCAGACCGCTGACGCTGGTCTCCCAACCGCCGGTGTCCACCAGGGTGAACCTGGTGTTCTGCCACTCGGCGTCGTAGGCGACCCGGTCGCGGGTCACCCCCGGCACGTCCTCGACCACGGCCTCACGGCGGCCGATGATGCGGTTGACGAGGCTGGACTTGCCCACGTTGGGGCGACCCACCACGGCCACCACGGGCAGGGGGACGGCCTGTTCGCCGTCCACGCCGATGTCGGCGATGTCGAAGTCGTCACTCATGTACTGCTCCCGGTCCTCGATTCCCCGCGCGCCCAGGATGCGTGCCGCGAGGAGTGCGAAAATCGACCGGCCGCTCCCGTGCGAGACGGAGCGGCCCGATCGGCGTGGACGCCGACGGCGACCACGTGTGCACCGCGAAGGGCAACCTCCGCGGGTGTCCGTGTGTTCCCCCCGGTGGCCGACGTCACCCCGGAGACGGGGTGCGCGGCGAGGGGGAGGGGCGGCCCCGGGGCCGCCCGATGTGTCAGCCGCGGACCGTCGCCGCGGCCTCGTCGACCAACGTGACGACCAGGGCGATGACCTCGTCCAGGGTCATGCCGGTGGTGTCGAGCTCGGTGGCGTCGGCGGTCCGCTTCAGCGGCGAGTGGGCGCGGCTGGAGTCGAGCCGGTCGCGACGGGCCAGGTCCGCCTGGGTGGCGGCCACGTCACCGGTGTGGATCTCCCGGCTGCGACGCTGCGCGCGGGCCTCGGCGCTGGCCGTCAGGAACAGCTTCACCGGAGCCTCGGGGGCCACCACCGTGGTGATGTCACGCCCCTCCACGACGATGCCGGCGCTCTCCCGCCGGGCGGCGTCGATGACCGCGCGCTGGGTGCGCACCAACAGCGCACGGGCCTCGGGCACCGCCGAGACGGCGCTGACGTTGCCCGTGACCTCCTTGGTCCGGATCTCCACGGCCACGTCGCGGCCGTCGACGGAGATCGTCGGGGAGGCCGGGTCGGTGCCCATCTCGATGACGGGGCGTTCCACGGCGGCGGCCACGGCCGCCGGGTCGTGCACGTCCACACCGTTGTCGAGCATCCACCAGGTCAACGCGCGGTACATGGCGCCGGTGTCGAGATAGCGCAGACCACGCGCCTTGGCCACCCCCTTGGAGGTGCTCGACTTGCCCGACCCGGAGGGACCGTCGATCGCGATGACGATGCCCTCGGTGCTGCCCTGCCCGCTCACGTGCCCTGCCTCTGCCACTCGTCGTACTGCCGACGCCCCACACTACCGGGGGAATCACGCGTACCGTACGGACCGGGGGCACGCCCCGGTCAGGCGCCGGGATGCACCGACCAGCCGTCGGCGGCCAACGCCCGGGAGAGGACCTCCACCCCCGAGGGCAGCACGGACAACTGCGCCACGCCCAGCGGAAGACCCGGGGTGTGCTCGATGCGCACGTCCTCGATGTTCACCCCGGCGTCGGCCGCCGCGGCGAACAACCGGCCCAGCGTGCCCGGCTCGTCGGGGATGACGACCGGGATGATCGTGTACTCCGGCAGGGTCGCCGCGCCGTGCTTGCCGGGGATGCGTCCGTGCCCCTCACGGCCCCGGACCAACAGGTCGCGGACCGGATCCGCTCCCCCGGTGTCCTCCGGGTCCCGCGCCGCCAGGGCGTCGGCGGCCCGGGCCAGGTCCTCGGCCATCGCCCGCAGCACCTCCGCGACCGGGGCGGCGTTGTGGGCGAGGATCTCCATCCACAACGACGGGTCGCCGCCCGCCACCCGGGTGACGTCGCGCACACCCTGGCCGGCCAGGGTCAGGGCTTCGTCGTCGGCGCCGAGCAACCGGGCCGCCACCGCCGAGGACGCCACGTGCGGGGCGTGCGAGACCAACGCCACCGCCCGGTCGTGCGCGTCCGCGTCGACGACCAACGGGTCGGCCCCGCACAGTCGGGCCACCTCGGCGACCCGCTCCACGGTCCCGGCATCCGCCTTCGCCGTCGGGCACAGCGCCCAGGAACGCCCGAGGAACAGGTCGGCGCGGGCCGCGCCCGGACCGCGCTTCTCCCGGCCGCCCATCGGGTGACCGGGCACGAACGTGGCCATGTCGCACCCGAGGCGTTCGGCCGCGAACACCACGCTCGCCTTCACACTGGCCGCGTCGGTGTACACGTGCGCCAACCCCCGGTCCTGGGCGTCGCGCAGCACCGTCGGCACGACGGCGGGCGGAGCCGCGATGATCGCGACGTCGACGGGACGCCCGTCGCCCTCCGCCAGCGGACTCCCGGCGCCGAGTTCGCAGGCCAGCCGCAGAGCCGCCGCGTCCGGGTCGGAGAGCAGGACCCCGACACCGCGTGAGGCCAGGGCGAGCGCGATCGACGTACCGATCAGACCGGCGCCCAGCACCGCGACCCGGCGCACCGACGGTCGTCCGTCGTGCGTTCCCGCGTCCCCGCTCACCCTCACCGTGTCCCCCCGCTCGACCATCCGCTCACCGTGTCCTCCCAGACTAGGGTGCGGGAGGGCGCTACTGCGCGATGTCCAGGCGCAGGGCCTGGGCGCCGCGCAGGTAGACGTGGTGGAGTTCGGCGCGGGGCCGGTCGGTCTCCACGTGCGCCATCAACCGCACCACGCGCGGCAGGGCGTGCGGGACGGCGATCTCCGTGGCGCACATCAGGGGCACGTCGGCGAACCCGAGCTTGCGGGCCGCGAGCGCCGGGAACTCGCTGGTCAGGTCGGGAGTGGCGGTGAACAGCACGCTGATGACGTCCTCGGTGTCCAACCCGTTGCGCCGCATCACCTCGGAGACCAGTTCGGCCGTGGCCTCCAGCACCTGCTCGCGTTCGTCCGCGTCGACCTGCACAGCTCCGCGAATGGCCCGTACCGCCACTTGGATCCCGCCTTGTCCGTCGTTCTCATCGGTTCGCCCCCTCAAGGGGAAAGGGAACGGCGGTCACGACCCGTGGTCGTGACCGCCGTCAACTGTATCCACAAGCGAGGGGCTAGAGCCCGGCGGCCTTGTAGAGTTCGCTCACCTCACGAGAGGTCAGCGCGCGCATCGTGCCCAGTTTGAGGGTGTTCAGGTCGATCGGTCCGACCTGGGTGCGGGCCAGGTCCGCGACCGGGTGACCGACCGCCTCCATGAGCCGGCGCACGATGTGCTTGCGACCCTCGTGGAGGCGGATCTCCACCAGGGCCTTGGCGCCGTCGTTGTCGACCACGCGGAAGGAGTCGACCTCGACCGGGCCGTCCTCCAGCTCCACACCCGCGCGCAGTCGCTTGACCACGCTGTGCGGGACCGGTCCGGGCACCTTGGCGATGTAGGTCTTGATGACCTTGTACCGCGGGTGGGTGAGCCGGTTGGAGAGCTCGCCGTCGTTGGTGAGCAGGATGAGGCCCTCGGTCTCGGTGTCGAGACGACCCACGTGGAAGATGCGCTCCTCGGTCTGACCGGTGTAATCGGCCAGGGTGGGGCGACCCTCCGGGTCCCACATGGTGCTGACCACGCCGCGCGGCTTGTTGAGCGCGAAGTAGAGCTTGTCCGGGGAGGTGACGACGCGCATGCCGTCCACCCGGATCTCGGACTTCTCGGGGTCGACGCGGGCGCCGAAGCGACGGACGACCTCACCGTCGACGCTGACGCGACCGGCGGCGATCATCTCCTCGCTGGCGCGGCGGCTGGCGACACCGGCGGCGGCGAGGGCCTTCTGGAGGCGGATGCCGCCCTCGACGTCGGCGTAGCTGTCGCGCGCCTCGTCGGGACGCTCCTCGTCCTTGGGGTCGTAGTCGGCGCGCAGGGCGCTGAGTCGCTCACGGGCGGCCTTGGAGAGCTGGTTCTCGTTCTTGATGTCGCCCATGGGCACCTTGCGGCCACCGGGGAGGTCGGCCGAGTGGTCGACCTTGTGCCGCTTGGCGGGACGCTCGGTCCGCTCGTCACGGGAGTCGCGTTCGCCGCGAGGCCCGCCCGGGCCACGCGAGTCGCGGTCACCGAACGAACGGCCGCCACGGTCGGAGTCACGGGAGCCACCGAAGGAACGGCGGTCGCCGCCCTCACGGGAGCCACCGAACGAACGACCGCCACGGGAGTCGCGGTCGCCGTGACCACCACGACCACGGTCGTCCCCGTCACGCGAACCCCGGTAGCCGCCCGGACCACGCGAGTCGCGGTCACCGAACGAACGGCCACCACGGTCATCACGACCGCCACGGTAACCACCACGGTCACCACCGTCACGCGAACCCCGGTAGCCACCGGAGCCGCCCGGACCACGCGAGTCGCGGTCACCGAACGAACGACCGCCGCGGGAGTCGCGGTCGCCACCGAAGGAACGGCGGTCGCCGCCCTCACGGGAGCCACCGAACGAACGGCCACCACGGGAGTCGCGGTCGCCGTGACCACCACGGCCACGGTCGTCCCCGTCACGCGAACCCCGGTAGCCGCCCGGACCACGCGAGTCACGGTCACCGAACGAACGACCACCACGATCGCCGCCCTCACGCGAACCGCCGAACGAACGACCGCCACGGTCATCACGACCGCCACGGTAACCACCACGGTCACCACCGTCACGCGAACCCCGGTAGCCGCCCGGGCCACGCGAGTCGCGGTCACCGAACGAACGGCCACCACGGTCGCCGCCCTCACGCGAACCGCCGAACGAACGGCCGCCGCGGGAGTCGCGGTCACCACCGAAGGAACGGCGGTCGCCGCCCTCACGGGAGCCACCGAACGAACGGCCCTCACCGGGACCACGACGGTCGCCGTGGCCGCCCGGGCCACGCGAGTCGCGGTCACCGAACGAACGGCCGCCGCGGTCACCACCGTCGCGGGAACCCCGGTAGCCGCCGGAGCCGCCCTGGCCGCGGTCGCCGCCGAAGGAGCGGCCACCGCGCTCATCACGGCCACCGCGGAAGCCGCCGCGGTCACCGCCGTCACGCTCGCCCCGGTGACCACCGGGGCCACGGGAGTCGCGGTCGCCGAACGAACGGCCACCACGGGAGTCGCGGTCACCGCCGAAGGAACGGCCGCCACGGTCGTCACGGCCGCCCCGGTCGCCACCACGGCCCCGGTCGTCACCGCCACGGGGATCACGGCCGCCGCGCGCGTCGCGGTCGCCGCCGAAGGAGCGACGGTCGTCACCGCCGCCGCGGAGGTCATCCCGTCCACGGCCCCTCGGGCCGCGCTCATCCCCACCTCGGGGACCTCGGTCGTCGCGGCGTCCTCGGTCGCCGCGGTCGTTGTATCGGTCGCCGCGCTCACCGCGCGGGGCGTCGTCCCGCGCACCGCGGGAACTCTCGTTAGGTGTGCTCACCGGTGTCGTCTAGACCTTCGATGTCGTCGGGCAGGAACGGTGCCAGGTCCGGCAGCTCGTCGAGACTGCGCAGGCCGAGCCGTTCCAGGAAATAGGAGGTGGTCCGATACAGCAGGGCACCGGACTCCGGGTCGTGTCCGGACTCTTCGATCAGCCCCCTCAGTACGAGGGTACGCATGACGCCGTCACAGTTGACACCGCGGACCGCGGAGACCCTGCCACGGGAGACCGGTTGTCGGTAGGCCACCACCGCCATCGTCTCCAGCGCGGCCTGGGTCAGCCGCACCTCCTGCCCTTCCTTGAGGAAGTGCTCCACGATGTCGGCGCACTCCGGCCGCGTGTACACACGCCAACCGTCGGCCACCGCCCGAAGATCGAAACCCCGTTCCTGGTCGGTGTATTCCCGCGACAGCGACTCCAGGGTCTCCACGACCACCGCCACCGGCACCCTCAGGGTCCTGGCCAGCTCGTACTCCGACACCGGCTGGTCCACGACCATCAGCACCGCCTCCAGGTCACGGCGCAGCGTCGCCGGCACCTCGGTGCTCTCCTCCACCGTCACCGGTCCTCCCCCGTCTCCTCGTCCGCCGGGTCGGCGTCGTACTCGCTGTCCACCTCGACCTCGGCGTCCCCGCCGGTCCAGGTGACGATCAGCTCCCCCAGCGGCTCGGGCTGATCGAAGCCCACGTTCGCGGCCCGGTACAGCTCCAGCAGCGCCAGGAACCGCGCGATGACCTCGAAGGTACCGTCGCACTCGGCGGCCAGTTCCGCGAACGTCATCCGCCCGCGCTCGCGCAGCATCACCACCATCAGCTCGCCCTGCTCCTTCACCGAGGTCTTGGGCTGGTGGATGTGGGTGACCGGGACGCTCGGCGGCTCCTTGGGCGTGAACACCATCCCGGCCAGCGCCGCGAACTCCTGCGGCCCCAACGTGAACAGCACCTCGGGGCGCAGCGCCTCGAACCGCTCCTCCAACGGCACCGCGCGGGCGTAGCGCCGCCCCTGGGCGGCCATGCGGGCGCGCAGGAACGCGGCGACCTCCTTGTACGCCCGGTACTGGAGCAGTCGGGCGAACAGCAGGTCGCGGGCCTCCAGCAGGGCCAGGTCCTCTTCGTCCTCGACGTCGCCGCGGGGCAGCAAGCGGGCCGCCTTCAGGTCCAGCAGGGTCGCCGCGACCAGGAGGAAGTTGCTGGCCTGGTCGAGGTCCCAGACATCGCCGTGGCCACGGATGTGCGCGATGAACTCGTCGGTGACCCTCGACAGCGACACCTCGGTGATGTCCAGCTTGTGCTTGGCGATGAGCGCCAGCAGCAGGTCGAAGGGACCCTCGAAGTTGTCGAGGTGCACCTGGAAGGAGCCCTCGCCCGCCTCCACGGCCTCGTCCGGGGCCGGTCCGGCCATCATGGTCGCGGCCCCTCGTCGTCGTAACCCATACGACAAGGGTGTCACCGGCCCGAACCCGCCGGTGACACCCGTGCCTCTCGTTCCCGCCCCCCGGTGTCCCCCTCCGACACCGGGCGGGCGTGTCACTCCTCGCTCAGTCGCCGCACCAGCATGCTGGCCGGCCCGTGCTCCTCGAAGTCGGCGAGCAGCACCGCGACGGCCTCACGGACCAGCCGCCCCCGGTCGGCGCTCAACCCGTGCTCGGCGCGCAGCGACAGCCGGGTCTGTTCCAGGGCCAGCAGTTCGGGCCCGGAGATGTAGACGGTGATCTTCTCGTCGTGGCGTTGGCGACCACTCGGTTTGGGCGCGCCCTCCACCACCCGGCCGGCGCTGCGCGCGCGCTCGGACGTCCGGCTCCCCCGTTGTTCCGGTGCCGTGTAGCGGCGTTCGGTGTCCACATCGGGCACCGCGTCCACCTCGGTGCCGCTGGAGCGGAAGAACAGCTCGTCCGCCCCGGGTAGGGTCACGCGCCGTGACCGCTGAGAGGCCACCTCGCCAGCACCTCCTTGGCCAGATCCCGATAGGCGTTGGCGCCGGCCGAGGACGAGTCGAACCTGGTGATGGGCTCGCCCGCCACGGTGGCGTCCGGGAAGCGCACGGTGCGGTTGATGACCGTCCCGTAGACCTTGTCGCCGAACCCGTCGATGATGGTGGACAGTACCTCGCGGGCGTGGAGCGTGCGCGGGTCGTACATCGTGCCCAGGAACCCGTCGATGACGAGGTCCTCGTTGAGCCGCTCCTGGACCTTCTGGATGGTGTCCATGAGCAGCGCCACACCGCGCAGCGCGAAGAACTCGCACTCCAGCGGCACGATCACACCGTCGGCGGCGGTGAGCGCGTTGACGGTGAGCAGACCCAGCGACGGCTGGCAGTCGATGAGCACGACGTCGTAGTCGTCGATGACCGGCCGCAGCGCCCGGCCGAGCATCTGCTCGCGGGCCACCTCGCCGACGAGCTGCACTTCGGCGGCGGACAGGTCGATGTTGCTCGGGATCAGGTCCAGGCCGTCGATGTCCGTCTTGAGCAGGACGTCCTCGACCGCCACGTCCCGCTGCATGAGCAGGTTGTAGACGGTCAGGTCCAGTTCGCGCGGATCGAGTCGGCCCAGGCCGACGGAGAGGGCGCCCTGCGGGTCGAAGTCGACCAGCAGTACCCGTCTGCCGTATTCGGCGATGGCGGCGCCGAGGTTGATGGTCGTGGTGGTCTTACCGACCCCACCCTTCTGATTACAGAGTGCTACAATCCGTGCCGGGCCGTGTTCATCGATGGGCTCTGGCACCGGATAGGTCCGCTCAGGTCTCTTGGCGTGCAGATCGGCCCCCGTGTTGCGTGTCGTGCCCCAGGGATTGGTCACCGGGTCGGCGATCGACTGCTCGCCGACGGCCGCGTCGTGTGCGGCCACGTCGTTCTCCGACCAGTTCACAACCCTGGACCTCCCCTACGGACCGGCCACGGCCCGAAGGGATGCCGTGCCCCTGGAGCCTGGCGGCCGTCGGAAACTCAATATGTCGACAGCAACGTACCTCTGTGCGGCGACTCTAGAACGCCGACACGACGCACTTCAACGAAACCCACGTGTAGAATCCCACGTCTTCGCCCCCGAGGGAAACCGAACGCGAGGATCCACCCGGTCCGGACCCCTTACGCAGAAGGGCTTTCTCGCAGGTCGGAGCCGCCGCGACGGTGTGCGCGAGGATGACTGGCCGCGTAGACCTCCCGCAACCGGTCGACTGTCACAAGTGTGTAGACCTGTGTCGTGGTGACCGAACTGTGCCCCAGGAGTTCCTGCACGACCCGGATGTCCGCCCCACCGTCGAGCAGGTGCGTGGCGAAGGAGTGCCGCAGGGTGTGCGGCGAGACCCCGTCCGCCCCCGCCCGCTCCGCGACGGCCGCCAACGCCCCCCAGGCACCCTGCCGGGTGAGCCGACCGCCCCGGGCGTTGAGGAACAACGCGGGGCCGCCCCGCCCCCGACCCGCCCGCGCCAGTACCGGTCGGGCGCGCGTCAGATAGGCCGTCAGCGCCCGCCGGGCGTGAGAGCCCACCGGGACCAGCCGCTCCTTGCCGCCCTTGCCCAGGAGCCGCACCAGGCCCACGTGGTCCTCGGGCACGGGGACGTCCGGGTCCGCGGTCGCGCCGACCGCGTCGGCGACGTCGTCCACGTCCGCGCCGACCGCCTCGGAGATGCGCGCCCCCGTCCCGTAGAGGAGTTCCAGCAGCGCCCGGTCGCGCAACGCCAACAGGGCGCCCCGGTCCCCGGCGGCCGGCGTCCCGACCGGACCGGCCGCGGCCAACAGGCGTTCGACGGTCTCCAACGGGACCGCCTTGGGCAACCGCATCGGCGTCGCGGGCGGGGCCAGGTCGGTCGTCGGGTCGACGCCGGCCCGCCCCTCCCGCACCGCGAACCGGTGCAGCCCCCGCACGGCGGCCAGGGCGCGCGCGGCCGACGCCGCCGACAACGGCGCCCGTCCGCCCCCGCCCTCCCGCAACGCCCGCACGAAGGCGGCCACCACCACGGGCGTGACGCCCTCGACCGCGGTGACCCCCGCCTCGACCAGATGCTCCCGGTAACGGCGCAGGTCGCGCCGGTAGGCCATCAACGTGTTGTCGGCCAGCGCGCGCTCCGCGCTCAGGTGGTCCAGGAACGCCGAGCACACCTCCACCAGCGCCCGCGGAGCGTCCTCGGCGAAGGCGTCGGACCGCGCGGGACCGGTCACGGTTCGACGGGTTCGCGCAGACCGGCGAAACCGTCACGGGAGGCGGCGTGCGCGGCCAGGACGCCGATCACCGTCGCCCCGTTGTGCAGCCGTCCCTCCATCACCAGGCGCACCGCGTCCTCCAACGGCACCCACGCGGCGACCAGACCGGCCTCCTCGTGTTCGCGTTCGAAGTCGATCTCCTCGGCCGGGACCTCGGACAGGCCGCGCGCCAGGAACACGTGGATGCGCTCGTCGGAGAACCCCGGGCTGGGGAAGAAGTCGGCGAGCTCGTACCAGCTCTCGGCGCGCAGCCCCGCCTCCTCCACCAACTCCCGGCGGGCGGTGGCCAGCGGCCCCTCCCCGTCGCCGTCGATGATCCCGGCGGGCAGCTCCCACAGCAGGTGGCGGGTGGCGTGCCGGTACTGCCGCTGGAGCAGCACCCGACCGGCGTCGTCCAGGGCCAGCGCGGCTGCCGCGCCCGGATGCTCCATGTAGTCGCGGGCGGCCGGGTTCGTGCCCCGCCCGCCCGGACCGGGCATCTCCACCCAGTCGGTGCGCATCCCCACCTTGTGGCTGCGGAAACGCTCCACGGAGCGCTCCACCGGCCATGACTCGGGGGCGTCCGCGATCTTCGCGTCCGCCCCCGAGGGCACGGTGTCGGCCGGGTGGGTGTCGCTCATGTGCTGGCCTCTCAGGCTCGTGCCCCGCCCGGCCCCACCGTCAGGAGTTCTTCTTCGCCAAGGCCGCCGCGACCAGACCGCGGAACATCGGGTTGGCCTTGGTCGGCCGGGAGCGCAGTTCCGGGTGCGCCTGCGTCGCGATGAAGAACGGGTGGGCGTCCCGGGGCAGTTCGACGTACTCCACCAGCTTGCCATCCGGGGACAGGCCGGAGAACACCAGACCCGCCTCCTCCAGCGCGGCCCGGTAGGCGTTGTTGACCTCGAACCGGTGCCGGTGCCGCTCGGAGGCCTGCGGAGCACCCTCGTACAGGTCCCGTGCCAGGGTGCCCTCGCCCAGGTCCGCCGGGTACAGGCCCAGGCGCATGGTGCCGCCCATGTCGCGCTCGCCCGAGACCACGTCCTCCTGGTCCGCCATGGTGGCGATGACCGGGTCGACGGCCTTGTCGTCGAACTCGGTGCTGTTCGCGCCCTCCAGACCCAGCACGTTGCGGGCGTACTCGATGACGATCGCCTGGAGGCCCAGGCAGATGCCCAGCAGCGGGAGGCGGTTCTCACGGGCGTAGCGGATGGCGCCGATCTTGCCCTCGATGCCGCGCACCCCGAACCCGCCGGGGATGATGAGGCCGTCCACGCCGTCCAGCTCGGCGGCGGCCCCCGAGGGGCTGGCGCAGTTGTCACTGGCCACCCAGCGGATGTTGACGCGGGTGTCGGTGGCGAACCCGCCGGCGCGCAGCGCCTCGCTGACCGACAGGTAGGCGTCGGGCAGGTCGATGTACTTGCCGACCATGGCGACGGTGACCTCGTGGTCGGGCTGGTGGACGCGGCGCAGCAGCTCGTCCCACTCGGTCCAGTCCACGTCGCGGAACGGCATGCCCAGGCGGCGCACGACGTAGGCGTCCAGGCCCTCACGGTGCAGGACCTTGGGGATGTCGTAGATGGACGGGGCGTCGGGGGTGGAGACCACGCCCGCCTCGTCCACGTCGCACATGAGGCTGATCTTGGCCTTCAGGCTCTGGGTGATGGGCCGGTCCGAACGGCACACGATGGCGTCGGGCTGGATGCCGATGCTGCGCAGCGCGGCGACCGAGTGCTGGGTCGGCTTGGTCTTCATCTCGCCCGCCGGGCCCAGGAACGGGATCAGCGAGACGTGCAGGAAGAAGCAGTTGTCCCGGCCGATCTCGTGCCGGATCTGGCGGACCGCCTCCAGGAACGGCTGCGACTCGATGTCGCCGACCGTGCCGCCGATCTCGGTGATGACGATGTCCACGTCGGGGGCGTCCATCGCGTAGATGCGGGACTTGATCTCGTTGGTGATGTGCGGGATGACCTGCACGGTGTCACCGAGGTAGGCGCCCTGACGCTCCTTGGCGATGACGCTGGAGTAGATCTGACCGGTGGTGACGTTCGCGGTCGCGGAGAGCTCCGTGTCGAGGAAGCGCTCGTAGTGACCCACGTCCAGGTCGGTCTCGGCACCGTCGTCGGTGACGAAGACCTCGCCGTGCTGGAAGGGGTTCATCGTCCCCGGGTCCACGTTGAGGTAGGGGTCCAGCTTCTGCATGGTGACCCGCAGACCGCGCGACTTCAGGAGCCGTCCCAGACTGGAAGCGGTGAGGCCTTTGCCGAGACTGGAGGCGACGCCGCCAGTAACGAAGAGGTGCTTGGTACTCGCGGCGGATGCCAAAGTGTTGCTCCCGTGGGTTGAGTGGCTACGGCGGGCTCGTACGAGCAAGAGCGGCCGTGCGGCGGTCCGGTTCCTGAGCGGTGGGATCATCGCTCGGTCCGCCGGACATCCACGGGGCACCAGGATAACAGGCCCTCCGCGGAACCACATCCGCAGAACATACCGGCGGGCCCGGGTGTTCCCCTCCACGACCAGCGATGATCCCGCCGGGGCCGGAACCGCGGGCGCGCGGGCGGGAGCGTGTCACGTGCGTCACGGGATCGGGATCGTCTCCGGTGACGGGCCCCGGGGCGCCGACGGGCGGCGGCCGTGGCGGACGAGGTCCGCCCGCCCGACGGCGACGAACACCACACCCCGAGGGACCCGGAGCGCCTCGCCCGGCTCAGGCGGGAAAGCCCCCGGCCCGCCCCAGGTAGGCGGGGGGCGCCTTGTCCAGGCGCGCACCCGTCCAGTCGCCCAGGGCCGCCGCGGCCGACAGGCTCACGCCCGTGCGCAGGCCGCCGCGGTGCAGCAGGTACAGCAGGTCCTCGGTGGCGATGTTGCCGGTCGCGGCCGGGGCGAAGGGACAGCCACCGAACCCGCCCACGCTGGAGTCGAGCACCCGCACCCCGGCCTCCACCGCCGCCCACGCGTTGGCGTAACCGGTGTTGCGGGTGTTGTGGAAGTGGCAGCGCAGGGTGCGCCCCCCGGCGACCTCGCCCACCCGCCCCACCAGCCCGGTGACCTGGCCGGGCACGCCCACCCCGATGGTGTCGGCCAGGGCGATCTCCACCGCCGAGGTGTCGGCGACGCGCCGCACCACCTCCACCACCCGCTCGGGTGTCACCTCACCGTCGAACGGGCAGCCGAACGCCGTCGACACGGTGACGCTCAACGGGATGCCGGTGCCCTGGAGGGCGCGGTCGATGTCGACGAGCGCGTCGAGCATCTCGTCGACGGTGCAGCCCTGGTTGCGCACACAGAACCCGTCCGTGGCGGGCACCGCCACGTTGACCTCCGACACCCCGGCCTGGACCGCGCGGTCCAGGCCGCGCCGGTTGAGGACCAGCCCGATGTGGGAGACGTCCGGGGCGCGTCGCACGCCCTTCATGATCTCCTCGGCGCCGGCCATCTGCGGAACCCGCCGGGGGTCGACGAAACTGACCGCCTCGATCCGGCGCACCCCCGCGTCCACGGCCCGGTCGATCATCTCGATCCGGTCCTCGACCGAGAGCGCCTTCGCCTCGTTCTGCAACCCGTCGCGCGGTCCCACCTCGACGATCCCGACGTGCTCTCCGCCCTCGGGTCCCCGGTCGTCCACGGCCATCGTCCGTCCCTCCCACGCGCCCTTGCGTCCGGGCACAGGCTAATCGACCGGCTTCCGACGCCCCGGATCGGGGGCGTCCACGGGCGCGGCGCCCACGGTGACGCCACCGCGGGCGCGCGGGTTCGGTCCGGGAACACCGTGAGGCCCGACGCGGGTCCCCCGGTTCCCCCGCGCCCCGGGGACGGCGGTCAGCGCAGGGCGAGGGCGGGGCGGATCTCCCAGGTCGTCCAGACCGGGCGGTAGCCCATGCGGTGCCAGAACGGCCCCGACAGCGGGTTCAACGCGGCGTAGTTGAGCACCGAGACGCCCACCCCGTGGCTGTCCAGGGCCTGGTGGGCCTGGCCCACCAGGGCGGTGCCGATCCCGTTCCCGCGTTCGGCGGCGGTGACCACCCCGTAGCCGATGTGGGCGATCGGACGCGCCTGGACCAGCGACTTCGCCCAGCGGGAGCGTTCCGGAGGGGACACCCACAGCAGCCCCACCGCGCGTCCACGGCGTTCGGCCAGCCAGATCCAGGAACGCGACCGTTCCAGGGCGCGGGCGGCCACCTTGCGGGTCTGCTCGGCGGTGTCCGGTTGCAGGAACACCCCGCCGAAGTGCTGCTCGTAGCGGTGCTCCTCCATGAGCAGCCCCACCACCTGCGTCAGGTCGCTGCGATCGGCCAGGCGGATGGTGACGTCGCGCGGCGGCAGCGACGGGGGCACGCCCCGGCGGCGCTGGCGCGCGGCCAGCACGGTGTAGGGCTGGAGGCCGTGGCGTTGGAGCGGGATGACACCGCACACGTCGCGGGCCGGCCAGCTCACCAGGGCCGCCGATTCCGAGCCGGTGCCGGTGGGCAGGTCCTCCAGTTGGTCGCGCCAGCTCGTGAGCAGGGAGTCCAGGGCGCGCGCGGGCTCGGGGCCACCGACGATCGGGGTCAGCCAGTGCTGGTCGGGCACACCCCAGATACGACCGACCTCGCCGGGCTGGTACCAGGTGTAGTGCATGGCGCCGGCGGCGACCGTGCGGCCGTCCTCGTCGCTGACGGTCAACAGGGGGTAGGAGTCGGCGGCGAAGCTCACCGGTTCGGGTAGCAGCGGGTCGGCGGCGGCCCAGCGCTGAGCGGCGGACCGCACCAACGGATCGAGGCCCGCATCGCCCCCGGGCGACTCATCATGTCGCACCCGTGCGACATAACCGCTCATCCACCCCTCCCCTAGCGGGTCTCCGTGTCCTCCCCGCCGCAGTGCCGCCTCGACGACGAGCGGGACGGAACGACCGTATCGCCTCAGAGCCGGGCGGGGGAACGCAACAGCCGACCGATACCGAGAATTCACTCTCGGTGGTGGCCTCTGCCCGATCTGTGGCCCTCATCCCTCTGATGTGGATGTGGACGCGCACAACGGTAACCGATCCAAGGTCACTCTCGGGTGGCGGGGCGGTCAATGCGCCGACACGGATTCGCGTGCGCGCGGTCCGCGCCCCGTCCGGGAGCGCCTTCGGGCTCACTCCTCGGCGCTGCCGCCCTCGGCGACGGTGGTGTTGCGACCGTGGTTGACGACCTCCGGGTCCCCGCCCGCGAAGGAGACCGTGTTGTCGACACCGACCAGCACGATCTTGTCGGCGGACCCCACGTCGACGGTGGACCCGCGGCCGGTGGTGCGGACCAGGCCACAGGCCCCGTCCAGCACCACGACGGCGTCGTCGGCCGAGATCACGACCTCGCGACCCGCGCATTCGGCGTGTATCTGCGAACCGTCGTCGACGACGACGAGCACGTCCGCGGTGTCGACGTTCTCCTCGGGGATCGTGACGGCGTCCGCCCCGGGAGGCAGGGGCGGGCCCTGGACCTCCTCGCGACCGAAGGCCAGGCCGCATCCGGCGGTCAGCAGGGTGCTCAGCAGCACGGTGCCGCCGGCGGCGACCTGGAGTCGAGCCCTCATCGTTTCCCCCACACCCGGATTCATCCGGCAATTGCGACATAGATCCTGCGCAGGACCAAGATTATGTCACGCGGAGATAACTACGCGACCCTATCGTTGTCTCAACGTATCCTTCCCGAGACAAGAAGAAGCCGGAACCCCCATCCCTCAGGGCATTCCAGCGGCGTCCATGCCGCGCAATTCACGCTTGAGCTCACCGATCTCGTCACGCAACCGGGCCGCCAGCTCGAACCGCAGGTCCGCCGCGGCCTGATGCATCTGCTCGCCCAACTGGTCGATGAGACCCGCCAACTCGGCCCGGGGCAGACTCGACGCGTCCACGCCCCGCTCCCCCAACGCCGGCACCGGCGCCTTCGCCGTCTTACCGCCGGCGCCGCGGTACCCGGTCGCCATCAGCTCCTCGGTGTCCACGTCCTCCCGGTTCAGGGAGTCCAGGATGTCGGCGATCTGCTTGCGCAACGGTTGCGGGTCGATCCCGTGCTCGGTGTTGTAGGCCACCTGCTTGGCCCGGCGCCGGTTGGTCTCCTCGATCGCCGACCGCATCGAATCGGTGACGTTGTCGGCGTACATGTGCACCTGACCGGCCACGTTGCGCGCCGCCCGGCCGATCGTCTGGATCAGCGAGGTCTCCGACCGCAGGAAACCCTCCTTGTCGGCGTCCAGGATCGCCACCAACGACACCTCCGGCAGGTCCAGGCCCTCCCGCAGCAGGTTGATGCCGACCAGCACGTCGAACTCGCCGACCCGCAACTCCCGCAGCAGTTCCACCCGGCGCAGCGTGTCCACCTCGCTGTGCAGGTAGCGCACCCGGATCCCCATCTCCGCGAAGTAGTCGGTGAGGTCCTCGGCCATCTTCTTCGTGAGCGTGGTGACCAGCACCCGCTCCGACCGCTCGGCCCGCACCCGGATCTCGTGCACCAGGTCGTCGATCTGACCCTCGGTCGGCTTGACCAGCACCTCCGGGTCCACCAGACCGGTGGGCCGGATGACCTGCTCCACCACGTCGCCGGCGCTCTGACGCAGCTCGTAGCGGCCCGGCGTCGCCGACAGGTACACCGCCTGCCCGATCCGCTCGACGAACTCCTCCCACTTCAACGGCCGGTTGTCCAACGCCGACGGCAGCCGGAACCCGTGCTCGACCAGGGTGCGCTTGCGGGAGGCGTCGCCCTCGTACATCGCCCCGACCTGGGGGACCGTCACGTGCGACTCGTCCAGCACCAGCAGGAAGTCGTCGGGGAAGTAGTCGAGCAGCGTGTTGGGGGCGCTGCCCGGCGGTCGCTCGTCGAAGTGCCGCGAGTAGTTCTCGATACCCGAACACGTCCCCAGCTGGCGGATCATCTCCAGGTCGTGGGTGGTGCGCATGCGCAGCCGCTGCGCCTCCAACAGGCTGCCCCGCCCCTCCAGCTCGGCCAGCCGCTCGCCCAGTTCCGCCTCGATCGTGGCCACCGCCCGCGCGGTGCGCTCCTCACCGGCCACATAGTGCGAGGCCGGGAAGATGAACATCTCCTCGCTCTCGCCCAGCACCTCGCCGGTCAACGGGTGCAGCGTGAGCAGCCGCTCGACCTCGTCACCGAACATCTCGATGCGGATCGCCAGCTCCTCGTACACCGGGATGATCTCGACCGTGTCGCCGCGCACACGGAAGGTGCCGCGCGTGAACGCCATGTCGTTGCGGCTGTACTGCATGTCCACCAGCCGGCGCAGCAGATCGTCGCGGTCGACCTCCATGCCCACCGCCAGCCGCGCCATGCGGTCCACGTACTCCTGCGGCGTGCCCAGGCCGTAGATGCACGACACCGAGGCCACCACGATCGTGTCCCGCCGGGTGAGCAGCGAGTTCGTCGCCGAGTGGCGCAACCGCTCCACCTCGTCGTTGATCGAGGAGTCCTTCTCGATGTAGGTGTCGCTCTGGGGGACGTACGCCTCGGGCTGGTAGTAGTCGTAATACGACACGAAGTACTCGACGGCGTTGTTCGGCAGCATCTGCCGCAGCTCGTTGGCGAACTGCGCGGCCAGCGTCTTGTTGGGCTGCATCACCAGGGTCGGCCGCTGCAACCGCTCCACGGTCCACGCCACCGTCGCCGTCTTGCCGGTACCGGTCGCACCGAGCAGCACCGTGTGCGGATCCCCGGCCCGCACCCGCCGGGTGATCTCCTCGATCGCCTTGGGCTGGTCGCCCGCCGGCCGCATGTCCGAGACCACCTCGAACGGCTTCTCACTGCGCTTGATCTCGGTGACCGGTCGCACGTCGCCCTCTTCCCTCGTCGCCGCGGAACCCGCCCCCGCACACGGGTCCCTCCCTCCCTAACGCTACCGACCGCCCACGACATCCCACGTCCGGAACCACCCGCGCCCGGTCCGCGCCCCGGCCGGGAACACGCGGCCCGCCCCGGAAACACCCCTGACCGGGCAGGGGCCACGGGGTTACCATCGAAATCAGCGCACTGCGCCCCCGGAATGAGGTGCCAGCCGTGTCCCACCCCTCCCGACCCACCTTCGACCCCACCCTGCCGCGCCGCACGCTCACCCGCCTGCGCGACCATCCCGAGCGGCTCCTGCCCGACTCCCTCGGCCCCTCGTCGCGGCTCACCTGGCGGCGCGGAGCAGCGCTCACCGCGGCCGGCGGCGCCTCCCTGGCCGCGCTCGCCCTGCTCGTCCCCGGCTCCGCCGCACCGCTCATCGCCCTGCTGTGCCTGATCGTCACCGCCGTCCTCCTGGGGCTGATCTCCGACCGGGGATCCCTCGCCGACGACTGGGCCGACCTCCTCATGCACGGTTTCTGGGCACTGCCCGTGTCCAGCGCCATCGTCCTCACCGGGAACCTGCTCCTGGGCGGCGCCCTGGAGCCACTGGCCGCCGCCGTGCCCGGCAGCGCCTCCACCGCCGCGCTCTACCTGCTCGTCACCGTGGGCGGGGCGGGCGCCGTCATGCGCCCCGGCATGCTCCCCCGGCTGGCCTCCGAGCACCGCCACCGCTACGTCCTCCCCCAGGACTTCGGCCGCCCCTACAGCCACGCCACCCGCCACGAGGAGCCCGAGGCCCACCTGTTCGCCCGCCTCCAGCAGGCCACCGACCGGGTCCAGGAGGGCACCCGGGTGCTCGGCGGGTCCTTCGACGCCGCCCACACCCTGCCCCTGCTCCGTGAGGAGGAATGGCGCATGTCGCAGGAGTTGCTGCGCCTGCGCACCCTGCGCAGGGAAGTCGTACAACGCAGACGGGAAGCGGTCTCACCGCAGGTCACCCGGGCCCTGCAACCCCAGGAAGAGGCGGTCGCGCGCGCCCACACCGCCCTCTCCGAACGCATCGCCGTCCTGGCCGACTACGGCGAACGCGTCCACGCCGCGGTGACCGCCCACCGCGAGTGGGAACAGTGCCAGGCCATCGCCGACCGTGCCGCCGAATACGCCGACCTGGCCCTGACCACCGCCCGCGACACCATGTACACCGACGAGATCGACGACAGCCTGCTCAGCGTGCGGGCCGCGCACTCGGTCCGGGAGGAACTGGTCCGTGAGGCCGTCGACGCCGGCTCGTCGCTGTCGGCGGCACTGCACCCCGGGGACCGACGGCCCGACACCGCACCCGACACCCCGCCCACCGGGGACGCCCGCCCGGCGGGCGTCCCACGACCACGACGGGCCGCGACACCCCAGCCCTCGGCAGGGGCCGCCGAAGACTGACCGCGGACCCTGGCCGACGACGGCTCCGCGGGCCTCAGCGCACCCGGGGCTCAGGGGGGCACGCCCCTCGGACGCCGCGCGCCGCCCGTCCCCTCACCCGGTCAGGAGGCGCGGGCCAGCAGTTCCCTCCAGAGTTCGGCGACCCGTTCCCTGAGCCTCTCGGGGGAACCGGAGTTGTCCACCACCAGGTCCGCCACCGCCAACCGGACCTCTCGATCGGCCTGCGCCCGGATCCGCGCCCGCACCTGCTCGGGGTCCATGCCCCGGTTCGCCACCACCCGCTCCACCCGCACCTCGTCGGGGGTGTCGACGACCACCACCACGTCGTAGAGCGTCTGTAGGCCGTTCTCCACCAGCAGCGGAACGTCATAGACCACCATCGGGGCGTTCTCCGCCTCGGCACGCGCCATCAACTCGGCGCTGCGTTCGCCCACCAGCGGGTGCACGATGGCGTTGAGCCGCGCCAGGCGTTCCCCGTCGGCGAAGACGATCTCCCCCAGCCGGGCGCGGTCCAGGCGCCCCTCCCCGGTGAGCACGCCCTCCCCGAACTCCGCGACCACGGCGGCCAGCCCCGGCGTACCCGGCTCCACCACCTCACGGGCGATGGCGTCGGCGTCGATGACCACCGCGCCGTAGCCCGACAGTTCCGTGGAGACCGCGCTCTTGCCCGAGCCGATCCCCCCTGTGAGTCCCACTTTCAGCATGCGACGACCCTAGCCCGCCCCCGGTGCCCGTCACACCCGCCGCGGGTCGCCTCGCGGGGGCGACCGCCGACACCCGCCCCCTCGGCCGGCCCCACCGTCTCGACCGGGCCCTGCGCCGGGGCGGGTCACCGGGGTACCGGGTACGGCCCTCAGCCGGCCGCGGTGACCGTCGTCAACTCCTTGCGCATGTGCACCATCACCAGATGATCGGCGACCCGCTCCCGATGGGTCACCGCGTACCCCGCCCGCCGGTACAGCCGCTGGTTCTCGACGCTCTGCGCCCCGGTGGACAGGGTCATCGCCGCCAGGTCGGGGTGCCGGGCGCACAGTTCCCCCTCCAACCGTTCCAACAGGGCCCGGGCGATCCCCCTGCGGCGCAGGTCCGGCACCACCGCCAGGCGGCCCACCACCCCGGTCGTGCCCGTCACCCGAGCACGCCCCACCCCGACGATCCGATGCCCGACCACCGCCTTGAGCACCAGTGCGTCCGCCTCGCCCAAGAGGTGTTCCACCCGCTCCAGGCTCTCGGTCAGCGGCAGGATGAACGGGTCCCCGTAGGCCTGGGCCTCGTCGACGAACGCCGCCCGCTGCACGGTGTGGATCTCCCCCGCGTCGGCGGGGGTGGCCGGGTGGATCTCGAACACGCCGTCTCCTCACACGCCCCGCGCACCGGGGCGTACAACGACCTTAGGGCGTGTTCCGCGAACAGCCGCCCCGCCGCGCACCACCCCGCCCCGGAAGGTCCTCAGGGGACGCGCACGGCGCGACCGCCCGCGGCGGGCGGTCGCGCCGGGGCAGGCCGTCCGCGTCCCCGGGACACGACGAAGGGCCGCCCCCTCGGGAGGGGACGGCCCTTCGGCCGACTTTCAGCGGACCCGCGAGCGGGACCGGCCGATCAGCTCACGGAGAACCGATCAGGCCTCGCCGCCGGCGAGCTTCTCGCGCAGGGCGGCCAGAGCCTCGTCCGAGGCCAGGGCGCCGCTGGAGGTGTCGGAACCGGAGTTGGTGCTCGGAGCACCACCGGTGTACTCCTCTTCCTCCTCCGGAGCCGGGGCGTTGGCGGCCTCGGCCTCGGCCGCGCGGGCCTCCTCGACCTGCTTGCGGTGCGCCTCGAACCGGGTCTGAGCCTCGGCGTAGCTGCGCTCCCACTCGTCGCGCTGGGACTCGTAACCGTCGAGCCACTCGCCGCTGTCCGCGTCGAAGCCCTCGGGGTACTTGTAGTTGCCCTGCTCGTCGTACTCGGCGGCCATGCCGTACAGGGTGGGGTCGAAGTCCACCTGGTCCGGCGAGACGCTCTCGTTGGCCTGCTTCAGCGAGAGGCTGATGCGACGGCGGTCGAGGTCGATGTCGATGATCTTGACGAAGATCTCGGTGCCGACCTGCACGACCTGCTCGGGCACCTCCACGTGGCGCTCGGCCAGCTCGGAGATGTGGACCAGACCCTCGATGCCCTCCTCGACGCGGACGAACGCGCCGAACGGGACGAGCTTGGTGACCTTGCCGGGGACGACCTGGCCGATCTGGTGGGTCCGGGCGAACTGCTGCCACGGGTCTTCCTGGGTCGCCTTCAGCGACAGGGAGACGCGCTCGCGCTCCATGTCGACGTCCAGGACCTCGACCGTGACCTCCTGGCCCACCTCGACGACCTCGCTGGGGTGGTCGATGTGCTTCCAGGACAGCTCGGAGACGTGCACCAGGCCGTCGACGCCGCCCAGGTCCACGAACGCACCGAAGTTGACGATCGAGGAGACCACACCCTTGCGGATCTGGCCCTTCTGGAGGGTGTTGAGGAAGGTCTGGCGGACCTCCGACTGGGTCTGCTCCAGCCAGGCACGGCGGGACAGGACCACGTTGTTGCGGTTCTTGTCCAGCTCGATGATCTTGGCTTCGAGCTCACGGCCGACATAGGGCTGGAGGTCGCGGACACGGCGCATCTCGACCAGGGAGGCGGGCAGGAAGCCGCGGAGGCCGATGTCGAGGATGAGACCACCCTTGACGACCTCGATGACGGTGCCGGTGACGACGCCGTCCTCTTCCTTGATCTTCTCGATCGTGCCCCAGGCGCGCTCGTACTGGGCGCGCTTCTTGGACAGGATCAGACGGCCTTCCTTGTCCTCCTTCTGGAGGACCAGGGCCTCGACCTGGTCGCCGACGGCGACGACCTCACCGGGGTCGACGTCGTGCTTGATCGAGAGTTCCCGGGACGGGATCACACCCTCGGTCTTGTAGCCGATATCGAGCAAGACCTCGTCTCGATCGACCTTCACGATGGTGCCCTCGACAATGTCACCGTCGTTGAAGTACTTGATGGTCTCGTCGATCGCCGCGAGGAAGGCTTCCTCGGACCCGATGTCGTTGACCGCTACCTGGGGTGTCGAGGTGGCCTCGGTGCTGCTCGTCATTTGTGGGTGGACTCCGGATACGGACAGATTCAGGAAGATGGGCACGCCGCAGATCCGAGCCCGCCGATCCATCATCCAAAGGAGAGGAACGGTGTCACCGCGGAAAGGAGCCTTCCGCGACCACCGACCGCCGGGTCCAAAGCCCGGACCCGGGTGGTGCCGTCCCTTGCCCCCTGAACGGAGGCGCAGAACAGCGCACGAACCCACAACGCTCCGGCCAGCATATGAGACAAGGGCGTCCTGGTCAATCGGAACCCCGAGCAGCCAACCCGACGAAGATCGCAATGGCGGCAATGTACCCGAGTGCACGGGCGAAGATCAACCAGGCGGCACCGCCCCGTTCGAACTGGTCCGACACCCGGCACGGCAGGTGTTCCCGCCCCTCCCCGGGGCGACCGACACGGTCCGTCCACACCTCGGAACGGAGCATCATCGAACGCCCCGTTCCTCCAATACGGTCAGTCCAACGGAGGACGCGAGCGTGACCGTTTGACATCACCGCGTCGCCGTTTGGCGTCGAGCCGCCGCTGCCGGGCCGCCCGACCCGGCCGCGTCGCCCTCCGCTCACGCGGCGGCGGCGCGATCGCCTCCGCCAACAGGGCGGCCATCCGCTCCCGGGCCTCCACCCGGTTGCGCACCTGCGACCGGTGCGTCTGCACCGTCACCGTCAGGACCCCGCCCACCAGACGCCCCGCCAGCCGCTCCAGGGCCCGCTCGCGCCGGGTCCGCCCCAACCCGCCGCACCCGGCCACGTCCAACGACAGCGACACCCGGGTGTCGGAGGTGTTGACATGCTGCCCGCCCGGCCCCGACGACCGGGAGAACCGCCACACCAGGGCGTCGGCGGGGACGGTGACCGGACCCACGATCAGACCGCCGTCATCGGCGGCACCCGCGTTCACGACCACCATCCCCCTCCGTTCGCACCGCTAGTGCGCGGCGTCGTGCCAACTGCGTCCGCCCCCGACCGACACGGCCAGCGGAACACGCAGATCATAGGCGGTGCTCATCTCGTGACGCACGAGGTTTTCCACCGCCTCGCGCTCACCCGGCGCGATCTCCACGACCAGTTCGTCGTGCACCTGCAACAACACCCGGGAGGCGAACCCTCCCTCGGTCAACGCCGAGTCGACCTGGAGCATCGCCACCTTGATGATGTCGGCCGCCGAGCCCTGGATCGGCGCGTTCAACGCCATCCGCTCGGCCATCTCCCGGCGCTGGCGGTTGTCACTGGTCAGATCCGGCAGGTACCGGCGGCGCCCCAGCATCGTCTCGGTGTAGCCGACCTTGCGCGCCTCCTCCACCACCGCGTTCAGGTAGTCGCGCACCCCGCCGAACTCGGCGAAGTAGTCCTCCATGAGCCGCTTGGCCTCTTCGGGGGTGATGCCCAACTGCTGCGACAGACCGTACGCGCTCAACCCGTACGCCAACCCGTAGCTCATCGCCTTGATCCGCGACCGGGCCTCACCGTCGACCTCCTCCACCGTGGTGCCGAACACCTGCGCCGCCATCTGCGCGTGGAAGTCGTAGCCGCTGTTGAAAGCGTCGATGAGCGCCTTCTCCTCGGACAGGTGGGCCATGATCCGCAGCTCGATCTGGCTGTAGTCGGCGGTCAACAGCTCCTCGTACCCCTCACCGACCACGAACGCCCGCCGGATCCGCCGACCCACGTCGGTGCGCACGGGGATGTTCTGGAGGTTGGGGTCGGTGGAACTGAGCCGTCCCGTGGCCGCCACCGTCTGATTGAACGTGGTGTGGATGCGCCCGTCATCGGCGATCGTCTTGATCAGGCCCTCGACCGTGGTCCGCAACTTGGTCTGGTCCCGGTGGTGCAGCAACACCGCCGGCAGCTCGTTGTCGGTCTGCGCGGCCAACCACGTCAGCGCGTCGGCGTCGGTCGTGTACCCCGTCTTGATCTTCTTGGTCCGGGGCAGCCCCAGGTCCTCGAACAACACCTGCTGCAACTGTTTGGGCGACCCCAGGTTGAACTCCCGGCCCACGATCTCGTGCGCCCGCTCCACCGCGGCCCGCCCCGCGGACGCGAACTCGCCCTGCAACTCCTCCAGGTAGACGCGGTCGGCGGCGATCCCCGCCCGTTCCATGCGCGCCAGCACCGACACCAACGGCAGCTCCACCCCGCCCAGCAGGTGGGTGCCGCCGCGCTCGTCCACCTCGGCCGCCAACACCCCGGCCAGGTCCCGGGTGGCCATCGCCCGCACCGCGACCTCGCGCCGGCGGTCCGAGGAACCCTCACCGCCCCCCAGGTCCAGGGCGAGCTGATCGCCGGAGGTCCCCTCGTCCAGTTCCCGGCCCAGGTACTTACGGCACAGGTCGGTCAGGTCGAACCGGCGCTGCCCCGGCTGGACCAGGTAGGCGGCCAGCGCGGTGTCGCTGACCACTCCGTCCAGGGCCCACCCGTGGGCGCCCAGGGCCAACACCGCGCCCTTGTACTCGTGCACCGTCTTGGGGCGCTCCGGGTCGGCCAGGAACCCCCCCAACGCCTCGGTGTCGGCGGCGTCCAACAGCGACGGGTCGACGAACACCGCCGCGCCGGAGGCCACGGAGACCGCCAACGCGTCCACCCGACCGGTGCCCTGACCCCACACCCCGTCCACGGCCAACCCGGCGGGCGCCGCCGCGGTGACGTCGTCCACCGAGGCGTGCTCGGTCAACCAGGCCGCCAACGCGCCGGTCCCGGCCACCGTCAGGTCGACCTCGAACCCCTCGCCGTCGACCGGGTCCCGCACCTCGTCCTCACCGGTGCTCAGCACCGCGTACAGGCGCTCGCGCAGGTTGGAGGCGAACTCCAGGTTGTCGAAGAGCGCGTCCACCCCCGCCCGGTCGGCCCGGCCCAACACCAGGTCGTCCAGGGTCACCCCCAGGTCCACATCGGTGGCCAACCGGTTCAGCCGCTGGTTGCGCAGCACATCGCCCAGGTGATCGCGCAGGTTCTGCCCGACCTTGCCGCCGATCTCGTCGACGCGCTCGATCAACCCGTCCAACGATCCGTACTTGACGATCCACTTCGCCGCGGTCTTGGGACCCACCCCGGGCACACCCGGAAGGTTGTCGGCCTTCTCCCCCACCAGCGCCGCCAGATCGCGGTACCGGGGCGGGGTCACCCCGTACTTGTCCTCGACCGCCTCCGGGTCCATCCGGCGCAGGTCCGACAGGCTCTTGCCCGGGTACAACACCGTGCAGGACTCGGTGACCAGCTGGAACGCGTCCCGGTCACCGGAGGCGATGAGCACCTCCGCGCCCGCCTCGCCGCCCAACCGCGCCAACGTGGCGATGACGTCGTCCGCCTCGTAACCGGGCGACGACAGGTTCACCACCCCGATGAGCCGCATCAGTTCCTGGGTGAGCGGCACCTGGGAGGGGAACTCCGGAGGGGTCTCCGAACGTCCGTCCTTGTACTCGGCGTACTCCTCGTGCCGGAAGGTGGGACCGGACAGGTCCCACGCCACCGCGACATGGGTGGGCTCCTCGTCTCTGAGCAACTTCACCAGCATCGACGCGAAGCCGTACACGGCGTTGGTCGACTGGCCGGTGCCGGTGCCGAACTTCTCCACCGGCAGCGCGAAGAACGCGCGGAAGGCCATCGAGTGGCCGTCCAGAAGAAGAAGGCGGGCGCGTCCGCCGGCCTGCGAGGTCTCGGGGGTCTCACGATTGGTCACCACAGGTGAATCCTAGGATGCGACGCGGACACTTCACCCAACCGAAAGGCGGCACACCATGACGACGGACCCCGAGGGCCCGCGCGAGGCGATGGAGATCGGCGCCCTCACCGGCGCCCTGGTCGAACGCATGGGCATCGAGATCACCGAGGTCTCCATCGAGCGCGTCGTCGGCCGCATGCCGGTCAAGGACAACACCCAGCCGTTCGGCCTCCTGCACGGGGGCGCCTCCTGCGTCCTGGCCGAGACCCTGGGCTCCATCGGCTCCAACGTCCACGCCCGGGCCCTGGGCGGGATCGCCGTCGGCATCGAGATCAACGCGACCCACCACCGTTCCGCCACCGACGGGCACGTCACCGGCGTCGCCGTCCCCGTCCACCTCGGCCGCACCCTGGCCACCTGGGACATCACCATCACCGACGAGCAGGACCGCAAGGTGTGCACCTCCCGCCTCACCTGCATGCTGCGCGAGACCCCCGCCCAGAACAGCCCCTCTTCACGACACCGCGAAGCACGCCTGTGACACCGTCGTCGTCCGACCGTCACACCTCGACGGTCGGACCCCTCCCCCTCCACCGTCGCGACACTTTGTCACCCCTCCGGTACAGAGCACGGCCGACCGTCCAGGAAGAACACCCGGGACGTCACGAATGACTACAGAGGCATAACAGCCTGACGGCGAGTCGGCACCAACGGGCATTTCGCGCTTTCGATCGGCGAACTTCCGTGATTAAGCTCCGCTAACGCTCCCGATTAAGTCATGCCACACATCATGGGCATCAGGGCGCAAGAGCACCATCCGGCACGGCTGCACCACGCAGCGCGTGCTCGCCGGTTGAACGGAGTGACCACGATCATGGCAAGCAAGAAGGTCCTAGGCCTCACTGCCGCAACCGCGGCCCTGGTACTGGGGCTTACTGCGTGTGGCGGCGACGGCGGCGACAACGGCGGCGGAGGTGGCGGCGGCGACGGCGACGCCTTCCAGTTCGGCATCCTCTACCCCCAGACCGGTAGCCTCGCCTTCCTCGGCCCGCCCCAGATCACCGCCGCCGAGTACGCGATCGAGGAGATCAACGGCGCCGGCGGCATCCTCGGCACCGAACTCCCCGCGATCGTCGAGGGCGACGAGGCCGGTGACGCGGCCCAGGCCAACGAGGCCGCCAACGCCCTCGTCTCCGACGGCGTCCACGCCGTCATCGGTGCCGCCGCCTCCGGTATGACCCAGGCGACCTACGACACCATCACCGGCTCCAACATCGTCCAGTGCTCCGGGTCCAACACCTCCCCGGAGCTGACCAACATCGAGGACGGCGGCTACTACTTCCGTACCGCGCCCAGCGACCTGCTGTCCGGTCCGGTCATGGCCCGCAAGATCATCCAGGACGGCCACCAGAGCGTCGCCATCGTCGCCCGCGCCGACGACTACGGCTCCGGTTACGCCGGCGGTCTCCAGGAGGAGCTGGAGGCCGAGGGCGTCGAGGTCGTCGTCAGCGAGACCTACGACCCCGACTCGACCACCTTCGACTCCGTCGTCAACGCGGTCGGCAGCGAAGAGCCCGACGCCATCGCGCTCATCTCCTTCGAGGAGGGCGCGCAGGTCATCGCCCAGCTCCTGGAGAACGACGTCTCCGGCGACCAGCTCTACATCACCGACGGCCTCAACAGCCCCGAACTCGGTGACAGCGTCGACGAGAGCAACCCGGAGATCGTCAACGGCATCACCGGCGTGGCCCCCGGTGCGGACAACCCCGAGTTCAACGACGGCCTCGGCTCGTTCGCCCCGGACCTGGAGGTCTACCAGTTCGCCCCGCAGGTGTTCGACTGCGTCACCGTGATCGCCCTGGCCGCCGAGGCCGCGGGCAGCGTCGACCCGGCGGAGTACGTCTCCGAGATGGCCGGCGTGAGCGCCCCGGAGGGCACCGAGTGCGGTAGCTTCGCCGAGTGCCGTGACCTGCTCGCCGACGGCGAGGAGATCAACTACCAGGGCGTCAGCGGCAACATCGACTTCGATGACAACGGCGACCCGACCTCCGCCACCTTCCAGATCTTCCACTTCGGCGACGACGGCTACGAGACCCTCGGCTTCGAGGAGTACTCGGTCAACGAGTAACGGACCCGGAGTCGGCTCGCACCGACCTCGGACCATCCGAAGATCACGGCGAACGCCCCCGGGGGGATCCCCCCGGGGGCGTTCCCGTGTCCCCGCCGGGACCGCGTCGACGCCCGGCCGGGGCACGTCCCCGGTCCCGGCGGATCGGCCCTCCGTCCCCTGGGCCGCGGCCACGTGGCGTCCGCCGGGGCCCGCCGGGGTCCCGGACCGGCCGCCGGGAGGGGCCCGACCGCGAGGGAGGACACCGAGCGCCCCGCACACCCGCACGCCCGGAGAGAACGGGTCCACGCCCCGGCCCCTGGTCCACACCCGCACACCCGGGGTGAGGCGTTCCCGGCGTCGTACCGGCCACCGGTCGAGGTGCGCACACCGGCACACCCGGGGAGAGCAGGCCGCGCCGCCCCACCCGAGGAGACGGCGCCGGGGAAGGCCCCGCACCGACCCGGACGGCCGCCCCTGACGGCCCCCGCCGCGGCCGGGGGCCCCGCCGCACCCGCCCACGGGAGGCGCCCACGGCCGGGACGTCCTCCCGCCCCGCACGGGCCCGCCCCGGCGCCGCGCACGACGAAGGGGCGCCCCTCACGGGACGCCCCTCGTACGAACGGACTCAGCCCTTGGCCAGGGTCCCCAGGTACAGCTCGATGACGTTCGGGTCGTTCAACAGATCCGCGCCCGTACCCGTGTACGCGTTGCGGCCCTGGTCCAGCACGTACCCGCGGTCACAGATCTGAAGGCACCGGCGGGCGTTCTGCTCCACCATGATCACCGAGACACCCGCCTCGTTGACCTGCTTCACCCGCTGGAACACCTCCTCCTGGTAGAGCGGCGACAGACCCGCCGTCGGCTCGTCCAGCAGCAGCACCGACGGATCCATCATCAAGGCCCGGCCCATCGCCACCATCTGGCGCTCACCGCCCGACAACGACCCGGCCTTGGCCTTGCGCCGATCCCCCAACAGCGGGAACAGCTCCGCCACGAACGCGAACCGCTCCGTGAACGCCTTCGGCCGCAGGAACGCCCCCATCTGGAGGTTCTCCTCGATCGTCAGCGACGGGAACACGTTCTGCGTCTGCGGGACGTACCCCACACCGCGCTCCACCAGACTGTGCGCCGGCAGACCCGAGATGCTCTTGCCGCGCAGCGTCAGAGCACCCTCACGGATCGGGATCAGACCGAAGATCGTCTTGATCAACGTCGACTTGCCCGCGCCGTTGGGTCCGATGATCGCCACGACCTCACCCTCGGTGAGGGTCAGGGTGCACCCGTTGAGGATGTTCACCCCGGGCACGTACCCGGCCACCAGCTCCTTGGCCAGCACCAGGTAGTCCTCCGGAGCACCCACCTCCAAGGACTCCTCCATGGCGTGCTCCAGCAGCTCCTCACGGTGCTCCTGGGCCACCACGACCTCCTCCACCGACTCCGGCGGCTTCTCCGAACCCGGCCGCGGGTCCCCGTTCTCACTCATCGTCATTCCTCCTCACGGGAACCCAGGTAGGCATCGATGACCTGCTGGTTCGAGCGGATATCGGACGGACGCCCCTCGGCGATGATCTGCCCCTGGGCGAGCACCACGATCCAGTCGCTGATGCCCATGATCACGTCCATGTCGTGCTCGACGAACAACACCGTCTTGCCCTCATCGCGCAACGACGTGATGTGCCCCAGCAACGACTGCACCAGCGCCGGGTTCACACCCGCCATCGGCTCGTCCAACATGATCATGTCCGGGTCGGTCATCAACGCGCGCGCCATCTCCAGCAGCTTGCGCTGACCACCCGACAGCGAACCCGCCATCTCGTCGCGCTTGGCGATCAACTTGAACCGCTCCAGCAGCTCCAGCGCGCGCTCCGTGTTGGCCCGCTCCTGGGCCTGCCACAACGGACGCAGGAACGCCCCGCCGATCCGCTCGCCCGTCTGCCCCGTCGCGCCCAACAACATGTTGTCGAGCACCGTCAACCGGGTCAGCGCCTTGGTCAGCTGGAACGTACGGACCATCCCGGCCCGGGCCACCTGGTGGCCCTTCCTGCCGCTGATCCGCTTCCCCTGGAACGACCACGTCCCCTGATCCACCCGGTCGAAGCCGGTGAGCAGGTTGAACAGCGTCGACTTGCCGGCGCCGTTCGGACCGATCAACGCCGTGATCGTGCCGCGCTGCACCTCCAGGTGCTCCACGTCCACGGCGGTCAGACCGCCGAACGAACGCCGCACGTCGTCGACCACCAGGATCGGGTCGGGCTTCTTCGAGCCGGGCACCGTCTCGGCACCCGTCATCCGGTCGACCACGGTCTCGTCACTTGACATTGATCAACATCTCCTTGCGGTCCCCGATCAAGCCCTGTGGACGGAACACGATCAGCACGACCAGCATCAGACCCGCGAAGGCCAGCTGGATCGCGCCGTAGTCCGGCCCGTTCAAGAACGGCAGCAGCCCCAGGTCCTGACCCAGGCCCTTGAGCAGACCGTCCGTGAAGTTCATCAGGAACCAGAACAGCATCGAACCCAGGATCGGCCCGAGGACCCGACCGGCGCCGCCCAGCAGCAGGATCACCCACAGGAAGAACGTCACCTGCGGTTTGAACTGGTCGGGCTGGATCGACGCCTGGTGCATCGCCATCATGCAACCCGCCAGCGCACCGATCAGACCACCGAGCACCAGGGCCTGCATCTTGTACGTGAAGACGTTCTTGCCCAGGCTGCGGACCGCGTCCTCGTCCTCACGGACACCCTTGATGACACGACCCCACGGGCTGTGGATCAACAGCCACGTCAGCCCCGCCATCAGGACGACCAGCGACCAGGTCACCGTCATCGTCCACATCTGCGCACCCGTGTACGTGATGTCGCCGAACCCGTACCGGGCCCCCGCGTCGAACGGGTTCCACACGCGGAAGTCACCGGCCAGGTTCTGCAGACCGTACACACCACCGGTCAGCGGCTCGGCGAACCCCGCCCGATAGATCAGTCGGATGACCTCCGCCGCCGCGATCGTCGTGATCGACAGATAATCCGCCCGCAATCGGAGCGTCGGGATACCCAGCAGCAGCGCCAGCACCAGGGCGCACAACAGGCCCACACCGAAACCGACGATCAGCGGCAGCTCGAACACCGACACGCTGATGCCGACACCGTAGGCGCCCACCAGCATGAAACCGACCTGGCCGAAGTTCAGCAGGCCCGTGTACCCGAAGTGCAGGTTCAGACCGATGGCCGCGAGAGCGTAGATCGCCGCGATCGGGCCGAACGCCGACCGCACGGATTCGGCGAGGATAGAAATGATGTCCATCGTCTTCTCTCCTAGCCGACCCGCTCAGCACGACCGAGCAGACCCTGAGGCCTGATCAGCAGCATGAGGATCATCAACGCCAATGCCCACGCCTGCATCAGCTGGGACGGGAACCACAGGGTGGACAACATCGCCACCAGGCCGACCGCGATACCGCCGACCATCGCGCCGTAGGCGGTGCCCAGACCACCCAGGATCACCGCGGCGAACATCAGCAGCAGCAGGCGGAAGCCCATCTCGTACTCCACCACCTGGTTGAGGCCGTAGAGCACACCGCCGAGCGCCGCCAGACCGCCGCCCAGGCCCCACACGTACAGGGTGACCCGGTCCACGTCGATACCCGACGACTCCGCCAGGTCCCGGTTGTCCGAGACCGCGCGCATCGCCTTGCCGATCCGGGTGAACTGGAGCAGACACGCCACGGCCACCAGGACCACGATCGCCACGGCCATGACCACCAGGTCGCGCGGCGGCATGGAGATCGGGCCCAGACGCACCAGCTCCTGGATCTGGAAACCGGAGTACCGGCTGCGACCCGCGCCGAACATCACCAGGATCATGTGGCGCAGGATCAGCGCCAGACCGATCGAGACGATGAACAACTGGATCAGTGCCACGTTGCGCTTGCGCAGCGGTCGCCAGATGTACCGCTCCATGGAGGCGCCCAGGACGGCGCCCATGACCACCGCGATGCCCGCGGCGATCCACAGCGGCACCTGCCAGCCCACCGAGTCGCCCAGCACACCGAGCACGGTGGCCAGCGCGATGCCCGCGAAGATCGACGACCACTGGGCGACGATCAGGGCGGTACGCCCCAGGCGCTGTTCCAGGAGGACGGCGATGAGCACCGCGCCGCCCAGACCGGCGAAGATCGCCAGCAGGGAGTTGCCCAGTCCCACCGCGCCGCTGCTGAACACCAGCGCGACCATCGCACCGAAGGTGACCATGTCGCCGTGGGCGAAGTTGATCATCTTCGTCGTACCGAAGATCAGCGACAGGCCGATCGCGGACACCGCGATCACCAGGCCGAACAGGAGACCCGCGGCCGCCAGCTGGACGAACCGGTCCCCGAAGGAACCCCTGGCCGCCGGAACGACCGTGTCCTCGTCCTCCGCGGCCTCATCGGATCCCGCGCCCTCGTCCGTGGGAGAGGCCGACTCCTCGGCCTCACCCCCGTCGGGGCGTTCCAGGGCGACGATCAGGACGCGCTGTTCGCCTGCGGGTACCTCCACCTCCGCCTCACCGTCGGAGACGAGGCTCGTCTCCCGTACGGCGAATGTGCTGGGGACGGACTCCTGGTCCACCACGACACGGTAGGTGCCCGGTCCGGGCAGCCCTACTTCCCAATTTCCATCAGAGTCGGTATCGGCCGCACCGATCTCGTCCTCACCATCGAACACCTGAATCGAGATGCCTTCGACACCCTGATCCCGGTCGTCCGGGTTGCGGATCTGACCGTGCAGCGTCTCACCGCCCTGTTCGTCCGCCGTCGCCGCAGGCCCGGGGATCACCAGGATGGCGGTGATCAGGGCGAGCAGCACGGTCACGAGGCGTGTGCGCACGCGCGCTCCTTGCGCATCTGAGGGTTAACAGTGCCGTATGCGCGCATTCGACACCGTTGTCCATTGCTGTTCGGTGCGGCGAGTTTAGCCCGGTTTAGGCTGGTCATTCAGCTTCACTTAAGCCACGTGACCCAAACGTCACCCCATCGTGCAGAAACGAGACCCAACCGTCACAGGAACCCCCTTGACCCTGGACACTTGTCTCGTTTCTCCCGCCTGGGGTGAGCGATCTGCACATTTCCTACGACACTCCGCGTCCATCCGAACACGATGAAGGGGCCGCACCCGGACGGGCACGGCCCCTGTTCGGTCCCCCTGGGAGGAGCTCGTCAGGACTGCTTGCCCCCGAGGGTCTCCACGACCGTCTCGGCGACCTTGCGCATGGTCAGGCGTCGGTCCATGGAGTTCTTCTGAATCCAACGGAACGCCTCGGGCTCGCTCATCCCGTGCCGACTCTGCAACAGGCCCTTGGCCTGCTCGACCAGCTTGCGGGTCTCCAGACGCTCCTGGAGACCGCCCACCTCCGCCTCCAGCGCCGCCAACTCGGCGTAGCGGGAGGTGGCCATCTCGATGGCGGGCACCAGGTCGGCCTTACTGAAGGGCTTGACCAGGTAGGCCATGGCACCCGCGTCGCGCGCCCGTTCCACCAGCTCGCGCTGCGAGAAGGCGGTCAGGATCACGACCGGAGCGATCCGCTCCCCCGCGATGCGCTCGGCGGCGGAGAGGCCGTCGAGCACGGGCATCTTGATATCGGTGATCACCAGATCCGGCTTGAGCTCGCGCGCGAGCCGGATCACCGTCTCCCCGTCCCCGGCCTCGCCGACGACGGCGTAACCGTCCTCTTCGAGCATCTCCTTGAGGTCCAGGCGGATCAGGGCCTCGTCTTCCGCGATCACCACGCGGCTCTGCGTCCTCGTCACGTACACGAGAGTACCGAGATCCGCTAGGATGCTGTTCGTCGGGACCGGCAATGCTGGCCAATCGTGACATCACCGTTGGCCGACCGTCGCCGGTTCACCGCCTTGGAGCAACCCAACCCAAAGCCGGACATAAACCCCAAAAGCCCCGGTAATCCAACGGCAGAGATAATGGTCTCAAACACCATACAGTGTGGGTTCGAATCCCACCCGGGGTACAAGCAGACGAAAGCCGCCCGATCGGGCGGCTTTCGTCATTTCAGACATACCACCCATGACCTGGGGAGACGCCGCCATATTGTCCTAGGTGTGAGCGACCCTGCACGGTATGTACTCATCCCACATCCGCCGCTCGGCGGTCTCCATGCTGGACACGGGGCTATCGCAGGCCGAAGTCTCCCGACGCCTGGGCATCAGTTGCGCCACGCTCCGATCCTGGTCTCGAAATCGCTCCCTCATAGAGAAGTACCGTGACAACGGCGAGTGCCCTCGCTGCGAGCCGATCCCTCGACCTCCCACCGACCTCCGGGCCTACGGCCACCTTCTGGGTCTCTATCTGGGCGATGGGACCATCAGCCCCACCGGCGACGGCACCCGCGGTGTGTGGCGACTGCGCGTCTCCTGCACCGACATGTGGCCCGGACTCATGGACGAGTACGCGGTCTCCATGGGCATGGTCCTACCCGGCCATTCCATCGGACGAGCCCAGCGCACGGGCTGCACCGAGGTGTACTCGGACTGGAAACACTGGCCCTGCCTGTTCCCCCAGCACGGCCCCGGCAAGAAGCACGAGCGGACCATCACGCTGGAACCCTGGCAGCGGGAGATCGTGCGCGTCCACCCGGAGGAGTTCGTCAAAGGTCTGATCCACTCCGACGGCTGGCGGGGGATCAACCGGGTGCGCCGCCTCACCCCCGAAGGCTGGAGGTACCACGAGTACCCCCGGTACGAGTTCGTCAACGCCTCCCGGGACATCGTCGACCTGTTCACCGACGCCCTCGACCTCTTGGAGATCCCCTGGAGGGTCCGCGTGCAACGCAGGCCCCCGCACCGGGACAAGATCTCCGTCTCCGTCGCCCGAAGGGACGCCGTCGCGCGACTCGACACGTTCGTGGGGCCGAAGAGTTGAGGCGTGTCCCGTGGGTGCCGCCCGTCGCGAGCGGAGTCACGGCGCGTTCATCGCGAGGCCGGAGGAGGAGTCGCCGCGAGGGAAGGCCGTCGGCCGCCCATCGAGGACCTTCCGGGGAGATGGACGGACGTGCGCCCCGCCCTCGTCCGCGCCGACCGGTCCTCAGCCCGCGGTCTTGATGAGCGGCGCGTCCCGGGTGAACTCGCGGAACCCGACGCCGTGGTACAGCCCGCGCGCCCGGGGATGCCCCGGCGCCCCCAGGCAGGCGACCGTCATGTGCGTGGCCCCGGCCGCCCGCGCCAGGTGCATCCCGTGCAGGAGCATCGCCCTCGCCAGCCCCCTGCGCCGGTGGTCCCGATGCGTCCCGACCGGCTCGAACTGGGCGGTCCTGTTCGCCTCGTCGAGCCACATGATCGTCGAGGAGGCCAACGTTCCGTCCGGCGCCTCCACCAGGACGTGCAGGTCGCCGCGGTAGGCCTCCGTGTCCCGGACGCCCCGGTAGGACTCGATCGTGTACGCCGAGGGGGCCCAGGCGTCCAGGTGGGCCCGGACCGCGGCCTGGGGGCCGACCTCGTCGGCGGTGCGGAACCGGAATCCGTCCGGCAGGACCGGCCGTTCCAGGTCGGTGAGGTCCCGCTCGTTGAGCAGGGTCCAGGAGCCGGTGTCCCCGAGGGAGGACGGGTCGGTCCCGTAGCCGTGCGCGGCCCACCGCTCCAGGGCGAACGTGTCGGCGGCGCCGGGCACCACCGTGCGTTCGAGGCCCGCCGCCGTGACGTCGTACCAGTCGATCACCTCGTCGACCAGTCCGGCGTGGTCGGGGTGGACCTGGTACACCAGGTGGGCGCCGGTGACGTCCCTCACCGACCCGTCGCTCAGTCTCACCCGGCGCGGAAGGTGGGCCCAGGCCCACGCGATCAGGTCGCCGTCGGAGAACCACAGCCGACGGGGCCAGGTCGCGCCGTCGGCGGCGTGCCCCTTGCCCCAGTTCCAGGCCAGTTCGCCGAACGCCGCGTCCGCGTTGACCAGGTCCGGGCGGGTGGCGGTGATGCGCTGCGCCAGAGCCTGCATGAGTCGTACGTCCGCGGCGGTCAGGAGTTCGAGGTTCGTCATGGGTGCCACCGTGTCAGCGCACGGTGGGTCCGTCGAGCCGTTTTCCGGGGCCGCCGTTCGCGGCGGACGTCGACCGACGTGCGTCACGACCGGACCGGGGGTCGGGGGGCGGTGGGTTCGGTGCCCGGTTCTGGCTGCGTGGAACCTCTGTAACTACCCGGCCGGTTCGGGACGAAAAGGGCCGTTTGTCACTTCATGCCCGGGCAAGGCGGGTCCAACCGGTCACATCACGGCCACAACCTGAGTACAACCCGTGGGTTCGGTCGCCCGCGCGGGCGGGCTTCGAGGATCCTTGAGAATCGGAGGCGGGTTCTCAGGAGAGGAGCAACGGGTGCTGACCGCGGCGGCCGGGGTGTTCGGCGCACTGGTGATCGGCGCCTGGGTCGTGGTGGCCTGGGGGTCCGGTCGGCGTCGGCCGTGGCTGTTGACACCGGTCGCGTTGCTCGTGGTCGTGCTCGTGGCGGTGGCGCCCGGGTGGGCGTTCCCGCCGGCGGTGGCGCTGGCCGTCGGTTCCTTCGTCGAGCTGGTGCTCGGTTCCCGCGAGTCCCCGACGTTGCGCACCAAGGACGCGGACGCCCCGCTCAGCACCGAGCGGTGGGCGGCGGCGGTGGCCGCGCCGTTCCGGGTGGCGCTGGCCGAACCCTGGGACGTGGTGGCGCGGCCGACGTTGCGGCGGTCCTACCGGCGGCTGCTGGAGCGCCAGTGGAACGTGACCGACCGGGAGTCGTTGTTGGCGGCGATCGACCGGCAGATGGGCGAGTTGCACACCGGTCCCTCGGTGGATCTGGTGGTGGACCTGGCGGCCGGGTCGGCCCGGTCGCGGCTGCCGCTCGACCAGGGCGGTCGCACCACCGGTGAGCAGGTGCCCCTGTCACCGGAGCAGGTGCACCGGCTGCGGATGGTCACGGGTGTGGCCGAGGGCGATGAGACGGTGATCATCGGCGCCTACCAGTGGTGGAAGTCGGTGCACGTGATCCGCCTGGTGTGCGGTGGTGCCACCCTGGACTGGTTGAGTCCGGTGGAGTCGCAGACGACGTTGCGCCGGGTGGCGTCGGATCTCCAGCGACGGTACTCGTCGTGGCAGCAGCTGTCGATGGCCTTCCACGCCGGTTACCTGTTGTGGCCGGAGAAGGGTGTGGAGGGCGACCACGGCGGGACCGACCGGGTGTGGGCGGCGCTGGGCCTGCTCACCGAGGATCCGCGCAGCCCGTGGAACCTGCTGCCCTGGGACATGCCGTTGGAGCGGGTGCTGCCCGAGACGGGCGGCCAGGAGCAGGAGACCCACCGCTAGGGCGTGTTCCTTCGAACCTCCGCCCCGCTTCGGTCCGTGCTCGGCGCGCCCGGAGAACGGGAGCCTTCGCCCCGCGCTCACGCCCTCGTTCCCCGGACGTTCGCCCCGGGCCACGGAACCCCGCCCCGAGGGCGCGCAAGAGCGTTCGAGAACAGGCCCCGGGGCGTGTTCCGTGGGTGCCGCCACATCCGGCCCCGGTCCGTGGACGCGGCTCATACGTCCCGGACCGGACACCGGATGACGCGTGTCAGACGCCGTCGAGGGCGACGGTGTCGCCGAGGCGGTGGACGCGCAGGGAGTTGGTGGAACCGGTGGTCCCGGGCGGACTGCCGGCCACGATGACGACCTTGTCGCCCTTGGTGTAGTCACCGAGTTGGAGCAGTTCGCTCTCGACCTGGCGGACCATGTCGTCGGTGTTGTCGACCCAGGGGACCAGGTTGGTCTCCACTCCCCAGGTCAGGGAGAGGCGTCCGCGGGTGGCGTTCTCGGTGGTGAACGCCAGGAGCGGGATGGGCGACCGGTAGCGCGCGAGGCGGCGGGCGGTCTCACCGGACATGGTGAAGGCCACGAGCGCCTTGGCGCCGATGGTGGCGCCGATCTCCGCGGCGGCGCGGGCGATGGCCCCGCCGGTGGTCTCGGGCACCCGGTTGAGGATGTGCGAGGCGCGCAGGGACTCCTGCTCGGCGGCGCTGATGATGCGGGCCATGGTCTCGACGGTCTCGACGGGGTACTTGCCGACGCTGGTCTCTCCGGAGAGCATGACGGCGTCGGCGCCGTCGAGGACGGCGTTGGCGACGTCGGAGGCCTCGGCGCGGGTGGGCCGGGGGGCTCCGATCATGGATTCGAGCATCTGCGTGGCGACGATGACCGGTTTGGCCTTGTCGCGACAGCGTTCGACGGCGCGTTTCTGCACCATGGGGACGTTCTCCAGGGGCAGTTCGACGCCGAGGTCGCCGCGGGCGACCATGACGGCGTCGAAGACCTCGATGATGTCCTGGAGGCGCTCGACGGCCTGGGGCTTCTCGATCTTGGCGATGAGGGGCACCGTGAGGCCCTCTTCGTCCATGATGCGGTGGCACTCCTCGGCGTCCGCGGGACTGCGGACGAAGGAGAGGGCGACCATGTCGACGCGGTTGCGCAGGGCCCAGCGCAGGTCGTCCTCATCCTTTTGGGTGAGGGCGGGGACGCTGACGGCGACTCCGGGGAGGTTGAGTCCCTTGTGGTTGGAGACGACGCCGCCGTAGACGACCCGGGTGTGGACGTCGCTGCCGGTGGTCTTGGTGCACTCCAGCACGATGCGTCCGTCGTCGATGAGGACGCGGTCGCCGGGTCGGACGTCGTTGGGCAGGCCCTTGTAGGTGGTGGAGACGCGGTGCGCGTCACCGGGGACGTCATCGATGGTGATGGTGAACTCGTCCCCGACGTTGAGTTCGACGGGGCCGTCGGCGAAGGTGCCGACGCGGATCTTGGGTCCTTGGAGGTCGGCGAGGACGCCGACCGCTCGTCCGACGTCCTCGGCGGCCGCTCGCAGGGTGGCGAGGTTGGCGCTGTGGTCGTCGTGGGTTCCGTGGCTGAGGTTGAGTCGGGCGACGTCCAGTCCGGCGTGGACGAGCTTGCGGAGGATCTCCGGGCTCGAAGTGGCGGGACCGAGGGTCGCGACGATCTTTGCTCGACGTGTCACGGATAACACTTTAGAGCGTCCGGGGGATGCAGTGGTCTAAACCAGGTTGCGAATGGACGTATCTCAGGCTGCGGGAAGGTGGATCCGGGCTGTGCACCAACGGTCCCGTGGGGCTTTCGCGGTGGTGGCCCCAGGGGTGTTCAGCGGTCGCGTCGGGGGGTGGGGAGGGTGGGCGCGAGGCGGCCGTAGGCACGGAGGACGCGGAGCCGCTGGACGGTGCGCATGCCTTCGAGTTCGAGGGTGGCGGCGGTGTCCCAGTGGTCCCAGGAGGTGTCCCAGCCGCCGTCGGGGCGTTGGGTGCGTTCGAGGCGTTCGAGGGCGTCGTCGATCTCGGAGTCGGTGAACAGGGGGCGGGCGATGCAGGAGGGGTCGGGCGCCAGGTCCAGGGGTGTGTGGACGTGGTGGCGGGGAGCGGCGGAGCGGGGCCCGGGGACGCCCGCGCCGTCGGCGGGTCGGACGTTGACGGCGGCCCGGATCATGGTGGACAGCCGGTTGATGGTGTGGAGGGCCCGGGGCCGGTCGGGGACGTGTTGGAGGAAGGCGCAGATGCCGACGGCCTCGTGGGGTTCGGTCCAGTGGAGCGCGTCGATGTGCTTCCAGCAGTAGGCGGTGGCGCGGTCGCGCCAGGGGTGGGTGATGTTGTGCCGGTGGAGGCGGCCGGTGATGGAGGCGGTGAGGGCGAGGTCGGGGCCGAAGTCGGTGCGTTGGCGCCACCAGGGCGCGGATTCGGTGTGGCGGACGGCGGGGGTGACGGGCGGGAGGCCGCCGTCGGGGGCGGCGACGGAGGCGAGGTGGCGGCAGATGCCCTGGCCGAGGTCGTGGGGGACGGGGCCGAGTTCGTCGAGGATGCGCAGGGCGGTGTCGACGGCCAGGGGTTGGCTGGCGTGTCCGCGCAGGTCGGGGTCGAGGGCGTTGCCGTAGCCGCCGTCGATGTTGCGGTAGGCGGAGAGGGCGGAGCGGACGGGCTGCGCGGGTCCGGCCTGGAAGTGGTAGGCGAACCGGTGCCGGTCGAGGAGCCGGGCGGTGCGCATGATGAAGTGTTCGGCCGCGAGGAAGGATTCCCAGGTCACAACGCTCATGTCGGAACGGTACCCCTGGGGGTGGGCGGGGTCCCGCGCCGTCGATCAATCCATTCGTGTTCTTTACGTGCGATGGAGGCGGTGCGCGCCGCGGACGGCGAGGACCGTCCAGGTGAGGAGGATGAGGAGGGCTGCCGCGAGGCGGACGGTGCCGAGGTGCTCCTCCGGGTAGACCACGCCGGTGAGGTAGTGGTCGATGAATCCGGTGGGGGGCAGGCCCTCCTGGCCGGCCCGGTCGCGGCCCCATCGTTCGACGTGGGTGAGGGGGCACTCCCAGCCGATGAGGACGATGCCGAAGGCGTAGAGGGCGACGCCGAGGTGGATCCAGAAGGTGCGGGGCCACCTCCAGGCGATGAACCCGCCGAGGACGACATAGACGAGGAAGGCCATGTGGAGGACCATGGCCGTGTCGGCGACGAGCCTGTAGGCCATGGTCCGATGGTAGGCGTCGCGGGTCTCGAAAGGGTCAGGTCGCGGTGGTGCTCTCGGCGCGGGCGCGGCGGCGGGTGAGGACGGCGAGGACGATCCAGGAGAGGACGACGACCACGCCGACGCCCGTCTGGACCAGGCGGAGGTCGTCGGCGGGGTAGATGACGCCGGTGAGGTAGTGGTCGATGAAGCCCTCCTCGGCGAGTCCGGCCTGTCCGGCGTTCTCACGGCCCCAGTTCTCGACGTGGGTGAGGGGGCAGGTCCAACCGACGATGCTGATGGCCAGGCCGTAGAGGGCGACGCCGAGGTGGATCCAGAAGGTGCGGGGCCACCTCCAGGCGATGAATCCGCCGACGGCGATGTAGAGGATGAACGCGAAGTGGAAGAGCATGGCGGCGTCGCCGATGAGGCGGTAGACCATGGTCGTTGCTCCCGTGGGGGGTGGGGGGCGCCGGGGTCGGGGGCCGGGGTTCCAGTGTGTCGGGGCCGGGGCCGGTGCTCCGACACGGTGGGGTCACCGGTGTGCAACGTCACGGCGGGTACGCGTACGGGGCGCGCGGGAGGATCCCGTGCGCCCCGTACGGTACGCCCCGTGGGTCAGACGAGGGGTCGGGCGGTGGGCGGGATGGCGACGGGCAGTTCGCCGTCCCGGCCGGTGAGGTCGCGGTCGACGGCGGCGGCAGCGGAGCGCCCCTCGGCGATGGCCCAGACGATGAGGGACTGGCCGCGGCCCATGTCGCCGGCGCAGTAGACGCCGTCGACGCTGGTCCGGTAGTCGGTGTCGCGGACGACGTTGCCGCGTCCGTCGAGGTCGACGCCGAGCTGCTCGATCATGCCCTCCTTCTGGGGGCCGACGAAGCCCATGGCGAGGGTGACGAGGTCGGCGGGGATCTCGCGTTCGGTGCCCTCGACGGGTTCGAAGCCCTTGTCGGTGCGCTTGACCTCGACGAGCCTGAGGGCGCGTACGTGGCCGTCGTCGTCGCCGAGGAACTCCAGGGTGTTGACGGAGTAGACGCGCTTGCCGCCCTCTTCGTGGGCGCTGGTGACCTTGTACAGCGTGGGCATGGTGGGCCAGGGCTGTGCGTCGGGTCGGTGGACGGGCGGCTTGGGCATGATCTCCAGCTGTGTGACGCCGGCGGCACCCTGGCGGTGGGCGGTGCCGACGCAGTCGGCGCCGGTGTCACCGCCGCCGATGACGACGACGTGCTTGCCCTCGGCGTGGATGGGAGCGCGGTCGTAGTCGCCGAACTGGACGCGGTTGGCCTGGGGCAGGTACTCCATGGCCTGGTACACGCCGGCGAGTTCACGGCCGGGGACGGGCAGGTCGCGCCAGGCGGTGGCACCGCCGGTGAGGACGACCGCGTCGTTGTCGGCGCGCAGTTCCTCGACGGTGATGTCGACGCCGATGTCGGTGCTCGTGCGGAACTCCGTGCCCTCGGCGGTCATCTGGGCGATGCGGCGGTCGATGTGCCGCTTCTCCATCTTGAACTCGGGGATGCCGTAGCGGAGCAGGCCGCCGATGCGGTCGGCGCGTTCGTAGACGGTGACGTCGTGGCCGGCGCGGGTGAGCTGTTGGGCGGCGGCCAGGCCGGCGGGGCCGGAGCCCACGACGGCGATCCTCTTACCGGTGCGCACGGTGGGGGGCAGGGGCTTGACCCAGCCCTCCTCCCAGGCGCGGTCGATGATGGAGACCTCGACGTTCTTGATGGTGACGGCGGGCTGGTTGATGCCGAGCACGCAGGCGGATTCGCAGGGTGCGGGGCACAGCCGGCCGGTGAATTCGGGGAAGTTGTTGGTGGCGTGGAGCCGCTCGATCGCCTCGGCCCAGTCGTGGGTGTGGACGAGGTTGTTCCACTCGGGGATGAGGTTGCCGAGCGGGCAGCCGTTGTGGCAGAAGGGGATGCCGCAGTCCATGCAGCGGGACGCCTGCTTGGTGACGGTCCCTCGGTCGAAGTCCTCGTAGACCTCGCGCCAGTCCTGAATGCGAACGTCCACCGGTCGGTGTACGGGGAGCTCGCGTTCGGTGATCTTCAAGAAACCCTTGGGGTCGGCCATGATCGTTCCTCCTCTCGTGTCGGCTGACGCTCAGGACTGCGCGGAGGCCATGACGGCCTCGTCGACGTCGCGGCCTTCTCGCTCGGCCTGGGCCTGGGCGAGCAGGACGCGCTTGTAGTCGCGCGGCATGACCTTGGCGATCCGGTCGAGGCCGGTGTCGCCGGCGGCCAGGAGGCTCTGGGCGACGGTGGATCCGGTCTCGGCGTGGTGTCGGGTGAGCACGTCGGTGAGGAACGCGCGGTCCTCGTCGGTGAGCTCCTCGATCGCGACCATCTCGGCGTTGACGCGGCCGGGTTCGAGGTCGAGCACGTAGGCGATGCCACCGGACATGCCGGCCGCGAAGTTGCGGCCGGTGCGGCCCAGGACGACGGCACGGCCGCCGGTCATGTACTCGCAGCCGTGGTCGCCGATGCCCTCGACGACGGCGAGGGCGCCGGAGTTGCGGACGCAGAAGCGTTCGCCGACGATGCCGCGGAGGAAGATCTCCCCGGAGGTGGCGCCGTAGCCGATGACGTTGCCGGCGATGATGTGCTCCTCGGCGACGAGGCGCGAGGCGTCGGCGGGGCGGACGATGACCCGGCCGCCGGACAGGCCCTTGCCGACGTAGTCGTTGCCGTCGCCCTTGAGCCGGAGGGTGACGCCCTTGGGTACGAAGGCGCCGAAGGACTGGCCCGCGGACCCGGTGAAGGTGACGTCGATGGTGTCGGTGGGCAGGCCGTCGGCGCCGTAGCGCTTGGTGACCTCGTGTCCGAGCATGGTGCCGACGGTGCGGTTGACGTTGCGGACGGGCAGTTCGAGCTTGACGGGTCGGCCGAAGTCGAGCGCGCCTTCGGCGAGCTGGATGAGGGTGTTGTCGAGGGCCTTCTCCAGGCCGTGGTCCTGGATGCGGCGCTGGACGCGGTGGTCCCCGCCCCAGGGCTCCACCTCGTGGAGGATGGGCGCCAGGTCCAGGCCCTTGGCCTTCCAGTGCTGGACGGCCTCGGTGGTGTCGAGCAGGTCGACGGCGCCGATGGCCTCGTCGAGGCTGCGGAAGCCGAGGGCGGCGAGGTGTTCGCGGACCTCCTGGGCGATGAACTCGAAGAAGTTCACCACGTATTCGGCCTTGCCGGAGAACCGTTCGCGCAGGACGGGGTTCTGGGTGGCGACGCCGACGGGGCAGGTGTCGAGGTGGCAGACGCGCATCATGACGCAGCCGGAGACGACGAGGGGGGCGGTGGCGAAGCCGTACTCCTCGGCGCCGAGCAGGGCGGCGACGATGACGTCGCGGCCGGTCTTCATCTGGCCGTCGGCCTGGACGACGATGCGGTCGCGCAGGCCGTTGAGCAGCAGGGTCTGCTGGGTTTCGGCGAGGCCGAGCTCCCAGGGGGTGCCCGCGTGCTTGAGGGAGGTCAGCGGCGAGGCGCCGGTGCCCCCGTCGTGGCCGGAGATGAGGACGACGTCGGCGTGGGCCTTGGAGACGCCGGCGGCGACGGTGCCGACGCCCGCTTCGGAGACCAGCTTGACGTGGACCCGGGCGGACGGGTTGGCGTTCTTGAGGTCGTGGATGAGCTGGGCGAGGTCCTCGATGGAGTAGATGTCGTGGTGGGGCGGCGGGGAGATGAGCCCGACGCCGGGGGTGGAGTGGCGGGTGTTCGCCACCCACGGGTAGACCTTGTGGCCGGGCAGTTGGCCGCCCTCGCCGGGCTTGGCGCCCTGGGCCATCTTGATCTGGATGTCGTCGGCGTTGGTGAGGTAGTGCGAGGTGACGCCGAAGCGGCCGGAGGCGACCTGCTTGATGGCGCTGCGCCGCAGGTCCCCGTTGGCGTCGGGGATGAAGCGGGCGGGGTCCTCGCCGCCCTCGCCGGTGTTGGACTTGCCGCCGAGGCGGTTCATCGCGATGGCGAGGGTCTCGTGGGCCTCGGCGGAGATGGAGCCGTAGGACATGGCGCCGGTGGAGAAGCGCTTGACGATCGCGGAGACGGGCTCGACCTCGTCGATGGGGATCGGTTCGCGCACGCCCTCCTTGAAGCGGAAGAGGCCGCGCAGGGTCATGAGCCTCTCGGCCTGGTCGTCGACCCTGCTGGTGTACTCCTTGAAGATCTCGTACCGTCGGGTGCGGGTGGAGTGCTGGAGTTTGAAGACCGTCTCGGGGTCGAACAGGTGCGGTTCGCCCTCGCGGCGCCACTGGTACTCGCCGCCGATCTCCAGACGCCGGTGGGCGCCGGAGCCGGTGTTGTCGGTGTGGGCGCGGCGGTGGCGGATGGCGACCTCTTCGGCGAGGACGTCGAAGCCGACGCCGCCGAGGCGGGAGGTGGTGCCGGTGAAGCAGCGGTCGATGACCTCGGCGCCGAGGCCGAGGGCCTCGAAGATCTGGGCTCCGGTGTAGGAGCTGACCGTGGAGACGCCGATCTTGGACATGACCTTCAGGACGCCCTTGCCGAACGCCTTGACGGTGTTGCGGACGGCGTCGTCGGCGTCGATGCCGCCGATGGTGCCGCGCTGGACCAGGTCCCGGACGGTGGCCAGGGCGAGGTAGGGGTTGACGGCGGAGGCGCCGTACCCGAGGAGGAGCGCGACGTGGTGGCATTCGCGCACGTCGGCGGCTTCGATGATGAGGCCGACCTCGGTGCGGGTCTTCTCGCGGACGAGGTGGTGGTGGACCGACCCGGTGAGCAGCAGCGACGGGACGGGCGCCCGCCTCGGGTCGGCGCCGCGGTCGCTGAGGACGAGGATGTGGGCGCCGTCGGCGATGGCGGCGTCGATCTCGCCGTTGATCTCGGTGAGGCGGGCCGCCAGGGCTTCGCCGCCGCCGTCGACGGGGTAGGTGCCGTCGACGGTGAAGGTCTTCAGGGCCGGTTCGGTGCGGCCCGCGGAGACGATGGCGGCGAGTTCGTCCTGGTCGATGACCGGGGTGGCCAGGACGAGGCGTCGGGTGTCGCCGGGGGCCGATTCGAGGATGTTGTGCTCGGCGCCCAGGAGCGTGGACAGGCTGGTGACCATCTCTTCGCGGATGGCGTCCAGGGGCGGGTTGGTGACCTGGGCGAAGTTCTGCGAGAAGTAGTCGAAGAGCTGGCGGGAGCGCTCGGAGAGCGCGGCCACCGGGGTGTCGGTGCCCATGGAGCCGATGGGCTCGGCGCCGGTGCGGGCCATGGGGGTGAGGATGATCCGGAGTTCTTCCTCGGTGTAGCCGAAGACCTGCTGGGCGCGGTTGAGCTCGGTCACGGGGACGGGCTCGGCGGCGGGCAGGTCGGACATGCGCAGGACGCCGGAGTCGATCCACTCCCGGTAGGGGTGCTGGGCGGCGAGCTCGGCCTTGATCTCCTCGTCCTCGATGATCCGCCCCTGGGCGGTGTCGACGACGAAGATGCGGCCGGGCTGGAGGCGGCCCTTGCGGACGACGGTGGCGGGGTCGATGTCGAGGACGCCGGCCTCGGAGGCGAGGACGACGAGGCCGTCCTCGGTGACCCAGTAGCGTCCGGGGCGCAGGCCGTTGCGGTCCAGGACGGCGCCGACGAGGGTGCCGTCGGTGAAGGACACGGAGGCGGGCCCGTCCCAGGGCTCCATGAGGGTGGAGTGGTACTCGTAGAAGGCCCGGACGTCCGGGTCCATCTCGGTGTGGTTCTCCCAGGGCTCGGGGATCATCATGAGCACGGCGTGCGGGAGCGAGCGACCGCCCAGGTGGAGGAGTTCGAGGGCGTCGTCGAAGGACGCGGTGTCGGAGTCGTCGGGGTCGACGATGGGGAAGATCCGGTCGAGGTCGCCGGGGATGAGGTCGCTGGCGAGCTTGGCCTCGCGGGCGCGCATCATGTTCCGGTTGCCCTTGACGGTGTTGATCTCACCGTTGTGGGCGACGTAGCGGAACGGGTGGGCCAGGGGCCAGGACGGGAAGGTGTTGGTGGAGAACCGGGAGTGGACCAGGGCCAGGCCGGAGGCGTAGCGCCGGTCGGACAGGTCGGGGAAGAACGGCTCCAGCTGCGGGGTGGTGAGCATGCCCTTGTAGGCGATGGTGCGCGGGGACAGGCTCGGGAAGTAGACGTCGGTCTCGTGTTCGGCGCGCTTGCGGACGCAGTAGGCGTAGCGCTCCAGCTCGATGCCGGTGATGCCGTCGGTGGCGGTGCCGGGGGTGCCGGCGATGAAGAGCTGCCCGAAGTAGGGCATGGCCTCGCGGGCGGCGGGGCCGCTGTACTGGGGCTCGAAGGGCAGGTCGCGCCAGCCCAGGAGGGTGAGGCCCTCGTCGGCGACGATCGCGTTGATCGTGTCGATGGCGGCGGCGCGCTCGGCGGCGTCGGCGGGGAGGAAGGCGATGCCGACGGCGTAGGCGCCGGCGGCGGGCAGCTCGAAGTCGCAGACCTCGGTGTAGAGCTCGTGCGGGATCTGGGTGAGGATGCCCGCGCCGTCTCCGTCGTCGGGGTCGGCACCGGAGGCGCCTCGGTGGTCGAGGTTGCGCAGTACGGTGAGAGCCTTCTGCACGATGTCGTGGCCGCGGCGGCCGGTGAGATCGGCGACGAAGCCCACACCACAGGCGTCGTGCTCGAAGGCGGGGTCGTACAGGCCCTGAGAAGTGGATTCAACGTTCGTTCGGACGGACGAACGCCGCACCTGACCAGCGGGCATCTACCCTCCTGTCGTCTTGCGTCGGCTTCGTGAAAAGCGCATCCGGGACGACATTGGCCCTGCTGCGTGCGTGAAGTTGTGGGTGCTCGGGTCGTGGACGCCGTGGCCCGCCACCGTACCGCGGCCACGTCCTCGTGGTGCGAATGGCGGATGGTCGCCCGCTGCGAGCGGTGTTGCGTTCTTCGTGCGGGTCCAGCCGCGATGTGGATCGCAGGTCTAGACCATAGGGTGCCGCGGTGCACCCCGGGTGACGTGTCGTGGACACCTTACGGGTGGTGTCACGGTCCCTCGTACGGGTGGTTCCCCGTCGAGGGTGTGCCTAGCCGGTTTTTCCACCAGGGAATCCCGGTAAACCTCCCAAAGCGGATAAAACACGACGGTTGGTCGAGTTCGCCGCCCTGGGCGCGCGAGCGCGGTGCGCCGCGCCACCACATTACCCCGGTGTTAACACTCCCCCCAAGGGGGACTCGGGTCCGCACGCGAGTGATATCTCCCTCATCCTTCACGCACCACCCTGACCTGCGGATCGATGTCCGCGCCCGGGGCGTGGGACGATCGGGGCATGGCTGTAGACCCCATCTCCCCCGGACCGGACGACGCCCCCGGCCCCCGCGACACCGACACCCCGCCCGCCCCCCTGCCCGAGGCGGCGCGGCGCGCGCTCCGCGACCACGGCGTGGACGCGCCCCGGCTGCGCCGGGTCCTCGCCGCGCTGTCCACCGGGCACCCGTGCGGCCCCGACGACCTGGTGCGGGCCACCGGGGTGGCCCGCACCCTGGTGGTGTCGCTGTTGCGGACCCTGGTCGAGGCCGGGGAGGCCGTACCCGAGAGCGACGGCGTCCGGGTACGGCCGACGCACCCCGCCCACTACGCGGGGGCGGCCGGGGACACGCTCGCCGACCCGGTGGCGCACCTGCTGCCCCGGCACGGGCGGGCCGCCGCCGAGATCGCCCGCGCCGTCGCCGAGGGGCCCGCCTCCGACCCGGACCTGGACCACGTCACGGCGACCGCCGAGACGGCCCTGCGCCGGGCCCTGTTCCTGACCACCCGGTTCGACCTGGACGACCGCACGGTGCTGTGCGTGGGCGACCACGACCTGACCTCGGTCGCGTTGGCGCTGACCCGGCCGCGGGCACGGGTCCTGGTCGTCGACATCGACGAGCGGGTGCTGGCGCACATCGACGCGGTCTCCGACCGTCTGGGCCTGGCCGTGCGCACCCATCACGCCGACCTGCGGCTGGGACTGCCGCCGGCGCTGCGCGGCGCGGCGGACGTGGTCTTCACCGACCCGCCCTACACCCCCGACGGGGTGGAACTGTTCGTGCGCCGGGGCCTGGAGGGCATGGCCGACCCGCGCAGGGGCCGGGTGCTGGTGGCCTACGGGGTCAGTGAGACCACACCCCGGCTCGCGGCGGCCACCCAGGCCCGGCTCCTGCGATCGGACCTGGTGATGGAGGCGATGTGGCCGGACTTCAACCGGTACGAGGGCGCCGAGTCGATCGGGGCGGCCTCGGACCTGTACGTGCTGCGGCCGCTGTCGCGCACCCTTCCCCCGGCCGGTGAGGGCCCCGCCCGCGTCTACAGCCAGGGCGTGAACGCCAAGGAGGCCAAGGGGGCGCTGGACGAGGAACGGGCGCGCGCCGTGGTGGCGCGGGTCGCCGAGGAGACCGGGGCCCGGCCGGTGCCCGTGGGGGCGTGGCCGTCGTCGGTGCCGCCCGCCTCGGGGCGGGTGCGCCTGTCCACGTGGATGGAGACGGCCGTGCCGCTGTCGGGGCCGCCCGTGGTGGACCTGACCGGCGGATGGGATCGGATCGCGGCACGGGCCGCGCTGGCCTGCCCCGACGGGACCGGGTACCTGCTGGTGCCGTCGGCGGCGGCGTGCGTGCGCGACGAACGGGGACAGACGGGGCTGCGCGCCCTGGTGGAGCCGCGGTTCCGGGTGCGGTTCCTGCGCGGTTTCGGCGCCCCGGACCTGACGGCGATCCGGTTGACGCCCGCCCCCGAGCCGACGGACCCGGTCGACCGGCTGCTGGCGCACGTCCAAGAGCACGCCCACGGCACGTTGACGTCGGTGCTGCGGGCCGGGACGATCCGCGTCGCGCGGGAGCGCGAGGAACCGATCAACAAGCGCACCGCCCGCCACGCGGTGACCGCCGCTCCGGAGTGGGTCTCCGGTCACACCCTGCTGGACCTGCCCGGACACCGGTTCGCGGAGCTGCGTTCGGTGGCCGAACGGGTGTGGGCGGCGGCGGCGAAGGAGTGAGCGTCCCGGGGTCGCGCCCGCGCGGGCGCGACCCCGGGCGCGGGTCAGCCGCCGGTGCCGGGCCCGGTGGTCTCGACGCCCGTGCCCCCGGTCGGTTCGGTGGTGTCGGTGTCGTCCTTGAGGTTGACCAGACGCCGGTAGAGCGGGTCCCGGAAGTTGCCCAGCGTCACCAGGGGGCTGGCCAGGCTCACGCGTTCGTCGACCGATGCGGAGTCGGTGGGCTGCACCCACACCACCACCAGGTAGTGGCCGCTGATCGTGGCCTCGGCCGCGCTGTAACCCGAGCCGAGCCGGTCGAAGGGGTCGGCGCCCGAAGGCGGCATCACGAACCCGGTGACGGGCGCGTCGGCGGGCGATTCCTCCCCCTCGGGGAGCTCGGGTTCGGCCATGGCGGCGGCGACCGCCCGGCTGCCCTCGATGTCGGCGAGGTTGAAGATGGCCACCACACCGAAGTGGTCGTCGGACACGTAGGTGCCGCGCCCGGCCTGGGTGCAGTCGGCACCGGCCAGGGCCTCGGCGACGCCGTCGCCCCACACCGCGCCCGAGCAGTCCTCCGCCAGCTCGAAGTCGCGCAGGGTGAAGGCCACGCCCCGGCTGGAGATCTCGGCGCTGCGCTCACCGAACAGCTCACCCTCGTTGAGGGGGCGGTTGTCGGCCTCGCGGGTGGCCAGCACCGTGTTGATGTCGTTGGTCTCGCTGTCGGAGACGGAGTAGGCGACGGGTCGGGTCCGCGGCGGGGAGCCGTCCCCGCCGCCCTCCCCGCCCCGGTCGAGGTAGAGGACGACGCCGAGACCGATGAGGGCGACGACCAGGACACCGCCGATGACACCGATGAGCCGACCGAACCGCCTGGGTTCCTGCTTTCGGCGTCCTCCGGAGCGGCGGCGGCCGTTCGTACGGGAGGAGCGCCCGGCGTCATCGGGTTCGCTGTTCTTCCTCCGACGTCCCGCTGTGCCGGACGCCGACGCTTCAGAAGGGGACACCCCATGGACCTTTCCTCGGATGACGGGCCCGCGTGCGCGCCACCGGGCCCATCGCACTCGGCGAGGGCGTCGCGGGGGGATCAGGGGGCCGCCCCGGAGCGGTGTGCGCGCCCCGCGCTCGACCCGGTCGCGTGACCGGGTGATCTGTCCGAGATCCTATCGGGACGTCCGGGGCGCGCGAACGGCCGTGCTCCCGATGGGGGCACGGCCGTCTCGGTGGAGCGGTCGGTCGGTCCGCTACTCCTGTCGCGCCTGCGCGGTGATGACCTCGTCGTAGACGTAGCCGACCGCGTTCATGGAGGCCACGCTCAACTTCGCCAGGTCGGTGTCCTCCCCGGGCGGGCTGCCGTCGGTGCGGGCCACCCAGAAGACCGCCAGGTAGTGGCCCATGACCTGGACGTTGGCCTGGCTGAAACCGTCCTGGAGGCCGGGGATCTCGTCGCTGGTGCGGCTGAGTAGGAACCCGGCGCCGGTCTCGGCGTTGGTCGGGTCCAGGGCGGCCTCGACGTCGGCCGCGGCGTCGGCGTCGGCCAGGTCGAACAGGGTGACCTGGGCGACGTGGTCCTGGTCGGCGTCGGTGTACAGGCCCGAGGCGGCGTTGACGCAGTCGGCGTCGATGAGCCTCTGGCCGAGTTCCTCGCCCCACACCAGGGAGGTGCAGGAGTCGGTGACCATGCCGTCGCGCAGCTCCAGCCTCATGTCGTCCAGTTCGAGTTCCCCGACGGGACCGAACACCGCCTCCTCGGTCATCGGTTCGAGGCCCTCGGGCCGCTCCTCGATGGGTCCGAAGACGTCGGCGCGGTCGGGCTCGGACAGGTAGAGCTGCGGCGTGAGGGTGCTGTGCCCCTCGGGCGGGGCGACGACACTGCCGTCGCCACCGGAGGTGACCCCGCCGGCCCCGCTGAAGAGCTGGTACGAGAGCAGACCCAGGAGCGCGACCAGGGCGACGGCGAAGGCGCCGGTGAGGACGCCCAGCATCACGGTGCCGCGCTTGCGCTTGCTCTGCTCGGCGAGGGTGTACACGATCTGGTTGGACCGGTCGCCCAGGACCGAGACCTTCTTGATCGCGGAGGCGGAGAAGGCGGACACCCGGTCCACCGTGCCGCCTTGCGCGGTGTCCTTGGCCGGGGCGGCCCGGCGGGCTCCGCGGCGTCCCCGGGGGGCCCGGTCGTCCCGGTGCTCCCCGGAGTCGTCCGCGGACCCCTGATCGGCGACGGGGTCGTGGTCGTCGTCACGAGGAGAGGCGTGACCGTACTCGGCGGAGTAGTCCTCCTCCGGGTCGTAGTCGTACGCCTCGTCGTGGCCGTAGTCGTCGGCGTTGTCGCGGATACGGCCGGTGTCGGCGCGGCGGGTACCGCCGCGCCGACCTCTACGGCCGGACCCGGACTCGGCTCTGCTCACGGTCTTTCTCAATGGTCACCCGTGGTCTGCTCGAAAGGTACGGGGGCACGTGCGGGCACGTCGCCACCCTCATGGGTGGAGGTGGATGTCGTGCGCGGTCGTCTCGCCCGTTACGGCGGGCGTGCGACCTTCCCCGTGTCTACTCGGGCTTCGCCCCGGAATCGGTTCCCGTATCGGCGTCGTTCTCGGTCGAGCCCTCGCTACTAGATCGCTCGGGGCTCGGGTGGTATTCCGTGCCGGCGTCCCCACCTGGGGTGTCGAGGTCCGAATCCCCCGTGTCGGCGGTGCTGTAGACGGTTCCGTCGTTACCGACCTCACCGCCCCCCGTGACCCCGAACACCTGGGTCCCGGCGTCGGCGCCGTGGGGCAGGACCGAACCGGAGAAGGCGTCGAGCCGTCGACCGGCCCAGACGAAGTAGGCCAGGGCGCCGACGAAGACCACGATGGAGGTCCAGTTGTTCAGGCGCAGGCCGAAGAAGTCGTTGGCGGGGTCGACGCGCAGGTACTCGATCCAGAAGCGGCCCACGCAGTAGCCCATGACGTAGAGGGCGAAGAGACGGCCGCCCTGGAGGGAGGACTCGTAGCGGCGGCCGGCCCAGGCGAGCAGGACGGCCAGGCCCAGGCACCAGAGGGATTCGTAGAGGAAGGTGGGGTGGTAGGTGGTGACACCGAACTCCATGCCGGGGCGCAGGTGGCCCTCCGGGTAGGGGTGGATCTCCACGGCCCAGGGGACGTCGGTGGGCCGGCCGAACAGTTCCTGGTTGAAGTAGTTGCCCCAGCGGCCGATGGCCTGGGCGAGGGGGAGGGTGGGGGCGATGGCGAAGGACAGCTTGGACATCGACAGGCCGCGTTTGCGGGCGACGAGCCACACGCCGAGGGCGCCCATGGGGACGGCCCCCCAGATGCCGAGTCCGCCCTCCCACACGTAGAGGGCGCGGATGGGTTCGCGGCCTTCGGCGAAGTACAGTTGCGCGTCGCTGATGACGTGGTAGAGGCGGCCGCCGATGAGGCCGAGGACGACCGCCCACACGGCCATGTCGAGGATGGTGCCGGCTTCACCGCCCATCGCCTTCCAGCGGCGTTCGCTCCACAGGACGGCGACGATCACACCGGCGAGGATGCACAGCGCGTAGAAGTGGATCTCCAGGGGCCCGATCGGGATCGAGTTCACCTGCGGGCTGGGGATGGCCGCGAGGGCGCGACCGGTTCCGGCCGCGCCCTCGATGGCTGTCGACGACAATGTCACTGCTCTGCTCTCGGGTTCGCCCCGCGTGCGGGGGGTGTCCTCGGGGGTGCTACTCCTCGTCACCCCCGTCGCCCAACGGCTGGGTCTCGACCTTACCGGGGTCGGCGGAGGCGATCGCCTCCGAGAGGCCCCTGACCGTCATGGCGGTGTTGTTGTCGAGCAAGGTGCCGTTGATGTAGATGGAGGGGGTGCCGCCGAAGGCGTCGTCACCGCTGTAGCGAGTGTAGGCGTTGCCGGTGGCCTCGATGATCTCGCCGGTGTAGGTGCCCTCCAGGAAGGCGGGGTCGTGACCGTTGTCGGCGCCCCAGGCGAGGAGGTCGGTGAGGACCATGGTGCCGAGGGTCTCCTGGCCGATCCGGTCCACGGCGTCCTGGGTGAGGGCGGGCAGGAACTCCTCGGTGAACTCGGTGACGACGGCGGCCTCCTCGTCGAGGCGGGCGCCGAACTCCTCCTGTTGACCGGGGGAGGTCTCCAGTTCGGCGAACCATCCCTTGAGCTGGTCGGTGGAGAAGCCCTCGCGGCCCTCGGTGGGCTGGTTCTCGAAGAGCACGTCGTTGTACTCGACGAAGACGCCGTGGTCGGCGGCGATGCGGGCGGCGGCGCCGCCGCGCAGCGAGTTGCCGCTGATGGGGACCTGCTGCTGGGCGAAGATGCTCACCGGGCGGAAGTGGACGATGGCCTCGCCCCGGGCGGCGCGTTCCTTGAGGAGGCCGCCGTTGGTGATCTCGAACTGACGGCAGGCGGGGCACTGGTAGTCGGCGTAGACCTCGACGACGGGGGCCTGGACGCCGTCGTCCGCCATGACGACACTGCCGTCCTCCTGGACCGTCTGGGCGGCGATGGGCCCGGTGTAGCCCTCGCTCCGGTCGGAGTCGAGGACGGCGTAGCCGATCACGACGATTAGGAGGACGACCGCGGCGGCGGCGCCGACGACGATCAGGTTCTTGCGCAGGGCCGCGGCCTTCTTCTCCTTGGCCCGTCGTTCCTTGAGGTGTTCGCGGGCGCGTTTGCGCGTTTCGCTCCCCATGGTGTTCCTCTGTTCCTGTGTTCCGGGGTGGTCGTGGATCGCGGGTCAGCGGAAGAGTCCGAGGGCGCGGTCCAGGGCGAGGGGCGAGCGGGGCCACAGGGCGATGAAGGCCCCCAGTGCCGCGAAGCCGATGTCGCGGGTGATGGAGAGGCCGTAGGTCGTCTCCTCGGGGTCGACCGCGCCGCCGCCGCCGAAGCAGCCGCAGTCGATGCTCAGGCCGCGGGCCATGGCCGAGACGATCCCGGCGATGAAGACGAGCATGAGCAGGGTGGCGACGGCACCGGTGAAGCGCGTGGCCAGGCCCACGAGGAGGAGAACGGCCAGGGCGAGCTCGAAGAGGGGGAGGGTGTAGCCGATGAGGCGGGCGAGCTCGTGGGGGAAGAGGTCGTAGGCCTCGACCGCCTGGACGGAGAGCGCGGGCGGGTACTTGGAGAAGGCCGAGTACCCGAGGATTCCGGCGAGGGCGAGGCGGCAGACGAAAGTGATCCAGGGTTGGACGGTGTCCCAGCGCGACCCGGAGACGAGGGCGGGGGTTTCGTCGGTTGTGTCCATGGAGTGGGCCTTCGGGAATCGGGGGCTGATTTGTCGCACTCCGCACCTATGGAGTCGCTCTCGGTGACCATGCAGATCCTACCGTCTGTGATCACCCGACGACCCCGGGCGGTGGAACCGGGCGCACCGCTACCGGACCCCGGTGTCCGTCACTCCCCCATCACACCACCGCGCGACCCCCGCCGGCGGTGTCACCGACCCCCGGAAGGCCCCTTCTCACCCGATTCTCACCGACTTAACCCTGGCTTTGACCAGCAGGAAGAGAGAACGGGCCGCCCCCGTGAGGGGACGGCCCGCCGACGATGTCCGAGGTCCCCCGGGATCACCCCCGAGGTCCCCTCTCAGCGGGACCTGACGCCCGCCGCGAGCTCCTCGGCGAAGGACGTCACCGCGATCAGCCCCGTCTCCAGGTCCGGCGCGTCCAACACCCGCTGGCAGAAACCGGCACCGACGATGACCCCGTCGGCGTAGGAGGCCACCTCCGCGGCCTGCACCCCCGTGGAGATGCCCAGCCCCACACAGATCGGCAGACCCGAATCACGGGTCACCTCCCGGGTGCGCCGCACCAGCCCGGCGGCGGTGTCGGCGACCTGGGTGCGGGTACCGGTGACGCCCATGAGCGAGGCCGCGTACACGAACCCGCCACAGGCCCGGGTGGTCAGCTCCAACCGCCGGTCGGTGGAGGAGGGCGCGACCAGGAAGATCCGGTCCAGACCCGCGGCGTCGGTGGCCACCGTCCACTCCCCCGCCTCCTCCGGGATGAGGTCGGGGGTGATGACCCCGGCCCCGCCCGCCTTGGCCAGTTCGCCCGCGAACCGCTCCACCCCGTAGCGCTCGATGGGGTTCCAGTAGGACATGACCACGGCCGCGGCACCGGTGGCGGCGGTCGCCTCGACCACACGGAACACGTCGTCGGTGGTGGTCCCGGCCGCCAGGGCGACATCGGCGGCGCGCTGAATGGTGGGGCCGTCCATCATCGGGTCGGAGTAGGGCAGGCCCACCTCGATGACGTCGCAACCGCCGGCGACCATGGCCTCGATGACCTTGATGGAGGACTCCACGTCGGGGAAACCGGCGGGGAGGTAGCCGATGAGGGCGGCCCGGCCCTGGTCGCGGGCCTCGGCGAGCTTGCTCTGAAGGGTCGTCACGGTCATCACGCCTCGTCCTTCGCGTCGATCAGGCCGAAGTAGGCGGCCGCGGTGTCGACGTCCTTGTCACCGCGCCCGGAGAGGTTGACGAGGATGACGGCGTCGGGTCCGAGCCGCTCCCCCAGTGTGCGGGCGCCGGCCAGCGCGTGGGCGCTCTCGATGGCCGGGATGATGCCCTCGGTGCGGCACAGCAGCCGGAAGGACTCCATGGCCTCGGCGTCGGTGATCGCCTCGTAGTGTGCCCGGCCGGTGTCGGCGAGATGGGCGTGCTCGGGACCCACCGCCGGGTAGTCGAGGCCGGCGGAGATGGAGTGGCTGGGCAGGGTCTGCCCGTACTCGTCCTGGAGGACGAAGGTGCGGGCCCCGTGGAACACGCCGGGGCTTCCCGAGCTGATGGAGGCGGCGGTGCGGGGGGTGTCGGCGCCGTCGCCGCCGGCCTCGAACCCGTACAGGGCGACCGACGCGTCGGGGATGAACGCGGCGAAGATCGCCATCGCGTTGGAGCCGCCGCCCACGCACGCGGCGACGGCGTCGGGCAGTCGGCCGATCCGCTCCAGGACCTGCTCACGGGCCTCCGCGCCGACGACGAAGTGCAGGTCGCGGACCAGCTTCGGGAAGGGGTGGGGGCCGGCGACGGTGCCGAACAGGTAGTGGGTGCGGTCGACGTTGGCGACCCAGTCCCGGAACGCCTCGTTGATGGCGTCCTTGAGGGTGCGGCTGCCGATGGTGACGGGGACGACCTCGGCGCCGAGCATGCGCATACGGGCGACGTTGAGCGCCTGGCGGCGGGTGTCCTCCTCCCCCATGTAGATGACGCACTCCAGACCCATGAGGGCGCAGGCGGTGGCGGTCGCCACGCCGTGCTGTCCCGCGCCGGTCTCGGCGATCACCCGGGTCTTGCCCATGCGCTTGGTGAGCAGGGCCTGGCCGAGCACGTTGTTGATCTTGTGCGACCCGGTGTGGTTGAGGTCCTCGCGCTTGAGCAGGACCCGGGCGCCGCCGCAGTGCTCGGAGAAGTTACGGGCCTCGGTGAGGGCACTGGGGCGCCCCGTGTAGTCCTTGAGGAGTCCGGCGAGTTCGGCCTGGAAGTCGGGGTCCTGACGGGCTTTCTCCCATGCGGTCTCGACCTCGTCGAGGGCGGCGATGAGCGCCTCGGGGGCGAAGCGACCGCCGAAGCGGCCGTAATGCCCGCGCGCGTCGGGCAGGTGCGGATCGTGGTTCATGGGACGTGTCCTTCGGATGCTGGGTCGACGGCCCACCCCGGGCGTGCGCCGCGAGGAGGTGCGCGCGTCGGCCGGACCTGCGCCGCGGGTGACGGTCTCGGAGCCCGCGGCGCGTTTCTGACGTGGGTCAACGCGGCGACGGGAACCCGCGGGCGCGCGTGGTGCGCGGCGGGTTCCCTAGAGCCATCGCCATCGACGGCCGGTACGGGCCGTGATGGCGGTGTGCGCCGTCGTTCCCCCCATGGAGCCGTCCGTCCCCTAGTTCCGGTCCCGCAGAGCGGGGTGCGCTCCGGCGGTCACCAGGTCGGCGACGGCCTCGCGCGGGTTGCGACCGCGCACCAGGCTCTCACCGACCAGGACGGCTCCGGCGCCGGCACCGGCGTAGGCCAGCAGGTCGTGCGGCCCGCGGATGCCGGACTCGGCGATCTTGACGATGTCGGAGGGGATGCGGGGGGCGAGCCGGGCGAAGGTGTCCCGGTCGACCTCCAGGGTCTTGAGGTTGCGGGCGTTGACACCGATGACGGTGGCGCCGGCGTCGAGGGCGCGGTCGACCTCGTCCTCGTCGTGGACCTCCACCAGCGGCATGAGTCCCAGGGATCGGGCCCGCTCCACCAGGGAGACCAGGGCCTCCTGGGGCAGGGCCGCGACGATGAGCAGGATGGCGGAGGCGCCGAAGGCGCGGGCCTCCCACAGCTGGTAGGAGCTGACCACGAAGTCCTTGCGCAGCAGCGGCGTCTCGACGGCGCGGGCGACGGCGCGCAGGTCGGCGAGGCTGCCGTTGAAGCGGCGCTGTTCGGTGAGGACGCTGATGAGGGCGGCGCCGCCGGCCTCGTAGTCGCGGGCCAGTGCGGCGGGGTCGGCGATGGTCGCCAGGGGGCCCTTGGAGGGGCTGGCCCGCTTGACCTCGGCGATGACGTGGACGCCGGGGCGGCGCAGTGCGGCTTCGGCGTCCTTGGGGGTGGGCGCCGACGCGGCCTGTTCCTTGAGCCGGTCCAGGGGCAGTGCCTCCTGGCGTTCGGCCAGGTCGGCGCGTACTCCGTCGAGGATCTCGTCGAGCACGCTCACTGGTTACCGCTCCCTATCGTCGTGGCCGGTCGCGGCGCTCGCCGGGACGCGGGCCGCGGGCGCCGCCGGTGGAGACCGTCGTCGCGCCGTGTGGGCTCATCGTATCGACACCGGGGGGCGGGGACGCCGTCGCCCCCGCGCACACGGCGTGTGGCGGGGGCCGATGGCGGGGGCCGATGGCGGGGGCGGCTACATGCCGGCGACCATCGCTCCGCCGACGATGACCACGAGGACGATGTAGAGGGCCACGAGAATGAAGCCGATCAGGCCGATGATGCCGGTGATCTTGGCGATCTTGGCCGCGTCCTGGGCGCCCGAGTGGTCCCCGGCCTCCCACTTGTTCTTCGACTGGAGGGCGAAGATGATGCCGATGATGCCGGCGACGGTGCAGCCGAAGAGGCCGAGGATGTTGAGGCCGAGGTAGTTCTTCGGCTGTTCGGCGGGCATGTTCATGGGGGACCGTTTCTCGTCAGGTGTCCGACCGGGGCGGTCGGCTCTCCGATAAGCGAGATTAGAGGTCCCTGATGACGAAACGGTAGCGAGTCGGTGGTGATCCGGGGGCGCCCCGCCGGCCGCGATGGAGTGGCCGAGGGGCTCACCCGTCAGTAGTAGTAGGGATCGCTGGTGGCCGTGCCGAGCATGGCGAATCCGATGACCATGAGCACGACGTAGAGCACCACGAACAGGAGGGCGAGGATGAACCCGACCAGGCCGATGATGCCCATGATCTTGGCGACCTTGGCCGATTCCTCGGCGCCCGTGTAGTCCCCGGCCTGCCATTTGCTGTTGACCTGGAGCGCGAAGATGAGGCCGATGATGCCGATGACCGTGCAGCCGAAGATGCCCAGGATGTTGTGGACGAGGTAGTTCTTCGGCGGGCCGGAGGGGGGCGGCGGGCCGCCGAAACCACCGGGAGGGGGGCCGTAACCCCCGGGGGGCGGGCCATAGCCGCCGGAGGGCGGACCGTAACCGCCGGAGGGTGGGTAGCTCATGGTGCGGGCCTTTCGGTACGTGGACTCGGTGGACGCCCCGGGTCACCAGCCGGGGAACAGCGGTGTCCCGGGGGCGAGGAAGGAGAACCAGGGGAGGTTGCGGGCCACCCAGAAGCCCGTGACGGTCACGGTGAGGGTCCACAGGAACCAGGAGGGCGTGGGCCGGGGCGGTCTCCGGGGCGGGCGGATCGTGGAGGCGACCCACTGGACGTACGACCACAGGATGTAGGGGACGAGCAGGGTCAGCAGGGGGTTCATGCTGATCGCGCCGAGGACGTCCCCCTGGGTGGTGAGCGCGATGGCGCGCATGGTCCCGCAGCCCGGGCAGAAGGTGCCGGTCATCAGCAGCCAGGGGCAGGTGGGGTAGTTGCCCGGCTCGTTGGGATCCACGAAGTGGAGGAGGGTGGCGCCCGCCAGGGCGATCGCACCGGCGCTCAACGGCCAGACGGGCGGGGGGACCCGGTGCAGCCTGCGCAGGATCCGCTGTCCGAGGGGAAGGGGCGCGTGCTCGGCCGGACCGGGGGTCCCGGGCCGGTGGTCGCTCTGTTCGGGCTGCACGTGAACCAGCTTAAGGGTCGATGGGGTGGAAAAGGGTTCTGCCCCCGGACGCCGTCCGGCGTCCGGGGGCAGAGGGCCCTACCGGCGTCCGTCAGTAGGTGGTGGTGGACGCCGTCATGGCGGCACCGAAGAGCACGAACATCAGGATGTAGAAGACGATGATGAGGCCCCACATGATGCCCGCGGAGATGAAGGCCCACTTGGTCCACTTCTTCGCCTGGGCCTGGGCCTCCAGCGCGCCGGCCTGGTCACCGCGGTTCCACAGGTCGTTGACCTTGGTCGCGTTGATGAGGGCCGGGATGGCGAACGGCCAGCAGCAGAAGATGGCGACGATGGCCCAGGTGAGGCCGTTGTCCGGCGGGGTGGAGCCGGGGGGCGGGCCGTAACCGCCACCGGGCGGACCGTATCCGGGAGGACCGGCGGGGGGCGGGGGACCATAGCTCATGAGAACAACTTTCCAGAACGTGGACAAGGGTTGCGGAACGCGGCGTGTGGCAGGGCACGCGGACCGACATGGGCCAAGGTCGGTTCACCGGTGCGTTCACGCCGCGGACGAATACGCATGTTGCCAGACCGCGGGGGCGGACCACCAGTCGATACGCACGGCGGTCACGGCCGGTGGAGGTGAATCTACCCGCCCCATGGGACCTTCGTCCATTTTCCGTTACTCAGTCGTTGTGAGCTGCGGATTCGCCGGTTCTGTCCGGATGTGGCCGCGAGATCCCATGGGCGGGTCCCCCGAGAGGCGGAAAAGGTCTAGGCGACGGCCTTCTTGTTGGCCGCCTCCCACTCCTCACGGGTCGGCGGCACCGGGCGCGGCTCCTTGCGGCCCAGGCCCGCCTTCTTCATCACACCGGCGACGACCGCCAGCACGACGCTGGCGACCAGGCCGACGACGACCCAGGTGATGAGGTCGCCACCGAAGATGATGGCCACGGCCGCGACGGACCAGGCGACGATCCAGGAAACGGTGAGGAACCAGGCGGAGACGGTGTTGCCGTGGTCGTCGTGGTGTTCATCAGCGGACATCAGGGCTTCTCCTTCGAGTCGGCCGACCGGGCGGTCGGCTGTGCGGGTGCGGTGCCGTCCCCGGTGGCGGCACGTCCCGCGGGCTGCGCGGGGGCCGTGTCGCCACCGGGGGCGTCGAGTGTGGGGTCGTCACCGGCGTCGAGAGATCTCCACAGGTCGGCGGGTGTCGAGGTGTGGTCCGCGCGCGGTGCGGCGTCCCGATCGTACCGGTTCCCCATACCGGGCCATGAGGGGGCGCGCACCAGCGCGAGGACCCCCACCAGGAAGAGCAGGACGGCACCCGCCGCAGCCATGGCGGGGCCGACGACGATGAGGTCGGGCACCCCGTCGGCCCGGGCCGCGCCGACGGAGGCGGCGTCGTCGACGGCGGCGGTGAGCGCCTCCGGGCGCACGGCGCCGACGATGGCGATGAGGCTGTGGACACCGCCCAAGGCCAGGAGGGCGCCGATGAGGCGCCGGAACCGTCCGCGGGCGGCGTGGAGCGCGGCGATCCCGGCCAGACCGGCCCAGCCGATACCGCTCGGGACGCCGGTGAGGTCCGCGCCGGTGACCTCGACCGGGGCGGCGGAGACCGGCCCGGCGGCGGTGAGGTCGCCGGTGGCCCACACACGCCCGGCCGAGGCGAGCAGGAGCGCGGCGCCGACGACCAGACCGACGACGGCGATCCCGTATTCGCGGCGGGCCCGGGGCGTGGGAGAGGTCACAGCAGCCGTCCCGCGTCGAAGCAGGTGCGGTCACCGGTGTGGCAGGCGGCCCCGGTCTGTTCGACGCGGAGCAGCAGGGTGTCGCCGTCACAGTCGAGTGCGACCGACACCACACGCTGGGTGTTGCCGGAGGTGGCCCCCTTGACCCAGTACTCGCCGCGACTGCGCGACCAATAGGTGGCGGTCCCGGTGGTGAGGGTGCGGTGCAGCGCCTCGTCGTCCATCCAGGCGAGCATGAGGACCTCGCCCGTGTCGTGCTGCTGCACGACGGCGGGGACGAGACCGTCCTCGGTGCGCTTGAGTCGGGCGGCGATGGCCGGATCGAGGCTGGTGACACTCATGCCCTCCAGGTTATGGGCGGCCGTCGGGCCCGCGTCACCGGGGCGCTCTCCCCGGGAGGTTAGAGTGCGTGCGCGAGGCCGCCGCCCGGGGCGGCCCGATCAGGACGATGTGGGGGTCTGCCGTGACCGCAGAGGCGCTGGCCGCCGACCTGGCGGGGATGCCCGCCGCCTTGACCGCGCTCGCCGACCGCTTTCCGCGCCGGGACCCCTACGCGGCGTTGCCGGCGTTGCTCGACGACGAGCCGGCGGCGGTGCGCCTCCTGGGGATCGGGGCGGCCCGGGGCGTGTGCGAGGTCGCGGCGGCCCGGTTGCGGCTGGCGGGGATCGGCGCGTTCGCGGACTCCTCGGCGTCGGCGCAGGAGCCGCCCGCCGGGTCGGAGACCCTGGTGGTGGGCGTGAGCCTGGGCGGAGGCCAGCGCGAGCTGTGCACGGCCCTGGACCGGTACGTGGGCCGTTCCCCGGTGGTGGTGCTGGCGGCGGACGCCGACGCGGTGGTGGCGCGGTACGCGGACCTGCTGGTCCCCCTGCACGCCGGCGCGGAGGCGGCGGGGCTGGGATGCCGCGCCTACCAGCACGCGTTGGCGCTGGCGTTGCTCCTGGGGCACCGGCTGGGGGCGCCGGTACTGGGGAGCAGCCGGACCCTGCCGGGGTTGTTGCGGCGGACGGCCAACGCGGTGCAGGCGTTGACGTCGTCGGCGCCCACGTGGGTTCCGGAGGCCGCCGAGACGTTGACGTCATCGCACGGTGTGCACCTGGTGGCGCCGGCCGAGCGGACGGTGTCGGCCGTGCAGGGCGCGCAGTTGCTGCGCAAGGGCCCGGTGATGGTGGCGCGGACCTGCGAGACCGGGGAGTGGTCGCACACCGACCGGTACATGGCGGCCCGGACGGACTATCGGGCGTTGCTGTTCGCCGGTTCCACCTACGACGAACGGTTCTCCGAACACCTGGGGCAGCTGCGGGGCCGGTTCGTGGCGGTGGGCCCCACCCCCGGCCGCGAACGCGTGCCGGGGGCGGAGCTGACGGTGCGCTACCCGGGCGACACCGACCCGGACGTCTCCCTCATGGCCGAGACCGTGGTCCCGGGCCTGCTGGCGGCCCACTGGTGGGGTTCGCCGGGTCGGTGAACGCGGCCCCTCACGCCGAGGAGCGCACCCAGGAGGCGTACAGGTCGGCGTAGACGCCCGGCCGGGCGACCAGTTCGGTGTGGGAACCGCTCTGGACGATGCGCCCGTCGTCGAACACCAGGACGCGGTCGGCGGCCTCGGCGGTGGACAGGCGGTGCGCGATGGCCACGGAGGTACGACCCCGGGTGAGCCGGTCCAGAGCGCGCTGGATGCGCATCTCGGTGTGCGGGTCGACGGCGGAGGTCGCCTCGTCCAGGACCAACAGGTCGGGGTCGGCGACATAGGCGCGGATGAGCGCGACGAGCTGGCGCTCGCCCGCCGACAGGGACTCACCGCGCTGGCCCACCGGGGTGTCCAGACCGTGGGCGAGGCTGTCGAGCCACTCCGCGAGACCCAGGTCGGTGATGGCGGCCTCCAGTTCGACGTCGGTGCTCTCGGGGCGGGCGAAGCGGATGTTGTCGCCCAGGGAGCTGTCGAAGAGGAAGCCCTCCTGCGGGACCATGACGACGCGTCCGCGCAGTGAGGAGAACGCGACGTCGCGCAGGTCGACCCCGTCCAGCAGGACGGTGCCGTGCTCGGGGTCCATCAGACGGGTGAGGAGCTTGACGAAGGTGGTCTTGCCCGAACCCGTCTCCCCCACCACGGCGAGCCGGGTGCCGGGGGCGATCTCCACGGACACGTCGTCCAGGACGACGGGGCCGTCGGGGTAGGAGTAGCTCACACGGTCGAAGTCGACCCGGACGGGTCCGCGCGGCAGGACCCGGCCGGCCTCGCCGGGGTCGGCGATGTCGGGGACGGTGTCCAGGACGCCCAGCACCCGACGCCAACCGGCGATGGCGTTCTGGGCCTCGTTGAAGATCTCGGTGGCCATCATCATCGGCTGGATGAACAGGGTCATCAGGAACAGGAACGCGATGAGGCGGCCGGCGGTGAGGTCGCCGTCCAGGCCCAGCCACACACCGATGAGGACGACCGCGGTGTTGCCCACCGCGGAGACGATCTCGGCGAACGGGGAGACCGCCACGGACAGGCGCTGGGCGCGCACCTGGGCGCGCCGGGTGGCCAGGACGGACCTGTCGATACGGTCGGCGGTGCGCTCCTCGGTGCCGTGGGCACGGATGACGGCGGCGCCCATGACCGTCTCGCCGATGACACCGAGCATGTCGCCGGTGCGCTCGCGGACCTTCAGGTAGGCCTTCGACAGGAGCCTTTGGAGCCAGCGCACACCGAACAGCAGCGGCAGGAAGCAGACCCACACGACGATGGTGAGCTGCCAGGAGTACACCGCCATGAGGGTGGTGGCGACGAGGAGCTGCCCGGTGCTGACGATGAGGAGGATGCCTCCCCACTGCATGAACGTGCTGATCTGGTCGACGTCGCTGGTGACGCGGGAGACCAGGGCGCCCTTGCGCTCGCTGTTCTGGGTGAGGACGGACAGGTCGTGGACGTGCCGGAAGGCCTTGCGCCGCAGGGTCGCCAGCCCCGACTCGGTGGCCTTGTACAGGCGCACGTTCATCAGGTACGAGCAGACCATGGTGCAGGCGAGCAGGGCGGCGCAGACGCCGACCATCCGGGCGACGAACCCGAGGTCGGGGCCGCCCTCGGTGACGAGGCCGTTGTCGATGATCTGTTGGACGGCGACGGGCACGACGACCTTGCCGACGGTCGCGACGACCGCGAACACCAGGGTCAGCCACAGCCCCTTGGCGAACTCCGGGGACAGGCGCAGGCCGCGGCGGAGGGTGTCCATGGCCGAGCCGGTGGACCGGTGCAGGGACACCGGGGAATCGGCGCGCGTCGGCGCGTCGCTCCCGTCGACGGTGGGTTCACCACGGTCCCGGGTGCGGGTGGGCGCGCTCATCGGCTCGTCTCCTCGGTGAGGTCGTCGCCGCGGACCGCGGCTCGGCGGGTGGGGTCGACGGGGGCGGGGCCCTCCGGGAGGGGGGCGCGCTCGGCGTCGTTCTCGGCGGAGGCGCGCTCGTAGGCGGTCACGAGCCTGTTATAGCCGGGGGAGGTCTCCAGGAGGTCGGCGTGGGCGCCGCGGGCCAGGACACGCCCCTGTTCGAGGTAGACGACCTCGTCGGCGAGTTCGATGGTGGCGCGCCGGTAGGCGACGACGACCACGGTGGCGGCGGCGTCGCGTTCGCGCAGGCCGGCGAGGATCTGGGCTTCGATCTGGGGGTCCACGGCGGAGGTGGCGTCGTCCATGATGAGCAGCCGGGGGCGCCGGACCACGGCGCGGGCCAGGGCGAGACGCTGACGTTGGCCGCCGGAGAGGGTGGTGCCCTTCTCCCCCAGGGGCGCGTCGAGGCCGCCGTCGAGTTCGGCGACGAACCCGTCGGCGCGGGCCAGCCGCAGGGCGGCCCACACCCGCTCGTCGTCGATGTCCTCGCCCAGGGTGACGTTGCCGCGGACGCTGTCCTCGAACACGAAGGTGCTCTGGGGGACGAGTGCGGCGTGGCGGGGGATCTGGTCGCGGGCCAGGTCGCGCACGTCGACGCCGTCGTAGGAGACCGTCCCGGCGTCGGGGTCGACCAGACGCATGAGGACGGTGGTGAGCGTGGACTTGCCCGAACCGGTGGGGCCGACGAGGGCGACGGTGCGGCCGGGGGCGATGTCCAGGTCGACGCCGCCGAGGACGACGGTGCGGGGCCCGCCCTCGTGGTCGTCCATGAGGTCGCGGCCGTCGGTGTCGTAGGAGTCGGCGTAGGAGAAGACGACGTCGCGGACGCTCAGGGCGATGCCCGTGGGGCTGTCGGCGAGGACGCGGTCGCCGTGCTCCATGGAGCCCTCCGAACGCAGGACGGACTGGACCCGGTCCCAGCCCACGACGCTGCGGGGCAGATCGCCCAGGATCCAGCCGAAGGAGCGGATGGGCAGGGACAGCAGGGTGAACAGGAAGGCGATCTGGACGAGGTCGCCGGGTTCGATGTCCCCGGTGGACAGCCGCCACATGCCCAGGAGGAGGACGGCCAGGACGCCGAAGTTGGGCAGGGCCTCCATGACGGGGTCGAACATGGAACGCAACCGACCGACCTGGATGAGGGCGTCGCGCAGGCGGTGGGCGGATTCGGTGAAGCGTTCGGTCTCGGTGTCCTCGCGGCCGAGGGTCTTGACGACGAGGGCGCCGTCGAAGGACTCGTGGGCGACACCGCTGACCTCGGCGCGCAGCGCCTGGGCGCGGGAGGCCATGGGTGAGACGCGGCGCTGGAAGATGACGTTGGCCAGGACCAGGACGGGGAAGACGACGAAGGCGACCAGGGCCAGGACGGGGTCGGTGACGAGCATCGCGACGGCGGCGATGACGAGCATGAAGACGCTGCCCACGGCCATGGGCAGGGGTGCCAGGGGCTGCCAGGCCGCCTCCACGTCGGCGTTGGCGTTGGAGAGGAGCCGTCCCGTGGGGTGGCGGTGGTGCCAGGCCAGGGGCAGTTCGAGGTACTTGCGGGCGACGGAGCGGCGGTAACGGGCCTGGAGGCGGAACTGCATGAGGGCCGCGAGCATGCGGCGCAGGGCGATGCCGATCGCCTTGCCCAGACCGACGGCCATGAGCAGGGCGGCGGCCGCGACGAGGGCCCCGGTGGTGGTGGCCCCCTGGGCGAAGGCCGGGATGATGGTGGCATCGGTGAGGTGTCCGAGGACGGAGGCCGAACCGACGGTGACGGCCGCGTGCAGCACGGCACCGAGGACGGCGACGGTGAAGATCCACGGTTCGGTGCGGGCGGCGACCCACAGCACCCTCATGCCCCGGCCGAACACCCCTCTGTGCGCGGTGTCGGGTGAGGCGTCGGCTTCCTCCTCCGTGTGCGTTCCCGCTGTTGCCGTGCCCTGCGCCATACGCGTCCCGTTCTCCTGGGTCCTGTGCGCGGCCGGGCGCGTGCTCCTCGTGGGAGGGTTCCCGGCGCGGATCGACGATGGCGCCCCGCGTCCTTTCGGGCATGCCGAAGGGCACGGGGCGCGTGTCGTGCCAACCTATCCAGCGGCACCGACAGGTTCCACCGGATTGTTTCAGCGTCGGGCGGATCGGTGCTATTCCGTCCAGGAGACGATGGAACGGGACGGTGCGCGGGCCCGGGAGGAGGGGCGGGCGCCCGCGGAGACGGGACCTCCGGCGGCCCCGATGACCGGCCGGGGCACGGAGGGCGCGGTCGACGACGCCGGTGTCACCGGTTCCACTCGTGTCGGAATGCCACCCGTCGGGCCGACCACGGCGCGGGGGATCCGTGTCCGCGGCCCGTTCCCGGAACGGGCCGCGGACGGGTCGTGGTCAGCGGACGGTGTGGCCCGCTCCGCGCAGGCTCTCCTTCACGTCGGCGATGGTGAACTCGCCGAAGTGGAACACCGTGGCGGCCAGGACCGCGTCGGCGCCCGCGTCGACGGCCGGGGCGAAGTGCTCGACCGCGCCCGCCCCGCCGGAGGCGATGAGCGGAACCCCCACCCGGGCCCGCACCGCGCGGATCAGTTCCAGGTCGAAGCCGCGCTTGGTGCCGTCGGCGTCCATCGAGTTGAGGAGGATCTCCCCCGCGCCCAGCTCGGCGGCGCGTTCGCACCAGTCCAGGGCGTCGACGCCGGTGCCCCGGCGACCGCCGTGCGTGGTCACCTCGAACCCGCTGGGGGTGAGGGCGTCGCCCTCGCGGACCCGGCGGACGTCCGCCGAGAGCACCAGGACCTGGCGGCCGAACCGCTCGGCGATCTCACGGATGAGTTCGGGGCGGGCGATCGCCGCGGTGTTGACGCCCACCTTGTCGGCCCCGGCGCGCAGCAACCGGTCGACGTCCTCGGTGGTGCGCACGCCGCCGCCGACGGTGAGCGGGATGAACACCTGGTCGGCGGTGCGGCGCACCACGTCGTAGGTGGTCTCCCGGTCACCGCTGGAAGCGGTGACGTCCAGGAAGGTGAGTTCGTCGGCGCCGCCGGCGTCATAGGTGCCGGCGAGTTCGACGGGGTCCCCCGCGTCGCGCAGGTTCTCGAAGTTGACCCCCTTGACCACCCGGCCGGCGTCGACGTCCAGGCAGGGGATGACACGGACCGCGAGACTCACCGGGCGGCCTCCGCGACGGTCGCCAGGGCGTCCTCCAGGGTGAACGCGCCCTCGTACAGGGCGGTGCCCATGATGGCGCCCTCCACACCCAGCGGGACCAGCGCGGCGATGGCGCGCAGGTCGGCCAGGCTGGAGACGCCGCCGCTGGCCACGACGGGCTTGTCGGTGCGCTCGCACACGGTGCGCAGCAGGTCGAGGTTGGGGCCCTTGAGGGTGCCGTCCTTGTTGACGTCGGTGACGACGTAGCGGGCGCAACCCTCCGACTCCAGGCGCGCCAGGGTCTCGAAGAGGTCGCCGCCGTCACGGGTCCAGCCGCGCGCGGCCAGGGTGGTGCCGCGCACGTCCAGGCCGATGGCGATCTTGTCGCCGTGTTCGGCGATGATCTTCGCGCACCACTCGGGGTTCTCCAGGGCGGCGGTGCCGATGTTGACCCGGGTACAGCCCGTGGCCAGGGCCGCGGCCAGCGACTCGTCGTCGCGGATGCCGCCGGACATCTCGACCTTGACGTCGAGGCGGCCGACGATGTCGCGCAGCAGGTCGCGGTTGTGGCCGCGGCCGAAGGCGGCGTCCAGGTCCACCAGGTGGATCCACTCGGCGCCGGCCTCCTGCCAGGCCGTCGCGGCCTTGAAGGGGTCGCCGTACTGTCCGCCCGACCCGGCCTTGCCCTGGACGAGTTGGACGGCCTGGCCGCCGGCGACGTCCACGGCGGGCAGGAGTTCGAGTGCGGGCGGGTTGGTCTCGCCGGTCATGGGGCCTTCTCGTGCTCGTTGGTCCGAAAGCTATGTCTGCGGGAGGGTGGCGACCCAGTTGGCCAGGATGCGGGCCCCGGCGTCGCCGGACTTCTCCGGGTGGAACTGGGTGGCCCACAGGGGGCCGTTCTCGACGGCGGCCACGAACGGCTCGCCGTGTTCGGCCCAGGTCACCTTGGGCGGGGCGAGGCGCGGGTCGTGCGGAACGAGCTCCCAGGCGCGCACCGCGTAGGAGTGCACGAAGTAGAAGCGGTCCTGCGGCCCGATCCCGGCGAACAGTCGCGAGTCCTCCGGGGGACGGACGGTGTTCCAGCCCATGTGGGGCAGGATCGGCGCGTGCAGGCGTTCGACGGTGCCGGGCCATTCGCCACAGCCGTCGGTGACCTGGTCCTCGGCCTGCGGGTCGGCGCGTTCCACGCCCTTGTCGAAGAGCACCTGCATGCCGACACAGATGCCCAGGACGGGGCGTCCGCCGGCGAGACGACGGCCGATGATGCGGTCGCCGTGCGCCGCCTTCAGACCCGCCATGCAGGCGCTGAAGGCGCCCACGCCGGGGACGACCAGGCCGTCGGCGTCCAAGGCGGCGTGCGGGTCGGAGGTGACGGTGACGTCGGCGCCGGTGCGTTCCATGGCGCGCTGGGCCGAGCGCAGGTTGCCCGACCCGTAGTCGAAGACGACCACGCGTGACGGCATGGGGTTCCTCCCCTTAGAAGTAGCCCAGGCGCAGCGCGCCCGAGACCACGGCGAGCACCGTGCACCCGGCCAGGGCGACGGCGATGGGCTTGTTGACCTTCCACAGCGCGTAGGCGCCTCCGCCGAGGAAGCCGCCCAGCACGATCAGGGCCAGTCCCCACAGATCGTCCATCTACAGGGCGCCCTTGGTGGAGGGGACCCCGGTGACGCGGGGGTCCTTCTCCGTGGCGAAGCGCAGCGCCCGCGCCAGCGCCTTGAACTGGCACTCGACGATGTGGTGGGCGTTGCGGCCGTAGGGGACGTGGACGTGCAGGGCGACCCGGGCCTGGGCGACGAACGACTCCAGGATGTGGCGGGTCATGGTGGTGTCGTAGTCGCCGCCGATCATCGGGGCCATGCCCTCGGGTTCGCCGTGCACCAGGTAAGGGCGGCCCGAGACGTCGACGGTCACCTCGGCGAGCGCCTCGTCCAGGGGCACCTTGGCGTCGGCGAAGCGGCGGATGCCGGTCTTGTCGCCCAGGGCCTCGCGGAAGGCGGCGCCCAGGGCCAGGGCGGTGTCCTCCATCGTGTGGTGGGAGTCGATGTGCAGGTCGCCCTCGGTGCGCACGGTCAGATCGAACAGACCGTGCTTGGCGAGCTGGTCGAGCATGTGGTCGAAGAAGCCGACGCCCGTGGAGACGTCGGCGACGCCGGTGCCGTCGAGGTCGATCTCGACCAGGACCTTGGTCTCCTTGGTGGCGCGCTCGACGCGTCCGATACGGCTCATGGTGGGTTCCTCCTGTGGGAAAACGGGGTCCGGGCCGGTTCAGCGCCCGGTGACGGCGAGCAGCGCGTCGCGGAACGCGGCCATCTCCGACGGGGTGCCGACGGTGACGCGCAGCCAGCCGGGCGGGCCGACCTCGCGGATGAGGACCTGCCGGTCGAGCATGGCCTTCCAGACCTCGGTGCGGTCCTCGAACGCGCCGAACAGGACGAAGTTGGCGTCGGAGTCGGCGACGGCGAAATCGTGGGCGCGCAGCCACTCCACCAGGGCGTCGCGTTCGGCGCGCAGGTCGTCGACGGCGCCGAGGAGCTCGTCGGCGTGGTCCAGGGCGACCAGGGCGACGGTCTGGGTGACGGCCGACAGGTGGTAGGGCAGGCGGACGAGCTGGAGGGCGTCGACGACGGCCGGGTGCGCGGCCAGGTAGCCCAGGCGGGCCCCGGCCAGCGCGAACGCCTTGGACATGGTGCGCGAGACGATGAGGCGCGGGTGGTCCGCGAGCAGGGCCAGGGCGCTGGGGGTGCCCTCGCGGCGGAACTCCGCGTAGGCCTCGTCGACGACGACGACGCCGGGCGCGGCGGCGGTGACCCGCTCGATGTCGGCGATGTCCAGCGCGGTGCCGGTGGGGTTGTTGGGCGAGGTCAGGAAGACGACGCTGGGCGCGTGCTCGGCGATGGCGGCCAGGGCGGCGTCGACGTCGACGCGGAAGTCCGCGTCACGGGGCACCGACACCCAGCCGGTGCCGGTGCCGCGGGAGATGATGGGGTGCATCGAGTAGGACGGCTCGAAGCCCATGGCGACCCGGCCGGGGCCGCCGAAGGCCTGGAGGATCTGCTGGAGGATCTCGTTGGAGCCGTTGGCCGCCCACACGTTGGCGGTGCCGAGGTCGTGGCCGAGGTAGTCGGCGAGTCCCCGCCGCAGGCGGACGGCGTCGCGGTCCGGGTAGCGGTTGAGGCCCAGCGCGGTCTCGGCGACGGCGTCGGCCAGGGCGCGGGCCAGGCGCTTCGACGGCGGGTGCGGGTTCTCGTTGGTGTTGAGGACCACCGGGACGTCGAGCTGCGGTGCCCCGTAGGGCGAGCGGCCGCGCAGGTCGTCGCGGAGTGGCAGGTCGTTCAGAGTGAAGCTCACGGGTGTCACGCTCATGGTCGGTCGTGGTCGGTGGGGCGCACGGGACCCCGGTGGGGCCGCACGGGCGCGCGGGCCCGGGGCGTCGGCCACCGTCCGGTTTCGTCGCGGTTCAGGCCGTGGGCGGGGTGAGCCGCGCGGCGACGGCCTCGCCGTGGGCGGGCAGGTCCTCGGCCTCGGCCAGGGTGATGACGTGATGGGCGACATCGGCCAGCGCGTCGCGGTCGTAGGTGACGACGTGCACCCCGCGCAGGAAGGTCTGCACGCTGAGGCCGCCGCTGTGGCAGGCGCAGCCGCCGGTGGGCAGCACGTGGTTGGATCCCGCGGCGTAGTCGCCGAGGGAGACCGGGGAGAAGGCGCCGACGAAGATCGCCCCGGCGTTGCGCACGCGGGCGGTGACGGCGGCGGCGTCGGCGGTCATGACCTCCAGGTGTTCGGCGGCGTAGGCGTTGACGACGTCGAGGCCGTGGTCGAGGTCGTCGACCAGGACGACGCCGGACTGGGGTCCGGACAGGGCCTCGCGAACGCGGTCGGCGTGCCGGGTGGCGGCGGTGCGGACGCGCAGGCGTTCGATGACGGCGTCGGCCAGGGCCTCGTCCGGGGTGACCAGGACGGAGGCCGCCACCACGTCGTGCTCGGCCTGGCTGATGAGGTCGGCGGCGACGTGGTCGGGGTCGGCGGTGGCGTCGGCGAGGATCGCGATCTCGGTGGGACCGGCCTCGGCGTCGATGCCGATGATGCCCTTGAGAAGGCGTTTGGCGGCGGCGACCCAGATGTTGCCCGGCCCGGTGACCATGTCGACGCGGGCGCAGTCGCCGGCGCCGTAGGCGAACATGGCGACGGCCTGGGCTCCGCCGACGGCGTAGACCTCGTCGACGCCGAGCAGGGCGCAGGCGGCGAGGATCGTCGGGTGCGGCAGGCCGCCGAACTCCTTCTGGGGCGGTGAGGTGACCGCCAGGGAGCGGACCCCGGCCTCTTGGGCGGGGACGACGTTCATGATGACGCTGGAGGGGTAGACGGCACGGCCGCCGGGCACGTAGAGGCCGACGCGGTCGACGGGGATCCAGCGTTCGGTGACGGTGCCGCCGGGCACGACGTCGGTGGTGTGGTCGGTGCGGCGCTGGTCCCGGTGGACCTTGCGGGCGCGGCGGATGGACTCCTCCAGCGCGGCGCGCACGGCCGGGTCGAGGTCGGTCAGGGCGGCGTCGATGGTGTCCTTGGGGACACGGATGTCGGTGAGGCGGACCCCGTCGAAGCGCTCGGTGATCTCGATCAGCGCCTCGACACCGCGATGGCGAACGTCCTCGCAGAGGGGGCGCACGCGCTCGGCGGCGTCCGCCACGTCCATCGCCGCGCGCGGGAGTGCGTCGCGGGGGTCGTCCTGGCTGCCTCGGAGGTCGATTCGACTGATCACGACCCCAGTCTAGGGGGCGACGCCCGACGGGTGGGCTCGGGCGTCCGAATGATGGACGCCACATCGGAACCGAAGGTGCGAGAGGCCGCCTTTCCGGCATTCGCCACCAGTGCGCACGAACACTCGAAATAAGTTCCTCCTTACTTTGGCATACCTAACCTAAAAAAGTTTCAGAAAGGCTTGCCTAACAAATTTCAAGGCGTTTCTTGATTTCCCCCAATGGCTTTTCATGCGTTATTATGGATACATGACTTCGAACAAGAGCAGCGATAGTGGCCTTTCCAAGTTCCACCGACTCCTCGTCGACCAGGTGCGGCATGAGCTGACGGCCTCCCACCAGTACGTGGCCATCGCCGCCTGGTTCGACACCCAGGACCTTCCCCAGTTGGCGCGGGTGTTCTACGAACAGTCTCTGGAGGAGCGCGACCACGCCATGATGCTGGTGCGCTACCTCATCGACCGGGACATCGATTTCGCGTTCCCGGGCGTGGACGAGATCGAGACCGAGTTCGCCGCGCCGCGCGACCTGGTCGCCCTGGCCCTGCGCCAGGAGCGCGAGGTGTCCGACCAGTTCCAGCGGCTGGCCAAGGTCTCCCGCGACGAGGACGACTACACCGGCGAGCAGTTCCTCCAGTGGTTCATTCAGGAGCAGGTGGAGGAGATCGCCAAGATGTCCACCCTGTTGAACGTGATGGACCGTTCCTACGGGAACCTGTTCGACGTGGAGAACTTCGTGGCGCGTGACATGCCCAGCGAGGACAAGGGCAGCCAGGACGCGCCGACCACGGCGGGTCCCTCCGTCTCCTGAGTCTCGTTCGACGCCCCAGGGGCGCCCGGTGGGAGCCGGGCGCCCCTCCGGGTGTCCGGGCCTCGGCCGCCGTGACGAAAGGCATACTGGGGCCATGGTCCAGGCTCTGCCGATCTTTCCGTTGAACACCGTTCTGTTCCCCGGTGTGAACGTCCCCCTGCACGTCTTCGAACCGCGTTACCGCCGGTTGGTGGCCGAACTGCTCGGCCCCACCCTCACCCGGGGCGAGCCCGCCGTGCGCGATCGCTCGCCCCGGCGTTTCGGGGTGGTGTGGATCGAACTGGGACACGAGGTGGCGGGCACCTCGTCGGCGCAGAGCGCCGAGAGCACGGTGGGGGCGCCCACCCTGGGGGGTGACGTCCGGTTGCCGCGGGTGAGCGGCGTCGGCTGCACCGCGTTGGTCCGCAACGTGCGCACCTACGACGACGGCCGCTACGACCTGGTGATCGAGGGCGGCACCCGGTTCTCCATCGAGGACCTGACGGAGGTCGACGCCTCCTCCCCCGACGTCTATCCGACCGCCTCGGTGGGGTTCCTGCCCGAGGCGGCGGGCCCGGACGCCGAGGAGCACGCCGAACGGGCGCGAACGCTGTTCGAGATCTACCGGGAGCGGTTGTCCGCGGCGGGGTTGAGCACGGGGGCGTTCTCGGAGATGCCCAAGGAACCGATCCCGCTGTCCTACGCCCTGTCCGAGACGGTCGTGCTCGACCAGTCCGAGAAGCAGCGCCTGTTGGAGGCCGAGGACGCGGCGACCCGGTTGGCGGTGCTGGCCCGGTTCCTGCGCCGGGAGAACCGCATCGTGCACACGCCGACCCTCAACACCCTGCCCGCCGGCCCCTTCCTCAACAACGGGGTCTCCTTCAACTGAGGACCTTCGCCCCTGGCCCGTCGGGCCGCGAACCGCACGAAGTTCGTTAGCCTGCCCTACAGAGCAGGCCTCCGGGGCCGACCGGACGTACGCCTGCGAAGAGGGACCGGGGGAGCCCATGAGCGGAAAGGCGACGCCCGCGACCGTGGCGGCCGGAAGGACGAAGACCACCTACACCCTGCACCCGTACGAGGTGGAGGGCGGGGAAGGCCGTTCCTACGGGACCGACGCCGCCGACGCGCTGGGGGTGCCCCACGAACGGGTGTTCAAGACACTGGTGGCCGAGGTGGACGGGACCCTCATCGTCGGGGTGGTACCGGTGAGCACCACACTGGACCTCAAGGCGCTGGCCGCCGCCGTGGGCGGGAAGAAGGCCGTGATGGCCGATCCCGCCAGGGCGGAGAAGGCGACCGGGTACGTGCGGGGCGGTATCAGCCCGCTCGGTCAGCGCAAACGACTGCGGACGGTCATCGACGCGTCGGTGAGGGATCTGCCGACGGTGTACGTGTCGGCCGGACGGCGCGGGTTGCAAATGGAACTGACCCCCGGCGACCTCATCTCGCTCACCGAGGCGGTCACCGCCCCCATCGGCACGGACTGAGCTTTTCCCGCGTGGATCGCGGGAAGGATGCGGGGGTACCCGGTCACAAGCGGACATCGGCTGTTGCCGCCCCCACTACCCGAAGGTAGCTTTGTGACATGGGTAACACTGCATCCCCCTTCTCGTCTGTTCCGGACATGTTCGTCTCGCGTGTCGCCGAGAGCGGCGACGCGACGGCGTTCACCTACCCCGTCCCCGACACGACCGGCGCTCCCGAGACCTGGGAGACCCTGACCTGGTCCCAGACCCGCGACCGGGTGCGCGACCTCGCACTGGGCCTGCACTCCCTGGGGGTCACCTCGCAGGCCCGCTGCGCGATCGCCGCCGGCACCAGGATCGAGTGGATCCTGGCCGACCTGGCGATCCTGTGCGCCGGCGGTGCGTCCACGACCATCTACCCCTCGTCCACCGCCCCCGACGCGGCCTACATCATCGCCGACTCCGGCAGCATGGTGGTCTTCGCCGAGAACGCCGAACAGGTGGCCAAGCTCGTCGACCAGCGGGCACAGATCCCCGGCGTGTCCAAGGTCGTGGTCTTCGACGGCGAAGGCGGTGAGGACGGCTGGGTCATCACCCTCGACGAGCTGAGCGCACTGGGCGCGAAGGCGCACGAGGAGAGGCCCGACCTGTTCGGCGAACTCGTCGGGTCGGTGGAATCCGACCACCTCGCCACCCTCATCTACACCTCCGGCAGCACCGGACGTCCCAAGGGGGTGCGGCTGGACCACGGCAACTGGCTCTACGAGGCGCAGGCCCTGTCGGACCTGGACGAGGAACTGCGCGGTCAGGGCTGGGAACTGCTCACCCCCCAGGACGTCCAGTACCTGTGGTTGCCCCTGTCCCACGTGTTCGGCAAACTCATGCAGGTCAGCCAGCTACGGGTGGGCTTCCTCACCGCCGTGGACGGGCGGGTCGACAAGATCGTCGACAACCTCGCCATCGTGCGTCCCACCTTCATGGCGGCCGCGCCCCGCATCTTCGAGAAGGTCTACAACCGCGTCGTCATGCAGGCCAAGGAGGCCGGTGGCGCCAAGTACCGCATCTTCACGTGGGCCGTGGGCGTCGGCGACAAGGTGGCCCGGCTCAAAGAGGAGGGCAAGGAGCCCACCGGGGCGCTGGCCCTCCAGCACAAGGTGGCCGACCGGCTGGTCTTCTCCAAGCTGCGCGCCCGCTTCGGCGACCGACTGAAGTTCTTCATCTCCGGCAGCGCCCCGCTGGCCCCCGAGATCGGCCGGTTCTTCCACGGCGCCGGGATCATCATCCTGGAGGGTTACGGGCTCACCGAGACCAGCGCCGGCTCGTTCCTCAACCGTCCCGGTGACATCCGGTTCGGCACCGTGGGCCTGCCGATGCCCGGCACGGAGGTGAAGATCGCCGAGGACGGGGAGATCCTGCTGCGCGGCGGCGGCGTCATGCGCGGCTACCACAACATGTCGGGCGCCACCGAGGAGGTCCTGAACGAGGACGGCTGGTTCGCCACCGGCGACATCGGCGTCCTGGAGGACGGCAAGCTGCGCATCACCGACCGCAAGAAGGAGCTCATCAAGACCTCCGGCGGTAAGTACGTGGCGCCGCAGGGCATCGAGAGCCGGTTCAAGGCACTGTGCCCCTACGTCAGCAACCTGGTGGTGCACGGCGACCGCCGCGCCTACTGCGTGGCACTGGTCGCCCTGGACCCCGAGGCCATCGCGACCTGGGCCGAGGAGAACGGACTGGGCGCACTCGACTACGCCGGGTTGACCGGGGACCCGAAGGTACGCGCGATGGTCCAAGAGGCCATCGACGCACTCAACCTCACCCTGCCCCGGCACGAGACCGTCAAGAAGTTCGCGATCCTGCCCAACGACCTGACCGTGGAGGGCGGCGAGATCACGCCGAGCCTGAAGATGCGGCGTCGGGCGGTGGAGGCCAAGTACCAGGAGATCCTCGATGGCATGTACGAGGACAGCGTGCGAACCCTCTGACCCGTCAGCGCGGCAACGGATCCGGCCCCTCGCCCACCGGCGAGGGGCCGGTCGGCGTCGGGGCGGGTGCGAGGGGTTCGTCGTCGCGCGCGGCGGTGGACCGCGTCCCGGGCACGCCCGGCAGGTCCCTCCGGAGCATGCTGATCACGTCGAGCAGGGCGTATTGGAGGACGAAGACGAAGGGCCACGCGACCAGGAACGCGGTCGCGGCCAGGTCCAGACCGAGGGTGACCCGATCGCCGGGCTGTGCCCGTTCCAGGGCGGCGTGCAGGGGGGCGTCCAGCAGGACACCGACGCGCCAGGTCAGCAGGGTGCCGGCGACCGAACCGAGGAAACCGGCGATGAGACACAGCAGGCGCAGGTCCCGAGGGCGGCGTCGGGCCAGGGGGAACTGCGCCATGTAGACGGCGTAACCGGAGACGAGCCCGGCCAGCGCGGTGATGATGACGAAGGTCCCCTCCCCCGCGAACAGGGCCTCGCTGGTGCCGGTGAAGACCCCGCCGTCTCCCAGGACGGTGCCCTCGGCGCGGTCGGGGGCCACGAGCCACCAGAGCAGACCCAGGAACACCCCGGCCAAGGCCGGTGCCCCGAACACGCAGGCGCCCACGATCACCGGGCGCGGCGCGCGCGGTGCGTTCGCCCTGTTCTGGTCGTTCATCTGCGGCCTTCTCCTCGCCATCGTGTCGTCACCATGGAAAACCGGTGGCCCGACGACATGACCGGAACGGAGAATACCGGCATGAGCGACAACAACAGCACTCTGCGCCTTCCCCTTACCGCCCGTGTCGACCCTCCGATGGCCGCCGACGAACGCACCATGCTCACCTCGTGGCTGGACTGGCACCGCGCCACGGTCCACGCCAAATGCGCCGGGCTGGAGCCGTCGTTGTCGGCGGCGGCGCCGCTGCCGACGTCGCCGTTGATGACGGTGGGCGGAATCGTCTGTCATCTGCGATGGGTGGAGGCGTTCTGGTTCGAGTCGGTCATGCTCGACCAGCCCGACCTGGCCCCCTACGGCGAGGAGGACCCCGACGCCGAATGGCGGCTGGGGGCCGAGGTGCCCCTGGGGACGCTGCTGGAGGAGTACGAGGCGCAATGCGCCAGGTCCCGGGAGATCACCGCGAAACTGGAACTCGGGTCCTCCTCGCGCAAGGTGCTGGGGTCCCGGGGGCGTACGACGCTGCGCTGGGTCCTGGTCCACATGATCGAGGAGACCGCCCGCCACAACGGACACCTGGACCTCCTGCGCGAACTCGCCGACGGCACCACGGGAGAGTAGGACGCTCGGAGAACACCGAACGGGTGTCGGCCGCGATCGCGGCCGACACCCGTTCTCCGTGTCCGACGGTGTCAGTCGAGTTCGTCGTCCCCCCGAGGGGCGGTGTCGTCGGCGGCGAGGATGCGGTAGAGGCCGCGCTTGGTGTCGGACAGCAGGCGTTTGGCCCGCTCCACCTGGACCGCCACAGCGCCGAGTTGGTAGGCCAGGGTGCCGATCTCCTCGTAGGGGGATCAGGGCAACATCCGGTCTAGTAGTCGACCGCGTACGCCCCCAACAGGCTCTTCATCTCACCGTTGAACTCCGGGGAGATCCGCACCGAGTAGCGGTCCACCGCGAAGATCTTGGAACGGACCGGGTTGTCCACCCGGATCCGCACCGGGGTCTCCCCCTTGTGGGTGCTCAACACCTGGCGCAACTCATCGACCAGGTCCGGGGTCAACCGCTTCTCGTCCACCGTCAGCAGCACCGGGGGTTCTCCCTCGGTGATGTGCGAGATGTCCAGCATCGACATCTCCGAGGCGAACATCGACCACGTGCCGTCCCTGTCATTGAGACGGCCCTTGACCGTCACCGCGGTGTCCTCGATGAGGGCGTCCACGTACAACGGGAACGTCTTGGGGAAGAACAGCACCTCCATCGAGGCGTCCAGGTCCTCCACGGTGGCGATCGCCCATTGGTTGCCCGCCTTGTTCACCCGCTTCTCCACCTTCGAGATCAGCCCGGCGATGCGCACCTCGTTGCGCTCCCGGCTCATCTCACCGGCGACGATCTGGGCGATGGAGGTGTCCCGGGAACGGGCCAGCACCCGCTCGGCGCCGGCCAGCGGGTGGCTGGACACGTACAGGCCCAGCATCTCCCGCTCGAAGGCCAGCTTGGTCTTGCGGTCCCACTCCTCATCGCCCCACTGGATGTTCAATCCGATCGGGGTGGAGTCACCGTCCGTGTCCCCGCCGCCGAACAGGTCGAACTGGCCGTGCGCCTCCTGCTTCTTGGAGCTGATCATGCCGTCCACCGCGGCCTCGTGGTGACGGTACAGCTCGCGACGGGGCTGACCGAGGGAGTCGAACGCCCCCGACTTGACGAGGGACTCGATGACCCGCTTGTTGCAGGCCGCGAGTTCGATCTTGGACAGGAAGTCCGTGAAGGACGTGTAGTCGCCCTTCTCGGTACGGGTCTTGATGATCGAGTTGACGACGTTGGCGCCCACGTTGCGCACAGCGCCCATGCCGAAGCGGATGTCCTTGCCCACCGGGGTGAAGCGCAGACCCGACTCGTTGACGTCGGGCGGCAGCACCTTGATGCCCTGAGCCCGGCACTCGGCCAGGTAGACCGCCATCTTGTCCTTGTCGTCACTGACCGAGGTCAGCAACGCGGCCATGTACGCGGCGGGGTGATTGGCCTTGAGGTAGGCGGTCCAGTAGGAGACCAGGGCGTACCCGGCGGCGTGCGACTTGTTGAACGCGTAGCCGGCGAACGGCAGCATGACGTCCCACAGCGCCTGCACGGCCTCCCTGGAGAAGCCGCGTTCCATGGCCCCGGGGAAGAACTTGGCCTCCTCCGCCTCCAGGGCCTCCTTCTTCTTCTTGCCCATGGCGCGACGCATCAGGTCGGCGCCGCCCAGCGTGTACCCGGCCAGCTGCTGGGCGATGGCCATGATCTGCTCTTGGTACACGAGCAGGTGGAAGGTCTCCCCGAGGATCGGCTCCAGGGCGTCCTTGAGGTCGGGGTGGATGGGGGTGACCTCTTGGCGCCCGTTCGACCGGTCGGCGTAGTCGTTGTGGGCGTTGGCCGCCATCGGGCCGGGCCGGTACAGGGACAGGACGGCCGCGATGTCGCCGAACTTCTTCGGCTCCATCCGCTTGAGGAGGTTGCGCATGGCGCCGCCGTCGAGCTGGAAGACGCCCAGGGTGTCACCGCGCGAGAGCAGCTGGTAGGTCTTCTTGTCGTCCAAGGAGAGCTGGGCGAGGTCGATGTCGAGGCCCTCGGCCTCCTTGATGGACTTGACCGCGTCGTCCATGATCGTGAGGTTGCGCAGGCCCAGGAAGTCCATCTTGAGCAGCCCCATGTCCTCGCACTGAGGGTAGGGGAAGCCGGTGATGATGGCCCCGTCGGCGTCACGCATGTGCAGCGGGATGACGTCGATCAGGGGTTCCTTGGACAGGATGACGCCGGCCGCGTGCACACCGGTGCCGCGGGTCAGTCCCTCGATACCGCGCGCGGTCTCCATGACCTTGGCGACCTGGGGGTCGTTGTCGACGAGGTTGCGCAGCTCGGTGGTCTCGGGGTACCGCTCGTGCTCGGCGTTGAACACGGCGTCGAGCGGGATCTCCTTGCCGCCCACGGCCGCGGGGAAGGCCTTGGTGATCTGGTCGCCCACCGAATAGGGCATGCCGAGGATGCGGGTGGAGTCCTTGACCGCCGCCTTGGCCTTGATGGTGCCGAAGGTGAGGATCTGCGCGACGCGCTCGGCGCCGTACAGTCGGGTGACGTACTCGATCATCTCGCCGCGCCGACGCTCGTCGAAGTCGAGGTCGATATCGGGCATGGACACGCGCTCGGGGTTGAGGAACCGCTCGAACAGCAGGCCGTGTTCGAGGGGGTCCAGGTCGGTGATGCCCAGGACGTAGGCGATCATCGAGCCGGCCGCCGAACCACGACCCGGGCCCAGGGCGATGCCCTCCTTGCGGGCGTACTGACAGATGTCGGAGACGACCAGGAAGTAGGCGGGGAAGCCCATCTCGTTGATGATGCCGAGTTCGAAGTCGACCCGGCGGCGCACTTCGTCGCTCGCCCCGTCCGGGTAGCGGCTCCTGAGCAGCCGCTCGACCTCCTTGGCCAGCCAGGATGCCTGGTCCTCCCCTTCCGGCACCGGGAACTCGGGCATGAGCTGGCGGTGCGCGAACACCTCGTCGTAGGCGTTGGGGTCGATGCGCTCGGCGATGAGGAGGGTGTTCCTGCACCCCTCCTGCCATTCGTCGAAGGTGAGCAGGCCGCGCATCTCGTCGACGCTCTTGAGGTAGTAGCCGGAACCGTTGAACCGGAACCGGGTGGGGTCGTCGAGGTTCTTGCCCACGCCGACCGCCAGGAGGGCGTCGTGGGCGTCGGCCTGCGACTCGTAGACGTAGTGGGAGTCGTTGGTGACCAGGGGTGGGATCTTGAGTTCCCGGCCGACCTTGAGGAGGCCGTCGCGGACCTCCTTCTCGATGGGCACGCCGTGGTCCATCAGCTCCAGGAAGACGTTCTCCTTGCCGAAGATGTCCTGGAGACCGGCGGCGTATTCGATCGCCTCCTTCTCCTGTCCCAGCCGCAGGCGTGTCTGCACGCCGCCGGAGGGGCACCCGGTGGAGACGATGATGCCCTCGCTGTTCTCGGACATCAGGTCCAGGTCCATGCGGGGCTTCATGTAGTAGCCCTCGGTGGAGGCCAGGGACGACATCTTGAAGAGGTTGCGCAGCCCGGTCGCGTTGCGGGCGAGCATCGTCATGTGGAGGTAGCGTCCGCCGCCGGAGATGTCCTTGCCGCCCTCGGCCGCGGTGTCGTCGGAGCCGCTGGCCCGCCCCCAGAACACGCGTTTCTTGTGGAAGCGCGACTCGGGCGCCACGTAGGCCTCGATGCCGATGATCGGCTTGACCCCGGTGCCTTTGGACTGTTGGTAGAACTCGTACGCCCCGAACATGTTGCCGTGGTCGGTCATCGCCACGGCGGGCATGTTCAGTCTCCCCGCCTCCTTGAACAGAGGCTTGAGCTTGGCCGCACCGTCGAGCATGGAGTACTCGGTGTGGACATGCAGGTGGACGAAGGAGTCTGCCATGGGTGGAGTGCTCCCGGAAGGGTGGGCGGACGGGTGGTGTCTCTTGAGCCTACGCTTTTCCCACGACGCTCGAAGCGCATCCGCCATGGCTCGGGGACGGACCGCGTCGACGATGTCGGGGGCCGCGGAACGACCGGGTGAGCGCACCGGGGTGCGGGCGGGGTCGGGTGACCTGGTCGAGGGCGCGGGTCAGGGCACCGGAGCGGTCGGGGGTGGCTCGGGTGGTGGCGCCGGGAACCGTCCCGCCGTGTCGGACGATGTCCGTCTTCTCTCCCGGTCGGTGTCGGCCCGGTGGCCGCGGTGGGGGCGTCCGGCCCAGTATCCGTGCCGGTCCCGTGCCAGCGCCCGGCGGTGTTTGAGCCGGTTGTGCATGGAGCACAGTGGTTGCAGGTTGTCGGCCCGGGTGGGTCCTCCTTGGAAGAACTCCACGATGTGGTCGGTCTGACACCACCGCAACGGCAGGTCGCATCCCTGTTCCCACGCGCATCCGCTGTGGTTCTTGAAGACCGCCGCCCGTAGCGCCGAGGAGGCCAGTCGACGTCGTTCTCCCACGTACCTGACCACTCCCTCACCGTCGACGAACAACGGGCGGATCGTGGAGCGTGTCAACCATTCACGGAGCACCGATACGGGGAGCACCCGTCCGGTGTCGGTCACGGCCGCCCCGGCGGTGGTATCGCCGGCCAGCACGGTGTCGGGCACCAGTACGTCCAAGCGCACCACGGGTGTTTCGACGCCGGCGCAGTCGTGGTGGGCGTGGGCCACGCCCATCGCGGTGGTGAACGCCTCGTAGGTGCGCTCGGTCCTCGGGGTCACGAGGGCGTCGGGACCGGTGGGCGGGGGCGGTGTGTAGGAGTCCAGACAGGCTCGCACCAGGGTGGCGTCGGCGGCCGCTCCCCATACCTCGAATCGGAAGGCTCCGTCGTGGGTGGTGGTCAACCGGGCCCCGCGTCCGGCGTACGCCCAGGTGTGGTCCTCCTCAAGGCGGTCCGGTGCCAGGGAGGCCCGTAGTCGGTTGCCGAGACGGTGGATCCGCGCCACCGACAACGTGTCGCTGTTCTCCCGGGCGGCGAGGACGGAGGCCTCGATCGTCCTGCGCGCCTCCTCGGGGGAGATCCGTTCGGTGTCGCCGTCGGCGAGGGTCTCTTCGAGGTGGTCGGCGTGGGCGGCGGCCTTGTCCGCCTCTTTGGCGATCGCGATGGCCTCGCCGAGGGACACCTCGCCTCGCTCCAGGGCCTGTTCGGTGTCGGGCAACCGTCCGTGGTGGAGTTGTTGGGCCAGGAGTTCCATTTCCGCGGCCCGACGGGAGGAGATGCCGTAGGCGTGGGTCATCCAGGCGGCCATGGTGCGCTGTCCTCCCACCTCCAGGAGGCGTCCTCGTGCCTGTACACGGGCCAGCGCGATCAGGGCGCGGTGCTCGATGGCGTCCATGTGGCGGTGGACGGCGGTGATCAGGTCCAGTACCAGGGCCTCGTCCCCGGGGGGCACCGGTCCGCCGAGTGCCCGGTCGACGGCTTCGACGGCGGCGCGCAGCGCGACATCGACCGAGGCGTACCCGGCCGGTTCGTCCACGTGCTCCCTGTTCTCCACCATGACCACACCATACGATCCGCGACCACCCCTCCCCCGGTTTTCCACAGGTGGCGTCACCCGGTCGAGGGCTCTCCCGGTTCCGGGCACCTCATCACAGGGTTCGGTGAACCCGGAGAACGCCTCGTCGCCCTCTCGGGCTTCCGGTGGCGACCGTTGGGCGGTCTCCACAGTCGAGAGCATGGATGAGTGCGGGATGAGGTCCGCGAGCCGGGCCCGGGTCGGCCGGGCGGCCTCGCGATGGCGTTCGCGTCCGGTGGGGTGGTGTCTCAGCACCGGCGACGCGGCACGGGGCTCGGATTCGGTCTCCTCCTCAGGAACGGAGGCTGTGGGCGAGGGTGCGCAGCCAGGGTTCGCGGAAGGCGGGGTCGGCGGTGAGCGCCTGTCGGAACGCGTCGCGGACCTCGGGGTCGCGCCCCCGATCGTGGAGGGCGACCGCGGCCGACAGGGCGGCGCGGGTCCTCTCGTCGTGGCGCGGACGGGCGACCTCGGGGTCGGCCCAGCGGGTGCGGCGGAACGACGGTTCCGTCTTGGGCTGGACGTTCCCCAGGAAGCCCCACAGCCATCCGGGAATCGACACGTTGCGCACCGCGCGGGACGGCAGCTCCTCCACCCAGGGGGCGTGCTGCTGCCAACGCCACGTGTTGGGGCTGGTCTTCTCCCGGGCGACGATCCCCAGGTAGCCGATCCGGCCGCGGATCCGGTTGCGGTCCGCGCGTTCGTCGTCGGCCCAGGCCGTCAGCTCCCGGTGCAGGTTCTCGAACGTGCTCCCCTCGTTGACCAGGTCGCAGAACACGATGGCCCGGCCGCCCCCGACGAGCCGGGCCGGGGTGATGCCCTGGGCGGTCAGGTTGACCCGGAGCTGTGCGCGCTCGGTCGGGGTGAGGTTCCCGCCGTCGCATCCGTACAGGGACAGCGGCAGCCGGTGGACGCGGTCGCGGTGCGGGGTGTCGGCGAGGACACCGTGGAGCAGGTCGTACAGGCTGTCGGGGGAACGACCGACGAAGTACAGGTCCCGGTCCGCGCTGCGGGCCAGGACCTTGGCCGCGCACTCGACGAGGGCGTCCACGTAGGTCCCGTCCGGCCGCACGGGTTCGGTGAGGGATCCCGTGTGATCGCGTTCCACGTCCCAGCGGAAGGGGAGGTTGGGTTCGGGCATGCCTGTCAGGGAAGCGGAGTCGGGCGCCTCGCGCAAGGGATTTTCCCGGTGGGCGCGAGGATGGGTCGGTGACCTCTCTCCGTCCGGCCTCGACCGCCACCCTGGTCCTCGTCACCGAGGACGCGCCGATCGCTCCGCCCGCCGTGGCGGTGTCGCCGTCGGTGCCGCCGCCCGTGCCCGAGGGGGCGGTGCGGTTCGCGACGTTCAACACGGCCCTGTCCCGGGGGCGGCCCGGGGGGATGGCTCGGGCGTTGGCGTCCGCGGGGTGGGGGCGGGCGCGGGTGATCGCCGAGATCGTGCAGCGGGTGCGCCCCGACGTGCTGCTGGTGAACGAGTTCGACCACGATCCCACGGGGCGGGCCCTGCGGTCGTTCGCGCGGGGGTATCTGGCGCGGGGGTGGAACGGTGCGGAGGGTGTCGATTACCCGTACGCCTACGCGGCTCCGGTGAACACGGGTGTGGCGTCGGGTGTGGATCTCAACGGTGACGGTCGGGTCGTGAGGGAGCCGGGGAGCGTCGCCTACGCCGAGGACGCGTTGGGGTTCGGTCGGTTTCCCGGCCAGTACGGGATGGCGGTGTTCTCGCGGTACCCGTTGGGCGTGGCGCGGGCGCGCACGTTCCGGTCGTTGCGGTGGGCGGAGATGCCCGGTGCGCTGCTGCCGGTGGATCCGGTGACCGGGGGTCCGTTCTTCTCGCCGGAGGCGCGGGCGGTGGCGCGGTTGTCGTCCAAGAGTCACTGGGATCTGCCGGTGGATCCGGGGTGGGGCCGTCCGGTGCACCTGTTGGCGTCGCATCCGACGCCGCCGGCGTTCGACGGTCCGGAGCGGCGGAACGTGCTGCGCAATCACGACGAGGTCCGGTTCTGGGTGGATTATCTGACCCCTGGCGCGGACGGCTACATACGGGACGACGCGGGTGTGCGCGGCGGTCTGGAGCCGGGGGCGCCGTTCGTGGTGGCCGGGGATCTCAACGCCGATCCCGGGGAGGGCGCGTCGTCGTCCAAGGCGATCACCCGGTTGTTGGAGCATTCCCGGGTGGTGGATCCGCTGCCTCACTCCCAGGGTGGCCGGGGCCGGGTGGGGAGCGCGGTGGGCGCCGTGGGGCACGGGGAGGTGTGCGCGGAGGACACGCGGCGGGGGCACCTGAGGGTGGACTACGTGTTGCCGTCGCGGGGTTCGTCGGTGGGTGCGCGGGGTGTGTTCTGGCCCGCTCTGGACGACCCGTTGGTGCGGCTCACGGGTGCCGGGCGTCCGTTCCCGGGGTCGGATCACCGGCTCGTCTGGGTGGACGTGGCGCCGTGACCGGGTGCCCGGCTCCGTCGGGAGGGCGGGTGGCCCGTGGGTGCGCGGCGCCGACGGGTCGGGGCGGCTTTCGGGGTCCGGGGTTCGGATGGGGCCCGGGCCGCGCGTCCTCGCCGCCTCGGGGCGGGGGACGGTGGCCGCCCGGGCCGTCCGGTCACGGTCGGTGTTGGCGGGTGGCCTCCTCCTCGGCGGCGGCCAGGCCCGCGCTGATGACGCTGTCCATGATGGCGGCGAGCCGGTCGGCGCCCAGGCGGGGAGCGTGTCGGGCCATGCGTTCGACGAGGCGGCGTTCGCGGTCCATGTCGCGGCCGGCGAAGTAGCCGACGGGCTTGAGCCGTTGGACCCGGGCGGCGATGAGGGCGCGTTGTTCGAGGAGTTCGGCGAGGCGGGCGTCGACGTCGTCGATGTGTTCGCGCAGCCGGGCGATCTCGTGGGTGGTGGACGGGGTGGTGGTCTGGTCGTGCACGGTGGCCTCCGGTCGCGTTGGGTGCGGCCGTACGGTGTCCCGCGCGGGGGTGTCGGCCGCCTGGAAAGCGAAAGAGCACCGGGGCGCGATGCCCGAGTGCTCTGTTGCCGACGTTCCCGTTTCCGCCTACGTGTCGACGGCCGACGGGAGCGTCGGCTCGTTAAACACGCGATAGCGGTGGGTCATGTCCGTGATGGTAGCGCGTCCGTGGGGTGTGTGCACGGGGACCCGCCTATGCGGGGATCTCGACGCGCACCATGATGGCGTTCGCCTCGGCGGTGATCTCGCCGTTGACGCGGATGCGGCCGGTGACGAAGACCTTGCGCCGTTCGGTGCGCCGCACTTCGGCGGTGATCTCCAGCGGGTTGAACAGGGGGGTGGGCCTGCGGTAGTCCACCTCGAGTTTGGCGGTGAGGCCGGGTGAGGTGGCCAGGGAGGAGGCGGTGCCGACGGCCTGGTCGAGGAGGGCGGCGATCCAGCCGCCGTGGACGAGTCCGGGCGGGCCCTGGTAGAGGGTGCCGAGGGTGACCTCGCCGCGCACGCCCTCGGCGGTGGGCTGGAGGAAGAGCGGTGGGGCGGCCGGGTTGGTGTCGCCGGCGACGATGTTCGTGATGGTGCCGTGTTCGGCGGTGCCGTCGTCGAGTTCGCGGCGGACCATGGTGCCGATCTGGCGGCGGGCGACGTCGAGGCGGGCGGTGACGTCCTCGATGGTGGCGGCGGCCTCGGCGAGGGTGTCGGTGTCGGCTCCGGTGTTGGCGACCACGTCGATGAGGGTGTGGACGCGGGCCACCAGGTCGCGCAGCTCGGCGGGGATGTCGGCCTGTTCGACGACGGGGAGCCCGAAGGCCCGGGGGTCGGGGCGTTGGGGGGCCGGCTGCGTGTTGACCGTCATGTGTTCCTCGTCGGATCGGCGTGTGGGCTGGTGGTCGGGGACACCAACGTCAAACCGAATCCTACTCGGTGGTATTCCGGTCGGGTATCGCCCGCACGTGCGCTCCCCGTCACACCGCCGGAGGACGGGGAGCACGCGTCCGCGAGGTCAGGCGAGGTCGCGGACCATGTGGCGGTGCGGGATCCCGGCGTCGAGGAACTCCTCGCCGTGCGCGGCGTAGCCGAGCCGCTCGTAGAAGCCCAGCGCGTGGGTCTGGGCGTGCAACTCCACCGCGCGCAGTCCGCGTGCGCGGGCCCGGTCCTCCACGGCCCGCACCAGGGCGGCCCCCAGGCCGGCGCCGCGCCGCTCCGGCAGGACGGCCATGCGTCCGAGCAGGCCGGTCCCGTCGCCCTGGTCGACGAGTCGGACGGTACCGGCGGGCACACCGTCGACGAGGGCCAGCAGGTGCTCGGCGGCCGGGTCGCGCTCGTCCCACTCCTCCTCGATGGGCACCTTCTGCTCGGCGACGAAGACGGCGCCCCGGATGACGAACACGGCGGCGCGATCGCGCTCCCCGCGCGCCGGGCGGATCTCGGTAGTGGTCATGCCCGCAGCGTAGTACCGCTCCGGCCGGGTCCGGGCCCCGGCGACTAACCTGGGCGCATGGGCATGCCCAGTGTCGTTCACCCCGCCCTTGAGGATCCGCGCGCCGAGCACGCGCGCTACTGGCGCTTCTCCGGGCTGCCGGGCACCGAGATGCTCACCGCCCGGTTCGTCACCACCACCTTCACCCGGCACACGCACCCCACCTACACCTTCGGGATCATCACCGGCGGCGTCGAGGAGTACACCCACCCGGGCGGCACCTCCCGGGTGGGTCCGGGCGGGCTGGCCGTGGTCGCCCCCGACGAGGTGCACACCGGGCACGCGGGCGTCCCCGAGGGCTGGGCCTACCGGGTGTTCTATCCCGAGCCGGAGGTGGTGGTGGACATCGCTCGGGAGCTGGGGTTGCGGGGCACCCCGGCGTTCACCGAGTCGGGCATCGACGCGCCCGACGCGTCCCGGCTCCTGCACGCGGCGCACCTGGCGGCCGAACGCGGCGACCGGCTGGGCTCCTCCTCCCTGGTACGGCGCGGGATCGCGGCGCTGCTGCGCTCCCACGGACGCGAACGCCCCCCGGAGGTCCGCGAGCGTTCGGCCCGCCCCGAGGCGGTCCGGGCCCGGGAGATCCTGGCGGCCCGGTTGACCGGCCCGCCCACCCTGGAGGAGTTGGCGGCCGAGGTGGGTCTGAGCCCCTTCGCGCTGTCCCGGGCGTTCTCGGCCACGTACGGGCTTCCCCCGCACGCCTACCTCAACCAGGTGCGGGTGGGCCGCGCCCGCGCCCTGCTGGTGGCCGGCCGCCGGCCGAGCGAGGTGGCCGTGGAGGTGGGGTTCACCGACCAGGCGCACCTCAACCGGCACTTCCGCCGACACCTCGGGGTGCCGCCGGGCGCCTACCAGCGGGCGCTGTCCGTCCTCTGAGCCGGGCGCAAGAACGTACAAGACGGCGCCCCGCCCCGCTCCTAACGTGGGCGAACGTGAAAGCCATCTCCCTTCTGCGTTCTCCCGCGGTGCGCGACGGCCTCGGGATCGGTGTCGCCGTGGGCGCCGCCGGTCTGGCCTTCGGCACCGCCGCCGTGGCCGCCGGACTGTCGCCCGCCCAGGCCGTGTTCACCAGTGCGTTCATGTTCACCGGAGCGTCCCAGTTCGCGTTGATCGGTGTGGTCGCCGGCGGCGGCGATCTCGTCGCCGGGATGCTCGGGGCCCTGCTGTTGGGCGCCCGCAACACCCTGTACGGCCTTCGGCTGGCCGAGGTGCTGGGGTGGCGCGGCGGTGTGCGGCGCGCGCTGGCCGCGCACGGGGTCATCGACGAGACCACGGCGGCGACGCTGGCCCAACCGGATCGGGCGTCGGCCCGGCTGGCGTTCACGACGACCTTCGTGGTCCTGGGGACGTCGTGGGTGGTCACCACGCTGGTGGGCGCGTTGGCCACCCGGCGGGTGAGCGACATCGACGCGTGGGGGCTGGACGCGGTCGGCCCGGCGATCTTCCTGGCCCTGCTGTGGCCCCGGTTGCGCGAGGGCGGCGCCCGCGCCCGGCTGATCGCCGGGCTGGGCGCGGGACTGGCGCTCGCGGCCACTCCGGTGCTGCCGCCGGGGGTGCCGGTGCTGTTGGCCGCCTCGGCCGCGCTCATCGCCCTGATCGGTCCGGAGTCCCCGGCCGCCGAGACCGCCGACGACACCGAGGAGGTGCGGTCGTGACCCTGTGGATCGCGTTGATCGCCACCGCGGTCGGGTGTTACCTGCTGAAGTACGCGGGGTTGGCCGCGCCCCGCCGGTTGCTCGACAACGTGTGGCTGCGCCGGTTCGCGACCGCCGTGCCGTTGGCGTTGTTGGCGGCGTTGATCGCCGTGGAGGCGCTGCGCGGTGAGGGGCAGGCCCTGGCGTGGGACACGGCCCGGATGGGCGGGGTGGGCGCGGCCGTGGCGGCGTTGGCGCTGCGCGCCCCGTTCCTGGTGGTCGTCCTGGTCGCGGCCGGTGTCACCGCCGGGTTGCGGGCCCTGGGGTTGTGAGGCGGCCGGGGTGGCCGTACCGCTCCCCCGGCGATTCCGGGTCCGTGCCGTTCGGGCCGCACCCGTGCGCCGCCCGGTGGCGGCCCTCGCGGCACGGGTCCGCGGACCGTGGGGCCGGACGTGGCGATCGTGGGGAATCCACCCCCTCCCCGATCGTTCCGTGGTGTGATCACGGTGGACCGGATCGCGCGGACGGACGGTCGTCCCCGGGTGCCGAAGGCGTTCCTTGACCGGGCTTCGGCGCGCCTGTCAGAGTCGGCGACAGACGCCCGGCCGATCCCGGACGCACCGAGTGGACCTTGCGACGATGGAAGGGACCCCACCCTCATGGCCACAGCCGATCACCGCACCGCACCCCCCGACCGCACGGCCGCGCAGGCGGTGGTCGACGTCCTGGCCGCGGCCGGCGTCCGCCGCTGCTACACCGTTCCGGGCGAGAGCTTCCTGGAGCTCGCCGACGCCATCGACCGCCATCCCGCCATGCGGCTGATCTCCACCCGGCACGAGAACGGCGCCGGGTTCATGGCCGAGGCCGACGCCAAGCTCACCGGTGTCCCGGCGGTGGCGGCGGCCACCCGCGGCCCGGGGGCGGCCAACCTGGCGGTGGGGGTGCACACCGCGATGCAGGACTCCACCCCGATGATCGTGTTCCTGGGCCAGGCCGAGACCGAGCGGCTGGGCCGGGAGGCGTTCCAGGAGGTGGACCTCACCGCGTTCTACGCGCCGATCACCAAGTGGTCCACCACCGTGCACCGGGCCGACCGGTTGGCCGAGGTCACCGCCGAGGCGATCCGGGTGGCCCGGTCCGGGCGTCCGGGGCCGGTCGCCATCGCGGTGCCCGGGGACCTTTTCGGGACGCCGGTCGCGGCCGGTCGGACGCCCCGGCCGCCGGCTCCGTCACGGCCGCCGTTGGGCGAGGCGGAACGCGACCGGTTGGCGGCGTGGCTGACCCGCGCGGTGCGCCCGGTGATCATCGCGGGCGGGGGTGCCCGGTCGGCGCGCGGGGATCTGGTGCGGGTGGCCGAACGGTTCGGGGCGGGGGTGTACGCCGCGTGGCGGCGGCAGGACGTGTTCCCCAACGATCACCCGCTCTATCTGGGGCATCTGGGGTTGGGGACGCCGCCGGCGACGTTGGCGGCGTTGGAGGAGGCCGACGCGGTCCTGGTCGTGGGGTGCCGGTTGAGCGAGACGACCACCCAGGGGTATCGGCTGCCCGACACGACGCGGGCCCGGGTGGCCCGGATCGACATCGATCCGGGCCGGCCGGGGTCGCACGTCGACCTGTGGTCGTCGGTGGTCGCCGATGCCGGGGTGGCGCTGGGCGAGCTGGCCGAGGCCCCGTTCCAGGCCCCTTACCGGGACTGGAGCACGGCCCGGCGGACGTGGGTGGAGTCGGCGACCGTCCCGGAGGAGACGGAGGCGCACGGGGGGCCGGGGATGCACCCGTGGCAGGTCGTCGCGGGGATGCGGGAGGCGTTGCCGGAGGACGCGATCGTGACCAACGACGCCGGGAACTTCGCGTCGTTCCTCCACCGGGGTTGGTGGTTCCGCCATCCGGGCACCCAGTTGGCGCCCACCAGCGGGGCGATGGGGTACGCGGTGCCGGCGGCGGTGGCCGCGAAGGTCGCGGCGCCGGAGCGCACCGTGGTGGCGGTGGCCGGTGACGGCGGCGCGCTCATGACCGGCCAGGAGGTGGAGACGGCGGTGCGCGAGGGCGCGGCGATCACGATCGTGGTGTTCCAGAACGGTCTGTACGGCACGATCGCCATGCACCAGGCGCGTGAGATGGGGCGGTTGGCGGGCACCCGGATCGGTGGGCCGTTGGACCTGGCGGGGTGGGCCCGTGCCCTGGGGGCCCGGGGGGCGACCGTGCGCACCGGGGAGGAGCTGGTGAAGGCCTTGGGGGAGGCGGTGGGAGCCGATCTGCCGACGCTCGTGGACGTGCGCACGGACCCGGAGGTGATCAGCCCGGTGGCCACCCTGTCCGAACTGTTGGAGGCCCCTCGTTGACCGGTGCCCGGGCGCGGTGTCCCCGCCGCGTCCGGGCGGTCCGTTCCGGTGGGCGTGGTCAGCAGACGGGGACGGGGCGGGTGTCGTAGGTGGAGGCCGCGTCGCGCAGGGCGCGGACGGCCGCGCGGATGGCGGGGCGGCGGGAGGCGTCGGTGCGCCAGAACGCGTACACCTGGCGGACCAGGGCGGGCTGGACCGGGACGAGGCGCACCCCGTCCGGTAGGGGGCCGCGGCCGAGGCGGGGCATGACGGCGGCCCCGATTCCGGCGGCGATGAGGGCGAGTTTGGTCTGGTGTTCCTCGACGTTGTGGATGACGCGGGGTTCGCCGCCGCGTGAGCGGATCATGTCGTAGAGCCATTCGTTGCAGATCGACCCGCGCGACCAGCTGATCCAGGGCAGGTCGAGGATCTCGTCGATCTCCAGGATCTCCCGGTGGGCGAGGGGGTGGTCGGCGGGCAGGGCGATGTCGCCGACGTCCTCCATGAGCGGGGCGCGGCTCATGCCGTCGGGCAGGGTGAGGGGGGATCCCCTCCAGTCGATGACCATGCAGAGGTCGACATCGCCGCGGGCGATGGACTGCTGGCTTTCGCGGGGTTCCTCTTCGAAGAGTTCGACCCGCAACCGGGGGTGGGCCTCGCGCAGGGAGTTGAGGGCCTGGGGGAGGATGCCGCGCACGGCGGTGGGGGTGGCGGACAGGCGCAGGTGTCCGGTGACGTCGTCGCGGTGCGCTTCCAGTTCGGCTTCGGCGCGTTGGACCATGGACAGGATGCGGGCGGCGTGTTCGACGAGGAGTTCGGCGGCGTCGGTGAGGCGCACCCCCCGGCCGTTGCGCTCGACGAGGGACTGGCCGACCTCGCGTTCGAGTTTGGCGAGTTGCTGGGAGACGGCCGAGTTGGTGACGTGGAGGGCCTCGGCCGCTGCGCTGAGCGAACCGTGTGCCGCGATGGCGTGGAGGACACGGAGGCGGTCGACACTGAGCATGTAAGCGACACTAACTCACGAGTTAAGAAATGCGAAGTAGACCTAACACATCGGATCACGGTACAACCGTTCCATGTCCGTACTCTCCCCGCCCGAGGCCTCACCCGTCGACACCCGCCGCCCGTTGGCCGACTGGCGGGTGAAGTTCGCCCTCCTGGCCCTGATCTGGGGCATGAGCTTCGTGTTCATCAAGGTGGCCGCCGAGTCGCTGGCGCCGACGCAGGTGTCCCTGGGTCGTATCGTCGCCGGCGCCCTGCCGCTCCTGGTCGTCATGCTGCTGCGCGGTGGCCGGTGGCCCGCCTCGCCCCGTCTGTGGGCGCACATGGCCGTCGCCGCGCTCCTGCTCAACACGATCCCCTTCACCCTGTTCGGGTACGCGGGGCAGCTCATCCCCTCGGCGGTGATGGGCATCGTCAACGCCGCGACGCCGCTGTTCGGGGTGGCCTTCTCGATGGTGCTGCTGGCCGACGAGCGGCGCCCGGACCGGGACCGGGTGCTGGGTCTGGCGGTCGGGTTCCTGGGTGTGCTGGTGGTGTTCGGGGTGTGGAACTCCCTGGGCGAGGTGAGTGTGAGCGACCGCGACGCCATGATCGGCATGGCCTTCGTGGTGGCCGCGACCGCCTGCTACGGGATCGGCACCCCGTACCTGCGCCGGTTCGTGGCGGGCAGTTCCCACAGCGCGCTGGAGCTGAGCACCCTGCAACTGCTGCTGGCCGCCGTCCCCCTGGCGGTGCTGGTGCCCCTGACCACCGACGTTCCCACCGGTGTGACCTGGCAGGTCGTGGCGTCGGTGGTGGTGCTGGGGGTGTTGGGCACGGGGGTGGCCTACATCCTCCAGTACTCGGTGGTGCGGGAGGCGGGTGCGACGGTGGCCACCACGGTGACCTACGTGGTGCCGGTCATCTCGATCGCCGCCGGGATCACGCTGATGGGCGAGTCCCTGTCCTGGAACCAGCCCTTGGGCGCGGTGGTCATCATCGTCGGCGCGGCCCTGTGCCAGGGGATGATCCGCACCCGGCCGGTCCGGCCGCCCTCGGCCTGACCGGGGCCGGGCCGGGAACGACGCGGGGCCCCGATCCGCCACCGGACCGTTCGCGGTCGCGGTGCGGGTCGGGGCCCCGGTGTGTGCGGGAGGTCCGGCGCGTGCGGGAGGTTCAGTCCTCGCGCAGGATCTCCATGGCGCGCTCCAGGTCCTGCGGGTAGGGGCTGGAGTACTCGACGGGGCGGTGCTCGGTGGGGTGATCGAACCCGAGCCGTACCGCGTGCAGCCACTGGCGTCGCACGCCCAGGCGTTCGGCGATGGTGGGGTCGGCCCCGTAGAGCGCGTCGCCCACGCACGGGTGGCGCAGCGCCGACATGTGCACCCGGATCTGGTGGGTGCGCCCGGTCTCCAGCCTGATCTCCAGGAGGCTGGCGGCCCGGAACGCCTCCTGGGTGTCGTAGTGGGTGACCGAGGGGCGTCCGCCCGCCACCACGGCCCAGCGGCCGTCACCGGCGGGGTGCCGGTCGATGGGGGCGTCGACGGTGCCGCGCAGCGGGTCCGGGTGCCCTTGGACCAGGGTGTGGTAGCGCTTGTCGACCCTGCGCTCCTTGAAGGCGCGCTTGAGGACGCTGTAGGCGATCTCGCTCTTGGCCACCACCATCAGCCCGGTGGTGTTGGCGTCCAACCGGTGCACGATGCCCTGGCGTTCGGCGGCACCGCTGGTGGCCACCTGCACGCCGGCGGCCAGCAGGCCTTCGAGGACGCTGGGGCCGGTCCATCCGACCGTGGGGTGGGCGACCACCCCGACGGGTTTGTCGACCACGAGGATGTCGGCGTCCTCGTGCACGATCCGCATGCCCGGCACGGCCTCGGGGCGGGGTACGGGCGCGGTGGGGGGCGGCGGGAGGGTGATCTCCAGCCAGGCGCCGGCGTGGACCCGGTCGGACTTGGCCGCCTCGGCGCCGTCCACCAGGACGCTGCCGTCGACGATGAGTTCGGCGGCGCGGGTACGGGACAGCCCGAACAGCCGGGCGATCGCCGCGTCGAGCCGGTCGCCCTCCAGGCCGTCGGGCACGGGCAGGCTGCGGGTGTCGCTCACTGGCCCTTCCCTTCGGTCGTGTCGTCACCGGGGGCGGTGTCGCCCTCGGTGTCGTCGGTGGTGGCGACGGCCGCCTCGGTCTTGTCGGACGCCCAGGTGCCGTCGGGGTCGAGCCCCTTGAAGGTCAGCGCGACGACCAGGATCGCCCCGACCACCACGCAGGAGTCGGCGACGTTGAAGACCGGGAAGCTCATCACCTTGACGAAGTCGACGACGGCGCCGTGGAACGGTTCGGGCTCGCGGAAGATCCGGTCCAGCAGGTTGCCGGCGGCCCCGCCCATCATCAGGCCGAGGGCGACCGCCCACCAGGCGCTGCGCACGCGCAGGCCGTAGCAGGCGATCGCGATCACCACGACGGTGGCGATGGTGGAGAACACCCAGGTGTGGTCGGTGCCCATGGAGAAGGCGGCACCGGTGTTGTACACCAGGGTGAACTGCACGACGCTGCCGATGACGTCGAGTCGTTCACCCTCGTGGAAGGTCGCCAGGACCCATTCCTTGGTGAGGAGGTCGACACCGATGGCGGTGAGCGCGATGAGCACCAGCATCGGATAGCGGCGCGGGGGGATCCCCGTCTTGCGGTTCGTGGTCATGTTGCTGTCCCCGGAGGGCTCTACCTCAGTCAGCGGCGCTCCTCGCGCTGTTTGCAGGTGACGCACAGGGTGGCCCGGGGGAACGCCTGAAGGCGCGCCTTGCCGGTGGGCCGACCGCATGACTCACAGATCCCGTAGGTCCCCGCGTGCATCCGTTCGATCGCCCGCTCGCTCGCGGCGAGCAGGTCACGAGTATTGTAGGCCAACGCCAGCTCGTGTTCGCGTTCGAAGGCCTTGGCCCCGGTGTCGGCGGGATCGTCCCCCGCCCCCTCGACGGGGTCGGTGAGTCGTTCGGCGACCTGTCGCTCGACCTGGCGTATCTCCTCGCGCGCCGTGGCGATGTCGTTCTCCAGTCGCTCCCGGACCCGGACCAGTTCCTCCGACGTCCAGGGGTCCTCCCCCGGCAGCACCGGCATATCCGCCGCCTCGGTGGCTTTCATCGCGTTGCCTCCCCCGACCGTGCGGCACCCGCCCGAACCCCGCCGACCTGCGGGATCACCCCCGTGGGCGGAGCCGCGAGTGGTGCGGGGAAGCCTAGGCGAGCACCGGCCCCTTGGCAACGACCGGGCCCGGTGACGGGCCCCGCGCGGGTGCGGGGTGTCGGGGACCGGACCGGTGGCCTCCCACCCGGTGGGGCGGGGAGACGGGGGGCGTCGGCGCGCGGGCGGCCTCGGCCGGGCGCAGGCCCTCCCGGGCCGGGTTCGGGCCCGGGGGGCTACTCGGCGGTGGCGAAGCCGCCGTAGTCCTCGGCGAGGGCGGCCAGGTGCGGTTCGTCGAACACCGCCGGGCCGCCGTGCGGGCCCGTGTGCACCTCGATGACCCAGTCGGCGTCCTCGGCGTCGTCCTCCCCCGCCAGCATGTCCCGGTGGACCAGGCACGGTTCGTAGCCCTGCTCGACCAACTGTTCGGCCAGTTCCTCGGCGTCGTCCCGATCCGACAGCGTCACCAGGACGGTGCCGCGCACGTTCTCGGCCATGGTGTCGCTCCCTAGAGAAAAGCGCGAGGTTCCGCCCCGCACTGCGTTATCCTGGGCCCGGGTGTCGATGGGGACGAGTAGTGCCGGCCCCGACCGGACGGACACAGCTTAGAAGCGCGGTCCCGTCCAAGCGACCCGGGGGCGGTGGGAGCCCGGGGGCACGACCGGCACGAAGATCACCCCGGAGCCGTCGGAAGAACGGGACGCCGCGCGTCCCCGGTAGACCCGACAAGCACAACGAAGAGGGAACCGACCCGGCCGCCGTCGCGCGGACGGAACACGGTCTCCAAGGAGGGTGGTACCGCGGGGCCCCTGGCCTCGTCCCTCCGTCAGGAACTCCCCTGATGGAAAGGTACGACGGTGGCCAACGACTCCCGGCCGGACGCATCCCGCGCACTACCCCAGCTGCCCGCGCAGATCGACCTGCCCGCGATGGAGCGCGAGATCCTCGACCGTTGGTCGAAGGAGAACGTCTTCCAGCGCTCCCTCGACCAGACCCGCGGCGGCCCGAACTGGGTGTTCTACGAGGGCCCGCCCACCGCCAACGGGCAGCCCGGCGTGCACCACGTCGAGGCTCGCGCGTTCAAGGACGTCTTCCCGCGTTTTCGCACCATGCGCGGCTACCACGTGGACCGCAAGGCCGGCTGGGACTGCCACGGCCTGCCCGTCGAGGTGGCCGTGGAGAAGGAACTCGGCCTGTCCGGCAAGAAGGACATCGAGTCCTTCGGCATCGCCGAGTTCAACGCCCGGTGCCGCGAGTCCGTGCTGCGCAACGTCGACGCGTTCACCGCGATGACCGAGCGCATGGGCTACTGGGTGAACATGGACGACGCCTACCGCACCATGGACCCGCGGTACGTGGAGTCGGTGTGGTGGGCGCTGAAGCGGATCTGGGAGAAGGACCTGCTGGTCCGCGACTTCCGGATCAGCCCCTACTGTCCGCGTTGCGGCACCACCCTGTCCGACCACGAGCTGGCCCAGGGGTACGAGACCGTCACCGACCCGTCGGTGTACGTGCGTTTCCCGGTGACGTCGGGGCCGCTGGCCGCCCCCGAGCACCCGACCGCGCTGTTGGTGTGGACGACCACCCCGTGGACGTTGGTGTCCAACACCGCCGTGGCGGTCCACCCCGACGTGGAGTACGTGGTGGCCACCGACGGGAACGAGCGCCTGGTCGTGGCCCGGCCGCTGTTCGAGAAGGTCCTCGGGGAGGGCTGGGAACTCACCGGGGAGTCCTTCGAGGGCGACGAGATGGAGCGCTGGACCTACCGGCGTCCGTTCGACCTGGTGCCCTTCGACGAGCCCGCCCACTACGTGGTGCTCGCCGACTACGTGACCGTCGAGGACGGCACCGGTCTGGTCCACCAGGCGCCCGCATTCGGTGCCGACGACATGGCGGTGGCCCGCGCCTACGGGCTGCCGATGGTCAACCCGGTGCGCCCCGACGGCGCCTTCGAGGAGGACCTGGACCTGGTCGGCGGGGTGTTCTTCAAGGAGGCCGACAGGACGCTGACGCGGGACCTGAAGGACCGGGGTCTGCTGTTCCGGCATCTGAGCTACGAGCACTCCTACCCGCACTGCTGGCGCTGCCACACGGCGCTGCTGTACTACGCGGTGCCGTCCTGGTACATCCGCACCACCGCGGTCAAGGACGAGCTGATCGCGCAGAACCAGGCGACGAACTGGGTGCCCGAGAACGTCAAGGAGGGCCGTTTCGGGGAGTGGCTGCGGGGCAACGTCGACTGGGCGTTGTCGCGCAACCGCTACTGGGGCACCCCGCTGCCGATCTGGGAGTTCCCCGACGGGCGGCGGATCTGCGTGGGTTCGCTCGCGGAGCTGAGCGAGCTGAGCGGGCAGGACCTGTCGAACCTGGACCCGCACCGCCCCTACGTGGACGACATCGTCATCCCCGATCCGGACGCCGACCCGTCCCTCCCCGAGGAGGAGCGGGTGGCGCGGCGCGTACCCGAGGTCATCGACGCCTGGTTCGACTCGGGGTCGATGCCGTTCGCGCAGTGGGGCGCGCCGCACGTCGACGAGGAGGTGTTCCGGGAGAACTTCCCGGCGCAGTACATCTCCGAGGCGATCGACCAGACCCGCGGCTGGTTCTACTCGCTGCTGGCGGTCAACACGATGGTGCACGACCGCAACGCGTTCGAGAACGTCGTGGTGCTCGGTCACATCCTCGCCGAGGACGGCCGCAAGATGAGCAAGCACCTGGGCAACGTGATGGAGCCCATCCCGGTGATGGACCGGCACGGCGCCGACGCGCTGCGGTGGTTCATGCTGGCCAGTGGTTCGCCGTGGACCGCCCGTCGGGTGGGGCACGCCGCCTTGGAGGAGATCGTCCGCAAGGTGCTGCTGACCTACTACAGCACCGTGTCGTTCTTCACCCTGTACGCGAACGCCGGCGGGGGCTGGGACCACACCCGGCTGGCGGACGCGCCGGCGCCGCAGGACCGGCCGCTGTTGGACCGGTGGCTGTTGTCGGAGCTGAACGAGGTCGTCCGCGACGTCACGGCGGCGATGGACGCCTTCGACACCACCACGGCGGGCCGTCGCCTGACCGCGTTCGTGGACGACGTCTCCAACTGGTACGTGCGCCGGTCGCGGCGCCGTTTCTGGGGCGGGGCGGACACTCCGGAGGGCGCGGCGGCGTTCGCGACGCTGTTCGAGGCCTTGGAGACGGTGACGCTGTTGATGGCGCCGGTCGTGCCGTTCCTGACCGAACACGTCTGGGCGGCGCTGCGGCGGCCGGGGGCTCCGGAGTCGGTGCACCTGGCGTCGTGGCCGCAGGTGCGCGAGGACCTGATCGACCCGGCCCTGTCGGAGCACATGGGGTTGACCCGTCGTCTGGTGGAGCTGGGCCGGTCGGCGCGGGTGGACTCGGCGGTGCGCACCCGTCAGCCGCTGGCGCGCGCCCTGGTGGGCGCCTCGGGCTTCGAGAACCTGCCGGAGCAGTTGCGCGACCAGGTCGCCGACGAGCTGAACGTGGCGTCGCTGGACTCGCTGTCGTCGGTCGGCGGTGACCTGGTGGACTACCTGGTCAAGCCGAACTTCCGGGCGCTGGGCAAGCGGTTCGCGAAGCGGACGCCGCTGGTCGCGAAGGCGATCCAGGTGGCCGACCCGGCGGAGCTGGTGCGCCAGGTGCGCGAGACCGGCTGGGCGCGGGTCCGGGTCGAGGACGAGCCGGTGGAGGTCAGCGCCGACGAGGTGTTGGTCACCGAGCAGCCGCGTGAGGGCTGGGCGGTCGCCTCGGAGTCGGGTGAGACGGTGGCGCTGGACCTGGAGCTGACGTCGGAGCTGCGTCGGGCGGGTCTGGCCCGGGAGATGGTGCGTATGCTCCAGGAGGCCCGCAAGCAGAGCGGCCTGGACGTGTCGGACCGTATCCAGGTGTGGTGGACGGCCACCGACGAGGTCACGTCGCGGGCGCTCGCCGAGCACGGTGGGACCATCGCCGGCGAGGTGCTGGCGGACGCCTTCACGGCGGGTGAGATCGGTGCGGATCTGCACCGCACCTCATCGGAGGAGTTCGGCGTGGCCTTCGGCTTCCGCAAGGCCTGATCGACGGCGACGGGCGCCGCCCCCCCCGCGGGGGGCGGCGCCCGTCGGTGTTACCCGTACGGGGGGTGTCAGGGGCGTTCGC